>CAMYKU010000035.1 GCA_947259105.1 uncultured Alphaproteobacteria bacterium
CGAACTTAACGGATAGTGCGCTGGCGCGGTGATATCCGGGGGGGGCCGCCCGCCCGGTCCAGATCGCGGTCATCCGATATTCTCTGGAATGTCTTGAACGGAGAGAGAAAATGCCGAGGACTGTATCCCTGATGGCGCTGGCGGCCGTGCTGCTTGCCGGATGCCACACGGCGGGCGTTGTCGGGACGGCCCCGCCGCCCCAACCCGTCTATCAGCCCGCACCGCCACCGTCGTATCAGCCCGCCGTGCCGCCCGGCCACGGGGGCGTGCCGCCCGGCCACGGCGGCATTCCGCCCGGTCAGGCGAAGAAGGGCTATTATGCGCCCGTGGCCTGGACGCCGGGCGGGCCTCCGCCCTGGGCGCCGGCGCATGGCTACCGCAAGAAGCGCCGCGGAACCTACTACGTGTACGATGCGCCCTATGGCGTCTATCAACAGACCTGCTGGCGCGAAGATCTCGGCCAGGCGCTGGGTGCGGTGGCCGGCGGCGTCGCCGGTTACCAGGTTGGCAAGGGGCACGGCAAGACCGCGGCGGTCATTGGCGGCACCATTATCGGCGCGCTGATCGGCGGACATATCGGCCGCTCGATGGACGATGTCGACCAGAACTGCATCGGTCAGGTTCTGGAACACGCGCCGCCGAGCCAGACAATCGTCTGGCAAAATCCGCAGAACAACGGGCAGTACCAGGTCACGCCGCAACAGCCTTACCAGGACCAGGAAGGACGGTATTGCCGCGAGTACCAGACCACCGCCGTGATCGGCGGCCAGTCCGAGCAGGTCTATGGCCGGGCCTGCCGCCAGCCCGACGGATCCTGGCAGATCGTCAACTAGGACGGGCCGAACCGTGTCACGGACAGTCGCGTGCTGTTGCCTTGATTTCCTGCGATTCCGTTCATACGGTGTTTCTCCAACCGTCCGGGAGGCAGGTGATGCGCGGTAAAAGCCGGGTTCTGGTGGCCGCGATCGCGATGATCGTTTCGGCCTGCACGTCGAGCGACGATTCGTTCGGTGTTTCCGGTGACGGCTACCCGGAGGGCGCCCGCGAAGTCGTCGACGGCGCCGACTGGGCTGACGCCGAAACGGTCGAGGTCGATCTGGCGGAGTTCGGTTTTTCGCCCGAGACCCTTGTGTTTCGCAATGGACAACCCTACGCGCTCAGGCTGACGAATACCGGGTCGATGACACACAGATTCGCGGCCCCGGGCTTTTTCCGCGCGATCGCGGCAAAGAGCCTGATGTTTTCGGACGGAGAGGCAAGTCTTCCGCTGCTCGAGGCGATCGCCGTGGGATCGCAGGACACGAAGACACTGTATTTCGTGCCGGTGACGCCCGGCGACTACCGTTTATCATGCGACGTACCGTTGCACGCCACGTTCGGCATGGTCGGCCGAATCCTGATCGAATAACGGCAGCCCCGGGCTTTCCCGACCAGGCGCTCAGGCCGCCGAATTATCGCTCCGCCGGTAGGCCAGCGCACAGTGCGCGGCGCAATAGGGACGGTCCGGCTCGGCCGGGGCACCGCAGAAATGGAATCCCGGCTCCCGCGGATTGCCGATCGGCCAGTGACATTCGCGGCCGGAAACTTCCCTCGGCCTGGCGTCAACCGGATTCGGCGCCAGCGCGGGCCGCCGCTTCCTCTCCCGCTCCCGCCGGATCGGCGACGGCCGCGATTTCAGGCCCAACCGATGCACTTTTCCGATCACCGCGTTGCGGGTTACGTCGCCGAGCTCCTCCGCGATCTGGCTTGCGGTCCGGCCTTTCGACCACAGCGACTTGAGCATTTCGACGCGCTCTTCGCTCCACTCCATTTGGATCCTCTCGCTGTTGACGCCATCCCCGGCGCCTGACCAATCGATACGGCGGACAGCGAAGGATAGCATACATATTGTGGCGCGATTGCCGGAGAACACAATATCCTGCGCGCGCCGGAGACTCAAGCGCCGAATCGCTTTGAGGCAGGCCGCGGTCCTATCCGGGCCCAAATTACGGATGAACGTCGTCAGAGGAGTGAACGTCGTCAGAGGAGGCGCAGCTGCCCCTCCAGTACCGCCAGCGCCTCACTGATCGTCTTGCCATGCTTCAACTGCCGGCGCCCGCTGAATACGACGTAATCGCATCCCTTGCCGGTAACTTTCTTGGCGATCGCAAAAAGCGGCTGGTCGAAGCTGTGGCGGAAGATCGAGAATACCGCCATCGGGCCGTACTGATCGATGGCGTAATCCTTCCATTCGCCGCTCGCCACGCGGCGGCTGTACAGATCGAGGAGTTTGCGCAACTCCTGCCGATCGAAGAAGATCTTCTGCTTGTGCTTTTGTTTGCGGTAGTCCGAAAGGCGCAGCATCTCGGTCATGATGCGGCCCTCCCGGAAGCTGGCCCGCGCGGCCGACGGAGCGCCGGCCGGCGGGCGAAATGTGAATCGGCGCTGTTCTCCGAATCGAGTTGCGTCACACGCATTCTCCCCAAACGCCCAGGGCGCCCACCCCAACGGGCGGGACTTTCGATTCGATATTTTGCCGCAAGGACGGCCCGGGCGCAAGTATGAGAGGCCGCCGGCCGCTCCTCTTACGGCTGGGCCGGGGCGGCCGAATGCTTTAAAGTTACCTGCCGGTCCGGGTTCCGGACCCCTGGTCGTTAAGGAGGCGTCAAATGGCCGCACAACCCCCAATCTGCGATTTCGGCTGGCCGGCCCCGGAGTTTGCGCTGCCGGGAATTGACGGCAGGACCTACCGGCTGTCGGACGTCCGCGGACCGAACGGCACCCTGGTGATGTTCCTGAGCAATCACTGCCCCTATGTGAAGGCGGTCGCCGACCGCATCGTGCGCGACTGCGTGGAACTCGCACGGCACGGTGTCGCCGCCGTCGGCATCATGTCGAACGATGTCGAGAACTATCCCGCGGACTCGCCGGAGAACATGAAACTGTTCGCGCAACGGCACGGCTACCCGTTCCCCTACGTTTACGACGAATCGCAGGCGGTGGCGCGCGCCTACGACGCGGTCTGCACGCCCGACTTCTTCGGATTCAACGCCGACCTCAAGCTGCAGTACCGCGGCCGGCTGGATGCGAGCCGCCGTGACGTCGCGCCGCCCGGCGCCAGGCGCGAGCTGTTCGAGGCGATGCTGCAGGTCGCCCGCACCGGCGAGGGCCCGAAGGACCAGATTCCCAGCATGGGCTGCTCGATCAAGTGGAAAGAGACGGTGTGACGAGGATCGGCAACGGGTTGCAGCCACGCCTGCCGAAATCGGCCCCCTCAAAGCCTGGGTCAAGGTAGGTTATGTTTTGCTGGGGCTAAGCGCGCCGGTACTTCTGGAGGTGTTTTTTTGAGGTCGTTATTCTGACCGTCTCTTCCGGCCCCCAGATGCTGTCCTATACGATAGTTCATACCGTTGCGGGCCCGCTGGGCGTGGTGTTGGGCGTATCGCTGCTGGCGAATCCGGCCTACGCAATCTTTGCACTCGTCTTGCTGGCTTATCGCGGCGTCGGCAAACTGGCCGAACAAGGACGGCATTTCAGGATCATGTTGGGCTGGCTTGCCTTTCAGGCGACAGTCTTCCTGTTGCTGTTCACATACGATTACTGGGCGTACGCCTTGTCCGGATGACCGGAACGACACATGGGACGCCGCAATTATCGGTGCTTCCGGCTCGTCACGCGCCAACCGCACGGCGCCATGGGCGTCGGATTGTTAATCCGCCGCCCGACCCCGTGGCCATCCCGCCGTGCGGGAAGTTCGACATGAGGCTCAGCATGTTTTCCCCTTTGCCAGCGCCGGTTTGCATCGCTATGTTAGCCGCCATTCATTGCCCTGGAGGAATGCGTTGAGCGATATCATTCGCGAGGTCGACGAGGAACTTCGTCGCGAGGACTGGGAAAAGGTCTGGAAGAAATACGGCAAGCTCGTCCTCGCCGGCGCCGTGGGAATCGTCGTGGCGACGGCGGCGGTCGTGGCCTGGCGCGCGTACGACACGTCGCAGCGGATGGCCCAGGGCGACCGGTTCGCCGGGGCCGTCTCGCGGGTGGAGAATGCCGCCTCGCCGCAGGAGGCGGCCGATATCATGGCGGCCCTGGCGGCGGATGCGCCGGCCGGCTACGCGACCCTGGCCCGTTTCCGGGAGGCCAAATACCGCGCCGATGCCGGCAACCGGGACTCGGCGGTTGCGGCCTACGACCGGCTGGCGTCGGACACGGCGGTCGAGCCGATGTTCCGGGATCTCGCCACGCTGTATTCGGTACGCATGCAGATTGCCGAGGGCGACCCGGCGGCGCTGACCGCGCGGCTGGCGCCGCTGACCGTGGACGGAAATCCGTGGCGGTTTACCGCCCTGGAACTGACCGCCGTCCTGGCGCTTGCGGTCGGCGACACCGAGGCCGCCCGGCGGATCTATGCGCCGTTGGCGGATGATCTGGATACGCCCGAAAGCCTGCGGGCACGGGCCGCGGAAATGCTGCGCGCGCTTGGCCCCGCAGAGTGATCGGGCGATGACCCGCCGGCGCAGTTGCGGCCTGGTGGCGGCAGGTTTTTGTCTCCTGGTGCTGTCCGGCTGCGGTACCTGGATGGGCGAAGCCGAGGAGCCGCCGCTTCCCGGCGAGCGCGTATCGATCCTGCTCTATGAAGGCGATCTGGCGCCGGACCCCCGAATCTCCGACCAGGCGGTGGTGCTGCCACCGCCGTACCTGAACGCTTCCTGGACGCAGGTTGGCGGCGGATCCCTTCACGCGGTTGGCCACGTCTCGGGACCGACGACGCTTGCCAAGCCGGCCTGGCGTTCCAGCATCGGATCGGGTGCAGGCCGGTACCGGCCACTCATGAGCGAGCCCGTCGTGGCGCGCGACAAGGTCTTCACGATGGACTCGAAGTATCGGGTCTCCGCCTACGACACGGCAAAGGGAAAACAGGTCTGGCAAACCCGGTTGGCCGTGCCGGACCGTGACGGTGAAACGTTCGGCGGTGGCATCGCATACGATCTGGGCCGCATTTATGTCAGTGCGGGATTCGGAGCCATGGCGGCCATCGACGCCGAGGACGGCACGCTCCTGTGGACCAAGCCGCTGCCGGCGCCGGCTCGCGCCGCGCCCCTGGTCATGGAAGGGCAGGTTTTTGTCGTGACCGTCGACAACCAGCTGATCGCGACGGATGCAGCCACCGGCGACCGGCAGTGGCGCCATGCGGGTTTCGCGGAGACCACGGCGCTCCTGGGTTCCGCGGCGCCGGCCGGGCTGGACGGCACCGTGATCGTCCCGTATTCATCGGGCGAGGTCTTCGCGATTCGTGCGGTGAACGGCCGGCCCACATGGTCGGACAACCTGGCGGCGGTGCGGCGGGTGGATACGGCGTCGACCCTCGCCGACATCCGGGCGCTGCCGGTTACCGACGGCAACCTCGTGTATGCGATCAGCCACTCGGGACGAATGGTGGCGATCGACCTGCGCACCGGCGCGCGTGCCTGGGAGCGCAACATCGGCGGTGTGCGTACGCCGTGGCTCGCCGGAGACTGGATCTTCGTGCTGAACAACGCCGCGCAAATCGTTTGCCTCAGCCGGCGGGACGGGCGAGTCCGTTGGATCGCGCAACTCGACAAGTACGAAAATCCGAAGAAGCTGGCCGACCCGATACACTGGATCGGACCGATGGCGGTCGGCGGGCAGCTTCTGGTCATCGGCGGCCACGGACGCGGCCTTGCCATCGACCCGTCGGACGGCAAGGTTCTCGACAATTTCAAGCTGCCCGATGAGGTGATGGCCGCCGCCGTTGCCGACGGCACCCTGTACCTGCAGACCCAGGACGCGGACCTGCTGGCATATCGCTGATTCCTGGTATGAGCTTTACCATCGCAATCGTTGGCCGGCCGAACGTCGGAAAGTCCACCCTGTTCAACAGGCTGGTGGGCAAACGCCTGGCCCTGGTCGACGACACGCCGGGCGTCACCCGCGACTGGCGCGAAGGCGAGGGCCGCATTGCCGACATGAGCTTCCGGGTCCTGGACACCGCGGGGCTGGAGGATGCCGCCGAGGAGACCCTGGCCGGCCGCATGAGCCGCCAGACGCTGCAGGCGCTGGCGGCCGCGGACGTGGCGCTGCTGCTGATCGACGCGCGGTCGGGCGTCACGCCGGTCGACGAGCATTTCGCCGCGCAGCTCCGCAAGGGCGCGACCCCGGTGATCGTGGTCGCCAACAAATGCGAGGGCCGGGCCGGCGTGGCCGGCCTGACGGAGGCGTTCGCGCTCGGCCTTGGCGACCCCGTCGCGGTTTCCGCCGAGCATGGCGAGGGCATGGGCGATCTGTTCGACGCGTTGCGGCCCCACGCCGACGAGGCGGAAGCGAGGCAGTCCGCGGCAGCTCGCGCGGGCCTGAGCGAAGCCGGGGACGCGGAGGAGGCCGGCCCGCTGCAGCTCGCCATCGTCGGCCGGCCCAATGTCGGCAAGTCGACCCTCGTCAACCGTCTCCTCGGCGCCGAGCGGCTGCTGACCGGGCCGGAGGCCGGCATCACCCGTGATTCGATCGCCGTCGACTGGCAGTTCAGGGGCCACCCGATCCGCCTGATCGACACCGCCGGCCTGCGGCGGCGGGCGCGGATTTCCGAAAAGCTTGAGAAACTGTCGGGATCCGATGCGATGCGTGCGGTCCGTTATGCGCATGTCGTGGTGCTGCTGCTGGATGCGGAGGCGCCGCTGGAGAAGCAGGATTTGACGATCGCCCGTCAGGTGGTCGACGAGGGCAGGGCCCTGGTCGTCGCCGCCAACAAGTGGGACCTGATACGGGATCCGAAGGCGGCGCTCCGGGGTCTGCAGGAACGCCTCGCGGACTCGCTGCCGCAGGTGCGCGGCGTGCCGGTGGTCACCGTCTCCGCCCTGGAGGGCCGCAACCTCGAAAAACTGATGCATGCGGTCATTCGCGTCTACGACGTGTGGAACCGCCGGGTGCCGACGGCGAAGCTCAACGAATGGCTGGCGTTCATGACCGACGCGCATCCGCCGCCCCTCGCCGCCGGCCGCCGCGTGCGGCTGCGCTACATGACCCAGATCAAGACCCGCCCGCCGACCTTCGCGATCTGGACCTCGCGCCCGGACGCCCTGGCGGACTCCTATATCCGCTACCTCGTCAACGGCCTGCGCGAGGATTTCGGCCTCGACGGCGTGCCGCTGCGCGTAAACCTGCGCAAGGGCAAGAACCCGTATGAGGGGCGGGCGCGGAAGCGAAAATAAGGCGGTTGGGGGAGCGCTTGTCCAACGTGCTAGAGCTTTTCAAGATTGTTCGACGCCGGCGCCGAGCGACCTCATACTTCGAGACGGCGCTTCGCGCCTCCTCAGCATGAGGGCACAAGCGTTTGAGCCTCATGCTGAGGAGCCCCGAAGGTGCGGACATCTCGCCGCCGCTGGCCTGGGCCGGTGCTCCGGAAGGCGTCCGCAGCTTCGCGCTTTTGTGCGACGATCCCGACGCGCCGGGCGGCACCTGGACCCATTGGGCGGCGTACGACATCGGCGCGGATGCGACCGGGCTGCGGAAGACCACCCGAAAGACGCCCGCGTCGGCGACGTCCGCCAGGCGGTCACCGATTTCGGTCGCCCGGGCTATGGCGGGCCCTGTCCGCCGCGCGGCCACGGGGTGCATCATTACTATTTCCGCCTGCTTGCCCTCGACGTCGCGCGGCTCGACCTGCCTGCGGACGCGACGTTCGCGGATGTTGCGGAAGCGGCGGAGGCGCATGTGCTGGACCGGGCGGAACTGGTCGGGACCTATTCGCGGGAATAGGCCGCGCCGCGCCGTCGGTTCCGGTTCTGGAGCAACAGCAGTATCCTGCGGGCCTCAACGACAGGTTGCTTGTGGGAAAGGCAGGGGGGGCCGGCCAGCGCCATGGGCGTCGGATTGGAAATCCGCCGCCCTCTCCCGGAGCCAGCCCGCTGGCCGGCGTCCGGTGGCCGGCAGGGCCTTACTGCGCGTTGACGATCTCACCGTGCCTCGTGCAGTCTGGGGCCGCGAGGTCGAGGAAGACCGGGGCGATCTCTTCCGGGGCGGGCAGGGTCTCCGGGTCCTCGCCCGGCATGGCTTCGGCGCGCATGCCGGTGCGCGTCGCGCCGGGGTTGACGAGATTGACCTTGATATTGGTCTTGGCGATTTCGGCGGCCCAGGTCAGCACAAGGTATTCCAGCGCGATCTTGGTCGTGCCGTAGGTTCCCCAATAGGCGCGGGGCGCGCGCGTCGCGCCGGTGGAGACGAAGATCGCCCGCCCCGCGTCGGACCGGCGCAACAGCGGGTCGAGGCTGCGGATCAGCCGGTAATTGGCGGTCAGGTTGATCGCCAGGGCCTCGTCCCAGACCTTCGGCTCGATATGGCCGACCGGCGTGAGACCGCCGAGCACGCCGGCGTTGCCGACCAGGACGTCGAGCCTGCCGTAGCGTTCGTGCAGCGCCGCGCCGAGCTTGTCGATGGCGTCGAAATCGGTGAGGTCCTGCGGCACCAGCGTCGCCGTCCCGCCGGCCGCCCTGATCGCGTCGTCCAGTTCCTCGAGCCCGCCGACGGTGCGCGCGACCGCCACGATATGCGCGCCTTCGGCGGCGAACAGCCGGGCCACCGCGGCGCCGATGCCGCGGCTCGCCCCGGTAATCACCGCGATCCGGCCCGCGAGCCGGCCCCCCTCCGCCATCAGCCAAGCTCCGCCAGCAGGGAGAGCTGGACCCCGTCATTGCCGCCCAGCTGGTCGGTCAGCGCGATCGGGTACTCGCCGGAGAAGCAGGCGTCGCAATACTGCGGCGCTTCACCGGTCCGCCCGTCCTCGCCCACCGCCCGGTAGAGACCGTCCAGCGACAGGTAGGCGAGGCTGTCGGCGCCGATTTCAACACGGATTCCGTCGACCTCCAGCTGTGCCGCGAGGAGTTTGTCGCGCTCCGGCGTATCGACGCCATAGAAGCAGGAATGGGTGGTCGGCGGGCTGGAAACCCGCATGTGGACCTCGGTCGCGCCGGCGCCGCGCACCATCTCGACGATCTTCTTCGAGGTCGTTCCGCGCACGATGGAATCGTCGACGAGGATCACCCGCTTGCCTTCGATAAACGCGGCGTTCGCATTGTGCTTCAGCTTGACCCCGAGATGGCGGATTTCATCGGTCGGCTCGATAAAGGTGCGGCCCACATAGTGGTTGCGAATGATGCCGAGCTCGAAGGGAATGCCGGACTGCTGGGCATAGCCCAGCGCCGCCGGAACTCCCGAATCCGGCACCGGGATAACGACGTCGGCCTCGACATGCGATTCGCGGGCGAGTTCGGCACCGATACTCTTGCGCACCGCGTAGACCGACTTGCCCTCGACCCGGCTGTCCGGCCGCGCGAAGTAGATGTACTCGAAGATGCAGAACCGTGGCCTGCTGCGCAGGCCGTGGCGGTGGCTGTGCACGCCGGTGTCGTCGATCAGCACCAGTTCGCCCGGCTCGATGTCGCGTACGAACTCCGCGCCGATGATATCGAAGGCGCAGCTCTCGGAGGCAAGGATCCAGGCGTCGTCCAGCCGGCCGAGCTGCAGCGGGCGCACGCCCAGCTGGTCGCGCACGCCGATCAGCCCTTCCTTGGTCAGCAGGATCAGCGAATACGCGCCCTCGACCTGCCGCAGCGCCGCCTTGACCCGGTCCAGCATGCCGCCATGGCCGGTTGCGATCAGATGATTGAGAACCTCGGTATCGGTCGTCGACTGGAAGATCGAGCCGTGGCGGATCAGGTCCTGGCGCAGCGTGCGGGCATTGGTCAGATTGCCGTTGTGGGCGACCGCGATGCCGCCGAACTCGAACTCCGCAAACAGCGGCTGCACGTTGCGCAGCAGCGGCTCGCCGGTCGTCGAGTAGCGGTTGTGCCCGACCGCGGCGGTGCCTTTGAGCTGCCCGATGACGCTGCTGTTGGCGAATATCTCGCCGACCAGGCCGACCCCGCGATGGGCGTTGAACTGTCTGCCGTCGAAGGCGACGATGCCGGCGGCCTCCTGCCCGCGGTGCTGCAGCGCGTGGAGGCCAAGCGCGGCGTGCGCACCGGCGTCGGGATGGCCGTAGATGCCGAAAACCGCGCATTCCTCGCGCAGGTGGTCGTCGTCGTAGGGATTGGTGGTCGATGTCACGGCGGGCGTTCCCATCACTGATTGCCTTCGATCAGGCGTTGCATGTCACTGCGCTCTTCGTCGCCATAGCCCGGCTCCGCCTCCGGTTCGTCTTCGGGCGGTTCCGTGCTTTCGGGCGGCAGGGGTTGCGTGAGCTTGCGCAGACGGTCCTCGGCCTCGATCGATTCGAGCGTCTCGCCGATCGCGTCCAGCTTGTCCGTCGCAAGTCCCTTGACCGCGTCTTCGACACCCTCCACGGCGTCGTCAATCCCGTTCCGGTGCGGCTCGACCCCCGTCAACGCGCCGGCCGGCAGCAGCCGCACCAGGGCGTTGGCCCCCGACCTGATCAATGGCAGTGTCTTGGCGTCGGCAATCTGCTCGGGAAAGTCATCCTCATCCCAGAACAGCGTTGCGCCGATATAGATCAGCGAAACCAGTACGACACCCAGGGCCAGGCCGAAAGCGAATCCGAGCGCCCGGTCCAGATGGCCGAGTACGCTGCCGCGGACGCGGCTTGAGATCATGTGGGTGACGATCGTCAGGAGGACCAGGGTCAGCACGAATACGGCGGTGGCGGCGACACCGTCACGAATCAGGGTGGAGTCGATCAGGCCCTCCAGATACGGGCTCAGATGGGGAAAGCTGTAAAACGCCGTGAGCGCGGCGCCGCCCCAGCTGATGATCAGCAACAGGAACTTGACCAGGCCCATGGAGAACGCGAGGACCCCGGATATCAGCAGTACGCCTGCGACTACGATATCGGCAATCACGCTTCGGCTCCCCCGAGCAGGGCGGCCCGTGCCGCAGGGGCCTTGTCCCCGAATATCATGACCAGGTCGGCGATGTCGCCGATACCGCGAACCTGCAGCGCTCCGGCGCCGCCGGCGTTGCGCCCGAGCCGCGGTGCGAGGGCGCGCGAAAAGCCCAGTTTGGCCGCTTCCTTCAACCGCGCTTCGGTCTGGGCCACCGGGCGCACTTCCCCGGACAGGCCGATCTCGCCGAACACCACGCTGTCCTGGGGCGCCGGGCGGCCGGTCAATGAAGAGATCAGCGCCGCCGCCACCGCCAGGTCGGCGGCGGGCTCCGAAATCCGCAATCCGCCGGCCACGTTCAGGTATACGTCATTGCTGGAGAAATGAATCCCGGCTCTCGCCTCGAGCACCGCGAGCACCATGGCCAGGCGGCCGCCATCCCATCCGATCACCGCGCGCCGCGGCGTGCCCAGCGGCGACGGGGCGACCAGCGCCTGGATTTCCACCAGCACCGGCCGCGAGCCCTCCAGCCCGGCAAACACCACCGCACCCGAGACCGGCTCGTCCCGCTCCGAGAGGAAAAGCCGCGAGGGGTTCGGCACTTCGGCAAGCCCCTTGCCGGTCATCTCGAAGACGCCGATCTCGTCGGTCGGCCCGAAGCGGTTTTTGACCGCACGCAGGATACGGAACTGGTGGCCGCGCTCGCCTTCGAAATAGAGCACGGTGTCGACCATATGTTCGAGCACCCGGGGCCCCGCGATCGTGCCCTCCTTGGTGACATGGCCGACCAGCAGAACGGCAAACCCCCGCCGCTTGGCGGCGCGGATCAGCTCCTGCGCACAGGCCCGGACCTGGGCAACGGTCCCCGGCGCCGAGTCGAGGGCGTCGATATACATGGTCTGAATCGAATCGATGACCACGATTTCGGGGGCGTCGGGGCCGTTCAGGGTCGACAGGATGGTGGTCAGGTCGGTTGCCGCGGCCAGCCCGACCGGCGCCTTGGCGACGCCCAGCCGTTCCGCCCGCATGCGCACCTGGTCGACCGATTCCTCGCCGGTAACATAGGCCACGCGGGTCTCGGCGCCGAGCGCGGCCGCGACCTGCAGCAGCAGCGTCGACTTGCCGATTCCGGGGTCGCCGCCGACCAGGAGCGCCGAACCCGGCACCAGCCCGCCGCCGGAAACGCGGTCGAATTCGGCGATGCCGGTGCGGCGTCGTGCGACCTGTCCGGTCTCGCCGTCCAGCGCCACCAGCGCCAGGCGCCGGGCGTTGCCGCCGCCCTTGCCACCCTTGCCGGCCTTGCCGCCGATCGGGGCCGAATCGGCGATTTCCTCGACGATGCTGTTCCATTCGCCGCAGGCGTCGCAGCGGCCGCTCCAGCGGGGGTGAACCGCGCCGCAGGACTGGCAGACATATCGCGTGTTCTTGCGGGCCACTTCAGGCGTCCGTTTCGTGTTCTTCGGCGATGCGGATCAACGGGCGCGAACCTCCATCCGGATCGGGCCCTCGGCCCGGCCATGGATGAACTGGTCGACAAAATCGTTTCCGGAACGGTCGATCTCGCTCGTCGGACCGTTCCAGATGATTTCTCCCTTATACAACATAGCGATGCGATCGGCGATCTTTCGCGCACTGGCCATGTCGTGAGTGATCGAAAGTGCGGTCGCGCCCAGTTCGCGCACGCATTTTACGATCAGGTCGTTGATGACATCGGCCATGATCGGATCGAGCCCGGTGGTTGGTTCGTCGAAAAAGATGACCTCGGGTTCGGTCGCGATGGCGCGGGCGAGGCCCACGCGCTTCTTCATGCCGCCCGACAACTCGGCCGGCCACAGCTCGCCCACATTTGCCGACATCCCGACAGCGGCAAGTTTGGCGATCGCGATTTCCTTCGCCTGCATCCGGTCCATGTTCTCGCCCTGGATAAGCCCGAAGGCGACGTTCTCCCAGACCCTCAGGCTGTCGAACAGGGCGCCGCCCTGGAACAGCATGCCGAACTTCCGGTTGATGATCTCGCGCTCCGCCGCCGGCAGGCCGATGACCGGCTCCCCGTCGACCTCGATGACACCGTCTTCGGGCTCCAGCAGACCGAGAATGCACTTCAGGAGCACCGATTTCCCGCTGCCCGATCCGCCGATAACCAGCACCGACTCGCCGACGCCGACATCCAGGTCCAGTCCGTCGAGCACCACGTTGCCGCCGAACCGCTTGTGCAGATTGCGGATGCGGATCTTGGGAGGGAGAGTTTCGCGTGCGCTCATTTGCCGAAGAACATCTCGGTGATGAGGTAATTGGACACCAGGATCAGGATCGAGGCCGACACCACGGCGTTGGTGGTCGCCGCACCGACACCCTGCGCGCCGCCGCGGCTGTGGTAGCCGTTGTAACAGCCCAGCAACGCGACGATGAATCCGAAACAGGCCGCTTTCACCACGCCGGACCAGACATCGAGAAACGCGACGTTCTCCCAGGTGAACTTCAGGAAGATCGCCGGGTTGAAACCGAGCTTGTACACGCTGACGAGATAGCCGCCGAATACGCCGATGGTGTCGCCGACCAGAACCAGCAGCGGCAGCATCGTCAAACCCGCGATGAGGCGCGGCGCGATCAGGTATTTGTGCGGGTTGGTGGACAGGGTGGTCAGTGCGTCGATCTGCTCGGTCACGCGCATGGTGCCGATTTCCGCGGCCATGGCCGCGCCGATGCGCCCCGCGACCATCAGGCCCGACAGGACCGGACTGAGTTCGCGGGTCATCGACTGTACGACGATCCGCGGGATCACGCCCTCGGCCACGGCGCGATCCAGGCCCGCGTAGCTTTGCAGGGCCAGAACCATCCCGGAAAAGAGCGTCGTCAGGCCGACGACCGGCAGCGAGTAATATCCGATGTCGATCAGCTGCCGGCCGATGAGCCGCGGGTAGATCGGCGGCCGGACGCAGTGCGAAACCGAAACGATGGCGAACAGGGCCAGCCGTCCGGTCGATTCGAGAAAGCCCCAGAAGGCCCTGCCGATCGGCTGCAGGACGTTCACGCGCGGTCTCCGCCGTTCACGTAGCGTCGCGCGTAGCGGCGGCCCAGGCCGGTGAGGATTTCATAGCCGATCGTGCCGGCCTCTGCCGCCAGCGCGTCCACATCGTGATGCGGTCCGATCAGATCCACCATGTCGCCGGGTCTGGCCTCCGGTGCCCGCGTCACATCAAGAGTAATCAGGTCCATCGACACGCGGCCGATGACGGGGACGGGTATGCCGCGGAAACGGGCGGTGCCGCGCCCACTCAGACTCCTCGGATACCCGTCCGCATAACCCGCCGCCACGGTCGCCACGCGGGTGGGCCCGGCGAAGCGGTGGGTCGCACCATATCCAACGGTCTGGGGGGTGTCAACGTCCCGGATTTGAAGGATTTTCGCCTGCAGCCGAACGACCGGCGCCATCGGATTCGGCTGTCCCGGCCGCGGGTTCACGCCATGCAGGCAGACGCCGGGACGGACCATATCGAAATGGTATTCCGGCCCCAGGAATATCCCCGAAGAGGCGGCAAGACTGGCCGGTGCGGAGGGCAGGCGGGCAAGCGCCGCCGCGAAGGCATCGCGCTGTTGCCGGTTCAGCGGATCGTCGGGCGCGTCGGCGCAGGCAAGGTGGCTCATGATCAGCGCCAGCTGGACGCCGTCCAGCTGTGCCGGGTCGTCGGCCAGGATGTCCGTTTCCGCCGGCGGCAGGCCAAGCCGCGCCATGCCGGTATCGAGATGCAGCGCCGCCGGCGCAGGACCATTGTCGCGACTCCAGCGGCGCCATGCGTCGACCTGCCCCAGATCGTTGAGCACCGGGACCAGGCGTTGCGCTTTGAAATCGGCGGGCGCCCCCGCGATCATCCCGTTGAGAACGCAGATTCCGGCGTCCGGGAGCAGCGCGCGCAGCTCGACCCCTTCCTCGATCGTGGCGACGAAGAATGTGCGGCAGCCTTGATTCGCCAATATGCGGACCACAGGCTCCAGCCCGAGCCCATAGCCGTCGGCCTTGACCGCCGCGGCAGCTTCGGCCGGCGCCGCCTTTTCCGCAAGCAGCCGGTAGTTCGCCGCGATCGCGCCGAGGTCGATGGTCAAAAGGCCCGCCGGCGAGTCCGTCATTGACGCGCCCCAGCCTGCTTATCGCCACCCATCAGAACCCGTCGTCGCCGCCGTGGTGCCGGTCCAGATCCGCGAATTTCGTCAGGCTGCCATCGAAGAACAGGCTGATGGACCCGACCGGGCCGTGGCGCTGCTTGGCGATGATCACGCTGGCGGTGTTGCGGGCATCGGCCATGCGTTCCTGCCAGTTGGCGTGGCGATCCTCGAACTTGTCCGTCTTATCGTCGACACCGCGAATCGGTTCGGCCTTTTCCAGGTAATACTCCTCGCGGAAGATGAACATGACGACGTCCGCGTCCTGCTCGATTGAGCCCGACTCGCGCAGGTCGGACAGTTGTGGGCGCTTGTCCTCGCGCTGCTCGACGGCCCGGCTCAGCTGCGAGAGCGCAAGCACCGGAACCGACAGTTCCTTGGCCAGGGTCTTCAGTCCGCGGGTGATCTCGGAGATTTCCTGCACGCGGTTCTCGCTGCGCCGGCTGGACGAGGGCTGCAGCAGTTGCAGGTAGTCGACGACGATCAGGTCCAGCCCGCTCTGGCGTTTCAGCCGCCGCGCCCGTGTGCGCATGGTCGAGATGGTGATCGCCGGGGTGTCGTCGATAAACAGCGAAACCCGGCTCATCTCCTGGCTCGCGACGGCGAAGGCCTGGAATTCGTCGTTGCTGACCTCGCCGCGCCGGATCTTGTCCGACGGGATGCCCGATTCCTGAGAGAGAATCCGCGCCGCCAGTTGTTCGGAAGACATTTCCAGCGAGAAGAACAGCACGCGGTGCGTCCCCTCCTGGCCGCCATCCCCTTCGGCGGGCCTGTTCGCCCGCGCCGCGTTGTAGGCGATGTTCGTGGCGAGCGCCGTCTTGCCCATCGACGGGCGGCCCGCCAGGATGATCAGGTCGGATCCGTGCAGGCCGCCGAGCCGCCGGTCGATATCCTTGAGCCCCGTCGTCACGCCGACCACGTGGCCTTCCCTCTTGAAGGCCTGTTCCGCCTCTTCCACGGCGACAAGGGAGGCGTGCTTCAGCGAAACGATGCCGCGTTCGGTCTCGCCGACGGTGGCAAGGTCGTAGAGCCGCTGTTCCGCGTCCTCGATCTGGTCCGTCGCCGCCTTGTCGATCTCGTGGCTGTAGGCCTCGTTGACGACGTCCTCGCCCAGCCCGATCAGCTGGCGGCGCAGGTACATGTCGTGGATCGTGCGGGCATAATCGACGACGTTGACGACGCTGACCACCGAAGCTGCGAGGTCGAACAGGTACTGGCCGCCGCCGACCTGGGCCAGCCCCTCGTCCTTTTCGAAGAAATGCCTGAGCGTCAGCGGGCCCGCCACCTGGCCGCGCTCGATCAGCCGCGCCGCGGCCTCGTAAATGCGGCCGTGCACAGGCTCAAAGAAATGCCCGGGCTCGAGGATTTCCGAGACCTTTTCGAAGGCGCGATTGTTGGTCAGAAGGGCGCCGAGCAGTGCCGCCTCGATTTCGGCGCTATGCGGCGGCGTGCGATAGGCGAGGCCTTCACCGTCCTCGCCGCGCAGCGGCGTGACGGTGTTGTCGGGTACTGTTGGTGTCATGGTCCGGAAGACTACACCCGCCTCGCGGCGGGCGTAACCGTTCAATGAACATGCAATAGAAGGATATCGGGGATAACTCCCCAAAGCGGCGTCGCGCCCGGGGTTCAGGTCTTGTTCCCGGCCTCGTCCGACTCGTCGGCTTCCGGCGTCTCGCTTTCGGCGGCGTCCGACTCGGCATCCCCGGCGTCCGGCGAGGCCTCGGTGGACACCTCCTCCTGTTCCGCCGCCTCGGTCAGGGTCTCGGTGAGATCCTCGGCCGGCGGGGTTTCGAACAGCGTTGCGGCGGCTGCTGCCGCGGCCTCGGCCGCCGCGGCCTCCTCCTCTTCATCGGCGGTGGTCACGGCGCGGCCGGTCTCGGCCTGACGGGCCGCCTCTTCTTCGGTACGGGCGACGTTGATGGTGACGGTAACATTGACTTCCGGGTGCAGCGCGACGCGCATGTCGTGCAGGCCGAGCGCCTTGATCGGATGATCCATCATGACCTGGCTGCGATCGATGGTCACGCCGCCGTCGGTCACCCCCGTGGCGATGTCGCGGGCCGTCACGGATCCATACAGCTGGCCGTTGTCGCCGGCGCTGCGGATCATCATCACCTTCATACCGTCTAGCTTGGCCGCGATCTTCTCGGCCTCTTCGCGGCGCTTCAGGTTCTCGGCCTCGAGCTGCGTCTTCTGGCCCTCGAAGAGCGCCACATTGTTCGTCGTTGCCCGCAGCGCCTTCTTGCGCGGCAGCAGGAAATTGCGCGCGTAACCGGGTTTGACGGTCACGATATCACCCATCTGACCCAGTTTTTCGACGCGCTCGAGCAAAATAACGTCCATTTTCCAATCCTCCTGTGCTCCCGCGGGAGCCAATTCGGTCCATCGTTTAACGGCAAACGCGCGATAACGCAATCCCGCGCTATGTCCTGTTCACACTGTTCATGCGCCGGCGCAGCCCGACGATCTGTTCGACGAGACCCAGAAGCACCAGCACTACGGCGACCCATCCGAGAACGATCAGCGTCACGTAGAACACCGCCAGTATCATGGCGCCGCCCCCGGTCCTGCGCGCCAGCACGTGCACGACCGAAAGGCCTTGCAGGAAGAAAGGCACCGCCGCGACGATCACCAGGTTGCGCGCGAAATATCCGAATTCGCCGCCCAGGACGACCGCGGCCAGCGCCGCCGCTGCGCCGGCGGTCGCGATCCACCCCGGCAGCTCGAGCGCGCCGAAATCCGGCGCCGGCCGGATGGCCCGGTTCGCCACCGAAAGCAGCCACTGCGCCAGGGCGCCATTGACGACCTGCACCAGCATCAGGAACGCAACCGCGGTGCCGGGGAGAACCGGGTGCAGAATCCCGATAAACAGCTGGCGATCGTCCTCCGCGAACTGCATCCGGCCGGCCAGCTCCGTCAGCATTTCGTGGACCGTACCGGAAAGGCCGGCCGGCTCGGAGGCCAGCAGCGCGCAAAGCAGGGTGAAGGCCACCGCCCCGATCCCGCAGAGCCAACCTGCCAGGGCGCCCGGCGGATACCACTCGACCCCGCCCTCCGCATTGCTGCGCGACAGCATTGCCTGCCGGCCGAGAATCGCGGCCGGCACCGCCGCAAGTGCGGCATAGCCGAGGCCGGCCGGGATGCCCCCGGTCAAAACCACCGGAACCGCGCCGGCAGCGGCCGCAACGATACTTGCGGACCCGCCCAGGCCGAGCGCGGCCGCAAAGAGCGGGGCCGGCGACAGATAGACCAGCATGAAGCCCGGATAGGAGCCGCCAAGACCGGCCACGACGCCGATCCGGAACGCCGACGCGCTGACCAGCCCGGCGGCGCCGGCCAAGAGCCAGAAGCGATGCATGAGCTACGTTCCGCGGCCTCGGCCGCGGGTCCCGATTGCCGTTACCGAACGATGTAGGGCAGCAGGCCCAGGAATCGCGCCCGCTTGATGGCGCGCGACAGCTCACGCTGCTTTTTCGTCGATACGGCGGTTATGCGGCTGGGAACGATCTTTCCGCGTTCCGACGTGAAACGCAGCAGGAGTTTCACGTCCTTGTAGTCGATCACCGGCGCGTTCGGCCCGGTGAACGGGCAAGTCTTGCGGCGCCGGAAGAACGGGCGTCGTCCGCCACCGGCGGCATGCGGTGCGGGGATATCGGCGCTCATTTCTTGTCTCCTTCCCGATCTTTGCCGTCCCGACCGGATCTGTCGGAGCGGGGCGGCCGGTCGTCGTCGTCGCGCCGCGCGCGTTCGCGGTCGCCGCGTCCCTGCAGGACCACCGACGGTCCTTCGGGAGCCGCTTCGAGTCGTACGGTCAGATGACGCAGGACATCCTCGTTGAGGCGCATCTGGCGCTCCATCTCCTGCACCGCACCCGACTCGGCCTCGATATTGAACAGAACGTAATGGCCCTTCCGGTTCTTCTTGATCCGGTAGGCCAGGGTCTTCAGGCCCCAGTACTCGCGGCGGTGAATCGTCCCGCCGGCACCGCTGATCACCTCGGCAAACCCGTCGGCCAGGCCATCGACCTGCGCGGCGGACACTTCCTGCCGGGTAATGAAGACATTCTCATAGTGTGGCATAAGTCGCGTGACTCCCTTTGGCTGATTGCGATCCGGCGTCGGCGCAGCCTGTCTGCGACCGAGCGGCCCGGACCTAGCCGGCCCCGTCAACCCGGGATCGGCAAGGAGCGATGAAGCGGCGCAATATACACATTTCGCCGCATGGTGGAAGGAGAAAGTTCAACTTTGCCCGGCGGTTCACGAGGACCGCGGGCTTCACCACCGCAGGATTTGACAGTCGATGGAATCGTCGCGCGTTGCGTCGTTCCCTCCTGGTTTGCCGTCCAGCGGGACAAGACGGCCGTGCAATGCCAACCTCAAGGCTTCAGAATCTGGTATTTGACGGAGTCGGGACCGAAATTCTCCATTTCCCGCGCGAAGATCAGCACGTCCCGGTCCCGCCGGTCCTTCACTGTAATATCGTAGGACAGGCAGCCCAGTTCTGTGGTCACGTTGATTTGTCCGAGATAATGAATCTCTCCGGCCGTCACCCGGAATCGTATACCGACTGGCTCCTTCGCTTCGAAATAGCCGTAATGCAAGTCCGTGAACACGTACTCGCCTTCCGAAAGGGCCCGGGCCACGAAATACCCGTGGGGGTCCCCAAAAAACGGCTCCTCGAAAAACGGCTCCGAGCGCGAATAGTACAGGCGGATATTCCAGCTATTGATGCCCTCTGCCCGCGCAAGACGTATGCCGGCTTTCGGCGACCCGCAGTCCAGAGTACTCGGCTCGCTCTTGAAACTGGTCGAGAAGAACACAATGCCTTTCTTGGTGTCCGGGGTGAATTCGTAGCTTCGGCTCACGCCATCGAATTTGTCGGTGGCACAGGCCGTGACGAAGAAGAAGAGATAGACAACCGCCAGGCGCCGCATTGTTCACTCCTGTTTGAGGATCCGTCGGCACCTCAGCAATCAGCCACAATTTTGTTACTAATTAATTACTGCTGTTGCTGTTGCCGTTCCTTGCGGCGCTGCTCTCTCCTGATCTTGCGCCAGTTGCGAACGTTGCGCTCGTGCTCGGCGAGGGTCTTGGCGAAGGCGTGGCCGCCGGTGCCGTCGGCGACGAAATAGAGCTCTTTCGATTCGATGGGGTTCAGTACCGCCGCCAGCGATGCGCGGCCGGGATTGCAGATCGGGCCCGGCGGCAGGCCGCCGACCCGATAGGTGTTGTACGGGCTCTCGATTTCGAGGTCCTTGAGCAGCAGTTCGCGGTCGAGCCGTCCCTTGCCTTCGCTCAGCACATAGATCACCGTCGGGTCGGACTGCAGCCTCATGCGCTTGCGCAGGCGGTTGACGAAGACCGCCGCGACGCGGGGCCGTTCTTCCGCGATGCCGGTTTCCTTTTCGACGATCGAGGCCAGGATGACAGCCTCCTCCGGGGTCTTGATCGGCAGGTCGTCGGCGCGGTTCTCCCACAGCTCCGCCAGCGTGTCCGTCATCGCCTGCTGCATATGCGCAACGATCTCCGTCCGGTCCTGGTCGCGGGTGAACGCGTAGGTTTCCGGCAGGATCGAGCCCTCGGCGGGAATCCCGGCCATGCCGGTCAACGGGTTCGCCGCGTTGAGCAGCGCGATCGCCTCGTAGCTCGTCAGACCCTCCGGAACGGTCACCCGGTGCAGGACCGTCTTTCCCGCGACCAGCAGGTCGAGAATCTGCGCCATGCTGGCGCCGGGTCGGAATTCATACTCGCCGGCGCGCAGTTTCATGTCGGCATTGCGGTAGCGCACGTAGAGCCGGAACAGCAGGCTGCTGGCGATAACCCCGGTCTCTTCGAGGTCCGCGGCGATCCGGTTGACCCCGGCCCCGCTCGGCACGATGTGGACCCGGTTCTCAGCCAGCGGTCCGGGCGCTTCGATTTGCTGAAGCCCCCAACCGACGGTGCCCGCGGTCGCGGCCACGGCAGCAAACGCCACGGCGGCGACGGCAATGAAAATCTTGGATTTCAGAAATGCAGGCACGTCGCGGTGCACGCGGCCCGTGGCCGCCTCCTCAGTCGAGCGCCGATACGATCAGGGATGCGTTGGTGCCGCCGAAACCGAACGAGTTCGACAACGCCGTCCTGACCCGCCGTTCCCTGGCCTTGAGGGGCACCAGATCGATATCGCAGCCCTCCGACGGGTTTTCCAGATTGAGCGTCGGCGGCACGATTCCGGTCTCCAGCGCCTTGATCGCGAATATCGCCTCGACCGCGCCCGCCGCACCCAGAAGATGCCCGATCGCCGATTTCGTCGACGACATCGAGAGTTTGTAGGCGGCGTCGCCAAACAGCCGCTTGACAGCCCTCAGCTCGATTTCGTCGCCAACCGGTGTCGAGGTTCCGTGCGCGTTGACATAGTCGATGTCCTCGGGACTGGCGCCGGCCCGTTTCAGGGCAGCCTGCATCGCGCGATATCCTCCGCTGCCGTCCTCCGGCGGGCTCGTCACATGGTAGGCATCGCCGGACAAGCCGTAGCCGGTAACCTCGCAATAGATCCTGGCGCCGCGCTTTCTTGCGTGCTCAAGCTCTTCGAGGATCACGATGCCGGCCCCTTCGCCCATAACGAACCCGTCGCGCCCCACATCCCAGGGCCGCGAGGCCTTCTCGGGCGTATCGTTGTAGCCGGAAGACAGCGCCTTGGCCGCACAGAATCCGGCGATGCCGATCGCGCAGATCGCCGCTTCGGCGCCGCCCGCAACCATCACTTCCGCATCTTCCCACATGATGAGTCGCGCGGCATCACCGATTGCGTGCGTACCGCTCGCGCAGGCCGTAACGACCGCATGATTGGGACCGGCCAGCCCGTGGCGGATCGACACGTGCCCGGACACCAGGTTGATGAGGTTCGCCGGGATGAAGAACGGGCTGATGCGCCGCGGACCCCGCTCGTGCAACGTGACCGAGCCTTCCGAGATGCCCGGCAGTCCGCCGATTCCGGAGCCGATCAGGACTCCGGTCCGGTGCCGGTCGGACTCGCTTTCCGGGTGCCAGCCGGCATCGTCCAGCGCCATTTCCGCGGCGGCGATGCCATAGGCGATAAACGGGTCCATCTTGCGCTGGTCCTTGGGCAGGATCCAGTCGTCGGCATTCCAGTTTCCGTCCGCCTTGCCGCCGGGCGGAAGCTGCCCGGCGATCCGCGACGGCATCGCGGAGGCGTCGAAGCGGTCGATGGCGACGATGCCGGACTCGCCGGCGGTCAGCCGGGCCCAGACATGGTCGACTCCGACCCCCAGCGGGCTCACGATTCCGAGCCCGGTGACGACGACGCGTCTCATAGGCCTACTCCGGAGGGGCTGAGGTGTTTACCGGCAGGCGATTCAGCTGTTTTCCTCGATAAAGCTGATCGCATCCTTGACGGTCAGGATCTTCTCGGCGGCGTCATCGGGAATCTCGCAGCCGAACTCTTCTTCGAACGCCATGACGAGCTCAACGGTATCCAGACTGTCCGCGCCCAGATCGTCGATGAAGCTGGCGCCTTCGGTCACCTTGCCCTCGTCGACCCCGAGATGCTCGACAACGATCTTCTTAACGCGCTCTGCGATGTCACTCATGCTTTCAAACCTCTTACAGATAAAGTGTCACAAACCGGATCCTGCTGCATATCCCCAACCCGGGCCGTGCCGCAAGTCCCCCCAAAGAAAAGGCCGCGTTTCGTACCATACTTAGATGGTCCTTGCCAGCGCGCCGCAGCCGCGTCCGCACGCCGGTCATATCATTGCCATTCCGCCATTGATGTGCAAGGTCTGGCCGGTCACGTAGGCGGCCTCGCCGCTGGCCAGATAGATCACCCCGGCGGCGATTTCGTCGACCTCGCCCATACGGCCCGCGGGGATCGACGAAGATATTTTCGCCTGCTGGTCTTCGCTCAGCGCGCCGGTCATCGCCGTGGCGATAAAGCCGGGTGCGACGCAGTTGACCGTAATGCCGCGGCTCGCGACCTCCTGGGCCAGGGATTTCGACATGCCGATCATGCCGGCCTTCGAGGCGGCATAGTTGGCCTGGCCGGCATTGCCGGTGACGCCGACCACCGAGGTGATTCCGATGATGCGGCCCCAGCGGGCCTTCATCATGCCGCGCAGCACCGCGCGCGACAGCCGAAACGCCGCGGTCAAATTGACGTTCAGAACGATCTGCCAATCCTCGTCCTTGAGGCGCATCGCAAGGTTGTCGCGGGTCAGCCCGGCATTGTTCACCACGATATCGACGGAACCCATCGCGGCTTCGGCATCCTTCGCCAGCCGGTCCGCCGCGCCGGGTTCGCCCAGATCGGCAGGCGTCACGTGGGCGCGCGCGCCGAGCTCGCCGGCCAGCGCCTTCAGCGCGTCCTCGCGCGTGCCGGACAGGGCCACCGCGGCGCCCTGCGCGTGCAGGGCTTTTGCGATGGCGCTGCCGATGCCGCCCGAGGCGCCGGTCACCAGCGCGTTCTTTCCAGTCAGATCGAACATGGGACCCGTCCCTAAACCATAATGATTAACCGATCCTTAGCCGCTTGGCCTGGGAACAACAAGTCCCGGATGCGTTTATACCGATTTGAGGAAATCCTCGACGTCCTGTGGCGTGTTGATGGCGCTGCCGTTGAGGTCCCGGTCGATGCGCCGGGCAAGCCCCGACAACACCTTGCCGGCGCCCGCCTCCACCAGCCGGTCCACGCCTTCGTCCTTCATATAGAGCACGCTCTCGCGCCAGCGCACTGCGCCGGTCACCTGCTCTACGAGGAGCCGGCGAATGGTGTCGGGATCGGCCACCGATTCGGCGGTGACGTTGGCCACCAGCACCGGCGTCGGCGCGTTGATCGCCGTCTTTCCCAGGGCCTCGGCCATCACCTCCGCCGCCGGCGCCATCAGCGGGCAGTGGAACGGCGCGCTGACCGGCAGCAGCACCGCGCGCCTGGCGCCCTTGTCCCTGGCGATCTCCAACGCGCGTTCCACGGCCGCGGTATGGCCGCTGACCACCACCTGGCCCGGCGAATTGTCGTTGGCGACGGTGCAGACGTCGCTGCCGGCCGCCGCCGCGGCCACGGCGCGGGCATCGTCCAGCTCGAGTCCCAGCAGCGCCGCCATAGCCCCTTCGCCCACCGGCACCGCCTGCTGCATCGCCTGGCCACGGGTCTTCAGAAGCCGCGCCGTATCGGCCAGTGCGAACGCCCCCGCCGCGGCCAGCGCAGAATACTCGCCCAGCGAATGGCCGGCGACGAACGTAACCTTGCCCTCCAGGGAAAACCCGCCTTCCGCTGCGAGGACACGCATGACAGCCATCGAAACGGCCATCAGCGCGGGCTGGGCATTTTCGGTCAGGCGCAAATCGTCGTCCGGTCCCTCGAACATCAGCTTCGAGAGGTTCTGGCCCAGCGCCTCATCGACCTCCCCGAACACCTCGCGGGCCGCGGGAAAGGCGTCGGCCAGAGCCCTGCCCATGCCGACCTCCTGCGATCCCTGGCCGGGAAATACGAATGCCATGCTCATGGGGGAGGGTTCCTCGATGCGGGTCGCGTCAGGGCCGCCGCCGCAGACGGCGCGACAGTGATAGCCGGTGAGGCGGCGGTGTCAAGAAAAGCATCGCGCCGCAGCCGTTTCGCGAGAGGTCCCGTCGGGCCAAGGTAGCGTGTAACCTTCGTGGCAAAGGGAGGGCAGACCATGAGCGACCCGAAGACCGATACCAGACCGCCCGAGGGTTTCTCAGTCGTCCACACGGACGACACGCCCTTCACGGCCTCAGAGGAACTGATTCTCTCTGTGTCTCTGTATCTCTGTGGTTAAACTTGCGGCCTTGATCGTGGCAGGGAGCTTCGGATGATCAATCTGGAAGGCAAGACCGTCCTGGTGACCGGCGGGTCGCGGGGGATCGGCGCGGCGATCGTGCGGGCGCTGGGTGGCGCCGGCGCGACCGTGGTGCTGCATTACGGTCATAGCGCGGCGGCGGCGCGGGCGGTGCAGGACGAACTGCCCAAGGGACGGTGCCATCTGGTGCAGGCCGATCTCGCCGAACCCGACAGCGCCGCGCGGATCTGGGCCGACGCCACGGCGGCGGCCGGGCCGATCGACGCGCTGGTCAACAACGCCGGGATCTTCGAGGCGGCGCCGCTGGACATGGAGCTCGAGGCGTGGCGCGCGGGTTGGAACAGGGTGCTGCAGGTCAACCTGATCAGCCCGGCCGAGTTGTGCCGTCACGCCATCAACGACTTCCGGGCGCAGGGCGGCGGCAGGATCGTCAACGTCTCCAGCCGCGCGGCGTTTCGCGGCGAAGTGCCGGAGCAGATGCCGTACGGGGCCTCCAAGGGCGGGCTGGTCGCACTGACCAAGACGATCGCGCGCGGCTATGGGAAGGACGGGGTGCTCGCGTTCGGCATCGCGCCGGGTTTCGTTGCCACCGAGATGGTCTCCGAAAACGTCGACGCGGCAGAGGCCGCCGCAGTCGTCGCCGAGATCCCGCTGGGGGAAATGGCGGATGCGGACGAGATCGGCGCGCTGACGGCCTTTCTGTGTTCCGACCATGCAAGGCACCTGACCGGCGCGACGTTCGACGTGAACGGCGCGTCCTACGTGCGGTAGCGTCCGCGCGCAATTGAGCCAACAGATAGCGATAACCGCCAACGCGCTTCCGCGGGCAATGTTTACACCATGCCGCTGATCGTGCGCCGGGGCCGGCAACAGGCTCTCAACGGTTTTCGGGAAACTGCACAGCGTCTCGCCGTCGCCGCCGGCATTGGACCAAGGTCCAATATCGCTGTCGGTTCCGGTCCGCTATCATTTATCGCGTATTCGCACCATGTCACCGAATGCACCGCGGAGGGATTCATGCTGTGGCGTATCATTTTGGCGGGTGTCCTCCTGGCGGCCCTGGCAGCTTGCGGCGATCAGGTGGTCCGGTTGCGGGGACAGACGATGAGCGGTTCATACAATGCCGGCGAGTTCGGCTACGCGGCCGGCGGACGCGACCTGCGCGTCGTCGTCGTCGGCAACCCCTTCGGCGGGGATCAGGCCGCTTTCGAGCGGGCGGTGACGGACGCCATGCAGGGACGTAGCCCGAGCCAAAAGACGAATTTTGCGACCAGTCCCGGACCGAGCGCGCGTAAGGAATACCGGGTCGTGATGGTGTTCAATCCGCCGAACAATCTCGTTGGCGACAAGGTATGCCAGGGCGATCCCCCATCGCTCCCGACGGCGGCCGGTGAGGGAACGGCGGTGGCACTCGTCGCGGTATTCTGCCGTTCGGATCAGGGCCTGACGCAAGTGCGCGGCGATATCGACGCCGCGGCGGGGCCCGACGACCCGATCTTTGCGGAGCTCGTCGGACAATCGACCCAGGCGCTGTTCCCCAACAAGCGACGCAAACGCAAGGGGGATTAACCGGAAAACCCGCCTGCGGCGGGCGCTGATCCGGACACCATGGTCTGTCTTCCGGCGGTAACGGACTCGTCGATCGCTTGGATTTCGGAGACGGACAATATGATCCGGCCGTGCAGTCTCGACAGCGCGCCCGAACGCAACATGTGCTTACTGCCCTACGACGTAAGGTCGAGCTTCGCGGCGCCGCGGATGGCGCCCTGTCCCGGCTCCTGCAGCAGGACGGCGAAGCCGGCGACATCGTCATGGGCGGGCAGGGGAACCCGTATGGTCCCGCCGGCGCCGTCCCAGCTTCCCACGCGATTGATGGTCCGGGCGATGTGGGTGTTGCGCAGCGTCGCACCGCGGTTTTCGCCGCGCGACACTTTGGTTTCGTGGACGCCGCTGTAACCGACGAGCCAGATTTCGAGGCTGCGCTCCAGCCGCCGCGGCGTGAAGGTAACGAGGAGTTCCCCGGCTGCGGCGTCGCGGCCAAGGCGCACCTGGATGCGCTGCGGCGCGTCTTCTCGGCTGGCCGACACGATGCGTTGCACTTCGCCGCGGCGGGATCCGACGACATCGTGTCGGCCGTCGATGACCATTTGCGGCGTGTAGACATACCCGCGGTCGAACTTTCCCTGGTATCCGGTCTGCCGGTCCGTACTCCAGCCGGTCGCGAACGGATCCTTCCAGCCGATATAGTCCCAGTAGGTCACGTGCCAGGAAATCGCCACAACCTCGTCGCTTCCGGCCATTTCGTAGAGCAGTTCGTCCGCCGGCGGGCAGGACGAACAGCCCTGCGAGGTGAACAGTTCGATCACGGTCGGCGGCGGTCCGGCGGCCTCCGCCGCCGCGGCCGTATCGACGCGCAGCGCGCGTGTCGGCCCTGTCGGCGCAACGACAACCGACAGCAGCCCGACGCCGGCGGCCAGCAGCCCGAGAATCATCAATTCCCTCATGACGGCGGTGAGGATATAGCGGTTCCGCGGGCCCCGGGAATCAACTTGGTGTGATCGGCAGCGCGCGATCTACAGCCGGCGCGGCAGGTAGCGGCACAGCCAGGCCAGGCCGGCCATCGCGGCGCCGCCGGCAACGAACACCGCCGGCAACTCGAAGGCCTTGAGAAGCAGGGCGAATATGCCCGGCGGCACGGTCTGCGAGACCCCGCGGAAACTGTTGTAGACGGTCGTCATTTCCGGCCGCTCGTGCGGATGGACGGCGCGCAGGAACGGGACGTTGCCGGCCGCGTCGATGATGCCGGCCATGGCGGCCGCCAGGATCAACACCGCGACACTGATGGGGCCCGCGCTGAGCGCGACGCCGATGCTCGTCAGGCCGGCCGCGAGATAGCCCCAGATCAGCAGCCGGCGCAGCCCGTGGCGCCGGCCGATCCGGCTCCAGATTGGCACCAGGAAGAAGCTGGCGGTGCCGAACGACACGATTGCGCCTGCCCAGACCGCGCCGAGCCCCGAATTCACCACATGGATCGGCGCATAGATGAAATACATCGACCACCAGGCCGAGCGGCCGACAGCAAGACCCCAGGCCAGGCGCAGCCGCGGCTGCGCGAAGAACCGGACGAGATATTTCAGCGGATTCGGGGGCGGTTTCCTGGCCGTCGCGACGGCGGGATTCTCGGTCAGGCGCAGATACAGGAAATAGATGATGGTCAGCACCGATGTCGCGCTGGCCAGCGCGAACGGTGCTTCCGGCCCGGCATTGGCGTGCAGCCACACGCCGAGCCAGGGGCCGATGGTCCACATGCCGGCCGCAAAAAATACCCGCATCGGCTCGAACCGGCCCAGCTGCCGCCGCGGAATGTGGTCCATGATGTAAAGGTTGAGCGCGACCTCCAGCGCCGCGATGGACAGTGCATTGGCGAGCATGCCGGCGATGAACCAGCCCATCGTCCCGATCGACATCAGGGCCGCGGCCGCGACCGACAGGGTGATTCCCGTCGAGAACACGTAGCGGCGGCCGATTCCGTGGACCAGGGACGGGATCGCCAGGCTGCCGAGCAGGCCGGCCAGGCTGACCGCGAAAAACAGCACGCTGACGAGCTGCGCGTCGCCGAGGAACGCATGCGCGCTGAGCGGAACCACGGTGATCAGCAGGGCGCGGACAAAACCGGTCAGCGAGAACAGGATGACGAAGGTCGCCGCTGTCGGGCGGCCGACCGAATCGATCCAACTCGCAATATGGATGCTGCGCATCGCGCCGCTCTCCGGCCCGCCGGTGGGTAGTTGTGATTACGTCGGGAAAAACACTAAGCAGATTTCAGACGCCGAGTCCTGCGATTCCTGCAGGCCAGACCCACGGTTCCGGCGGGGTGCCGGCGCGGTCCCGGCCGTCAGCGTTTCTCCGGCATGCGGCGGAACACGGGATCGGTCCAGGACGGCGGCAGGGCGCCGAGCAGCCAGGCGAGCGCATAGAGCCTGAAGGGGAAGGCAATCCGCGCCCTGTTGCGTGCAAGGCCGCGCTGTATGAGGCGGGCGGCGCGGTCCGCCTCCATCAGCATCGGCATGCGAAACCCGTTCGCGTCGGTCATCGGCGTGCGGATGAATCCCGGACAGATTACCGTCACGCCGACGTTATGCCGGTGCAGGTTGCCGCGCAGGGCCTCGCCATAGCTGCGGGATGCGGCCTTGCTGGCGCTGTAGGCCGGGGCGCCCGGCATGCCCCGGAACCCGGCCAGGGAACTCATGATGGCGATCTGTCCGCGCTTGCGGGTGCGCATGCGCTCGGCGGCCGGGTGCACGGTGTGGATGACCCCGTCCACATTGGTCGCCAGGATCGCCGCCGCCTGTTCCCGCGACTCGCCGCCCCCGAAGGTGCCGCCGGAGATGCCCGCATTGGCGATGACGAGATCGAGCGGACTGGCTTCGTCCGCGGCCGCGATCCAGCGCGCCGTCGCCTCGGCGTCGGTCACATCGACGCTCGCCGCGCCGACAACCGCGCCGCAGGTGCGGCAATCGGCGGCGACCCGGCCCAGCCGCCCGGCGTCGCGCCCGCCCAGGGCGAGCTTCACGCCGGGCGCGGCGTAAACCTGCGCCAGCGCCGCGCCGATGCCGCTGGAGGCGCCCGTGATGAGGATCGATTTCGGATCGTCCATGGCCGCAACCATACCGGTTCGCGCGCGTCCGGCAAGTCCGGAATATCCCTATCGTTAATCGATGGTTAGCGTCTTGCGGCCACAATCGGGGCGACACCTGACGGTGCCGGCGCCTCGTCGGCGGCACCGCGCGAAGGGATACTCCGATGGGCACCCGATCGGCGCCACTTGTCTTTCTGTTGCTGGCCGCCTGCATCTCCACGGACGGCACGGAAACGGCGGTGCGGGACGGCAGCGGCCCGGCGCCCGGCTCCGCGGCGGCCGCACGGCCGGCGCCGTCCGCCGGCCTGCCCGCGATCCCGCGCATGCGCCCCGAGCCGCCCCGCAAGACGCAATCCACCGGCACGGCGGTGGCCCAGGCCGGCGGGGCCGCGACGGGCGCGGGCAGCCAGCCCGGCGGCGGTGCGAAGATACCGGAACAGAGCGGCGCCACGACCCGGACCGGGTCTGGATCAGCATTGGCGTCCGACGGCTCGGCCGATGCCGCGGATGCATCGAACGCCGTGCCCGATCCACAGTCCGGCGGCGGCCAATCCGCCGATGCCGACCCGGCGGCGGGTGGCGCGGGGACCGTCCTGCCGCCCGGCGTGGACGCATCGGCCGCGTCTTCCGGTGGGATGTCCGAGCCGGGTTCGCCGCCTGCGGATGCCGCCGACGGATCCCTGTCCGGCACGGACGCCGGCGCCGGAAACGCCGGAAGCGCCGTCGACCCTGACACCGATCTGGCGATCGCGATGCCGCCCGATATCGACCCGGGAATCGACGTCGAGTCGCTGTTCGACGGCGACGTGGTCCGCTACTGCGCGGCGATGTGGCGGATGGGCGAGTACATCGGAGAGGCGCGGCGGCGCGGCGAGCCGCTGCAGCAGGCGATCGGCAATTCGGTGCGGCGCATCGCGGCCGAAAAGCAGCTGCCGCTCGACAACCGGCTGGCCTTCAGCGGCCAGGTCTACGGGCGCCTGGTGTACCGGCTGGAGGACAGCCATGCGGCCCTCACCCTCGGCGCCTACGTTCATTTCGCCTGCCTGACGGTGCGCGGCGACAAGAAGATCGTCCCCGCCGACCCGAACGCCGAACTCCTGCTGAACAGCGGGCTGGTGCGCTGCGAAAGCACGGCGTTCACGCGCGATGCGCTGAACGACTGCATCTTCCGCGAGCTGACCCCGATCGTCGACCGCCGCAACGGCTGAGCCCCGGCCGGCGCGCCGTCCCCGTCGCCGCAAGGCGTCCCGGCGATACCCGGTTCCGCCATCCGGCCGCGTCGCGGCTTGTTCGCCGCGGTCGCGCAAGATAGAGTGCGCCCCCAGACGACCACGACATCAGGATTCCGCCCTTGCCCGTATCATCGATGACCGGATTCACCGGGGCCGCCGGCCAGCATGGCGCGGTCGAATGGACCTGGGAGATGCGCAGCGTCAACAGCCGCGGCCTCGATCTGCGGGTCCGGCTGCCGTCCGGCTGCGAGTCGCTGGAGGCTGTTATCCGCGAGGCCGCGGGGAAGATCCTCAAGCGCGGCTCGGTGTCGGTGTCGCTGACCCTGAACCGGACGGCCGCCGGCAGCGCGTACCGGGTCAACCGCGACCTGCTCGACCGGCTGCTCGACGTCGCGGCGGAGCGGGCGCGCGACACGCGGCTGGCCGCGGAGGCCCCGCGCCTCGACACGCTGCTGGCGGTGCGCGGCGTCGTCGAGCCGGCGGAGGCGGACGTCGACCCGGACGAGGCGGAGGCGCGTCTTAAGGCCATTGCGGCGTCGCTCGACGCCGTGCTGGAGGCGCTGGTCGCGGTGCGGCAGGCCGAAGGCGCGAAGCTCGAGGCCGTGCTGCGCGAGCGCCTGGACGAGATGACCTCGCTGTGCGAGGCGGCCGAATCGGCGGGCGCGGTGCGGGCCGAGGCGATCCGCGAGCGCCTGGAGCAGCAGATCGCCGAGCTGCTGGACATCAGCCCCGCCCTGCCGGAGGAGCGCCTCGCGCAGGAGGCCGCGGTGCTGGCGGTCAAGGGCGACATCCGCGAGGAGCTGGACCGGCTGAAGGCGCATGTGGGGGCGGCGCGCGACCTGCTGGACGAGGGCGGCGCGGTCGGCCGGCGGCTCGATTTCCTGTGCCAGGAGTTCAACCGCGAGGCCAACACGCTGTGCTCGAAGTCCGGCGACGTGGAACTGACCCAGATCGGCCTCGGCATGAAGGCGGCGATCGACCAGTTCCGCGAACAGGCGCTGAACATCGAGTAGGCGGCGGGCGCGGGCGGACAGGCGATGACGGCGGACGATCCCCACGAGATCAGCAGGCGGGGCCTGATGCTGGTGCTGTCCTCGCCGTCGGGCGCCGGCAAGACCACGATCTCGCGCGAGATCCTCTCCCGCGACGCCAACCTCCACATGTCGGTGTCCGCGACCACCCGCCCCAAGCGGCCGGGCGAGGTCGAGGGGCGGGACTATTTCTTCACCGCCGAAGAGGATTTCCACCTGATGGCCAACCGCCGGGAGCTGCTCGAGCACGCGACGGTCTTCGGGCACCTCTACGGCACGCCGCGGAAGCCGGTCGAGGAGGCGCTGGCGGCCGGGCGCGACGTGCTGTTCGACATCGACTGGCAGGGCACGCAACAGCTGCGCGAGGCGGCCCGCGCGGACCTCGTCTCGGTGTTCATCCTGCCGCCGTCGGTGCCGGAGCTGGAACGCCGCCTCAAATCGCGCGCCCAGGACAGCGCCGAGGTCGTCGCCCGGCGCATGGCCCAGGCGTCCGACGAGATGAGCCACTGGCCGGAATACGACTACATCGTCGTCAACCGCGAGATCGCCGGCAGCGTCGCCGAGGTCCAGGCGATCCTGACCGCCGAGCGGCTGCGCCGCGAACGCCAGGTCGGCCTCGGCGACTTCGTCCGCTTCCTGCGCGAGGGGTAAGGCGGGGGGCGGAGCCGGCGGCGGAACCGGTCAATCGTGCGAAACAACCCCATGCACCGGGGTTTTCTGCGGGTTTCAGGGGAGCAGTTCCGACTCGCGACGCACCGTGTCCCACCCCCACCCAACCCTCCCCCATCGAGGGGGAGGGCTTGATTTCGTCCGGAAATTCCCCCTCCCCCTCGATGGGGGAGGGCCGGGGAGGGGGTGGGAGACCGGCGTCGCCGGGATGAAAAGGCATCCGCGCAAAGCCCGCCATCCGGAGCCCGCCGGCGCGCGGCAGATACTTTGGTATCCGGTATTCCGTACAACCGGGGGAGGCAGGGCGCGGGCTTCGGATTTGTCAAGCGGAATCGTGCGGGCGAACGGTATCTTTCGGCTTAAAGTCGCAGGGTGGCGCCCTTCGGTGATTCCATAAGATACTGAAAACAGGAAATAACACCCGAATACCAAAGTACAATGCGACAGTATGGTTAATTTTCCCGGTTGACGACCTGCCCGTTCGGGTTGCAGTCTTCCCGGAACGCATAATGACGATCCGCGGCACCGCCCGCGCGGCGCCGTGGCAACAGGGAAGGACCTTGCCATGCACGCCGCCGGTGTTCGCCGTTTCACAACCATCGCCGTCACCATCGCCCGCCGCGCCCTGCCGTTCATCCTCCTCGCCGCCCTCCTCGGCTATGGCGGCGGCATCGCCGGCAGCGGTACGGCCCGGGCCGAGTGGTCCTGTTTCCTGAATGCTGGCGGTTGCGTGAACAGCAGAGCACCGTCGCTCGAGGCAGCCTGCGATGCGCTTGCAAGATTCCGCGCGGCGGGCCGCCCATACCAGTTGAGCGCGATCGAGATCACCGGGACAAACAGCGCCCAATGTCACTGGACCGGGGCCTGGAGTGTCTACAGCCCGGAACCCACCAGGGCCTTTTGCGACCCCGGCGAGCTGTACAACGCCGGCCACGCGAGCGGCTGCCAGCCATGGGAGGAGCCGGAGGATTTCGGGCCGTGCCCCGATTGCGGGGCCGGCACGCCGACCCCGACGGGTCCGGGTGCGCCCGGCGGTCCGGTCGGCGGCGGGGGCGGAGCGGCGGGGGGCAATCCGATCACGCTGTCCAACGGCAACAATTTCGAGGTCGTCACCGACTACCGCTCTTCGGGGCCGGACGCGCTGGCGTTCACCCGATACTATAACAGCCGGAGTTGGGTCAGGAACGCTATGGGCTGGGGCTGGCGGCACAATTTCAATGCCAGTCTGCACGTATATTCCACGACCGGGGTTTGGGCGCACCGCCCGAACGGGCGCATCGAGAAATTCCTCAGCGCCGACGGCAACAATCCGTGGTATCCGGAAAAGGGCGGCATCGTCGGGCGCTTTGCGAAGACCGCCACCGGCTGGAGCTACACGCGGCCGGACGATACGGTCGAGACTTACAATTCGGCGGGCCAGCTTCAGTCGATCGTAAAGAAGAACGGGTATACCCGGACATTCGATTTTGCGGTCAACGGCGTGCCCGGCGTGTGGGCCATCTCCGACAGCCACGGCCGCACCCTGAAACTCTATCACACCAATTACGGCGGCGCCGTCGGCTGGCGCCTGACACGCATGGTCGACCCGGACGGGCGCGATTACATTTACGAATACGGGGGCATAAACAGTTTGAATACGGAGCCCTGGAAACTGGACCGGGTCGTTTATCCCGACGACGACGACCTGCCGCTCGACATAGCCGACACCCCGGTCGGCGCGAACGACGTGCTGTACACCCATCTCGACGGCCCCGACGGCGCCACGACGGCGACCGACGAGAGCGCCTCCGCGCATCCGCTGACCTTCGCCGGCACGGCGCAGATCGACACCGATCAGAGTTACCTGGGCGGCGCCTCGGCGCTGTTCGACGGCACCGACGCGACATACGTTTCCGCACCGGACAGCACCGACTGGGAGTTCGGCGCCGGCCAGTTCACCGCCGAGGCCCGGGTGCGGTTCGCGTCGATCACGGGCAACCGGGGTCTGTTCCTGCAATGGGACTCGGCCATCGACCAACGGTCCTGGGGGTTCGACTGGGACCAGGCCAACGGGCAGATTCGCTTCTTTTACTCGACCGACGGCACGCTGAACACCTTCGTCATTCTTTCGGCGCCCTGGACCCCGACCGTCGGCGCCTGGCACCACATGGCCGTGGACCGGGACGCGGACAACCGGTTGCGCCTCTATGTCGATGGCACCGTGTTGATCGACACGGTGGTGACGGCGGCGTTCCACGATTCGACCGGGGTCCTGTATCTCGGGAGATCGCACGACGGCTGGATCGACGAGGTCCGGATCACCAAGGGCGAGGCACGCTACGGCGAGGCCTGGAACACGCGCGCGAACAACCCCGCGGTTACCTATGAATACGCGGACGGTTTCTACCGCTATGGGCTGACCGGCATCACCGACGAGACCGGCCAGCGCACCGCGACCTGGCGCTACAACATCATCGCGGGCACCGCCAATTACAGCGAACATGCCGACGGCGTGGACGCGTTTACGTTGACTTATGACACTTCCAACACCAGGACGGTGACGAACGCGCTCGGCAAGCAGTTCAAATACACGTTCACGACCATCGGCCTGCTGCCCCGCGTCACCCGGATCGACCGGCTGGCCAGCACGGATTCGCCCGCCGCCGCCATGACCTTCGCCTACGACGCCAACGTGTTCGTCAACCGGGTGACGGACTGGAACGGCAACGTCACCACGTACGCGCACGACGCCCGCGGCCTGCAGACCAGCCGCACCGAGGGCTTCGGCACGCCCGATTCGCGCACCACGACGACCGTGTGGGATCCCGCTTACCGGCTGCCGAAACAGATCGCCGCGTCCGAGCGCACGACCGACATGACGTATTACCCGGACGGGTTGCTGCACACCCGCACGGTGACCGACACGACGACGCATTCCGTGCCCTACAGCACCGCCGGGCAGACCCGGACCTGGACTTACACCTACAACACGCAAGGCCTGGTCGAGACGGTTGACGGGCCGCGCACCGACGTGACCGATGTGACGACCTACGCCTACGACCCGGTAACGGGGGACCTCGTCTCGGTGACCAACGCCCTCGGCCACGTGACGCAGATCACGGCGCACGATAATTCCGGCCGGCCGCTGACGACACTGGACGCCAACGGCGTCGAGACGACGCTGGCGTACGATGCGCGCGGGCGATTGCGGACCCGGACCTTGGATTCCGGCGCCGGCGGCACCCCGGCGGTCACGCAGTTCGCCTATGACGATGCCGGGCAGATGACCGGCATGACCCTGCCGGACGGCTCCACGCTGAGTTACGAGTACGATACCGCCGACCGGCTGACGGCGATCCGGAACGACCTCGGCGAGCGCATCGAATACGGCTACGATTTAATGAGCAACCGCACGTCGCAGACGGTGAAGGCCGCCGATGCGACGATCGTGCGCCAGGCCTCGGCGACCTTCGACGACCTCGGGCAAATGTTGAAATCGATCGGCGCCTATGCGGGCGAGGAGACGGCGTATGCCTACGACGCCAACGGCAATACGATCGGCGTCACCGACCCGCTGTCGAACGTAACCGGTAGCGCCTTCGACGCGCTGAACCGCCTGATCACGGTGACCGACGCGCTGACCAACACGGCCGGCTACACATACGACGCGGCGGGCAACCAGGAGACGGCGACCGACCAGCGCGGGCTGGTGACGAGCTATGTCCACAACGGCTTCGGCGAGGTGATCCAGCAGTCGAGCCCGGACACCGGCGCCACGGTCTTCGAATACGATACAGGCGGCAACCGCACCCGCCGCACCGACGCGCGCGGGGTGGTGACGGACTGGACGTACGACGCGCTGGGCCGCGTGACGGCCATGACCTTCCCAGTGAGCCCGGCGGAGAACGTCGCCTACACATACGACGACGCGACGCCCGGCCATTACGGCATCGGGCGGCTGGCCAACGTGACGGACGATTCCGGCAGCACGTCCTACCGGTACGATGCGCGCGGCAACACCGTGCGGGTCGAGACGGTCATCGCAACCTACACCTATGTCACCGAGTACGCCTACGACCTCAACGACCGGCTGGTGCAGATGACCTATCCCTCGGGCCGTATCGTCGACTATTCCCGTGATTCAATTGGGCGCGTCTCGGGCGTCACGACGCGGGAGAGCGAGCTCGCCACGCCCGAAGCGCTGGCCGCCAATATCGGCTACGAGCCGTTCGGCGCGGTGAACGCAATGGACTACGGCAACGGCGTAGCGCTGGCCAACACGTATGACCTCGACGGGCGCCTCACCGCCATCGACACCTTCGCCGGCTTGGCGCCGGTGCTCGATCTCGACCACTCTTTCGACCTCGCCGGCAACATCACCGGGATAACGGACGCCGGCGGCGGGCCGCGCGGGCGGACCTTCGGCTATGACGAACTGCACCGATTGGTCGCGGCGGAGGAGGTGATCGGCGGCGCGGTGACGCAGTCGACCGGCTTCGGCTACGACGCCGTCGGCAACCGCACGGAGCGCAGCCTGGTCTCGCCGACGCTGACCGGCACCGAGGCCTATGCTTACGACCTTGCGAGCAACCAACTGCTGTCGACGCTGGGGACCTCCGGCGGGGCGCCGATCCAGACCCGCACGCTTTCCCACGGCGACAGCGGTAACCGCACCGAAGATGCGGCATCGGGCACGGTCGCCAATGTCGACCACACGATGGCGTACGATGCGAGCGACCGGCTGGTGGCGGTCAACTCCGGCAACAAGGCGGTCGGCGAGTACCTGCACAATGCCCTGGGGCAACGCGTCGCCAAGACCGCCGGCAAGGCGACGACGCATTACCTCTACGACCTCTCGGGGCGCCTCATCGCCGAATACGACGTGCCGCGCCGCGGCGCCCCGGCGGTGACCGCGGAATACATTGCATTCGAGGGGATGTGGCTCGCGTATATTGCAACCGGC
>CAMYKU010000036.1:0-37066 GCA_947259105.1 uncultured Alphaproteobacteria bacterium
GCTGGGGCCGGCGGATCGCGGACCTGGAACGAAAGATCGGCGGGTAACGCATGCCTTCCGACCTTGTACCGACGGCGTCGAACCTGCGGCTTTCACGTGCGCGCAGCCGCGTGACCCCGCGGGCCGCCCCGTTCGTCTCCATCGCGATCGTGACGCTCGCGCTCTCCGGCGGTGTCGCGGCGAAGCCGCAGGCATGCGCGCCGGCGAATGCACAGCCGGGCGCGGCACTGACCTGCGCGGTGCCCGGCTTCGACCGCCGGCCTTACGACATCCACCTGCCGGCCGGTTACGACCCGGCGCGGCCGGTGCCGGTGGTGCTGGCGATCCATGGCGGCGGCGGCCGTTCGCACGGGGCGGCGCGGACATCGTGTCCCGGCGGCGATGTCGACAGCCCGGACTGCCTGCACGCAATGGCCGGTCGCGAAGGCATCGCCGTCGTCTATCCGAACGGCACCGGGTCGCGGCTGGTGCCGCGCATGCGCACCTGGAATGCCGGCGGCGGCACCGGGGACTGGCAATGCGTCAGCGGACGCGCTTGCAAGGACGGGGTCGACGACATCGCCTATTTCCAGGCGCTGCTCGACGACCTTGCCCGCTGGGTCGCCATCGACCCGGCCCGCATTTACGCCACCGGGCTGTCGAACGGTGGCGCGATGAGCCATCGCCTCGCCTGCGAGATGGCCGACCGCATCGCCGCCATCGCACCGGTCGGCGGCGCCAACCAGTTCGCCACCACCGCCGTGTGCGCCCCGTCGCGCCCGGTGCCGGTGCTGCAGATCCACGGCACCGCCGATCCGTGCTGGCGCTACGAGGGTGGCAAGGCGGCCTGCGCCCAGCGCGACGACACGGCGAAGATCGCGGTCGACGAAAGCATGCGGATCTGGGCGGCGATCGACGGCTGCGGCCCGGCGGGCGAGCCGGAGATCTTCGCCCGGGAAGACGGGGTCGAGTCCGTGCGGATACGCTGGGCTGGTTGCCGCGATGGCGCCGAGATCGTGCTGCTGCGCATGGAGGGCGGCGGCCATGTCTGGCCCGGCGGCTGGGCCTATTTCCGCGAGGGCGTCATCGGCCCGGCGGTCAGCGGCTGGAGCGCCAACCGTGCGATACTGGATTTCTTCCGGCGCCACCGGCTGCCCGAAAACAGGTGACGGCAACCGCCGGGCCGAACGACCTTTGCGGCCCGGCAACCGGGGTCAGGCGTTCAGGCCGCCGAGCGGGCCTGCCACGCCAGCACGACGAGCGAAACGCCCTCGCTGATCAGGTTGATGCCGAGCAGCAAGCCCAGAAGCCAGGCCGCGGTGACCGGCATGTCGGCCCACAGGTAGAACGACAGCGCCACGCCCAGAATCCCGCTTGCCAGCACCCAGCCCCAGTTGGGCAGCGGCCGTATGGTCAGCGCCAGCACGATCTTGGAGATGCCCTCGACCATGAAATAAACGACGACCAGCAAGGTGAGCGCCAGCAATCCCGCCTCCGGGCGCGACACCATCATCGCGCCGATGATGCAGGCCAGCGCGACGGAGACGAGCTGCATCCAGAAATGCGGCGCCTCCCGCGCGGTGATCAGGCTGAATCCCTGGACCACGCCGACGACGATCAACATCCAGCCGAGGAACACGATGACGGCAACGGATGTCATCAGCGGGTAGGCGATCGCGGCAATGCCGGCGACCGTCATCAAGACACCCTGGATGATGAAGAGCCACGCGTTCCTGCGCACGCTTTCCTTGACCGCCTCACGGAGGGCCGATCCGGCCTCGCTGACACTCTGCATTGTAACCCCCCTGTCCTTCGAATCGGATTGAACCCGGAGCATGCCACGACCCGCACGCAATACAACCTTTTATCGTCTGTTCGGATCGGATCCCTTGGCCGCCCTCACGCAGCAGCGGCAACATATTCGATTGGCCGCCAGTGCCAAGTGCGGCTGTGACCCCTTTCGGAAAGCCGGCACTACCTGCTAAACAGAGACCCATGACCATCCTCTACGACATGCCGCTGTACCGGCCGCCCAGCGAGGGCAACAATCTGATCGTCCAGGCGACGGTCGGCTGTTCGTTCAATCACTGCACCTTCTGTTCGATGTATTTCACGAAGGACTACCGGGCCCGGCCGCTGGCCGACGTTTTCGCCGACATCGACGCCGGCGCGCGCGACTGGCCGCATGCGCACCGGGTGTTCCTGGCCGACGGCGACGCCATGACCCTGCCGACGGAGCAGCTTCTCGAAATCCTCGATTACCTCGCGGTGCGGCTGCCGAACCTTGCCCGCGTATCGGCCTATGCGACGCCGAAGAACCTCAACGAGAAGAGCATCGAGGAGATGGCGGCGCTGCGCGGGAAGAAGCTGAATCTGGTCTATCTCGGCATCGAATCCGGCGCGACTTCGGTCCTGAAACGGATCAGGAAGGGCGCCTCGCAGGACAGCGTCGCAAAGGCGCTGGGCCGCGCGCGGGAGGCCGGGCTGAGGGTCTCGGCCACGGTGATCCTGGGGCTTGGCGGACGCACGAACTGGCAGGAGCATATCGAAGGCACGGCCGAACTGGTGAACCGGGAGCCGCCGACCTTTCTGTCGACCCTGCAGCTCGACCTGGAGCCGGCCGTCTATGCCCGGTTCATGGCGGCGCAGGCGCCCGGCTTCGAATTCCAGGACGACGAGGGCATCCTCGCCGAGCAGGAACGGCTCCTGGGCCTCCTCGACCCGCCGCGCCCGGTGATCTTCCGCTCCAACCACGCCAGCAATTGCCTGCCGCTGGCCGGCAACCTGCCCAGGGACAGGGACGCGCTCCTCGCCATCGTCGCCGCCGCCCGCACCGGCGCGCAGCCGCTGCGGCCACGATGGATCAGGGGGTTGTGAGGGAATCGGGCGGCGGGCTCACTCGCCCTTGCGGCCCAGCGCCTCCATTTTTTTGAGCCACTTGGCGCGTTTTGCGTCGCTGACCGCCTCGACCCCGCCGAACAGGCTTTCGCGGATCGGGGCGATGCCGACGAAACCGAGGATATTGCGCTCGAGGCTCTTCAGGCTGTGGGCGCCGTAATACCAGCGATAGAACAGCGCCGGCATGCCCATGGTGACGACGATGCGCGCGCTCTTGCCGGCGAGCAGCTCGTCCCACCTGCCGTCGGTACCCAACGCGAAGCCGGGCCGGAAACACTGCTCGAGGAAGGCCTTGAAAAGCGCCGGCATGGTGCCGAGCCACATGGGATACAACAGGATCAGATGGTCGGCGCGCATGATCGCGTCCTGCGCCGATTTGATATCCGGCGCCACCGTACCCGACTCGAACTCGGCCGCCGACCGGAGGATCGGAAAATCGAGCTGCGCCACTTCGATGCGTTCCAGCGTGTGCCCGCCCGTGGCGGCGCCCGCCGCATAGGCGTCGGCCAGCGCGTGGCACAGATGGCCGCCGGCCGGATCGGGATGCCCCTGGATGACGACAACAGGTTTTGCCATGGATGACCGCCCCTCGCGTTGATAGCCAAGTCATACGCCAGGGAAACGGCGGCGCGCCGTGATGCAGGTCAATACGTCGGCTACGCAGTGCAGGGCGGGAGCAACTCGGGGTCGTGGCGCGACTACCCGTGTTTCAGGCCCTGCAGCGAAAGTCGCGTCAGACCTTCCCGAGCGCCTTGAGGATCGATTCGGGCGTCGCCGGAATCGCCGTGATCTTGCCGCCCAGCACGCCGATGGCATCGTTGATCGCGTTGAACACGGCGGCCGGCGCGCCGGCGGTGCCGGCCTCGCCCACCCCCTTGGCGCCCAGCACCGACTCCGCGGTCGGGGTTTCGAGGTGCTCGATCGTGATGTCCGGCATTTCCGTCGCCATCGGAACCAGGTAGTCGGCCATCGTGGCGTTGCGCATGTTGCCCTGGTCGTCATAGAGGCAGTGTTCGTACAGCGCGGCGCCGATGCCCTGCACGACGCCGCCGCGGATCTGCTCGTCGACGAGCTGGGGGTTGATCACCGTGCCGCAATCCTCGACCACCCAGAAATCCAGCAGCTGCACGAAACCGCTGTCGGGGTCGACCTCCAGCCAGCACGCCTGCACACCGTTGGTGAAGGCGAACGGATACTGCCGCGGCGAATAGTGGCGGGTTGCCACCAGTTCGGGGCTGACACCGTCCGGCAGCTCGTTGCCGCGGAAATACACGGTCTTGCCGAGATCGGCGAGGGTGATTCGCTCTGATCCCGAATCCGTATCCACCACGGCGGCGTTGCGGATGTCGAGCGTGTCCGCCTCGGCCTGCAGCATCGCCGCGGCGACGGCAAGGATGTTGCCGCGCAGGGCCCGTCCCGCCTGCAGCGCCGCCTCGCCGGCGATGCCGGCGCCGCGCGACGCCCAGGTCCCGCCGCCGTAGGGCGTGGTTTCGGTGTCGCCGGTGACCACGCGCACCTTCTCAAGCGGCACGCCGATGGCGCTCGCCGCGATCTGGGCGATCATCGCCTCGGTGCCCTGCCCCTGCTCGGTGACCCCGGTGGCGCAGGTCACGCCACCCGTCGGGTCGAGCCGGATCGTGACCCCGTCGCGCGCCGAGATGTGGGCGCCGCCGACGCCATAGAACATCGGGCTGGGGTTGGTCACCTCGATCATCGCCGCGAGCCCGATGCCGCGATAGACGCCGTTCTCGCGCAGCCTGGCCTGCTCGGCGCGGAGTCCCTCGTAGTCCATCAACTGCAGCATCTTCTCGAAGCTCTTCTGATGCGACAGAGCCTCGAACCTGATGCCGCTGGCCCCGGTGTACGGGTATGCGTCGTCCGGCACCAGGCTGTTGCGGCGCAGCTCCGCCGGATCCATATCGGCGGCCCGCGCCGCGGAATCGACCAGCGCCTCGGTCACGCCGAAGGCCACCGGATGGCCGACCGCGCGGTACTGGCACATGATGTTCTTGTTCTGCAGAACGACCCGCCCGACGGCGCGATAGTTGGCGAAATCGTATGGCCCACCGACCAGGTTCAGGACCTGGTTGCACTCCACGGCGCTGGTGCGGGGGTAGACCGAATACGGCCCGATCCCGGTCAGGTCGTCAATCTCGATCGCGGTGATGCGGCCGCCCCTGACGGCGATCTTCGCCTTCACCCGGTGGTCGCGCGCGTGGATGTCGGAGACGAAGGATTCCAGCCGGTCGGCGACGAACTTGACCGGCCGCTTGAGCATCACGCTGAGCGCCACCGCGGCCATGTCGTCCGGATAGGTGTGGATCTTGATGCCGAACGAGCCGCCGACGTCCTTGCAGATCACCCGCACGTCGTCCTCGTCGATGCCGGTGTGCGTCGCGAAGATGTTCTTCATCATGTGCGGCGCCTGCGTCGACATATGGACCGTCAGCTTGCCCGCGCCCGGGTTGTAGTCGGCCACGAGGACGCGCGGCTCCAGCGTCACGCCGGTGTGGCGGCCGAAGTGCAGCACTTCGTCGGCAACGAAATCGGCCTCGGCAAAGGCGGCGTCCACGTCGCCCGCGTCCACGATGCGCTCGAAGGCAAGGTTGTCGCCGAGTTCCGGGTGCAGCACCGGGGTCGACGGATCGAGCGCCGTCTCCATGTCGACGACCGGCTCGAGCGGCTCGTAGGAGACCTCGACCAGCGCCGCCGCGTCCTCGGCCGCCGCGCGCGTCCGCGCCACGACGGCCACCACCGGCTCACCCTGCCAGCGTACGCGGCCGACGGCCAGGGCGTATTGCGGCGCCGACTTGAGGCCCTTGAGATGGGTCAGCACTCCGACCCACGGCGTACAGTGCCGCGCCATTTCCTCGCCGGCCACGATGCGGATGACGCCCGGGCTTTTCTCGGCCGGCGAAACATCGATCGATTTGATCTCGGCGTGGGCGTGGGGGCTGCGCACGAACGCGACATGCGCCATGCGGGCCAGCGTCAGGTCGTCGGTGAACGCGCCGCGGCCTTCCGCCAGCCGGCGCGTGTTCGGCCGCGGCACGCTGCGGCCGATATAGGAGTTGGGCAGGTCGTGGATCGACAGTGGGCTCTTGTCGGTCATGATCCGGCCCCCGTCATGTCCGATGCCGCGGATTCCACCGCGTCGACGATTGCCTGATAGCCGGTGCAGCGGCAAAAATTCCCCGACAGGTATTCACGGATTTCCGGGCGCGTCGGGGCGGGGTTTTCCTTCAGCAAGGCCGCCGCGGTCAGCAGCATCGCCGGTGTGCAGAAACCGCATTGCAGGGCATTGCGCGCTAGGAACGCCTGCTGCAGCGCCGCGATCTCGCCGCTGTCCGAGACGCCCTCGATGGTCCACACCTCGGCGCCGTCGGCCTGCACCGCAAGCGTCAGGCAACCGCGCACGATCGCCCCGTTCAGGCGGACCGTGCAGGCGCCGCAGACACCCTGCTCGCAGCCGACGTGAGATCCCGTCAGACCGATGTCCTCACGCAGGAAATCCACCAGGCTCTTGCGCGGCTCGACCCGCACCGTGACGCGTTCGCCGTTGACGGTGACCGAGATTTCGCGCGACGGCGTCATCGATGTGCTCCCGCCATGGCCGACAACACGCGTCCCAGCAATACGCCGGACAGATGAAGTTTCATTACGCCGCTCGCATGCGGATCGTCCATCGGATCGAGGTCGTCGCCAAGCCGCGCCATCGCGTCCGCAAGCAGGTCCGCCGTAACCGCCTTGCCCTCGACGGTCTGCTCGGCGGTTTGCGCGCGCACCGGCCGGATATCGACCCCGGCGTATACAAGGCGAAGTTCGTGGACCCGCTCGCCGTCGAAGCGACCGTGTGCGGCCAGCGCGGACATGGCGAAATCGCCGCTGCGACGCGCGAACTCCGCAAAACCGGAGCGGAACCCCTTCCGCAGAACCGGGACTTCCACCGCCGTCAGGATTTCTCCCGGACCCAGATCGGTCTCGAACAGGCCATGGAAGAAATCCGCGGCCGCGACTTTCCTGGTGCCGCCCCGGCCGGCGATCTCGAGGCTGGCGTCGAGCGCCAGCACGCAGGCGGGAAGCTCGGCCGCCGGGTCCGCATGGGCAAGGCTGCCGCCGAAGGTTCCCCTGTTGCGGACCGCCGGATGCGCGATATGCGATGCCGCCTCTGCGAGAAGCGGCGCCGCACGCGCCACCTCTTTGGATGCCTTCAGTTCAGTGTGGGTGGTCAGCGCGCCGATGCGCAGCATCCCGTTGTCGATCGAAATCCCCCGCAGCGCCTCGAGCGCGGATATGTCGACAAGGATCGCGGGCGCGGACAGGCGCATATTCAGGGTCGGAAGAAGGCTCTGCCCGCCGGCCAGCAATCGCGCGTCCTCGCCGTGGCCGTCGAGCAGGCTGAATGCCTCTTCCAGCGAGGCCGGTTTGGCGTAATCGAACGGCGCCGGTTTCACGTCTCCCTCCACCAGCGGCGCCCGGGCCGTTCACGGCCCTTGTTTGCAGTGACGCGCCGCCGCGTTTCGATCCCTGAAAACATGTTTTTAATTATCGATTGATCACAAATTGACACATTACAACGACGGCTGTCAATGTTATGCTTGCCCACATCGCGCAAGGAACCTCAACACCGGAAGGAACCGGAATGGTGCCGGAAACTGGCAACCGTGGAGTCGACGCGACCGACGAAAATACCGGCCAGACGCCGCAAGTCCCCGAACCCCGAAAACGCAAACGGCTTCCCCGCAGTGAGCGGGAGCAAATGATCGTCGAGGAAGCGATCCGCTTCTTCGCGGAAGTCGGTTTCGAGGGTCAGACGCGGGAACTCGCGCGGCGGCTGGACATTACCCAACCCCTTATTTTCAGGTACTTCCCGACCAAGGAGGACCTGATCGAGCGGGTGTATCAGGAAGTGTATCTCAGCCGCTGGAACCCGTGGTGGGAAGAACTCCTGGAAGACCGGTCGCAGTCTCTCCTCGGTCGGCTGACCGATTTTTACAAGGCGTACGCAAAGGCAATCTTCACCTACGAATGGGTGCGCATTTTCGTCTATTCCGGCCTGAAGGGCGTGAATATCAACAAGCGGTATCTCGGCCTGATCCGCGACCGCGTGCTGAAGCGAATCATGGGAGAGCTGCGGGCGGCCCACGACCTCCCGACCCCGGAGGAAATCCCGTTCAGCGAAGCCGAGCTGGAACTGGCCTGGGGCCTGCATGGCAGTATATTCTACATAGCCATCCGCAAGTGGATCTATGAGGTTGAAATTCCTTCCGATATCGAGAGTGTCATCGCGGTCGAGGCCGAAAGCTTCGTAAACGGTGCGCCGAAGGTCGTCGCCCGGCTGATCGGCGAGCAAAAACGCCGTACACCGGGGCCGCATGCATCCACGGGCAGGTAATTTCAACGGATCAACAGCTAAATTACAGGTATCAAAAGAAGACGGAGAGGGAGTCGTCATGGGGCTCACAAGGCTGGACCACTACTCGATACGCACGGACGATCTCGAGACAACACGTGATTTCTATGTTGACGCGCTGGGCCTGATCGATGGCGCCCGGCCGCCGTTTCCGTTCCCGGGATACTGGCTCTATTGCGGGGATCGCCCGGTGGTCCATCTGATCGGCCTCGACCCGAAGGGCGCACAGGGCCTCAGCGATTACATGGGCGAGGACCGCAAGCAGGCGCTCAAGGGCGGCGGCGCGGTCGACCATGTGGCGTTCAACGCTGACGACCTGGACGGGATGCGGCAGCGGCTTGAAAGCCTGGGCATCGTGTACCGGGAACGCGACGTTCCCGACATGGAACTGCATCAGATATTTGTCCAGGATCCCAACGGTTTTACCATCGAGGTCAATTTCTGGGCGAACTGACGGAGCGGTGGAGGCAGGGACGAGGGACGGAAGAATGACCACCGCGAAGCAGGCGGCGGCGCCCGGGCGTATCTCGCGCGAAGCGCTTCTGGAGCGGGCGCAGAATCTGCTTCCCGTTCTGCGCGAGCGGGCGCCGCATGCGGAAGAACTGCGCCGGCTGCCGGAGGAAACGGAGAAGGACTTTCACGAGACCGGCCTGTTCCGGATGGTCCAGCCGGCCCGCGTCGGCGGCGCGGAACTGGACTACGGCATACTGGTGGATATCGGCGCGATGGTCGGCCGGGCCTGCGGCTCGAGCGCCTGGAACCTGATCAATCTGGGCTGCCATCACTGGATGCTGGGAATGTTCCCGCCGAAGGTCCAGGACGAGATCTGGAATGAGAACCCGGACGCCCTCATCGCCTCCTCATTCATCTTTCCGGCCGGACGGGCGACGCCGGCCAAGGGCGGATATCTGGTCAGCGGCCGCTGGCCGTTTTCCAGCGGCGTGGACAGCGCGGGCTGGAACATGCTCGCCGGCATGGTGCAGACCGGGGACGCCGCCACGCCGCCGGAACATCGCCTGTTCATGCTGCCCCGCTCCGAGTACGAGATCATCGACACGTGGCACGCCGCGGGGCTGCGCGGCACCGGCAGCAACGACGTCGAGGCCGAAGAGGTGTTCGTACCGGAGCATCGCACGCTTGCGGCAAGCGACATGCGCGGCGGGACCAGCCCGGGCAGCGCGGTCAACCCCGGCCCGCTATACCGCCTGCCGCTGTTCGCCGTGTTTCCCTATGTGCTGAGCGGCGCCGCGCTGGGCGTCGCCCAGGGCGCCTGGGAGGGACATGTGAAGGTCTTGCGCAATCGCGTATCGCATTACACGGGCGCCAGGATTTCGGATTTCCAGGCCGTCCAGATCAAGCTCGCGGAGGCGAAGAGCAGCATCGACGCGGCGGAAACGATCATGCGGCAGGATTGCGCCGACGCCATGCGGATCGCCGAAGCGGGCGATGTGCCGGACATGGAGACCAAGGCGCGGTTCCGCCGCAACGGCGCCTTTTCGGTGAATCTGTGCACCAGGGCCGTGGATATCGTCTTCGGGCTCGCGGGTGGCGGCGGCCTGTACGAAACCAGCCCAGCGCAACGCGCCTTCCGCGATGCCCACGCGATCGGTGCGCACATCGCCTTCAATACGGATGCGGCGGGCACGACCTATGGCCGGGTCGCGCTGGGGCTGCCGCCGGACAATCCTTTGCTTTGACCCTATCGGCCCGGCGCCGCCAACGCCGGGCACAGGACCGGGAGGAGACGTTACAATGCCACGCCGCTACGACGAGAAGACGTTCGACATCGCGCATCTGCGCGCCACCGCCGAGAAATGCAGGAACTGGGGCAAGTGGGGGCCGGACGACGAGGCCGGCACCCTGAATTACATCACGCCGAAGGCGATCGTTGCCGCCGCCGGGCTGATCCGCAAGGGCAAGTCGTTCGCGCTCGGCCTCAATTTCGACCGCTACGGGCCGCAACGGGGTCTGTGGGGCAACCGTTTCAACCCGATCCACACCATGCTGGCCACCGGCACCGATGCGGTGGCCGGGAACCAGGACGCCAACGGGCTCCGCTACGCCGACGACATGGTCTCGCTGCCGCTGCAGTGCGGCACGCAGTGGGACGCGCTGGGCCACATCTTCTACGACGACAAGATGTGGAACGGGTACGACGCGCGGCTGGTCGACTCCGACGGCGCGCAGAAGAACGGAATCCACAAGGTCCGCGACCGCATGGTCGGCCGCGGCGTGCTGCTGGACGTCGCCCGCCACCATGGCGTCGATTTCTTCGAGGACGGCACCGCGATCACCAACGACGATCTGAATGCGTGCGCCGAGGCCCAGGGCGTCGAGATCCGACGCGGCGATTTCGTGATCGTGCGGACCGGGCAGATGGAGGACCGTCTTGCCAATGGCGAGTGGGGCGGCTATGCCGGCGGCGACGCGCCGGGCCTTGCCTTCGAAACCGCCGAGTGGATCCATGAGAAGGAAATCGCTGCGATCTGCACCGACACCTGGGGCTGCGAGGTCCGCCCGAACGAAACCGACGATGCAAGCCAGCCCTGGCATTGGGTGGTAATTCCGATGATCGGCATCACCATGGGCGAGATATTCTATCTGAAGGATCTTGCCAACGACTGCGCGGACGACAAGGTCTACGAGTTCTTCTTCTGCGGCCCGCCCCTGCCGATCACCAAGGCGGTCGGCTCGCCGATCAACCCGATGGCGATAAAATAGGTTCTATGGCGGGAGCGAGAGAATGTCGGACACACTTCCCACCACACGCCTCGACGGCAAGGTCGCGCTGGTGACCGGCGCGGGGCGCGGTATCGGCCGCGGGACGGCCCTGGCGCTGGCGGAAGCCGGGGCCGAAGTCGTGGCCTGGAGCCGCACGGCGGATGAGATCGAGAGCCTCGTGGCGGAAATCGAAGGCAAGGGCGGCAAGGCGCGGGCGCAGGTCGTCGACGTGACGGACGATGCCCGGGTCCGGGACGCCGTCGGCGAACTCGACCGCATCGATATCCTGTTCAACAATGCCGGCACGAACAAGCCACAGAATTTCCTCGAGGTCGATGCCGGGTCGCTGGACACGGTCCTCGATCTGAATATCCGCGCCGCCTTCGTCGTGGCCCAGGCAGTGGCCGCCAGAATGGTCGACCAGGGCGAGGGCGCGATCGTCAACATGTCGTCGACCATGGGGCATGTCGGCGGCCCGAAACGGGCGGTCTACTGCACGACGAAACATGCCATCGAGGGCCTGACCAAGGCGCTGGCCTGCGAACTTGGCCCGCTGGGCGTGCGCGTGAACGCGGTGGCGCCGACGTTCATCGAAACGCCGATGACCGCGCCGATGCTGGCCAACGAGGAGTTCCGGAAATTCGTGGTCGGCATGATTCCGGTCGGGAAGGTCGGCCTGCCCGCCGACGTGGCCGCGGCCGTCGTCTTCCTCGCCTCCCCCGCTGCCGCCATGATCAATGGCGCCAGCCTGCTGATCGACGGCGGCTGGACTGCACACTGACGGGTCACGAAATCCGTCCGCAACCTCTGGTTTGCATAGCGGTTTGTTTTCCGTTGCCGGTTTCCCTGTGAATCGTGGAGCCGAGGTAGTAGTGTTTGTTTCTCTTTAATCATACTAATGTATACATTGGATGGGTATCGTATAGATCCGGGCCGAATTCGCATCGGGCTGCGGCGGGCTGCGCCGCACTTTCGGGTTGATATCCCTGCGTGACAGATACGTTCACGAATGGGGCGTCGATACCACCGTGGCGCGCAGACATCGCCCCGGCCATGGTTCGAAGACGGAGGATATTGAATATGATGCTGTGGGGTAAAACCCGTCGGGGCGTTCATGGAGAATAAGGGCGGAACACGACGCGGTCGAACAGGCGGCCGGGTATTCAGTTTCGGCAGGCTCGGCAAGGCGGCGGGGTTGTTCCTGATGGTGCTGCCGGCGCTGGCTGCGCTGTTCTTCGTGGCTATCATTCTATGGCCGGTGGCGAAGGAAACGCCGGACATGCTGCGCGTGGGCGTCCTGCCCGACCAGTCGCCGGAGATACTGAAGCAGCGATATCAGCCCTTGCTGGACTATCTCGGTGCCGAAATCGGCATGCCGTTCCAGCTTGTCGTGCCGGGCGACTACGCCGCGTTGCTGGACATGTTCCACAATCACGAAGTCGACATCGCCTATTTCGGGGGCCTCACCTTCCTGAGGGCGCGCGAAGCAAGTGGCGCCCGTGCCCTGGTCATGCGCGATGTCGATACCCGTTTCCGCAGTTCCTTTCTCGTCAGAGCCGATCGTCCGGAAGTGGCGATCGGGGAATTCCGCGGCAAGACACTGGCGTTCGGACCGCGTCTTTCGACGTCGGGGCATCTGATGCCGCGCTATTTCCTGCGGCAGGGAAATATCGAACCGGAATATTGGTTCTCGAACATTGTCTATTCGGGGGCCCACGATGCGACGGCCATACTGGTCCGCGACGAAATGGCCGATCTCGGTGTGATGAACGCGGAAATTCTGGAGGCCATGTTTCTCGACGGGCGGTTGCGACGGGACGAGGTCCGCGTGGTCGATCAGACCCCGACCTACGCCGACTATGTCTGGGCCATGCGCGCCGGCATCGACGACGGCCTGTACAACAAGGTGGTCCTCGCGTTTCTCAAGCTCTCGCCGGTCGACACAAAGGATGCCGCCATTCTCGCGAAATTGGGCGCCGGCGGGTTCCTTCCGGCTCCCGAAAGCGAGTTCGGTTCGCTGAGAAAGATCGCGATGTCCCTGGGACTGCTCGGTTAGACTATGGCAGAAACCGCCGAAATGAAGGATTACAGCGACCCGGGCGGCATACGGATACGCCGTTATGCGATCATTGCGCTGAACCTGGCCATTACCATCGTCGTATCGGCGGTTTTCCTGCTGTACAAATTCCAGGATATCGAACAGTCACGGATAATCGCCGAGTTTCATCTGCCGGCGGCGCATATGGCGGAGTCGGCGACGCATGAACTCGCCCATCTGGAATTCGAAATCGGGGGCGGCGAGCCGCCACGGCAAGGCGCGGAGACCCACCACGCGGAGACCCGCCACGCGGAGGCCAGTGGGCCCGATTCCCTGGGGCGCACCACCCGGGATCGCCTCTACGCGCTGTCGGAATTCCAGCAGTCCCTGGACGATCTTCAGCGAAAATTCAGTCTGCCGCTTTTCGAAGACGTCGTCGGGTTGACCGATCAGGCGTTTACAGCTCTCTTCGAAAGCCTGCGCCGCCCGGCGGATGGATCGCCGCAATCGGACATCCTGGACGCCATCGCACTCCTGGATTTGCGCCTCGGTCAACTCGAGCGCCTGAACCTTGCGGCAGCCGAACGGCTGTTGGAACAGGACAGCGCATTTTACCAGATCGGAGAACGCACACTGCTGTTCCTGTTCGTGGTGCTGGTCGTGTCCGCCAGCCTGGTGACCGCGGGCATCGTGCGGCGCCTGGAAGTCGCGTCGGCCGGGCGCACCGAAGCCGTCGCACGGATGCGGCAGGCCAGCGACAGGCTGGCGGAGACCGCCGACCGTCTTGAGAGAGCCCAGAAAATAGCGAAGATCGGAAATTGGGAATGGGACGCGGCGACGGGCGATCAATGGTGGTCGGATGAGACTTACCGGCTGCTTGGCCTGGAACCCCGCTCCGCACCGGCCGACAACAGCGTTCATTTCGAGGCGATCCACGAGTCCGATCGCGCATGGGTCAAACGCACGTTCATCGAAACCGCAAGAGCCAAGAGAGGGTACGGCATCAAGTACCGGATCGTCCTCCCGGAAGGCCACGAACGGGTCCTCCACGAAATCGCCGAACCGGTCATCAACGAGGATGGCGACTACGTGGGCCAACGCGGAACGCTCCAGGACATTACCGAGCAGTTTTTCGCCGAGCAGAAGCTCAGTGAAGCGGCCCAGCGCCTGGAGGCCGCTTTGCGGCTGGCCCGTCTTGGCACCTGGGAACGGAATCCGGACAGCGACACTCTGATCCTGTCTGACGAAACCGCCAGAATCTACGGCCTTGGATCGGACTCCGTGGAAGTCCCTTATGACAAAATAACGTCTATGATCCACCCGGACGATAGCGGTCACGCGCATGCGCTGATGCAAAAAATCTGGGAAACCGGCGAACCATATACGAATGAATACAGGATCATACGCCCGGATGGGGCGATGCGTACCGTCACCGAACACGCGGAACGGTTTGCGAACGGGATCGCCGGCAGAACGTGGGTACACGGTACCGTCCGGGACATAACCGAGCGCGAACGCATCGCGGGAGAACTGGCGAGCCTGAACGCGGAACTGGAGGCGCGCGTCGAAGCCCGTACGGCGGAACTGCGGGCAGCCCAGGCGGAACTGGTCAGGAACGAACGCCTCGCGACCCTGGGCCAGTTGACCGCCACGGTGAGCCACGAATTGCGGAACCCGCTGGGGGTGATGCGGGCATCGATGTACATCGTCGAGAGAAAGATCGGCGGCGCGGACGAAAGAGCGGTCAACGCAATCAACAGGGTCAACCGGAGCATTACCCGCTGTGACCATATCATCGAAGAATTGCTCGACTATACGCGTATCCGCGAACTCACAATCCAGCCCACTGCGATCGACGACTGGCTGAAAAGTGTCCTCGACGAACAACACGTTCCGGAAGGTATCAAGATCCGGCGGAAATTCGGTGCCCCCGGGTTGCGGGTTCCTGCGGACACCGACCGCCTGCGCCGCGCCATCATCAATATCTATGAGAACGCCTGCCAGGCTCTGACCACGGAATGGCAAGGCGCCGAGCCACGCGGGAACAGGCAAATCACCATCGAAACCCGGAATCAGGGAGACCGGCTCGAGATCGTATTTGGCGACAATGGACCCGGAATCCCCGACGAGTTGCTCGATAAAGTGTTCGAACCATTATTCAGCACAAAGAACTTCGGTGTCGGGCTCGGTCTGCCGACGGTGCATCAGATCATGCGGCAGCATGGCGGTGGCGTCACCCTTAGTCCCAGACGGGGTGGCGGCGCGAGATTCGCGCTGTGGCTGCCGCTGACCAGGGAGGTGGAGACAACAGGCCCATGAAGCGTCTGGAAGTTCTTGTCGTGGAAGACGACGCTGATCTCGCCGAAGCGATTGCAGAGGCGCTCGAACTGGTGGGTCACAGCCCGACAGTCGCGGGCAGCGGAACGGAGGCGATCGAACATTACAGCAACCATTTGTTCGACATGACGTTCATGGACGTCAAGCTGCCAGACATCAACGGGGTGGAGACGTTCCTCGCCATCCGCGAGATGGACCCGGACGCAAAAGTCGTCATGATGACGGGCTACCAGATCGACCAGTTGCTGGCTCTGGCCACCGACAATGGCGCCATCAAGGTCCTGCGCAAGCCATTCGCGATGGAGGCCATTCTCGACACGTTGAACGAGATCGTTCCAAGCGGGCTTATCCTGGTCGCCGACGACGATCCGGATTTTGTCGATAGCATCAGGGCGCTTCTCGCCCTGCACGGGTATCACGTGCTGGTCGCCCGCACCGGCCAGGAGGCAGTGGACAGCGCGCTGCAATCCAGTCCGGACGTGCTTCTGCTCGATCTGCAGCTGCCTGTGCTGCACGGCCTGGACGTTTACCTTGAACTGAAGAGACTCGGCCGTCGCGTTCCGACGATCATCATCACGGGCTACCCGAAGGAAGAGGCCCGCGCCATAGACACCCTGAGGTCTCTGGAAATAGCGGACTGCCTGTTCAAGCCTGTCGAGCCCGACGCCCTGCTGCGGGCGGTCGACAGAATCGACCATAAAGGGGGTGCGCCGCGAAGATGAGGAACCCCTTGCGCGTCGTTCAGGCCGAAACCCCGTCCAAGCGGCGGCGGATCATGGTGGCCGATGACGATCCCGATTTCGCCGACGGCCTGGCGGCCGTGCTCGACATGCACGGCTATTCGGTCGCGCTTGCCCATGACATCAAATCGGCCGAAACAACGGCCGCGGAATTCCGCCCGCATATGGCGATCCTCGACGTTCGTCTCGGAGAGGAAAGCGGGATCGACCTGCTGAACAAGCTGTTGGAGGCGTACCCGCAGATGATGTGCGTGATGGCGACCGCGTACGCCGAAACGGATACGGCCATCGGCGCGATCAAGAGCGGCGCGTATGATTATCTGCGCAAGCCACTGTACACCGAGGAAATGCTGGCGGTCCTGGCGCGGTGCGGCGAGGCGCTGGCCATGCGCGAAGCCAATGATGCGGCGGAGGAAGCTCTCAGGCGAGAACGCAGGCTGCTGTTCGATGCGATCGAAAGCGTGGCGGACGGGTTTGCCCTGTTCGATTCCGAGGACAGGCTGTTGCTCCATAACAACCGGCTGCTGGCCATTCTGGAATGTATCAGCGACCAGTTGGCTCCGGGAATGAAATTCGAGGATCTTGTCCGCAGTGCGGTGACGCGCGGTGCGGTGCGCGCCGCCGAAGGGCGCGTCGACGAATACGTGCAGGAACGTATGGAGCGTCATCGCCAGCCACGCGGCCCATTCGAAGTGGAAATGGGCGACGGACAGCTGCTCATGGTGGAAGATCGGATCACCGCGGATGGCGGGCGGGTCGTCCTGTATTCCGACATTACTGCGCGGCGCCATGTCGAGAAAGCACTGCACGAGAGTGAAAGCCGGTTCGGGAATATGGTCGCCAATGTGCCGGGAATCGTCTTTCAACTGGAAAAGAACACCGGCAGGGACGCAGCGTTCCATTATGTCAGCCCGAGCGTCACGAAACTGCTGGGACTGGACCCCGGGATGGTGATCGCGAACCCTTCCCTGTGGTTCGACCTGGTGCACCCCGACGACCGCCCGGGATTCGACGCGTCGCTGGCCCGCGCCACGCAAGCGATGGAGCCGTGGGTCTGGGAAGGGCGGATGGTGCCGCGTTCCGGGGGTGCATGGTGGTGCCAGGGCGCGGCGCGTCCGAAACAGCTCGCCGACGGCGGCATCCTGTGGAACGGCATTTTCCTGGACGTGACGGAACGCAAGGCGCTCGAAGAACAACTGCTGCAGTCGCAACGGCTCAAGATAATCGGCCAGCTGTCGGGCGGCGTCGCCCATGACTTCAACAACCTCATGCTGTCCGCCATCCTCAATATCGAGGCGGCGATGGAGACCGGAGACCTCTCGGAAGACGTGCTCGACGCACTGCAGCGGTCGCTCAACAGCCTCGCCAACGCCAAGGAACTCACGCTGCGGCTGCTGGCATTCTCGCGGCAACAGACCTTGAATCCATGCGCCACCGACGTCAATGCGCTTGTATCGGAGGTCTGCAGCCTGGCGCAGCGCGCAATTGGCGAAGATACCAGCCTTGACGTGCGGCTTGAGGATAACCTCGGGAACGCCATGGTCGACCCGCGGCAACTGGAGAACGCCCTTATCAACCTGGTGTTCAACGCCCGGGACGCCATGTCGTCGGGCGGCGAGCTCACCCTTGCAACACGCAGCGTGGAACTCGGCGAGGCGGACGCCGATGCGCTCGACGACGTTCATCCGGGCCACTACGTGATGATCTCCGTTTCCGATACCGGGACCGGGATGAGCCGGGACGTCGTGGAGCGCGCCTTCGAACCCTTCTTTACCACCAAGGAGGTCGGGGCGGGAAGCGGGCTGGGACTTTCCATGGTTTACGGCTTTCTCAAGCAGTCGCGCGGCCACGTCTCGCTCGAGAGCACGCCCGGGAAGGGTACGACCGTCACTCTGTATCTGCCGCGCACGGCTGCCGGCGGCGACAGGCGGGATCGGGGCAGGCCCCGCAAGCGGGAAGACATGCCAGGGGGCAACGAGACTGTCCTTGTGGTCGAGGACGAGCCGAGCGTCCGAGCCGTCGTGGTCAGCCTTTTGAAAAAACTGGGCTACGAAGTGATCGAGGCAGGGGACGGCCAAGAGGCTCTTGAACGTCTCGACGAGGTCGACGGCGTCGATCTGCTGTTTACCGATATCGTCCTGCCCGGCGGCATGACCGGCCAGGACGTTGCGGACGAGGTCGCGAAACGCCGGCCCGGCGCCAAGTTTCTGTTCACGTCCGGCTACGCCGCCGGGGCCCTGGACGAAGGTGGACGCATCGCGCAAGGTGCGGAACTGCTCCCAAAACCCTATCCCATGAAGGTGCTTGCCAACCGCGTCCGCGAGATTCTGGACCGCAAGGACGCGTGACCGCACGCCGTCCCGGCCGTGCCGACGCCGCATACCGGCCGCTACAGCTTCCTTTCATCCGTTATTGCGACCCGCCCGAGCCGCGGCGCGATTTCACGCGTCCAGCCGCACCGCCGCGAAGAACGTGAATTGCCCGACGCCCTTGCGGCGTTCGTCGCGCTCCTGGAACCAGGCTTCCAGCGCCCCCGCCGCCTGCAGTTCGCGGACCCGCGCCTCGGCCGCGGCAATCTGGTCGGGCGGCGCCAGCGCCCAGAAGGAATCGCCCTTGCGCCAGCTTTCCTTGAGCGGGCCGGTCATGTCGAAATAGGCATCGCCCTGCATGACCGCGTCCAGCGGCACTTGGGTGGCGCGGAGTTCGAACCCGGCGTCGACCAGAATCGTCTCCAGCGTTTCGACGGGGATATGGCGGCGGACGCACGCCTCGCGCGCCTCGGGGACGAGGTCGTAGTACCAGAAACCATCCCCAAGCTGCCGGTGGGTGCACATGTTTATCACCAGCACGCCGCCGGGGCGCAGCACGCGCTGCATCTCGGCGATCACGCGGGCGTGGCCGGGAAAGGTCGGGTCCGAGCCGTCCTCCAGATGATGCAGCACCTGGTTGATCATCGCGGCGTCGAAGGACTCGTCGCCAAACGGCAGCGCATCGATACTTGCCCGATGGAGTGCGATTCGGCCGGCGGCCTGCTCCTGCGCCAGCTTCGCCCGCGCCACCGACAGCATGCCTTCGTTGAGATCGACCGCCTCGATCCGGCCCACATGGGCGATCATGGCCCGGGAATAGGCGCCGGTGCCGCAGCCGGCGTCGAGCAATCGCAACTCCGGGAGCGGCCGATCGGCCGTGGCGAGGCAGGTCAGCAGAATCTCGGTCCCGATCGGAGACCGTGTCTCGTCGTACGCTTCCGAGACCGCGTGATAATCCTCGTACCGGCTCATCGACGCTCTCCGGTTTCGACCGCACTGCGGCGCATACCGCAGAATTGACCCGGATCATTGTCCGGACCGCCGCCCCACCCTATTCTGGATGCATGGATCCGGCAACCGAGGGGCCGGCCATGACCACGGTCATCGCAGAACAACGGTCGGGATCAGCGATCGGAACGCCGCCGACGCGCGGCTCGCTGCCGGTCGTTCCGCACGCCTCGCCGGTCGTCGGCGCGCGGGAACGGGCAAGGCTGGACGAGCTTGCGGCGCGGCTGCTGGCGGACGAGCCCGCGCTGGGGGGCGTGGCCGATTTCGGTGACCGGGTGCGGGCCGGGCTTGCACCGGACGGGCCGGCACTCATCCTCGAGGATCATCACGGGCTCGCCCTGTTCACCCCGGGTCACGACCCGCGGACCGAATACCGGGCACTGCTGCTGGCCGGACACGGCGACTTCGTGACGATCGCCGGGTCCCGGGTCGAGGATTTCGAGGCCTACTGCCGCGACATTCTCGGTCTCGGCCGGGCCGAAATCATCGCACCACCACCGGACGGCGCCACGGAACGCGTCACCGCCATGGTGCTGCGCGATGCCGATGCCATGAACCGGATTGCCGCCTGCGCCCGGGACCATGGCGGCCTCTCGGTGATTCCCTATCTCGGCACCGCCGACGTATGGCTGCTCGCGCGCGAGATTGCCGCCCGCTCGGGGCAGCTTGTGCATGTGGCCGCGCCGCCGCCGCGGCTGACCCAGCGGGTCAACGACAAGCTGTGGTTCGCGGACCGGGTGACCGAGGTGCTGGACCGGCGCGCCCTGCCGCCGACCTGGTATGCCTTCGGGCCGGCGGCGCTTGCCCGGGAGATGGCAGTGCTCGCGCGGCGGCACGACCAGTTGGTGGTCAAGGTGCCCGACAGCGCGGGCTCGCAGGGCAATATCGTGTTGTCCTCGGCGGATGTGCTTGCGCGCTCGCCCGGGCAGCTGCGGGACTGGCTGATACAGATCCTGGCCAGCCTGTCGTGGGATGGCGGGTTCCCGCTTCTGGTCGGGGTCTGGGACACCCCGACGATGGGCTCGCCCTCGGTGCAGATCTGGGTTCCGGAGCGCGCCGATGGCCCGCCGATCATCGAGGGCGTGTTCCAGCAGCTCGTTGAAGGCAGGCGTGGCACCTTCGTGGGTGCCACGCCGGCCGAACTGCCGCGGGCCTGGATGGACCGGCTGGCCGAGGAGTCCATGCGGATTGCCCTGCTGCTGCAGGCGATCGGTTTCTATGGCCGGTGCGGCTTCGATGCGGTGCTCGCGGGCCGGACCCAGGATGTCGCGGAGTTGCACTGGATCGAATGCAACGGACGTTGGGGCGGGGTCTCGGTGCCGATGACGCTGGCCAACCGGCTGATCGGCGACTGGCGGAACCGGCCGTTCGAAATCGTACAGCGCCAGGGCATCAGGATCGCGCCGCTGTCCGTCACCGCGGCCATCGAGATGCTGGGCGACCATCTCTTTCGGCCGGGTGAGACCACCGAGGGGATCGTCCTGCTGACGCCGCAGCGGATGGCGGAGGGCTCCGGCATTCATTTCATGGCGATGGGCCGGACGACGGGCCGTGCGCGGGCCCTCGCGCAGGAGGCGCTGGAGGTCCTGTGCCGCGATACGTGATGTCGCGGGAAGGCGGCGCGCGCGTTTCCCCGTGAGGCTGTTGTCACATTTCCTGTGTTACCTGCCAGCATACCATGCATAATTCCCCGGCGCCGCCCGGTGCCGGAAAGGACGAGATGGACTTCATCTTCATGCTGACTCGGGCCGACGAGACCGTCGAAAACGGTCTGCAACTGCTCGACAGTCTTGACGGACTGGGCCTCCGCCACATCGGCCTCAAGGATGTCGGCGTCGACCGTGTGGCGCTGCGTGACCTGTGCGAGCGGATCGCCGCGATGGGCGCCATCAGCTACCTCGAGGTGGTCAGCACCGGCACGGACAGCTGTCTTGCCGCGGCCCGCACGGCGGCGGAGATCGGGGTGGATCGCCTGCTGGGCGGAACGGCGGTCGACTCGACATTGGAGATCCTGCGCGAGACCGGCACCGAATATTATCCCTTCCCCGGTTTCCCGGCCGGACATCCAACCGATCTGCGCGGGTCGGGCGCCGACGTCGCGGAACATTGCGCGGCCTTCATGGCGAAAGGCTGCGCCGGGGCCGACCTGCTGGCCTATCGCGCCACCGAGGCCGATCCGCTGGACCTTGTCAGGGCAGCGCGTACGGCCCTGGGCGCCGGTTTTCTGATCGTGGCGGGCAGTATCAGCAGCAAGACGCAGCTCGCCGATCTCCGCCGGGCGGGCGTCGATGCCTTTACCGTGGGAACCGCTATTTTCGACAATGCGTTCGCCGCCGGCGAAACAGGGATCGCCAGTCAGATTCACGCCATTCAGACGGCCCTCGAAGCCGATATCGAATCAGTGCCCGGCGCGACATGAGCCCGATGAAACCCCTGTCGGACTTCCCGGTCGAGGCGCGGCGCGCGGTGCGGTTCGTGTTGTGCGACATCGACGATACGATCACCGACCGCGGCCGCCTGCCGGCTTCGAGCCTGCACGCGATGGAACGTCTGCAGGAAGCGGGGATCGGGGTCATGCCAATCACCGGCCGCCCGGCCGGCTGGTGCGATCATTTTGCCCGCATGTGGCCGGTCGACGGGGTCGTCGGCGAGAACGGCGCCCTCTACTTCCGCTACGACCGGAACGAGCGCCGCATGCACCGGGTATACTGGAAGGACGAGGCGCAACGGGAGGCGGATCGGAAGAAGCTGGCGGTACTGGCGCGTGCAATCACCGAAGCCGTGCCCGGCAGCGCCGTCTCCGCCGACCAGCCGTATCGCGAGGAGGACCTCGCCATCGATTTCGCCGAGGACGTCGACCGCCTGCCCGACGAGGCGATCCGACGCATCGTCGCCATGTTCGAGGCCGCCGGGGCGACGGCAAAAGTGAGCTCGATCCACGTCAATGGCTGGTTCGGCGATTTCGACAAGCTCTCGATGACGCGGCGCGTCTTCGCCGAATTCTTCGGCCGCGATATCGACGGCGCGCGCGACGACATCGTGTTTGTCGGCGATTCCCCGAACGACGCGCCGATGTTTGGGTTTTTCCCGAATTCGGTCGGCGTCGCCAATGTGCGGGACTTCCAGGGAACGCTTGCGGCGGAACCAGCCTGGGTGACGGATGCCCGCGGCGCCGCCGGTTTCGCCGAACTGGCGGATGCGATCCTGGCGGCGCGCTGAGACGGACCGGCGGGGCTTGCCGCCACTCACGCCGCCCGGGCGCCGGCCTTCCTGTCCGCACGAATCATGTCGGCGGCCTTTTCGGCGATCATGATGGTCGGCGAATTGGTGTTGCCCGAGGTGATGGTCGGCATGATCGAGGCGTCCACCACGCGCAGGCCCGCCAGGCCATGCACCCGCAGCCGTTCGTCGACCACCGCCATATCGTTCTGGCCCATCCTGCAGGTGCTGACCGGATGGAAGATCGTGGTGCCGATATCGCCCGCGGCCCGGGCCAGGTCCTCGTCGGAGGTCAGATGCGCGCCGGGCTTCAGCTCCTCGGGCCCGAAGCGCGCCAGCGCCGGCGCCGCGGATACGCGGCGCGCCAGCCGCAGCGCGTCCGCCGCCACCTTGCGGTCGCCCGGTGTCGACAGGTAGTTCGGCTTGATCACCGGTTTGGAGCGCGGGTCGGTATCGCGCAACCGGATATAACCCCGGCTTTCGGGGCGCAGATTGCAGACCGAGGCGGTAAAACCGGGGAAGGGATGCAGGGGATCGCCCAGCTTTTCGGTCGACAGCGGCTGCACGTGGAATTCCAGGTTCGGCGTTTCACGGCCCGGGTCGCTCTTGGCGAAACAGCCGAGCTGGCTGGGCGCCATCGACAGCGGGCCGGAGCGGAACAGCGCATATTCGATCCCCATGGCAATCTTGCCGAGCATGCTGTTGGAGCGTTCGTTGAGCGTCACCGTATTCTTCACCCTGAAGACCGGACGGATCTGCAAGTGGTCCTGCAGGTTTTCGCCGACCCCTTTCGACTCGTGGAGAACGGGGATGCCGTGTTCCCGGAGCAGTCCGCCCGGCCCGACGCCGGACAGCTGCAGGATAACGGGAGAGGCGACCGCGCCGGCTGACAGGATCACCTCGCCGGCGGCCGCCGCGTATGCGTCTTCGCCGTTATGCCAGAGCTCGACGCCCGCGACGCGTTTCCCCTCGATGCGCAGTTTTTTCGCCTGGGCCTGCGTCAGCACGGTCAGGTTCGGGCGCTTCATGGCGGGGCGCAGGAAGCCCTTGGCCGTGGTCCAGCGCCAGCCGCCCTTCTGGTTCACCTGGAAGTAGCCGACACCTTCATTGTTGCCGCGGTTGAAATCGTCGGTCTTCGGGATGCCGCATTGCTCGGCGGCCAGAATCCAGTTGTCGAGGATTTCCCAGGACAGGCGCGGCTTGTCGACCCGCCATTCGCCGCCCGCGCCGTGATGTTCGTCGGCCCCGAGGAAATGGTCTTCCGATCTGGTGAAGTACGGCAGCACGTCGTCCCACGCCCAGCCGGTGTTGCCCATCTGACGCCATTGATCGTAATCGCGCGCCTGGCCGCGCATATAGATCATGCCGTTGATCGACGAGCAGCCGCCCAGCACCTTGCCGCGCGGGTAGTTCAACGCGCGGCCGTTCAGCCCCTCTTCCGCCTCGGTCGCGAAGCACCAGTCGGTGCGCGGGTTGTTCATGGTGTGGAGGTAGCCGACGGGGATATGGATCCAGTGGTAGTTGTCCCGGCCGCCGGCCTCGAGCAGCAGCACCGACACGTCCGGATCCGCCGACAGCCGGTTGGCCAGCACGCAGCCGGCCGAGCCCGCGCCGACGATGACGTAATCGAATGTTCCGATCTGCTTCCCGGCCTGGGCCATGCCAATCCATCCCCGCCTGCGTCGCGTCGCCAGAGATTATGGCGCGCCCGCGGGCCCCGCAAGTCCACAGGGCGATTCAGGGAGTCAGGTACCTCACGTCCACACGCGCGGACCCGCTTACTGGTCCGCGCTTTCGAAGACTTTTTCACCGCGTGCCTTGCGGGCGGCACGGTCGGCCAGCAGGTCGTCGAGCCAGTCGGGATCCATCTCCGGCACCGACGATAGCAACAGGTCGGTATAGGGATCGTGCGGCGGGGTGAGGATGTCGTGCTTGGGGCCATGGTCGACGACACGGCCCTGCAGCATGACGACGATCTCGTCCGAGATTGCCTTCACCGTCGCAATGTCATGGGTGATGAAAAGGTACGTGACGCCCAGCTCGTCCTGGAGGCGCTGCAGCAGTTTCAGGATTTCCTCGGCCACCAGCTGGTCGAGCGCCGAGGTGACCTCGTCGCAGATGATGAGCTCCGGTTCCGCCGCCAGGGCGCGGGCGATGCAGATGCGCTGCTTCTGGCCGCCCGACAGCTCCCCGGGCAGCCGGTCGATGAACTCGTCCGGATCCATTTCGATCATCGCGAGGAGCTCGCGGACCCGCTTCTCCCGCGCCGCGCCTTTCAGCCCGAGATAGAACGACAGCGGGCGGCCGATAATATCGCGGATCTTCTGCCGCGGATTGAGCGCCGTATCGGGCATCTGATAGATCATCTGGGCGTGGCGGAGCTGGTCGCGCGACCGCCTCTTGTAGGACGCCGGAAGCTCCTCGCCGTCGAACAGCACCGCGCCCTCGCTCGGCGGCAGCAGGCCGGTGATGACGCGGGCCAGCGTGCTCTTGCCGCTGCCGGATTCGCCGACGACCGCAACCGTGCGGCCGCGCCCGACCTTCACGCTGACGTCTTCGAGGACCGTCACCCGGCCGCCGTAGCTGGCGGTGACGTTGCGCACCTCCAGCAGCGGCACCGGGGACTCGTCCGGCGGCGCCTCTTCCTTCTTGTATGACCGCACCGCCAGCAGCTGGCGCGTGTAGTCCTCCTTCGGGTTGGCGAGCATGTCGCGGGCGTTGCCCTCCTCGACGAGGTCGCCGTAGCGCAGCACCATGATCCGGTCGGCCATCTGGGCCACCACGGCAAGGTCGTGGGTAATGTAGATCGCCGCGGTGTCGAACTCCTCGACCACGTCCTTGATCGCCGCCAGCACCTCGATCTGGGTGGTCACGTCGAGCGCCGTGGTCGGCTCGTCGAACACGATCAGATCGGGCCGGCAGGCCATGGCCATGGCGGTCATCGCGCGCTGCAACTGGCCGCCGGAGACCTGGTGCGGATAGCGGAACCCGATGTTCTCGGGGTCCGGCAGACGCAGCCGGCGGTACAGCTCCATCGCGTCCTTTTCCGCCTCGGCCCTGGATTTTACCCGGTGCTGCACCGGCGTTTCGCTGTACTGGTCGATCAGCTTGTGCGCCGGGTTGAAGGCCGCCGCCGCGCTCTGCGCCACATAGGCGATGCGCGAACCCCGCAGCTTGCGGAGCTGCTCGTCCGAGGCCACGCGCAGATCCATGCCGTCAAAGACGATGGAGCCGCCGGTGATCCGGCAGCCCGGGCGCGCGAAGCCCATGCTGGCGATACCGATGGTCGATTTGCCGGCGCCGGATTCGCCGATGAGCCCGATCACCTCGCCGCGCCGCAGGGTCACATCGACGCCATGGACGATCTCGTTCCACTGATCCTCCGACTGCCCCTCGATGCGCAGGCCGCGCATCTCAAGAAGCACTTCGCCGCTGTTGCCGCCGTTATTTGTCATCGCGAATTCCGCTCGTCTTGTGCAGAAACCAGTCGACCACGAAGTTCACGCCGACGGTCAGAAGGGCAATCGCCGCCGCCGGCATCAGCGGCGTGATTTCGCCGTAGGTGATCAGCGTCGCGTTGTCGCGCACCATGCTGCCCCAGTCTGCCGTCGGCGGCTGTATGCCCAGCCCGAGGAAGCTGAGCGCGCTGATGAACAGGAACACGAAGCAGAAGCGCAGCCCGAACTCGGCGACCAGCGGCGGCAGGGCGTTGGGCAGGATTTCGCGGGTGATGATCCAACTGGTTCCCTCGCCGCGCAGCCGCGCCGCCTCGACGAAATCCAGCACGACGATATTCATCGAAACCGCCCGGGCGAGGCGGAACACGCGGGTCGAATCCAACACCGCGATCACCAGGATGAGCACGGGAACCGATGTCCCGGTGATCGTGAGGATCAGCAGCGCGAAGATCAGGATCGGGATGGCCATCAGGACATCGACCAGCCGGCCGAGCAGTTGATCGACCCATCCCCCCAGCGTTGTCGCCATAAGCCCCAGCACCCCCCCGATCAGGAACGCAAGGCATGTGGTAACGAAGGCGATGCCGATGGTGTTGCGGGCGCCGTAGATCAGCCGCGTGAGCATGTCCCGGCCGAGATTGTCGGTGCCGAGGATGAAACCCTGCTCGCCGCGGGGAATGAACTGGGTCCCGACGATCTCGGACTCGCCGTATGGCGTCAGGATGGGACCGAAGATCGCGATCAGGATGTACGCCACGATCACGATCAGGCCGAACAGTGCCGTTGGCGGCGCCGATTTCAGGAGTTTCCAGATTCGTGCCATCCGTCCCGCCTATTTCGGGTGCAGGAGTCTGGGATTGGTGAGCTTCGACAGCACGTCCGCCGTCAGGTTCAGCAATATGTAGGTCGCCGCGAAGATCAGGCAGCTGGCCTGGACGACCGGCATGTCGCGCTTGGCCACCGAATCGACCAGAAGCTGCCCCAGCCCCGGATAGACGAACACCACCTCGACCACGACCACGCCGACCACCAGAAAGGCGAGGTTGATGACGATCACGTTGATGATCGGCGCCAGCGCGTTGGGCAGCGCGTGGTGGGTGACGATACGCGATCGGCTGATGCCCTTGAGCATGGCCATCTCGATATAGGGGCTGGCCAGCAGGTTGATGATCGAGGCCCGGGTCATCCGCATCATATGCGCGATGATGACGAGGGTCAGCGTCAGCGCCGGCAGGATGACGCGGTACACATGCTCCCAGAACCCGAGGTCCGAGCTCACGTTCGAGATGCTGGGGAAGATGTTCCAGCTGACCGACAGGAACAGGATCAGGATATAGGCGACGAAGAAATCCGGGAACGAGATCGAGGTCAGGGTGAAGACATTGATCGTCCGGTCGAAGAGCGTGTTGCGGTAGAGCGCGGCCAGAACGCCCAACGCCACCGCGATCGGAACGGAGATCACCGCGGCGACCGCGGCCAGGAACAGGGTGTTCAGCAGCCGCCCGCCGATGAGTTCGGACACTTCCCGGTCGCTGGCGAAAGACTTGCCGAAATCGCCGTGGAAAATCCCGCCCAGCCAGTCGAAATAGCGCGTGTACCACGGCAGGTCGAGCCCGAGTTCGCGGCGGAACGCGGCGACGGTCTCGGGCGTCGCGGACTGCCCCAGGATTTCCTGCGCGAAATCGCCCGGCAGCAACTCGACACCCAGGAAGATGATGAGCGAGACGGCGAAGAGAGTCAGGAGACCCAGCGCCAGGCGCTGGGCCACCATTTTCAGGATTTTCGCCATCGGTCTGGTGCTAGCCGCTCAGTCCAATCAGGCGAACCACCACCGTTCGATCGCCCGGAAGCCGTCCATGGCCCAGTTCGCGCCAAGCTTGTCGTGCGCGACCTTGTTGGACAGACCCATGACGTAGTTGGCGAACATCGGCACCACGACACCGCCTTCGTCGCTGACGATCTTCTGCATTTCGTGGTACATCCCGCGGCGCTTGGATCCGTCGAGCTCACCTCGCGCCTCGACCAGAATCTTGTTGAAGCGGTCGTGTTTCCAATACGTGTCGTTCCACGGAACACCGTCGGCATAGGCGGTCGAGAACATCCAGTCCTCGGTCGGGCGGCCGCCCCAGTACACGGCGCAAAACGGCTTCTTCAGCCATACGTTGGACCAGTAGCCGTCGTTCGGTTCGCGCACGACATTGATGTTGATGCCGGCCTTCGCCGCGTGCTCCTTGTAAAGAACCGCAGCGTCGACCGCACCGGCGAACGCGGCGTCGGCGGCGCTGAGATCGACTTTCAGGGTGCTCAGCCCGGCTTCTTTCAGATGGAACTTCGCCTTGTCCGGATCGTAGGCGCGCTGTGGCAGGTCGTCCGCATGATACTGGTTCGAGCGGCCGATCGGGTGGTCGTTGCCGATCACGCCGTGGCCGAGCAGGATGGTTTTCACCAGCGCCTCGCGGTCGATCGCATATTTCAGCGCCAGCCGCACATGGTTGTCGGTGAAGGGCGCCGTGTCGGTGCGCATGGCGAAAGTGAAATGCTGCGTGCCGCTGACTTCCTCGAGCCGCACCTTCTTGCTCCGCCCCAGCAGATGGGCGGTCTTCAGGTCGACCTTGTCCATCGCATCGATCTCGCCGGTGGTCAGCGCGTTGGTGCGCGCCGTCGTGTCTTGGATCACCAGCACCTCGGCGGAATCGACATGCGCACGGTCCGCCTTCCAGTAATTCGGGTTGCGCTTGAGTGTCGTGCGCACACCGGGTTCGAAGTTTTCGATGGTGTATCCGCCGGTGCCGATACCCGACCTCGGGTCGATCAGCTTGCCATCCTTGGCCGGCATGATGGCGACGTGATAGTCGCTCAGGATAAAGGGGAAATCGGCGTTGCCGGTCTTCATCGTGAACACGACGGTATCCTTGCCGTCCGCCTTGACCTCGGCGATCGGATCGAGAATCGCCTTCGCCGCCGATTTGGAATCCTCACCGAGATGGTGATTGATCGAGGCGATCACGTCGCCGGAATCCATGGTTTTGCCGTTGTGGAACTCGACACCCTTGCGCAGCTTGAAGGTCCAGACCTTGGCATCCGGGCTCACGTCCCAACTTTCCGCCAGTTCCGGAGTCAACTTCCCGGCGTTGCTCACCTCGGTCAGGTAATTGTAACCGGCGTTACCGACAACCTGCATATACAGGTCCGTCGTGGCCGCCATATCCAGCGTGTCGGAGGTCGACCCGTGGCCGATGCCAAGGCGCAGCGTGCCGCCCTTCTTCGGTGTCGCGGCGAGCGCGCCGCCCGCCATCGACGTCGCCAGCGCGGTCGTGGCGCCAAGGGCCATGGCCCGCTGGACGAAATCCCGGCGGGTCATTCTTCCGGCGGCCAGGAGTCCCCTGTATCGTTCGATTTCTCGCATGTGTATTGCCTCCCAGGCATTATTGTACGCGGCTCCAGTCTCGGCCATCGGTTCACAAGGTCTTGAATGACCTCAAATTTCCCGAATCGCTGGACCGCTCACCCACTTATCTGCGACATATTGTCCAACGATCGGCCGTATAACGCAAACATTCTCTCCCCATGGTGGCCGAAAAGCCCACCTCAGCGTGGGGTACGCCATGAGTAATACTATCCTGCATTGAAGATCGCGGTCGCGGGCGCAGGCGGTTTCGTTACCGGTGCGCCAACTTCCGATCCCGTGGACTGCGTTTGCGTGACCGTCAAAGCGGCCGGCGCGCCATCTCCAGATGCAGCGCGTCTCCTTCATAAGGGTGCGCCGCCGCCACCTCCTCGTCCAGTTCGACCCCAAGGCCCGGTTCCGTCGGCGGGATGACGTATCCGTCCTCCCAGCGGATCGGGTTCTTCAGAATATCGCTATGAAACCCGCCCCAGTCCTGGATGCTCTCGAGGATCAGGAAGTTCGGCGAACAGGCGCTGATCTGGATATTCGCGGCGCCCTCGACGGGCCCGCAGTAAAGGTGCGGCGCGATCTGCGCATAGTGCGCCTCGGCCATACCGGCGATCTTCTTGGCCTCCAGCAGGCCGCCGACGCGCCCGAGCGCCATCTGCAGGATCGACGCCGCACCGCACTCCAGTACGCGTGCGAACTCGTACTTCGTCGTCAGCCGCTCGCCGGTGGCGATCGGGATCGAGGTCTGCCGCGCGACCCGCGCCATCTCTTCCGGCATTTCGGGCGGTACGGGTTCCTCGAACCAGAGCGGATCGTATGGCTCCAGTCGCCGTGCCAGCCGGACCGCGCCGGAGGGCGTGAACTGCCCGTGCGTTCCGAACAGCAGGTCGGCCCTGTCGCCGACCGCCGCGCGGATCGCCTTCGCGAAACGCTCGGAACGGTCGAGCGCCTCGAGCGAAGGCTGCCGGGGATCGAACGCGGAATACGCCCCGGCCGGATCGAACTTGACCGCGGTGAAGCCCTGCCCGACATATTCGAGGGCCCGCTCGGCCGAGCGGTCGGGGTCGGCGTAGATGCCATCGTCGTCCCCGGCCCCGGTATCCGGATAGATATACGTGTACGTACGCAGCCGCTGGTGTACCTGTCCGCCCAGCAACGCGTACACGGGCTTTTCCAGCGCCTTGCCGACGATGTCCCAGCAGGCCATCTCGATGCCGCTCAACACGCCGACCAGCGACAGGTCGGGGCGCAGCGTATAGCCGGAGCCATAGACGTTGCGCCAGAGCGCCTCGATTCTGAACGGGTCGGCCCCGATGACATGCCGCGCACAGACGTCCTCGATCATGCGCGCCACCACACGCGGTCCGAACGTCGCGGCATAGACCTCGCCGACGCCTTCGATCCCGTTGTCGGTGACGAGCTTCAGGAATATGAAATACCGCCCGCCGAAATGCGGCGGCGGATTGCCGACCACGAACGTCCTGACATCGCTGATTTTCACTGGGCCGTTCCTTTTCTCTCCGCCGGGTTCCTGCGACCGACGCACATCATTCCGGTTCGCTGAGCTGATAGTGGGCGCCGGCGAGCCAGTCGGGGCTGATCTCGACCCCCCAGCCGGGCGCATCGGGGATTGTCACCCTGCCATCGTCGATGCGGTAGGGAGAGCCGCGAAACAGGTTCTCCTGCCAGGGATAGTAGTCCGGTCCCTCGATCGAGAATTCGAGATAGGGTCCGGCATTGGGAACTGCGCCCAGCAGGTGCATGGTGAACAGCGTCACCATGGACAGGTTCGCACTGTGCGGCGTGCAGGGCAGGCCCGCCTCTTCGGCCATCCTCGCCACGCGCAAGGTCCGCGTCATCCCGCCGAGGTAGCAGATGTCCGGCTGCACCACGTCGACCGCGCGCATGTCGATCATGCGCCGCCAGACGGCGAGGTCGCAGTCCTGCTCGCCGCCGGTCACGTCGAGCGCGAGGGCATCGGCGACCTGCCTGGTCTGCTCCAGCTCCCAGTACGGGCACGGCTCCTCGAAATGACGGACCGCATGGTCTTCGAGCAGCCGGCCGACCTCGATGGCGCGGGCCGGCGAATAGCCACTGTTGGCATCGACCAGCAGCGCGACGCCATCGCCCAGGGCCTTGCGCACCTCGGGCACGATAGCCTCGGTCCGGCCCGGCCATTCGTCGACGTCGTGCCCGCATTCGCGGCCGACCCGGAACTTGAACGCGTCGTACCCCGACCGGTCGCGCAGCCGCGCCAGCCGTGCGGCCTCGTCCTCGGGCGTGATGTCCCGCCGCATGCTGGAGGCATAGACGCGGATCGGGCGCGGCGTCCCGCCGAGCAACGCGCAGACCGATTTGCCCTCCATCTTGCCGCGCAGGTCCCAGAGCGCGGTATCCAGCCCCGCCAGGGCGCGGCGCAGATAGGAGCCGGGAAATTTGTGCTCCCTTTCGGGGATCAGGTCGACGAGCGCCTCGATATCAAGCGCATCCGCGCCCAGCGCCCAGGGCGCGATCTGGCGGTGGAAGACGAGCGACGTTATGTCGGCGTTATAGGTCGACACCTGCCCCCAGCCCTCGGCGCCGTCATCCGTGCGTACCCGCACGAAGCCGACGAACGCGTTGCTGAACGTCTCGAGGCTCCGGATCTTCATGGCCATGCGGCACCTGTCGAGATACGATTACGCTGCGCGGCGGCACAGTGCCCGGGGGCACGGCGGCCGCCGGCGCGATTCTGTGGTGCCGACGCGGCAATGGCAATCCAAACTTCAACCCGGTCGCGGGAATCGGGGATGCGATCTCCGGCGGGCGCCGCGGATCAGTCGCCACCCCGCAACAGTTGGCCGGCCCGTCGGTACAACTTGCCGATCACCACGTCGAACTGCCTGAGTTCGGAATCGCTGAGGGTCGCCAGCAGTTCGGCCTCGCGGGCCCGCGCCGCGGGCACGATGTCCCGATACATCTCCTCGCCGCTCGGCGTGAGGCGCAGGATACATCGTCGCCGGTCTTCGCCGTCCTGGACACGGACCACCAGTTCGCGAACCAGCAGACGTGAAATCGCACGGCTCACCTGGACCTTGTCCATATTCGTGCGGTCGCATACCTCGTTGGCCGAAAGCGGCTGATCGTTGCCGAGCGCCGCCATGACGCGCCAGTCGTGACGCATCAGGCCGTATTTCTCGGCATAGGCGGTGGCGATCACCCGGCTGACCTCTTGCTGAAGGACCGACAGGCGATAGGGAATGAAAGAATCGAGTTCCAGCCGATGTTCCAGGCCGTTGCCACGCTTTCTCGTCCGCATGCCCCTCTCCGATACTGCCGGTCACACCTGAATCCTACTTGCCATTGGTTGCATATGCAACTATTTTAGCATCTCGGGTTTTGGCTCAATTAAGGACGGAGCGATGAAGGACTGGATTTCCTTCCCCAGGGTGATGGGAACGGCGAGCCGCCAGGCCCACTGCGATCTTCCCGAGGGAACATACGAGCGCGAAGCCGGGCGGGAGGGCTTCTTCGGGCCGGCGACGCACTTTCACCACAAACACCCGCCGACCGGCTGGGTGAAATGGGAAGGCCCGCTGCGGCCCCGGGCCTACGATCTGAACAAGCTCGACGGCGGTGCGTCGCCATGGGAAGCGCCGCGCATTCTCGGCAACGCCGCGACGGCGATCCGGCTGTGGCGCTGTAAAGGCGCGATGGAGCAACTGGTGCGCAATGCCGACGGCGATGACGTGCTGTTCTTCCATACCGGCAGCGGGCACCTTTATTGCGACCACGGGCACCTGGAATTTCGCGACGGCGACTACGTCATGATGCCGCGCGGCACCGCATGGCGCCTGGAATGCGACGAGCCGGCCATGGTGCTGATGATCGAGGCGACCAACGACGCCTTCAAGCTGCCGGGCAAGGGTATCGTCGGCAAACACGCGATCTTCGATCCGGCCATGCTGGATGCGCCGGAGATCGACGACGCCTTCCTGGCCCAGCAGGACGAAGAGGAATGGCGTATCGCGATCAAGCGCCGGAACGAAATCACCACGGTGACATACCCGTTCAACCCGCTCGATGCGATCGGCTGGCACGGGGATCTCGCGCCGGTGCGGATCAACTGGCGCGACATCCGGCCGCTGATGTCGGCGCGTTATCACGTGCCGCCCTCCGCACACACGACCTTCATCGCGAACCGGCTGGTGGTCTGCACCTTCGCGCCGCGGCCGATCGAATCCGACCCCGGCGCCCTGAAGCTGCCGTTCTATCATTCGAACGACGACTACGATGAGTTCATCCTTTACCACAAGGGGCAGTTTTTCAGCCGCGACAACATCCATCCGGGCATGGCCACCTGGCACCCTTCCGGTGTCCCGCACGGCCCGCACCCCAAGGCCTACGAGACCGCCATGAAATACGAGCGCAAGGAGACCGACGAGGTCGCCGTCATGGTGGACACCCGCGATCCGATGGCGGCCGGCGATCTGCCGGAAGGCGTCGAATGGGAGGGTTATGCCGATTCCTGGAAGAGCTGAGAGCCGGCCGACATGAAGCTCGCAACGCTGAAGGACGGCACCCGCAGCGGCGAGCTGGTCGTCGTCTCCCGCGACCTGTCCCAATGCGTCAAGGTGCCGGACATGGTTTCGACCATGCAGGAGGCGCTGGACCGATGGGACTCGATGGCCACGCCGTTGCGCGACGTCTATCAGAACCTGAATTCAGGGGCCGTCCGGGATGCCCCGCCCTTCGACCAGGCCCAGGCCATGTCGCCCCTGCCGCGCGCCTACCAGTGGGCGGACGGATCGGCCTACGTCAACCATGTGGAACTGGTGCGCAAGGCGCGCGGCGCGGATTTGCCGGAAAGCTTCTGGACCGATCCGCTGATGTATCAGGGCGGATCGGACGGGTTTCTCGGTCCACGCGACGACATCCGCCTGGAATCGGAGGATTGGGGCATCGACTTCGAAGCCGAAATCGCCGTCGTGACCGACGACGTGCCGATGGGAACCGCCGCAGATGCCGCTGCCACGCACATCAAGCTGATCATGCTGGCGAACGACGTAAGTTTGAGAAACCTGATTCCCGGCGAGCTGGCAAAGGGATTCGGTTTCTTTCAGAGCAAGCCGGCCGGCGCGTTCTCGCCGGTCGCCGCCACGCCCGATGAGCTGGGCGACGCCTGGGACGGCGCGATGATCCATCTGCCGCTGGTGACGCACCTGAACCGCACGGAATTCGGCCGGGTGGACTGCCATGTCGACATGACCTTCGGCTTCCCGACACTGATCGCCCATGCGGCGAAGACGCGCGCGCTCGGCGCCGGCACGATTATCGGCTCGGGCACGGTCTCGAACCATGACCGCAGCAAGGGCTCCAGCTGCATCGCCGAGAAGCGGATGCTGGAGACCATCGAGCACGGCGCGCCGCAAACGCCGTTCATGCGCTTCGGCGACCATGTGCGGATCGAAATGTTCGATGGCGGCGGCAAGTCGATATTCGGCGCCATCGATCAGCATGTCCGGGCATACAAACCACGCCGCTGACGCCGTATAGTTCCGTTTCTTGAGCGAACGCAGGATGTTTGCGGCCATGCTGAAGACCTACGACTACCCGGAATTCGCATATCGCCCGTCGGCCGACCAGGAAAGCGGGCTGATCCGGCGCCACCCCGTCATCATCGTGGGTGCCGGGCCGGTCGGCCTGACCGCGGCGATCGACCTTGCGGGCCAGGGCGTGGCCGTCGTGGTGCTGGACGAGGACAGGACGGTCAGCGTCGGCAGCCGCGCGGTCTGCTATGCGAAACGGGCGCTGGAAATCTGGGACCGGCTGGGCTGCGCCGACCCGATGGTCGACAAGGGCGTCGTCTGGAAGACCGGCAAGGTGTTCCGCCGCGACCGCGAAATCTACCGGTTCGACCTGCTGCCCGAAGACGGCCACAGGATGCCCGCGTTCATCAACCTGCAGCAGTATTACCTGGAGGAGTACCTGGTCCGCCGGGCCGAGGCGCTGGGCGTCGAGTTGCGCTGGCGCGAGAAGGTAACGAAGGTCGAGCCCCGGGACGATCATGTCCGGCTGGCGATCGAAACGCCGGAAGGCGCATACGAATTGGAGGCCGACTGGCTGATCGCCGCCGACGGTGCGAAGAGCCTCGTCCGCCAGGAACTCGGCCTGGAGTTCAGGGGCCAGGCCTTCAACGACCGCTTCCTGATCGCCGACGTGGTGATGAAGGCGGACTTCCCGCCGGAGCGGTGGTTCTGGTTCGACCCGCCGTTTCATCGCCGGCAGTCGACACTCTTGCACATGCAGGCGGACAATGTCTGGCGCATCGACTTCCAGCTGGGTCCGGACGCCGACCCGGAGGAAGAGAAAACGCGGGAGAAGGTGATCCCCCGGCTCAAGGCCATGCTGGGCGAGGACACCGAGTTCGAGCTGGAATGGGTGTCGGTCTATACCTTCCAGTGCCGGCGGCTGGACCGCTTCCGCCACGGCCGCGTGCTGTTCGCGGGCGATGCGGCGCATCAGGTCTCGCCCTTCGGCGCGCGCGGCGCCAATTCCGGCGTGCAGGACACGGACAACCTCGCCTGGAAACTGAAGCTGGTGATGGAGGGCAAGGCGCCCGCGGCCCTGCTGGACAGCTATGACGCGGAGCGCGTCCACGCGGCGAAGGAGAACCTGTTGAACTCCACCCGCTCCACAGATTTCATCGCGCCCAAGAGCGAGGCGAGCCGCGCCTTCCGCGACGCGGTGCTGGATCTTGCCGAGGATCACCCGTTCGCCCAGCGGCTGGTCAACAGCGGCCGCCTCTCGGTGCCGGCAACCTATACGGACTCGCCGCTCAACACGCCCGACGAGGACGCGTTCGAAGGCGCCATGACGCCCGGCAGCCCCTGTTCCGACGCCCCGATACGAAGGAACGGCAAGCCGGGCTGGCTGCTGCAACTGCTCGGCGGCGGGTTCAAACTGCTGTGCTTCGGCGACGCGCCGGCGCCGTTGGAGGTGGACGGTATCGAAATCGAACCGCTGACGGTCGGCGCCGACCTTGACGATGTCGCGGCCCTCGTGGCGCAACGCTACGATGGCGGGCCCGGGACGGTCTATCTGATCCGCCCCGACCAGCACGTCGCCGCCCGCTGGCGTCGTTTCGACGAGGCGAAGGTCAGGGCGGCACTGAACCACGCGCTGGCGCGTCGAGGGAGGACGCAATGAAGCTGAACACCGAGCCCAACATCGCCCGCCCGGACGATTTCTACCAGGACCTCATCGACCTGCACCGCGACCTGACCGACGAGCAGAGCCGCCAGGTGAACGCCCGCCTCATCCTGCTGCTGGCCAACCACATTGGCGACCGCGAGGTATTGCGTGAGGCGATGAAGGCGGCAGCGAAAATACCGCATAGGGTGGTCGACCGGCTTGCGGACGAACGGGCATCGTCATAGACAGGCGCAAGTCCGGACCCGGAGGCCATTGCCATGTGCCAGACACGGTGTATCACCGTATTGTCCGCCCTGATCGCGGGTGCCTTTCTTGTTGGCGCCGCGACCGCCCATGCCGCCGAAGATGCGTCACC
>CAMYKU010000036.1:37114-58954 GCA_947259105.1 uncultured Alphaproteobacteria bacterium
ACCGACCGGCACTATACCAACGGCGTCCGGCTTTCACGCGTATCGCCGCCGGGCGACGTGCCGGGATGGCTCGGCGCGATGGCGGCGATTCCTTCCAACTTCGGCCCCGGGGGAGAGCCGGCATCGCAGCGCTGGGCGGTCTCGATCGGCCATTCGATGTTCACTCCGGACGATACCGACGCGTTCGCCCTCGTCCCCGACGACCGGCCCTACGCGGCGTGGCTGTATTTCGGGTTCTCGGTCCACAGCGTCTATGAAGGCGCGGCGGGCGCCGCGCGACAGGATGTCTTCTCGGTGGAGGCCGGGATCGTCGGGCCCAGCGCCCTGGGCGAGGAGATCCAGAATACCTACCACAAACTGATCAACGTCGAGCTGTCCAACGGCTGGGACAACCAGTTGAGCGACGAACCGGGCCTCAAGCTCGGTTTCGTCCGGAAATGGCGCAGTGCCCACTGGGATGTCTCGACCGGCGGCAGGTATCAGGCCGACGTCATCCCGCATGTCGCGGTCACGCTGGGCAATATCATGACCGATGCCAGCATCGGCGGGCTCGTGCGGCTCGGCGAGAATCTGCACGACGATTTCGGCCCGCCCCGTATCCGGCCCGGCTTGCCCGGATCCGAGACGTTCGACAGTGACGGCGCGCTGGACTGGTATGTCTTCGCCGGCGGTGAATTGCGTGCGGTCGCACGCAACATCTTCATCGACGGCAATACCTGGAAAGACAGCCACAGCGTCGATCGCGAGCCGCTTGTCGCCGATCTCCAGGCCGGCTTCGCCCTGCTCTTCGACAGGTTCCGTCTGACCTACACGCATGTTTTCGTCAGCCCCGAATTCGAAGAGCAAAGTCAGTGGGACCAGTTCGGCGCGTTGACGCTGAGCTTCAAGCTCTAGACGGCGCACCCTCATCCGTTCAGCGCCTCCCACATGTCCTGATCGCGTTCGGCGGTCCAGATCTGCGGGCGTTCCATGCCGCCGGCTTCGTCCCAGGCGCGGCTGGCGTCGAAGGGCATGCAGTGTTCGTAGATCACCCAGTCGCCGTATTTCGGGTCCATCCTCGCCTTCGTGGCGTCGAACATCTGCTTCAGGTCCAGGCCCTTGGTCCTTGCCTCTTTCGCACAGTCGAACAGGTCGGTAACGAAAGCCCGGGTCTGGTCCATGCCGTCCTCGCACTGGGCCGGTGTCACCAGGGCGTCGCCCCGGCCCGGCACCAGTTTTTCGGGCTTGAGCGCGCGCAGCACGTCCAGCGTCGCCGGCCAGTCGGCCAGATGCGCGTCGCCGGCATAGGGCGTTGCGCCGTATTCGACGAGGTCGCCGGCATAGAGGATCTTCTGGTCCGGCAGCCAGGCGACGGTGTCGCCCTGGGTGTGGCCGCGGCCCGGCGAGAAGATATCGACCTTCCTGTTGCCGAGATCGACCGTGAGCCTGCCGTCGAACACGATGCTCGGCCAGGTGAGGCCCGGGATCGACTCCGCGCCCTCGAACAGGCGGGGGAAACGGCCATACTCCGAATCCCAGTCCTGCTGTCCGCGCTCGGCGATCATCTCTTGTGTCAGCCGGCTGGCGATAACGTTCCCGGCATCGTAGGCCGACGCGCCAAGCACGCGCACGGCGTGGTAATGGCTGAGCAGGACATATTTTACCGGCAGGTCCGTGACGGTCCGGATATGGCGCAGCACGTCGGCCGCCATCGCCGGCGTCGCCTGGGCGTCGATCACCATCACGCCGTCGTCGCCGACGATGATCCCGGTATTGGGGTCGCCCTCGGCGGTGTAGGCGTACGCGCCCTTGCCCAGCTTCGCGAAGGTGATGTTCTTCTCCCCGAGGTCGCCCGTCGACGCGAATGCCTTGCTCATACCGCTCTCCCGTACCTGCCAAGCCACACCCAGGGCTAATTAGTTTCATATGAAACTTCTGTCAAGCGCCGGCGGAAAAGCCGCGCGGACCTATTGCGCCGTCCGGGCCTGCACAAGCGCCGCGGCGGCCAGGAGCATCGATCGTCTAAGGGGACTGCGTTCTTCCGGAATGACTTCGACAAGTTCGCCCAACGTCAGGCGGGCCGCCGCCGTCTCGCCGGTTTCCGCCTGCGCCACGGCAATGAAGCTCAGGGCGTTGCCAATATATCGCGACTCCCCGGGCTCGCGCTGCATCGCCTCCAGGGTATCCGATGCGGCCTGCAGATAGTCGAGGCTCTCGCGCCGGTATCCGGCGCCGGCGAGGGCCTCTGCGCCGGTTGCGAGCGCCGCCACACGACGGACCAGAGAACCTTGAGACATCGCCGCTTCCTTCGCGACCGCCGCCGTCCCCAGTGCGCGGCGCCGGTCCCCCGCCGTCGCCTCGGCGACCGCGATACGACTCAATACCGCCGACCGCGTCCCGGCTTCCATATTCGAAGCCAGCAAGAGAGCACGGTCGACCGACTGCCTTGCGCCGGTTTGGTCGCCAAGCCGGAACTGGTTGTCGGCCAGCCATGCGTGGGCGAGGCCGGCGCTGTAGCGATCCTTGATCCTGGCGGCATATGTTGTTGCCCGATCCAGCTCATCCATCATCGCATTGGCCCGGACGACCAGCGCCAGCATGCGCTGGCTCGGGTCGGAGGCCGGAATCGAATCAACCAGTTCCGTTATCGCCGCCAGTTGCGTACCTGCCGCCTCCCGGTCGCCGGTCGCCGCCATGACACGAACGGCGTAAGCGAGGGCCCCCGTGCGCAAGTCCTTGCTCCCCGCGTCATTCGCCGCCTTCACGGCCTCGTCGATGAGGCAGTCATAGGTGGGCTCGGAAAGGCACGCGTCGAGTTCCGAGTGAAAACACGCAGAGAGCCCGAGCGACAGGGCGAATACCCCTATCCAGACTGCTTTCCGCAAAGGACTTTCCCTTCTCCTGCCGATCGGGGCGTTATCCGATCGGACGCAGACGATGCCGATAAGGAAACAGGCGTAGAATAGATCATATGCCCATGCAGGATTGGCGATAATGGCTCCGAAACAAGGCGATTCCGGGAATTCACCCGGCAGCGGCGGCAAGGCCTCCTGCCCGTCACTGCGCCCGCGACAATGCCAGTGCGGCGTAGCTGAAGATCAGCGCCCGGCGCTGATAGGTCAGCGACGCCAGGTCCAACTGGCCGAGCTGGCCGATCACGCCCCTGGCGCCCTCGGCATCGCCCGCTTCGGCCAGGGCCCAGGCCAGATGCGATGCCAGGACTCCGATGTCGGTCTCGTCCTCGATGTCCTTGAGCCGGGCTTCCGCCTCGGTGAGGAGCGCGTCCGAGTCCTCGTTATGGCCGACCATCGCCTCGGCCACGGCGCCGGCCGCGACCGCCAGCGTCCGGCCATAGGGGGCGCCGTCCGCATCGCTGACCTTCCGTGCCTCCGCGATCAGCCTGTGCACGCCTTCCGCATCGCCGATATATCCGTGTGAGATCGCGAGATACGGCAGCAGCGTACCGCGGTCCGCTCTCACATTTTCCGCCTCTTCCATGGCCCACCGCATCGACCGCTCGGCGAATTCCGGATAACCATGGCGGGACTGCGCCTCGGCGAGTGCGGCGTGACCGAGGGCGAGCGCGTACGGATCGGACGTCCAGCCCAGCATGTCATTGGCGGCATCCAGGTCGCCGGCCCAGGCCCTCGCCCAGACGATCTGGGAGACAAGGAAGCCGTAATCGGCAACGTCGGAGACGATCGCACCAAGGAGACGGGCGTCCTCGGCACTGCCGCGCGCCTCGTCCGCAAGCCCGCCGACCGCCTGCGCGCCGGCGACAAGAGCGGTCGCATAGGCGCGGGGAACCCGGCCCGGAATCTGTTTGGCCTCTGCGGCGGCATGGTCGATCAGGCACCGGTATGTCGGCTCGGCGAGGCAGCCGTACCAGTGCGCGGTTCCGTGTGCCGGCGAGGGCACCAGCCAGAACAACAGCAGAATGGGCACCAGTCTGCGCATCGAAGGGCGGTCTCCTGGCGCTCGTGTTCGTGCCATCGCCGCAAGGGCAGCGGCGGCAGCCTCAGATCTCCAGGCTTTTCATCTGGCGCTCGGGATAGCGGGTCCCCGCGGTAACGCCCGGCGTGAAGACACCCTCCAGCCTGGCGATGTCGGCGTCGTCCAGCGCGACGTCCAGCGCCGCGAGGTTCTCATCATGCCGCGCCGCGCTCTTGGTGCCGGGGAGCGGCACGATATCGTCGCCCTTGGAGAGGACCCAGGCCAGCGCCACCTGCGCCATGGTGCAGTTGTTGGCGGCCGCGACGCCCTCCAGTACCGAAAGCAACGCGACGTTCCTCGCCAGATTCTCCGGATGGAATCGCGGGTGGTCGTGCCGGCGGTCCTTGTCGATGAGATCCGCCGGCCGGCGGATCGTGCCCGACAGGAACCCGCGTCCGAGCGGCGAATAGGCGGCGAGCCCGATGCCGAGTTCGCGGATCACCGGCAGGATGTCGTCCTCGATGAGCCGCGTCCACAGCGAGTATTCCGACTGCAGCGCCGCGATCGGGTGCGTCGCATGCGCCCTGCGGATCGTGTCCGCGCCCGCTTCCGACAGGCCGAGATAGCGGACCTTCCCGGCCTCGATCAGCCGCGCCATGGCGCCGACGGTCTCCTCGATCGGCGTTTCCGCGTCGACCCGGTGCTGGTAGTACAGGTCGATATGGTCGACGCCCAGGCGCTTCAGGCTGGCGTCGCACGCTTCGGCGACGTATTCCGGGCGGCCGACGATCCTGCGGCCGCCGTCGGGCAGCCGGATGTTGCCGAACTTGGTGCACAGGATCACCTTGTCGCGGCGGCCGGCGATGGCCTTGCCGACCAGCTCCTCGTTGACGCCGTTGGCATAGGCGTCGGAGGTGTCGAGCAGCCCCGCCCCGACGTCGATTGCGTGCTGGATGGTCGCGGTGGAACTCTCATCGTCGCGTTCCCCATAGGCCGTCGACATGCCCATGCAGCCAAGACCGATCGCCGGGACGACGAGGCCGCTCCTGCCGAATTCACGCGTCTGCATCACAAACCGACGCGTTTCATGCCACCGGCCGGGTAGCGGGTTCCCCGGGCAACGCCGGGCGGAAACGTTGCGTCGAGCTGCGCCATGTCGTTGGCGTCGAGCGCGACCTCAAGCGCCGCAACATTCTCATCCACCCGCTCCGGCCGCTTGGTGCCGGGAATCGGGACGACATCCTTACCCTGGGCCAGGACCCAGGCCAGCGCCGCCTGCGCCGGCGTGCAGCGGTTTTTCTCTGCCACCGCCTCCAGCGTCGCCAGCAGCTTGACGTTCGTTTCCCTGTTGCCGTCCTGGAACCGCGGCATGTCGCGGCGGCGGTCCTTCTCCGCCAGGTCGTCGAGACTCTTGATCGTCGCGGTCAGGAAGCCGCGGCCGAGCGGCGAATAGGGCACGAAGCCGATGCCCAGCTCGCGGCACGTCGGCAGGATTTCCGCCTCCACGTCGCGGGACCACAGGGAATACTCGGTCTGCAGCGCGGCGATCGGATGCGTTGCGTGCGCCCGGCGGATCGTCTGCGCGCCGGCCTCGCTCAAACCCAGATAGCCGATCTTGCCCTGCTCCTTCAGCTTCACCATGGCGCCCACCGTGTCCTCGATCGGCACGTCCGGGTCGATCCGGTGGATGTAATAGAGGTCGAAAAAATCGACTCCGAGGCGCTGCATGCTCTTCTCGCAGGCCTCGACCACGTATTCGGGCTTGCCGCTGACCCCGGTGGAGCCGTCCGGAAAACGGAGATTCCCGAACTTGGTGGCAAGGATCACATGCTCGCGCCGGCCGGCGATGGCGCGGCCCACCAGCTCCTCGTTCTTGCCCTGCGCATACATGTCCGAGGTATCGATGAAATTCGCCCCGAGCTCGATCGCGCGGTGGATCGTCGCGATGGAGCGCTCGTCATCGGGCGCGCCGTAAATTGGTGTCATGGTCATGCAGCCAAGCCCCATCGCCGGGACCTTGAGGCCGCTTTTTCCGAGTTCACGCTGTTGCATATCTCATCCTCCCTCTATTCGGGCACCAGTTTCCAGTCCGCTTCGACGTCCACATCCGCCTCGCGAAACAGGTTCATGACGGGGCAACGGTATTCGACGTTCTTCTTCAGCCGTTCCAGCCGCTCCGGCGTCTCGTTGCTGTGCAGCCGGATCTTCAGCTTAACCCAGTTGAAATACGGACGCACGCCCCGAACGCCGCGCGAGCCACGGCCGTCGACTTCGCCGTCCGCATCGATCTCGAGAGCGCTGTATTTAAAGCGCATCGCGGTCGCGCAACGATTTATGATGACGCCCTCGCACCCCAGCAGGCCGGAAAGCGTCATTTCCAGCGGCGTCGGACCGGTATTCCCGCCCTGCGGTTCGTCGGTGACGAGTTCGTGGCCGCGCACCGTCATGACGCTGCGCATGCTGGCCTCGTTGCGTGCGGAAACCCTGCGGATACCGATCTTCAGAACGTTCGGATCGACCCCCGGCGGCAACAGTTCAGGATCGTTGTCGTCTCTCTTCATATCTCGCTCCTGCGTATCCTCGATGTTCTGCCTTATTCGCGAAGACGTCCGTACCGGCGCATCGCGTCGCGCAGCGCATCGTGGTCGATCGCCCTGCAGGTCAGACCCTTCGGCCTGACCGTGGTCATGGTTTCGGCCGCGACCAGCGCATTCACGACGGCCTCCTCGACCGATTCCACCGCCGCAAGGTAACAGGGATCGAGCACCTCGTTGCTGATGAAATCGAAGCTCTGCCTGGCCGCCGACAGTTGCGGCAACGGACGCTTGTTGGCGGTGCTGAAGGCAAGGAAGATATCGCCGGAGCTGTTGCCGCTGGGCGTGCCGTGGCGGCCGATGCCGATCGAGGCGCGCCTGGCGAGATGCCCGAGGCCGAGCGGCGACAGCGGCGCGTCGGTGCCGATGACGACAATGATGGAGCCGCTCTCCCGGGATTTCAGCAGATCGTTGCGCATTTCCCGGCCGACCGGCACGCCGAGGATCGTCAACCAGTCGCGGATGCCGTGGTTTGCCTGCACCAGCGCGCCGACGGTAAACGCCTCGCCGCCGAGCACGACGGTCCGCGATGCCGTGCCCGTGCCGCCCTTGAACTCGTAGCAGACCATGCCGGTGCCGCCGCCGACATTGCCTTCGGCGGGCCGGCTTCCGGCCGCAGTCTCGATCGCCGCTATCGCGTGTTCCTCGCGGACATGCTGGCCGTTGATGTCGTTCAGCACGCCGTCATAGGTTTCCGCCACCACCGGCATCGCCCACACGTGCTCGTCGCCGAAGCCTTCGCCGTAGCTATCGATGATCCAGCGGGTCGCCGCATGGTGCACGATACCGACGGAATGCGTATTGGTGATGCACACCGGTCCAAGGAAATACCCCGCATCGTGGATCCAGTGCACGCCGGTCATCTCGCCATTGCCGTTCAGACTGAACTGGCCGGCCCAGACGGGACGGGGCACCGGATCGTGCCCGAAGGGCAGAATGGCGGTCACGCCGCTCCGCACCGGTCCGGCCGCCTCGTCGATCAGCGTGGTATAGCCGACCAGCACGCCGGGCACATCGGTCAGCGCATTGTGCGGGCCCGGCGTGCCCGGAAATTCGAGGCCGAGGTCGCGGGCGCGCGGCTTAGCCATTGTCACCTCGCCGATCCGCGGCCGTCGCGATTCCCGATCCAAAGGTCGCGGCAGCAACCGATTGTCCCGGGACCGTGCGGACAGTAGGATGGCTGCCGTCCAGGGATTTCGGGAAAAACCGTCGATGGCGGAACTTTCGGCGCGCGGACGCTACGCGGCGGTGATGGGGCTGATCGGCTCCGGTCACGCGCTGAGCCATTTCTATGTGCTCGCGCTGCCGCCGCTGTTTCCGCTGCTGAAGGACGACTTCGGGGTCTCGTACGCCGCCCTCGGGCTGCTGGTCTCCCTGTTCAATATCGTGACCGGCGCATTCCAGGTTCCGGCCGGGATGCTGGTCGACCGCATCGGCGCCCGGTACCTGCTCGGTGCGGGCCTCGCCATCCTCGGCATATGTTTCGCCGGAATTTCCATCGCCGAGAACTACTGGACCGTCGCGGTGCTGATATCGATCGCCGGCATCGGCGGCAGCATCTTCCATCCCGCCGACTACGCGATCATCACCGGATCGGTCCCGGAAAACCGGCTCGGCCGCGCCTTCGGCCTGCATACCTTCACCGGCAGCGTCGGCATAACCGCTGCGCCCGCGACAATGATCCTGCTGACCTCGCTGATCGGATGGCGCGAGGCCCTTTTCGCGGTGGCGCTTCTCTCCCTTGTGGTGCTGGGATTCCTCTTCGCGTTCGGCCGCCTGCTGCACGACGAACGCAGCAGTTCCGTCGGCCGGGAGGCCGCGCCGGCGGGACGGGAAAGCAGCGCCGGCGTCCTGTTTTCGGCGCCGGTCCTCACCATGTTCGCCTTCTACGTGTTCGTCGCCATGGTGGGCGGCGGCATGCAGACTTTCTCGGTGACCGTACTGGTGACCGTTCAGGGAACCGGCCTCGGGGTCGCCAATACGCTGTTGACCGTCTTCATGGCGGCCAGCGCGGCCGGCGTCCTGCTGGGCGGGCGGCTGGCGGACCGTACGCGGCGGCACGGCCTGACCGCGGCGATCGCGATGATCGCATCGGCCGCGCTGATCGTTATCGTCGGCGGGTTCACCCTGCCCGCGATCGCGATCGGCCTGATGTTCGGCGTGATGGGCCTGCTTCAGGGAAGCATACGGCCGGCCCGGGACATGATGGTCCGCGCGGTGACGCCGCCCGGGGCGGCCGGCCGTGTGTATGGTTTCGTTTCGACCGGCTACAACATCGGCAATGCGGTGATCCCCGTCCTGCTCGGCTGGCTGGTCGATATCGGCTACGCCCATGTCGTATTTTTCGCCCTGGCCGCGATCATGATCGTCGGGATCGGCACGGTCGGCGTGGCGCGCCGTCCCGCCGCCGGCCCCGTCGCCGCGGAATAGGCGCCGCCCGGCCTTCACCCGTGGCCGCTCAGGGCGTGAATTCCAGGATGTCGAAGCCGGCATTGCGGTCCAGCAGATAGATCAGGCCCTTGTCATCGACGTCGACGTCGTTGGTCTGCGGGCTGGGATTGCCGTCGACGGGCTCGGGTATGTAGAAGCCGACCTCTTGCGGCTTTGCCGGATCCGCCACGTCGACGATGCGCAGGCCGCCGGCGAACCAGGTGAGGTACACCAGTGTCGAGTCCAGCTTCTCGCGATACTGATGCGCGCCGAAGCGGCCACCCGGCGTGCGGCTGTAGGGCGAGTCCATCTCGCTGAGGTCCCAGATGGCCAGCGGCTTGATGTCTTTCAGGTCGGTCACGTCGAACGTCCACATGAATCCGTGCAGCTGGCCCATCGCCTTGCCGCTGTGCTCCTCGTCCACCACGACGGCGATCCGGCGGCCGTCGATCAATTGCTCCAGCGGCATGACGGTATGCGTCGGCTCGGGAACCGGCGGGTGGTAGTCGTATTCGCCGATGGTTCGCAGATTCCTGATGTCGGAGGCATCGATGACGCGCAGCCCGGCATACCAGCAGGACGCCCAGAACTCGTCGCCGACCCGCATGGCGTGGTGCAGGCGGTGGCTGTAGCCTCTCCCGGTCGGGGTTTCGCCGGCGGCCACGTGCTGGCCCGGCATCGACCAGCGCGAGACCTCCTGCGGATTCGTCGGATCGCTGTAGTCGTAGACGACCAGGATGTTGCCGACGTAGCCCTCCATCTCGGTCGACATGTAGGCGTAGTTCTCGTCGACATCGAAGCGGTGCACGCCGAAGCCGTGCGTTTTCTTGTGGCAGAGCCGCTTTGGATTGGCCCGGTCGGAGATGTCGTAGATGCAGAACCCGCCGTCGTCGTAGCCGCGTTCGCGCGCCGCGTCGAGGGCGGCGATGTCGGATCCCTTGACCCCGCCGACCTCCGCCGCGAGCTCGTCATCGTTCGGCGCCCGGCCGAGGCTCGCTTGCAGCCGCTTGCGGGCTTCCGGCAGGGCGTTGCCCTTGCGCAGGAAATGCCGGTTGAACTGTTCGTGGTTGGTGAACATCAAATCGCCGACGACCCGCACCTTGTGGGTGTGGGAGTTGCCGTCCGGCAGCTCGACCTGCGAGACGATCTTCGGATCCGCCGGGTTCGAGATGTCGAGGATGGTCGTGCCGTGCGGCGGGTCCATATGGCCGACATAGGCATAGTCGCCGTGGACCACGACCTGACCGCCGCCGGGAATGGTGATGTGGCCCAGGCGCTTGACGTTCCTGGCGAGCTTCGACTTGTCGATCTTGGACATCTCTCTATCCTTCTTCAGCGTTTGCCTGCTTGCCTTGATGCTGTCGCCCTGTCGTCCGGAAGTCGGTATAGTCGACTGCGGAGGGCCCGATCATGGCGGATGAAACAATGAATATCCGGATTTTGAGCGCCGGCGCGCCCAAGGGCGGTGTCGGCGCCTGCGCCGAGGCTTTCGCATCCGCCACCGGCGGCGAGGTTTCGGTCGAATTCGCCACGGCCCCCGTGCTGCGCGAGCGCGTCGAGGGCGGCGGGGCGGCGGCAGATATCGTGGTCGCCCCCGTGCCCGACCTGCAGCGCTTCGACGAAGCGGGCCTGACCGTGGCGGGCACCGGCGTTCCGGTCGGCTCGGTCAGGGCCGGGGTCGCGGTGCGCGCGGGCGCACCCGCCCCCGACATATCCTCCGCCGCGGCCTTCGAAAAGGCGCTGCTGGCCGCCGATGAAATCGTCTACAACGAGGCCTCCAGCGGCCGCTACATCGCCGACCTCCTGAAGCGGCTGGGCCTTGCGGACGCGTTGCGGGACAAGACGGTCCGGGTGCCGAACGGCGCCGCGGCGATGAAACATCTCGCCGGCAGCAGCGGCGCCGTGATCGGCTTCGGCCAGATTCCCGAGATTCGCCGGATCACCGGCGAAGGCGTGGCGCTGGTCGGTCCGCTGCCGGAGCCGCTCGGCAAGACCACCACCTATGCCGCCGGGCTGCTTGCCGGCGCGGCGTCGCCGGACGCGGCGCGCGCGCTGCTGGATTTCATGGCCACGCCCGAGGCCAGGCGACTCTGCGCCGAGGCCGGTCTGGAATAGGCCGCTTGCAGAGTCACCCATCGTCCGCATTCCCCGGTTTCTTGCGCTTCTCGAAATAGAGCGAGAGGCCGACCGAAAGGAACAGCCCGACCCACAGCACGTTGCCCAGCCTGGACGAGAACAGCACCATGATATCGCCCTGCGACATCTTCAGCGCGCGCAGGAAATAGGTCTCCAGCAGCGGGCCCAGGATCACGCCGATCAGGATGGCGGCGACGTGATAGCCGGTCTTGCGCGCGACATAGCCGATCACGCCGAAGGCCAGCGCCAGGTACATGTCGAACATGTAGTCGCGCGACACGAAGGCGCCGACCAGCGTGAATGAGATGATGATCGGCGCCATATAGGTCGTCGAGACCACCGTTACCTTCGACATGTAACGCGCCAGCGGCAGGATGGTGAAAATCATCAGGAAATAGGTCACCGCCATCGCCGTGAACGGCGCATAGGCCAGTTGCGGCTTGTCGTTGAACAGGTCGGGCCCGACGGTCACCCCGTGATATTGCAGCACCACCAGCATGATCGCCGCCGTGGCGCCGCCCGGGATGCCGATCACCAGCAGCGGGATCAGGGTGCCCGAGGTCACGCCGTTGTTCGCGGATTCCGGCGCCACCAGCCCTTCCACGTGGCCGGTACCATACAGCTCCGGGGTCTTCGAGTAGGTTCGCGACTGCTGGTAGGCGACGAAGGAGGCGATCGACGCGCCGGCGCCGGGGACCACGCCGATGACGAGTCCGATGATGCTGGTCCAGGCAATGTGCCACCATTTCGAGCAGGCGATCTTCACCCCCTCCCAGGTTTCCGCCCAGCCCGCCTCTTCCATCAGTCTCTGTCCCTCGTCGGACAGGATCGACCGGCGCTCGATCACCACGAACGCCTCGGAAATCGCGAACAGGCCGACCAGCGCCGGTATCAGCGGCACCCCGTCATAGAGTTCCAGGAGACCCATGGTGCCGCGCGGCGTGGCGTACACCACGTCGGCGCCGATCAAGCCGATCATCAGGCCGAAGAAACCGGCGATCAGGCCCTTCAGCGTGTCGCGGGCGGCGATCGAGGCGATCAGCGAGATGCCGAACAGCATGACCACGATCATCTCCACGCTGTGCAGGTAATAGGCGACCTGCGACAGCCACGGCATGGCAAGCAGCGCCATGATCGTGGTCAGCAATCCGCCCGCGACCGACGAGACGAAGGATATGGCCAGCGCCTGGTGGCTCCGCCCCTGCTTGGTCATGGGGTAGCCGTCCAGCGGGGTCGCCGCGGCGCCGGCAGTGCCCGGAATATTCACCAGAATCGCCGGGATGCCCGCGCCCATGCGAGAGGAGGCATAGATCGCGACCATGAAGACCAGTCCGATTTCCGGGTCCATGGACAGGGTCAGCGGCAGCAGGATGATGATGGTGTTGGCGGCGCTGAAACCGGGAATGGCGCCGACGACCAGCCCCAGCAGGATGGCCGGCAGGATCACCCACCAGAAGCCGAACATGCGGGTGAAGAGTTCGATGAACAGGCCGGGATCGAATTCCATCTCAAAGCACCTGCGCCATCAGCAACTCGAACGGTCCCTTCGGGAACCGGACCTCGAAGGCATAGACGAACAGAAAATAGCCGCCGATTGCGAGAACGGCCGACAGCGCGAGGATGAACTTCCAGTTCCGCCCGCGGCTCAACAGCAGCATCGCGGCGCCCACAAACACGAACGTTGTGATGGTGAAGCCGCCCCACTCGACGAAAAAGATGAAGGATAGGGTGAGCGCGAACAGGGCCGCGCGCGTGGGCATGAAGGAGAGCGGTTCCGTCAGCCGCTGAAGCCCGAGATCCGCCTCTCCCCGCCTCACCGACAGCAGGCCGGAGATGACGAAAACGGCGATCAGCGTAATCAGCACGGCGCCGATGAAAAACGCGCTGACCTGGGCGGTCCAGGGTGAATCCAAAATGGTCGAAAAATAGTAGAGCGCGAAGATCAGCGCGACAGCCGGAATGACCAGATCGGCGCCGATATGTTTTTTTTCCGAACCGCCGGATTTCGTGTCGTCAGCCATCTTGCGACCTGTTCCGGACCGCGGCCGCGGGGCGGACCGGGTCGAACTGGAATAAAATGGGAAAACCGCCAGCCGGACGACAGGCCGCCCGGCTGGCGAATGGGTTCCGAAAACCGCCGATCAGCTCTTGCCGGTCAGCAGGTCCTTGTAATCTTTACCGATGTCCGTCATCGCCTTGGCGTAGGTTGCGCATTCCTCGGGTCCGCCATAGCCGATGAGTTCCCACGGCGCCTTGGTCCTGATGATCGCTTCCTTGTATTCCGGGTCGTCGAAGACCTTCAGCAGCGATTCGGTGAGTATCTTGTACCGGTCGGGATATTTCTCGATCGCTGCCTTCTTGATGCCGTAGGCGCGCGCGCCGGCCACCAGGTCGGGCAGGCTGGTCCCGAACTTGGCGTTCACCGTCGGCGCATTGTCCGACAAGTCGGGAAGCGGATTCTTGTGGGTGAACATCAGCACGACCTTGAAGTTCTTGGGCCGGTTGACGATGCCGCCCGCGGGCAGCGCGCCGAAGTCCATCTCGCCGGTCTCGACGCCCGCGCGGGTGTTCTTGCCGCCGCTCAGGGGGATCGGATTGAACTGGGCGCCGGTATGACGGCCCAGCGCCAGCATGCCCAGCGTCGCCGGATGGGCGAGGCGGCTGACGCCGACATTGAGCGTGCGTTTCTTGCCCTCCGCGACGATGTCGTCAATGGTCTGCAGCGGCCCGTCGCGCTTGACGAACACGATACCCGGGTCCGCGTCGACCCGGGCGAAGTACATGAAATCGTTGAGATCGAAGGTCGGCGGTTCAACCACCCAGTTGAGCACTTCCGGCCCCATATTGCCGAAGATCAACTCATGGCAGTCGGCCTTGGCCAGCCCCATGTATTTTTCATAGGCGACGCGGCCCGCCGCGCCGGGATAGAAGGCCGCCTCGAATTCCGTATTCAGGTATTTCTTCCATACGCCGGCGAAGGCGCGCTGGTTCCGGTCGGCGCCGCCGCCTTCGCGGGTCGGCACGTAAACCTGCATGTTGCGCTCCGGAAAGCTCGCCCCGAACGCGGACGAGAGCGGCAGTGTCGCGGCCACACCCGCGGCGGCCGTACCTTTCAGAAAGGCGCGACGGCTCGCGCCCCGGTCAAAATGGGTCATTGGTTCCTCCCGATGTTATAGCGGCTCGTCGCAATTTACTTTCGACGTCCTGGAAAAGCCCGCATCGCACCACAGAGTATTCCGCGAGAGGCTCGCGGTTGTCAACCTAACCAACGGAAACCAAAAAAGAAATTGGTCGAGATTCCGACCCCCTGGACGTGCAGGTCCGGAGCGCCCGGCCGCCGCCCGCAGACGCCCTCAGCCGCCCTCCCCGGACAGCATCGCCCCGCGGCGCTGGCGGATGATCCGGACCAGCGGCGCTAGCAGGGTCAGGATCGTCAGGCCGAAGATGACCGCGGTCAGCGGCCGCTCCCACATGAATGCGATCGAGCCGTCGGATATGGTCAGCGCGCGGCGCAGATTGTCCTCGATCATATCGCCGAGGATGAATCCGAGGATCAGCGGCGCCATCGGGAAATCCAGCAGCCGCAGGATGATCGCCGCCAGGGCGAAGCCCGCCATCATGTGGATGTCGAACGTGTTGAACGACACGAGGTACACGCCGATCAGCGAGAAGAACAGGATCAGGGGAATGAGGATCTGCCGGGGCAGCGCCAGGAGCCGCGCGATATAGGGGATCAGCGGCAGGTTCAGGATCAGCAGGATCACGTTCCCCAGATACATCGAGATGATGACCGCCCAGAACACGTCCGGATTGTTCTGGAACAGCCGCGGTCCCGGCTGCACGCCATAGGAGATCAGCGCGCCGAGCATCACCGCGGTCGTCCCCGAGCCGGGAATGCCGAGCGTCAGCAGCGGCACGAACGAGCCGGTGCAGGCTGCGTTGTTCGCGGTCTCCGGCGCGGCGAGCCCGCGGATCGAGCCCTTGCCGAACTTGAGCTTCTCCTTGGCCGAGGCGAAGGTGCGCTCGGCGCCGTAGGCAAGGAAGGACGCGATCGTCGCCCCGGCGCCCGGCAGCACGCCGACGAAGAAGCCGAGAATCGAGGACCGGCCGATCACCGGGATGATTTCCCGCACCTCCTCGCGGGTGACCCGCATCGAGCCGAGGTCCCCGGCCGTCGCCCGCGCCGCGGCCTCCGACACCTCGTCGCGCTTGAGCACCGCCATCAGTGCCTCGGACAGCGCGAAGGTCGCCATCGCCAGCAACAGGAAGCTGACGCCGTCGACGAGGTCGAGGCTGCCGAAGGTGAAGCGCTGCACGCCGGCCGACGGATCGGTGCCGACCGTCGAGATCATCAGCCCGATGACCGTCGCGATCAGCGCCTTGAGCACCTGCCCGGGCGCCGTGAAGGCCGATACGGCGGTCAGGCCGAGTACCATCAGCGCCATATAGTCCGAGGACTGGAAGCTCAGCGCGACCTTCGCCAGCGCCGGCGCCGCGACGAGCAGCAGGATGGCGCCGATGGTGCCCCCGGAAAACGAGGAGACGGCGGCGATCGCAAGCGCCTTGCCGGCATGCCCCTGCTGCGCCATCGGATAGCCGTCGAAGGCGGTCGCCACGGTGCCGGCGACGCCCGGCGCATTGATCAGGATCGATGAGGTGGAGCCGCCGAAGATCGCGCCGTAATAGACGCCGGCCATCAGGATCATGCCGGAGGCCGGATCGAACCCGTAGGTGATCGGGATCATCAGGGCGATCGCCGAGATCGGGCCGAGGCCGGGCAGCATGCCGATGAAGGTGCCGGCGAAACAGCCGACGACCACCATCATGAGGTTCATCGGCGTAAAGGCGGTCAGCAGGCCGGTCGTGATACCTTCCCACATGGCCCTCTCCTACCGAGACGTTTGCACGAAAGACACTGCCGTCATTGCGAGGAGGCGAAGCCGACGCGGCAATCCAGATTCCCTGCCACCAGCCTGGATTGCCGCGGCGCGTTGCGCCTCGCAATGACGAATTTCATGCTCGTGCAAAGGCCGCCCCCTACCAGAGCCAGCCGCGGAACAGCTCGCCCGGGGCGAGGTAGATGCCGAGGATCTTGGTCATGATCGCCCAGAACCCCACCGTCACCAGTATCGACGCCGACCCGACGACGACGACACGGCGTTCGCCGAGAATCAGGTACCCGGCGGCCAGGAACAGCATCGTCGAGACCAGGAATCCGAGCCAGGTGAAACTCGCCCCGTAGAAAACCATGGTGACTAGCAGCAGGCCGACCCGGGGCCAGTCGTAACCCGCCCACGACTTCGCCTCCGTCACCGGCGCCCGCAGCGATTTCGCCACCTGGGCCAGCCCCAGAACCGCACCGATGACCGAAAGCGCCAGGGGAAAGGTCTGCGGCGTGAACGGCTCGTACTCCTGGCCGGGGAATATGTCGATCCCGGTGGCCTGCCAGCCGTAGGCGATCGAAAACGCGAGAAAGCCCAGGGCCGCGGCCGCATCCCGGCTCAACGTCATGATTTCTCTCCTGCCAGCTGCCCGTCAGCGGATTCGCGGGCCGGGGCGGGCGGTCTCCGGCCCGCCCCGGTCAGTACGGTTCTTCTTATTTCAGGAAACCCAGTTCGCGCATCAGGTCGCCGATTTCCTTTTCCTCCTTCGCCAGGAAGGCGGCGAACTGGTCGCCCGGCAGGTAGAGGTTCTGCCAGCCGTTCTTGGCCCGCAAATCCTCCCAGGTGCCGGTCTCCTGCATCTTCTTCAACAGGCCGGCATACGCTTTCGCCTGTTCGCCGGAGATACCGGGTGCGGCAAAGAACCCGCGCCAGTTGGCGAACTCGACATCGGCGCCCTGCTCCTTGAGGGTCGGGATGCCGTCGATCCGCCGGTCGGACGAGACCGCGATGATGCGGATCTGGCCGTCGCGATGCGGGCCGATCGCCTCGCCGAATCCGGTGGTCAGCAGTTCGGTCTCGCCGGACAGGAGGCCGGCCAGCGCCTTGCCGCCGGCATCGTACGGCACATAGGCCACTTTCCGCGCGTCGTGCCCCATGGCCTTCATCGCCATCGCCGGCACCAGGTGATCGAGGTCGCCGCGCACCGAACCGCCGGCGAACTTGACGCTGCGCGGATCCTTCTTGAAACGGTCGACGACGTCGCCCCACGACTTGATGTCGGAGTCCGGCCGCACCGCGATCGCCTGATAATCGCCGATGACCCGGGCGATCGGCGTCAGGTCGCGGAAGGAAAACGGAAAGACCTTGGTCAGCGAGCGCACGACGATCGGGGTCGAATTGACCATCAGCGTGCCCTGCTGGCGCTCGGCGGTTTCGATCAGGTAGCCGATCGCCTTGCCGCCGCCGGCGCCCGACATGTTCTCGTAACTGGCGCCCTCGATCAGGCCTTCCTTGCTCAACACCATGCCGGCCCCGCGGGCGGTGCCGTCCCAGCCGCCACCGGCGCCGCCGGGGATCAGAAAGTGGATCTCCTTGATTTCGGCCGCGGAAACACTCCCCCCGATCAGCATCAGGGCGGCCAGTCCCGAAGCCCCGCCGAGGATCGCCCGGCGGGTCGTCCGATTGATGTTGCTGTTCATCTGCATCCTCACTATCCAAAGGTCAAAACATCGCCATGCGCAAGGATGCGGGCCGCGGGCAGCCTGCCCGACGACCATTGGTGCCTCCCTGCGCCGCGCCTGGCTCTACGGTTCAGCCCAGATGCCAGGTTCTTTTACGGCCAAACTGGGCCCACGATACAAAGCATTTGCCGCGGTGTCACGTTCCGTGGTTGACGTCCTAGCGGCGCACGCCGGCGACCGCGAGCAGCCCGGCGAAGAGGAGCATCGCGCCGCCGGAGATACGGTTCTGCCAGATAAGCGACGCCCGGCGGCGCGCGAGCCAGCCGCCGAGCCGCGCGAACGCCCAGGCCAGGAAATAGCACCACGCGATGGCGCCGCCGGCGAACAGCAGGCCGAGGGTCAGCAGCTGCGCGAACATGCCGCCCTGCGCCGGGTCGGCGAATTGCGGCAGGAAGGCGAGGAAGAACAACGAAATCTTCGGGTTCAGGAGGTTGATCGCCATGCCTTTCAGGACCACCGGACCGGCGCGCTGCCGCCGCGCCGCCTCGGCCCCGAGGCCGGGCGCGGGCGCCCGCAGCAAACGAATGCCGAGCCAGCAGAGATAGGCGACGCCGGCCCAGCGCACCGCCTCGAAGGCCAGCGGCGAGACGAGGAAGATCGCCGTCGCGCCGGTCGCCGCGGCGACCGCCTGGATGAACACGCCCAGCACCGTACCGGTCGCGGCCCAGGCGCCGGCGCGCAGCCCGTGCGGCACGCTGTGCGACGCGATGTAGGCCATGTCCGCCCCCGGCGCGAGATACACCGCCAGCGAGGCGGCGGCGAAGGCGAGGAGCGTCGAAGAATCGAAGAGCATGGCGGCGTTATAGCGGTACAGGCATTACTACGGAACGGGAAACCGAGTGTCATCCCCCTCCCCAACCCCTCCCCCTCTCAAGGGAGAGGGGCTTTTCTTCGTTCCCGGCGAACGATTCAGCCCCTCTCCCGCCTGGGCGGGGGAGGGGTTGGGGAGGGGGGGGACGACCGGCGGAGCCGGGAAAAGCATCCGTGCAAACGTCTCCATACCACATTGGAGATCGGATTGCCCGATGACGGGGAACCGTCGAGGCGATTCCGAACCCGGGCGGGATTCCGCTGGCCCTGCCCGCCGCCCTGCCCTATATCACGCGCCATGCGAAACGCCGCCGCCAGATCCGCCCCGAAGGTGGGCATCGTCAGCCTGGGCTGCGCCAAGGCGCTGGTCGATTCCGAGCGGATCCTGACCCGCCTTTCCGCCGAGGGCTACGAGATCACCGGTTCTTTCGAGGGCGCCGACGTCGTCATCGTCAACACCTGCGGCTTCCTCGACAGCGCCCGCGCGGAGAGCCTGGAGGCGATCGGCGAGGCCATGGCGCGCAACGGCCGCGTCGTCGTCACCGGCTGCATGGGCATCGACGAGTCCAGCATCCGCGACGCCCACCCGAACGTGCTGGCGGTCACCGGCCCGCACCAGTACGAGGCGGTGGTCAACGCGGTGCACGAGGCGGTGCCGCCGGCGCACGACCCGTTCCTCGACCTGGTGCCGCCGGAGGGGCTGCACCTGACGCCGCGGCATTACGCGTTCCTGAAGATCTCCGAGGGCTGCAACAACAAATGCAGCTTCTGCATCATCCCCGCCCTGCGCGGGAAGCTGAACAGCCGCCCGGCCGCCGACGTGCTGGGCGAGGCGGAGCGGCTGGTCGCCGCCGGGGTGAAGGAGCTGCTGGTGATCAGCCAGGACACCAGCGCCTACGGCCTCGACCTGAAATACGCGACAAGCGACTGGCACGGCCGGCCGGTCGCCGCGCGCTTCCTCGACCTCGCCGCCGCGCTGGGCGAGCTCGGCGCCTGGGTGCGGCTGCACTACGTCTACCCCTACCCGCATGTGGACGCGGTGATCCCGCTGATGGAAGAGGGCAAGATCCTGCCCTATCTCGACATCCCCTTCCAGCATGCGCACCCGGATGTGCTGCGCGCCATGAGGCGCCCGGCCGACCAGGAGAAGGTGCTGGAGCGCATCGAGGGGTGGCGCAAGGTCTGCCCCGACCTCGCCATCCGCTCCACCTTCATCGTCGGCTTCCCCGGCGAGACCGAGGAGCAGTTCGAATACCTGCTGGACTGGGTGGAAGAGGCGCAAATAGACCGCGCCGGCGCCTTCAAGTACGAGGACGTCGCGGGCGCGGCCTCCAACGCGCTGCCGGATCAGGTCGACGCGGACGAGAAGCAGGACCGCTGGGAGCGTCTGATGGAGGCGCAGATGGAGATCAGCCGCCGCCGCCTCGCCGCGAAGATCGGCCGCATCGTCGAGGTCATCGTCGACGAGGTCGACGACGAAGGCGCCGTCGGCCGCACGAAATGGGACGCGCCCGAAGTGGACGGCTGTATCTTCGTCGGCGGCGACGGCGCGACGGACCTCCAGCCCGGCGACATCGTCCGCGCGCGCATCGACGAGGCCGACGAGACGGATTTGTGGGGGACGCTGGTGGCTAAATGTGCTTGGCGTCATTCTGTCAAAGACTCAATCTGGTCCATGACCTCAGCCATTAGACATAACATGGGCCGTAATCACAACTGATACACCATCCCACGCGCCTTACCGCCGAGCCTGTTGAAGATAGGCGACCCAAGCAGCTTCCAGCGCATTGAACTTCACGCCGAAGATCACTTCGCGATTTGCAGGATGGCGGTCACTGTCAAATTTTCGAAGGACCGCTTGCTCCATTTGAAATGCGGCACGGGCCGTTCCCCAAAGGTGCTGCAAGAGTGTGCGGTAACGAAGCCCGTTAAGTTGCGGCAGGGCATACAGATTAAACTGCCGTTGTCGCTCCTGAAAATCGAATGCCCACCCAATCTTGAACGCCAGATTTGACGCCCCTTCTATCGTCATGGCGTAGGTATATGCAGGCGCGCGCCGAACATGCATCACGCCTGTCCGCATCGTTGTCGGCGGTGGTGCCGCTCGACGGCGGGCAGCCTCTTCACCCTCGATTCTGGCTCGTGCTCGAACTGGCTGCAAGAGTTCCACTTCTTCCCGATGCAACTGCATAACCTTGGCAGCCTCTTCGTCCGTGAGTGCAACAAGCCCGCTCGCCGCGTCCATGCCGAATGACCGTGTTGATATCTCCGCTAGAAGAGGCCGCGCCGGGATTTCCCATGCTCGCAAGTTGACCAATCCGAAGGGCCAACGATATTGGCCTTCGTCATTGAAATCGTGTGGGTCCGTAGGCAAATCGAAATCCATTGACAACACAATCTGGGTAGTGGGCTCCATCATTCCGAGGACTCGGCCTCGCGAACGCTCATCCGTCGGTTCGCCCTTGGTCCCGACAAGGATCACAAGATCGCCGGGCTTCAACTCCGCACGCGCACGGTCCCGCCATCCCTCCATGCTGAATTGGAGCGGCCCGCATGGCTCACCGAAGCCCCATACCTTCGTCAGATACACGGTCATTCGGGACGCCTCGCCGACAATCGCATTTTGATCCGCAACCACATGCGCGCAATCCAACTGCTCAACTCGCGCCACGAAAGCTTGAAGCGAACCGATGCGCCGGGAATGCCGAGCGCGAACTCGGGTCCGGTATTTGGTAGAAACCCGCCGCCGTGTGTCAGCGGAGAGTACAAGGGGCATTCGGTGTAATGCATTGGCGTTAGGGCCGACCAACGCCATCGCCAATTACCGCGCGGCGCACCTTCTCTAGCAAGAGCCTCACTCGCAAACCCGCTGTCCAGTTCATCGGCGTAGTCGCCAAGATACGATGCGAAATAGCCGAACCGGTCGAATGCAACTTCGGGGCAAAAATTCGAAAGGTACATCCGAAGCCAATTATCGTGTTCATCTTTGGGCCCAGAAATGGCGGTCTCGTATTCGGCAGTTCTTGGCCACAGGTCCGACGCTTCCCAGAATTCTTTGAATTGGGCGTCTTCTTCGGCGTCGATGGAGGTGCTACCGGCCGAGCCAAGCAGCGAAAGGCTCTGGTAATAGCGCGGACAACGGCTCGCGGATGCAAACGGGCATCGTGGCGTGAGCCCGAGATTGACACTCTTGGCCGTATACCATTCAAGGTCGGGGATCACATCACCGTTGGCCATCGCCTAGGCTCCATGAACCAACTTTCATAGTTGTTCTGCATCACTTTGCACCGTGTGCCAAGTGCGTTATATCCTCGGGCAATGCCCAAGCCATTA
>CAMYKU010000037.1 GCA_947259105.1 uncultured Alphaproteobacteria bacterium
GACGCAGTCCGGCATCAAGTCGCGCAGCACCAAGGGGGGGAGCGGCGACAACTTCAACGAGATCCGCTTCGAGGACAAGAAGGGCGAGGAACAGGTCTACATCCACGCCGAGAAGGACATGAACCGTGTGGTGGAGAACAACGACACGCTGAAGGTGGGTTACGAGAAGAAGGATGCGGGCGATCAGACCATCGAGATCCACCACGACCGGACCGAGACCGTCGGCAACGACGAGACCATTTCGATCGGTAACGACCGGACCGAGGATGTCGCCAAGAACGAGACCATCTCGATCGGTGAGAATCGTACCGAGGATGTCGGCAAGGACGAGACGATCTCGATCGGCGAGAACCGGACAGAGAACGTCGGCAAGGACGAGACCATCTCGATCGGGGAGTCGCGAAAGGAGACAGTAGGCAAGGATGAAACCCTACAGGTTGCCGAAAACCGGACCCACGACATCGGCAAGGACGACAAGCTGCAGGTCGGCAAACGGTTGCTGGTGCAGGCCGGAGACGAGATCGTGTTCCAGACCGGCAGCGCCACCATCACCATGAAGAAGAACGGCGATATCACCATCGACGGCAAGAACGTCAATATCAAGGGTTCCGGCAAGATCAACGCCAAGGCGTCGAGCGACATCATTATTAAGGGCAGCAAGATCCTGCAGAACTAGCGGCCGGCCGCGCCGGCCATAAGTTGGCGCAGACACCGCATGGAGGAAAGTCATATGAACAAGATGGTCACCAGACTCGATCTTCCGGGTGAGATCGCCGGCGGACCCACGGGCCTCGTCGTCGCCGTGATCGAGGGGGCAGATGAGGACGGCCGGCCGCTGCTGCGCTGGGGACAGCCCGCCCCCCGCGGAAGAAAGCGAGGTGGCCGTGCGGGTCGATGCACCGGACCGGCCGGATGAGGCGCACCTCGACGGCGAGCGCGTCGTGCTCACCGCCGACAAGGAGATCGTCCTCAAATGCGGCAAGGCGAGCATCACGCTGACGCGGGCTGGTAAGGTAATTATCCGTGGCGAGTACGTGTTGAGCCGGTCAGCGGGTGTCAATCAAATGAAGGGCGGGGCCGTGAAGCTGAACTAGCCGCTCCATCGCGCCGGATGGATGAACTTGAGATGCTCGGCGCCCGGGATCGACGCGGCCTCGATGTGCTCTTTGACACGCTTGTGGATCAAGATCGTCGACACGCTCTCGGCAAGCCGAAATAACATCAAGCCCCTGGCCCTCGCCTCGGAGACGACGAGGTCCTCAAACCACGTGGCGATCAAACCGTCCTCATCGCCAAGACCCAGGTCCTCCGTGTTGGACGACTCGTCTGCTGCTTTCACAAGGCCAACTATATTGACCGCCTTGTAACCGTGGTGCTCTCGGCCGGTGCGAGTCTCTCGGATCACAGCGTCGTAGGTGTCCAGATTGTCGACTCCCGCGCTCCGCAGAGCGTCGATGAGCAACTCGCTCATCAGCGGGGCGTCCAGTTCCTCGTAAAAGGGGACCAGCGACCCCTCGTCGTCCTCGTCAATCTGGTAGACAAGGGGGCCCGACGGTTCGATTACAAGCCGCTTTCCGAGCCACCAGTTTTCGTCGTCGGGAAGTTGCGGCTCGGTCGAAATCCGGCCAAGGTCGTCGTCATCATAAGACGTTGTAAAGACGAAGTAGTTCGTCTCGTACAGTGGCTTTCGTCGAGCCTTTCGCCTGGGTTCGGGTGCCATCTTCGACTCCTGATCGGACCGGACATGTCCCATGACAATGTTCAGCGCGGCTGCGTCCTAAGTCAGTCCCAGTACTTGTCGGATACCTTCAGGGCGAGCTTGGACGTATACCAAGGATGCTCCGGGAACGTCTTCGCGATGTCCAGCTTGTCCTTGGTGAGCCTCGAGAGTTTTCTGAGCGCAATAATCAAATTCGTTGGGGCGGGATAGTGACCCTTCTTGCTCTTGGTATTGGGATGCTGCAGGCACTTCTTGGCCGACTCTGTCAGCTTGGCGTCGATCTTCTTCAGTTGCTTGACGACTTCCTTCGAGTATGTCCCATGTGAATCGTGAAACTGCGTATAGAACACTTCCATTGCGTTGTATGCATAGGCCTCTTCGAAGGGAATGGGCTTGTCTTTCTCGGGATCCTGGTTCATGTGCCACGCCGGCTTGCGCTTGACCGCCGTCCAGTCCGCAATCGCGCAGTGGCTAGGCAGCCAGATGTTGTTCAGGCGCAGGTTGATGTCGAACTCGTCGTAAAATATCCCGAACACGTAGTCGTCCTTGACGGGTTTGTAGTGCCGGTCAATCTTCTTGCCTTGAACCGTCCAAGCGATCTCACCGGCCTTGTCTTCTACAAGCGGCCTGGTGTCGACAATTTGCTTGCCTCCGATCTTTCCTGCCTTCTTGCGAGCTGCTGCCGACTGCTTCTTCGCTTTTGATCTCACAGTCTTCGATACGGTTGCGCCTTTTTCCACCTTCTTCACGGAGACTTTAGCCGCCATCCAGCGAAGAACCTTGGGTGTGCGAGCCAGAGCGGCATTTCCGGGGATGACATGGTGGGCATTCGGAACCACCTCGCTCTTGTCCTTGCCCTTCCAATAATCTTCAAAGATCAGGTAATCCGCATTGCATGGGGGACTATCGATCTTCTTTTTGGGCTTGGGCTTGGAGTTTCCGGCAAGCTTCGACGAGTCATTGACCAATTCAAGCTCTTCGAGCTTGGGCTTGGCCTTGGACTTGGACTTGCAGAACGGGCATTGCGTGTCATCCTTTGTCATGGCGAGCGCAGCCATTTCGCCGATGTCCATGTCTCTTATTCCCTATTTATCCGGTATCTGCCTCGGTTAGCGACCAGGGAGATACGACCCGCGTGGATAGACGGCTCAAACCGCATGTGTCTTATTTATAATCGATAGAGATTTGATATGACAATGCGCGAGGCCAAGTACTGGGTAACTGTTTATTCCCAAAGTGTGATCGTGCAATATTATCATCATTGCACTCAGGATTGGCGGCCCGTCGAGACGGTATGCTTCCGGTTTTCTCCAAAAGTTCCACCGAATAGTTTACTTTCTCCAGTTCTCGAATTTCGTCTTGGTTTTTTTGAATCGCAGAACGGACATTCATCTTTTGCTTGGCCGCCCAGAAGAACACTTACCGCCTGACCGATATCCATAAATCGCCTGCTACCCCATGATATTCTTCTTGTTGTGGAACATCGGATCGCCTAGGCGGCAGACGTTCTTGCCTTCGAACTTTACGTCGAAGGAGTACAACATGAACTCGCAGTCTCCCTTGAACTTGCTCGAAACGACACCGCCTGCGCTGCCCGCCTCGTCGCCGGTGGACATGGAGTACTTCGCCCCCTTGGTCATCGGCATCTTTTTGTCGGTCTTGACCTTTTTCGGGCCTTTCGAAGTGTCCGACGCCTTGCCGATATTGGGGTACGGGATCGGAATTGGCCCCGCGGGAGTCGGTGTCTTGCAGACGTCCGGGAAGACGATGCTCATGCCGCCGCTGCCCTTGTGGGTCACCCCGCGCGAATTGGCGAATACCGTTTGTCCCATATCTCTCTCCCGTGATCTATTGCAGCGCCAGGCGCGCCGCGCCGCGCTGGCGGCCCTCGGACGCACACCACACCAGTGCCGGCCCGGGCAGCCAGCCCGCCCGCATACCCAGCGCGGCCAGCCCGAGCAATACCGGCCCGACGGCCGCCCCGAGTTCGCCGAAGCAATCCGCAGGATGCTCGAAACGGTGGTCTTCCGCAAGGCCGTCCTTGTTGCGCATGGCGGCGACGCCCCATTCCTTGGCGCCGAAATTCTCGCCGTTGAGGCTGCCCAGCACGGTGCGCACGGGGATGCCGTTGGCGCCCTCCAGGGCCGTCCGCATCGCGTCGGACAGCCCGTCGCCGCGGTACGGCTGATCGCTGTATCGGTACCCCGGTTCGTCGGCGAGGCCCGGTGCGTCGATCGTGGCGATGGCGCGCACCCCCTCGGCCTCGGCCGAGGCCAGCAGCAGGAACCCCGCGCCCTCGCCCGGCGCGAACCCGTCCATCACGCCGTCGGCCAGGATCCGGTTCTCCATGTCGAGCGTGCCGAGCAGATAGAGGTCGAGATAGCTGTCGACCCCGCCCAACAGCACCATGTCGTGCGCGCCGCCGGCCAGCATTTCGATCGCCGCCTCCAGCGCCTGCAGCCCGCCGGCGCGACCGCTGCGGAATAGCCTGCTGGCGCCGGGATCGAGCCCGATGCCGGTCTGCTTGGCGATCAGCGCGGCGAAATTGTCCGGCACCGCCGGCGGCCGATCCTTGAAGGATTCGGGAACCGCCAGCAGCAGCGGCAGGGGCTCCGGCTCCTCCAGCGGCGCCATCGCCTCCCGCAGCGCCGGCGTGGCGAGGCGCAGCATGCGTATCTGGCGGGCGGTCAGGCCGGGCTCGGCGGCCAGTTCCTCGTTGAGCGGCGGCAGCACGTCGTCCGGCACCAGCGCCATGGTCATCGGCTCGAAGCGCTTGTTGTAGAACGGGCTTTCCTGATAGCGGCTGATCCCGGCGCGCACCGAGGCGAGGGTCTGCAGCGCATTGCCGCCGACCGCGGTGATCATGCCGACGCCGCAAATATTGGCGCCGCCGTTGGCGTCGTCGTCGCTCATGCCGCCTTCCTGCCGTCGATGGTCATGTCGTTCAGGGCGATCGCCACCTCCTCGATCTTCAGTGCCTTCTTGTCGCAGGGCTGCGCCGCGCGCCAGGTCAGGCACAGGCGCGGCCGATCCGGCTCGACCAGTACCGTTTCCAGGTTCAGCGGCGGCGTCTCGACGCTCCCGGCAATGTTCACCGCCGCCTGCAGCGCGCAGGCCGGCAGGCTGAATTGAAGCGGCCCGTGCCGGCTGGCGTTGAGGATCTCGATCGGCTCGCCGCCCTCGAGATACCGGTCGAACACCAGGTCCGGATGGGCCGCATTGAAGAAGCGGGGATCGAAATCCTCAGGCAGATAGGGCGCGCGCTTCTTCTGCCACGCCTCGTCATAGGTGCCGGCATAGGCCATGCGCGGCATCCAGAACGGCGCGACGAATCCGAAGCCCTGCGGAACCGCCTTGTCGCCGACTTTTTCGACGAGCGCGGCCGGATCCTCGATATTCGGCAGCGGGAGGCCGGCCATCTCCGCGTCCTTGCGTTTGCCGCGAAAGCCGCGGCCGACCGGATTGCGCACCTCCGCCAGCTCCTCCGGCGCCTCGCTCTCGATCACGTGGGTGCCGCCGAACGCGAACTCGTAGGCCAGCGGGACCGACTCGAACGGCTCGGGCGGCGTCGCCTTGCCGTCCTTGCGCCAGGTCCGGTTGCCGAAGACCCGCACGGTCTTGCGGTGCTCGGCGGCGGAAAAAGTGACGTCGAGTTGCGGCACCGCCCGCTCTTGCGGCGGCCGGGCGCGGCCGACCAGGGCGACGTCGGTCGTCGGCTTGGCAAGGTGCATGTCGGAGGCGTACTTGACGCTCGACGTCTCCGGATCGGCCCAGAACTGGTCACCCACCAGGGGAGGCAGCTGCTCGTCGGCAATGTGCGGCCCGCCGCCGAGGTCGAACGTCGCCTTGACCGTGACGTACAGGGTTTCGATCCCGTCCGCGTCGGGAAACAGCGCCATCACGGCCGCGAACGGCGTCTGGTTCTTCAGCTGAAGCATATGCTTTGGCCACCCCTGGCAGTCGTACGCACGGCCAATGCCGGCCCGGCCCTAATCCAGGCCCGCTCTCACACGCGTCGTCGCCGCATACGGGCGACGATCCGCACGGATCGCTGGCAGACCACACGGTCCCCATGGTACGTCCACGCGCCCTTCGCCACAAGTTGGTAATGCCATGGCCAGCCGCATGGGGTATAGTTCCACGAGGGGCGCAGGGGAGATCGAAGGGCCGGTACCGGTGATCATCAAGGACATAATTGCCGAGCATGCGGACGAGGCGCCGTTCCTCTGGCATCTGCGCGACCTTGCCGTGTCTGCGCCGCACTACGACCTCGCCGACCTCGCCGAACTCGACGAGCGCGTCGAGGCGCATCTCGACGGGTTGCGGGTCGCCGGCGATGCCGGGTGGGAGCTGTGCGTCGAGCAGCTTGCCCACAACGAGGCCGGCGAGGTCTTTGCCGCCGCGGTGCTGGCGCTGGAATCCAAGAACATCAAGCGGCTGGAGCGGGTGCTCGGTGTCGCCGAGACGGTGCCGGAGACGACGCGCGGCTTCATCTCGGCGCTCGGCTGGGTGACGCCGCAGACGCTGCGCGGCACCGGCAAGCTGTTCCTCAATGGCGGCACGCCCTTCGTGCGCCGGCTCGGCATCGCCGCCTGCGCGCTGCACGGGGCCGACCCGGGCGAGACGCTGGCCAGCGCGCTCGACGATGACGATGCGGCGCTGCGTGCCCGGGCGCTAAGGGCGGCGGGCGAACTGGGGCGCGCGGATTTGCTGCCGGCGCTGCGCAAACGGCTCGACGCCGATGTCGAGGCCGATCCGGCCTGCCGCTTCCGGGCCGCCTGGTCGGCGGTGCTGCTCGGCGAGCGGGGCCCGGCGCTGGAGCGCCTGCGGGTCGGGATCGTCTCGGGCTCGCCCTACGCCGGCCGCGCATTGCGGCTCGTGCCGCGGGTGCTCGACAGCGCCGCGTTGCGCGCCTGGCTCAAGGGGCTGGTGCAGGACCCCAAATGGCTGCGCCCGGTCATCGAGGCCACCGGCGCCCATGGCGATCCCCACTATGCCCCGTGGCTGATCAAGCAGATGGACACGCCGGAGGTGGCGCGCGTGGCCGGCGAGGCCTTCGCGATGATCACCGGGGTCGACATCACCTATCAGGATCTCGAATGCGACGCGCCGGAGGGCTTCGAGGCCGGGCCGACCGAGAACCCCGAGGACGAAGACGTGGCGCTCGATCCGGACGAGGACCTGCCATGGCCCGACCCGGCGAAGATCGCGGCGTGGTGGGGCGAAAACAAGGGCAATTTCGCCGCCGGCACGCGCTATCTCGTCGGCGCGCCGGTGAGCCCGGAACGCTGCCGCGAGGTGCTCGCCACCGGGTTCCAGCGCCAGCGCTACGCCGCTGCCCTGGAGCTGGCGCTGACCGCGCCGGGCGAGAAGCTGTTCGAAACCCGGGCGCCGGGCCACCGGCAGCGGCAGCTGCTGGGCCGCACCGGACAGGCGGCGTGAAATCTGTTCACTACCGGATGCGCCGCGCGGGCCTCTCGTGCCGGCCGAGCCACCCGCGGTCGCATGCCTTGCCGGTGCAGCCGTGTCGCAAAGGCAAAGATTTCCCCTAATCGCACCTTTCCGGGAGGCCGCGCGCAAGGCTATAATCGATTGCGGCGGAGCTTGGGCCGGCGGAATGGTTCAGAAGCTGCCAGAAGGGAATGGCGATCGATGAGCGGAGAGCCCGGGGCATTGAGATGGCAGTCCGCCGCCGTCACGCATGTCGGCAATGTGCGGAAGGTGAACGAGGACGCCTACCTGGACCGGCCCGAGATCGGTCTGTGGCTGGTCGCGGACGGCATGGGCGGGCACAAGGCGGGTGACGTCGCCAGCCGCATGATCGTCCAGTCGTTCGACGATATACCGCCGCCGGGCAACCGGGACGACTTCCTCGAGGCGATCCTGGACCGTCTGCAGACGGTGAACAACGAGCTGCAGCACTACGCCGAGGAGCACGGCGCCGGCGTCGTCGGCAGTACCGTCGCCCTGTTGTTCGGGTTCGGCTCGCAGGCCAACTGCCTGTGGGCCGGAGACAGCCGCGTCTATGTCGTGCGCGAAGGCCACCTGCGGCAGCTGACGCGCGACCATTCCAAGGTCGAGGAACTTGTCAGCCTGGGCCTCGTCGACCGTGAAGACGCGGACACGCACCCGGTGGGCAACGTCATTACCCGCGCCGTCGGCGCGGCCGAGAGCCTCGCCATCGACGTCGTCAGCCACGAGGTGCGGCCCGGCGACCGCTTCATGTTGTGCAGCGACGGGCTGAACAAGACGGTGTCCGACGCCGAGATTTCCGAAATCCTGCAGCATCGCAGCTGCGCCGAGGCGCCCAAGGCGTTGCTGTACCGCGCGCTGGACAGCGGCGCCCGCGACAACGTCACCGCGGTCGTGGTTCACGTCGAAGATGGTGAAGGCGTCGACCCCGGCTGACCCCCGGCGCCGAACCCGGCACGGACGTTACGGGTAACGCCGGTCAGGGCCTGGCCGCACCCAGGAAATCGGCGAAGTCGGCTTCCGCGGGGAATCCGTCATACAGGCGCAGGCCGGCCCGGACGCGGTCGGAGCCGGCGGTCCACCACAGGCTGTACCGCGCGAACCTGTCCTGAAGGATGCAATCGAGCAGCCCGCCATAGGCATCGGGAAACCACCGGTCGACGGCCGCCCCGTTCACGTGAAAGCCGAGCCCGCTTCCACCGATCCCCGGCATCGCCTCGATCCGGGCGTCGCCCTCCCGCCACCCCGCCGACAGGTCGGCAAGACCTCCCAGCCGATCGTCCAGCGCGGAGAGCTCGAAGCCGTCGTCGAGACAGCTGAGGATTGCCTCCTCGGCGGCCGCGAACCAAGGCTGGGCGCGCGCGGCGAATGCGAAGGGATGGCCCGACCGGGGTTGCAGAAGCACGATGGTCAACGGGTAATAGCGACCGACGGAATCGACGCTGGGCATCAATACGCCGGCGACGGGAACATCGCCGCAGACACCGGCCGAGAGGGCGAAGCGCCAGATCGGGCTGGTCAGGTAGCTGTCCAGCCAGCCGTCGCCAAGCTGCGACTTGCTGGCGGCGACGGCGCCCTGCAACCAGTCGTCCCAGGGGTCGAGGAACGATCTGGGCAGCCGGCGCTGAACGAAGTCTCCCCGGACCGGAACCTTGCCGAAATAGCCGATGGCCGCCAGCTCGGACGCGGCATCTAGAGCTTCTCCAGGCATCGCAATCCTTCCATTCCCGACATCCCGAACGGGTTGGCCACGCTTGCCGCCTTGAGTTCGAATATTGCCGTGAGGCCGTCGACCCCGAACGCCACCCTGAACCGGTCGACGCTGTTCGAGGCCTGACGCAGGCCACCCTTGTCAAGGAGGCGGAACAGCGCCCAGGGTCCTTCCGCGCTCAGGCTCGTCCCGGCCGTTGAGCCGCCCAGGGGCGTGAACACCAACCTGGCCATCATCGAGCCGTCGGGCGGCGGCCACTGCATATTCTCGAGCCGGGTCGGACCATGCCGGTAGGTAAGGCGTTGCCCGCCGAGCTCCAGCTGCACCTGCCTTGCCGATCTGTCGAGTTCGAGCGGCTTGAGGGCAAACCTGACGGAGGGGTCGGCGCCACCGGCGAAAAACGCATCTTTGATCCTGGCGGCGCCCTCGATCGCCCGGAGCGAGTCTTCGGCGAGACCTAGCTTCACGCCACCCATGTCGATTTCGCGCCATGGCCGCACGGACGTATCCACATAGGGTTTGAGTTCCGACTTTACGAACTTGTCGACCAGTCCGTTTGGCCCGAAGTAATGCGCGAAATCGCCGAGATTCGCGTCCTCCCGGCTGGCGCGAGCGAGCGGATAGCGGTTGTTCAGAGCCGTCCGGCAGAACGGTGCGATATCGCCGGACCAGATCTCGTCCAGACGGCCGCGCACCGATCGGACCGCAACGAGCGAACTTTGCCGGGCAAGGGTGCGCAGCCAATGGGAGAGAGGGCTCGGCGAGCGGCCGGCTTCCTGCCGAAGTCGTACGAGAACGTTGGCTCCCTCCTCCGGCGGCGCACCGACGTTCCGCATCGCGGCGAGATGGGCGTAGAGTTCGTTCACCAGGGCCAGGGACCTGTCGATCGGCGGCGCCGCGCCCTCCTTCGGCGGGGTCAGGACTTCGCGCAGTTCCTCGAACTGGCGGTTCACCCTGTTGGCCGGAAGTCCGGCCAGGGCCTCTGTGCCGCCCCCCGGGAGCATCTTGATCAGGCCCTTCAACACGCCCTTGTCGCCGGGAAGTCTCGCCAGCCGGGTCTCTTCCGATATGGCGGCAAGAAACCCCTTTATCGGCGAATCGATGTCCGACAGGACCTTGCTCACCTCGGCGGCCTCGGCGAAGCTCCGGAACGGCACGATATCGACGTCGACGAGGTAGGCCTGCCATTGCCGGATATAGTCGTCGTAATAGAGTTCGAGGACGGCATTCGTCACCGCGGTGACATCGGCGTTGTCCAGACTCTCTCTGTTGGCCGACCCGACGACCCAGGTTTCCCCTGCCGCGCGTTCCGCAAACTCCGGCACGCGCACCAGAAACTCGCTATAGCCCTTATAGGTGAACAGCCCCTGCATGCCCGTCGTCATCGGCGTACCGCTCTTGCGCGTAAAGTAGCGGGCCACATCCTTGACCTTGTCGGTGGGGCGCCATTCCTCCAGATTTGCCTGTTCCGCCTCGCGCTTGACGTCTGCATAGACGCGTTCGGCCAGGGGGCGCTGGGCCAGGATTTCACGCGCATTGGCGACCAGGGCGACGTCGAGCGCGGGAGGTGTCAGCTCGCCGTCCAAAAGGGCCGCAAGGTGGGTCTGCAGCCGGTCCCGGACGACCTCGTTGGTCGGCCCGGGGAAGCGAAGCGCCCAGTCCACGGCGAACCAGTCTTCGGCGAGTTCACGGTCGAGATATCTGGGGCTCCCCAGCATGAGATAGACCTTCAGGGTCTGGTACAACGCCTCGGTCTGATCGACGTTCTGCCGTATTCGGATGTGGAGCCGGTTCAGCATTCGCGGCAGCATTGCGGCGTTGAGCGCACGGTGATACGCCGCCGTCGCCGCCTGGCCGATCTTGTTGCCCTGATAAAGGCCGAAACCCATGGTCAGCGGCGGCAAGAGACCTCTGTCGTTGTAACCCCTGGGAATGTCACCCAGCATGTCGAGCGGCGGCAGCACTTCGAGAAGGGAACCATTGTCGGTGGTTAAGTCCTTTGTCGCCTCTTTGTACCGCGCGATCTTGCCGGAAACGTCGGCGATGTAGGATTCGTTCTGCGAGTAGCTAAGGAGCCAGGCGCCAACCAGCGCAAGCAGCGCGACGGCCGAGACCGCATGGACGCCTCGGGTGATCCAGTTGCCGTGTTGCGCGAGGAACGACCTGTCTCCCACAAGGTCGGCTTCCTGGAAAACCACGTCGCGCAGCAGGCGGGTCAGGAAATAGCTCCGCCCGGGCCCGCTGAAGGACGGCATGGCCTGACGATCCAGACCGAAGGTGTTCGAAATCGAGCTCAAAATCCGGTCGATCGGCGTGCCTTCCTGCGTCCCGCTCGAGAAATACACGCCGCGTATCAGGCTCGAATCCTCGTACCGGCTCGGATAGAAGGCATCGTTCAGAAACTGCTGCAGTGGCGCCTTCAGCGACGCCATCTGCTGTACGAAGCCAAGCATCGTGCCGCGCCGGTGCGGGTCGCGCTCCTGATTCAGGCGTCCGGGCAGTCTTGAATCCAGCCGCTCCATCAGTGCATCCATCTGCGGCCCGAATGCCTCGATAACCTCTTCCGGCTTCTCGGACGCTGCGATGGGGAAGGTGGCGCCCCAGACCTGGCCGCGCTCGTCGCGTCCCAGATCGTCGAAGAATTCGACGAACCCCGATATCAGATCGCACTTGGTAAACACCACGTAGACCGGCACCCGTACCTTGAGCTGATGCTGCAGCTCCAGCAGGCGCTTGCGGACCGCCAGAGCGTGATGCTGCCGCGTCTCCACACTGTCCGACACCAGATCGGTCAGGCTGATTGCGACGAGCACGCCGTCGATCGGGCGCCGCCGCCGATGCTTGCGGAGGAGTTGCAGAAAACCGCCCCACGCGGCGCTGTCCACCGTTTGGTCACTGTCCTGCGTGGTGTAGCGGCCCGCCGTATCCAGCAGTACCGCTTCGTCGGTAAACCACCAGTCGCAATTCCGCGTGCCTCCGACGCCGCGGACGGCGTCCTTGCCGAAGCGGTCCATCAACGGGAAATTCAGCCCGGAGTTCGTGAGAGCGGTGGTCTTGCCGGCTCCCGGCGGGCCGATGATCAGGTACCACGGCAGTTGGTACAGCCGCCGCCGGCGTCCCCGACCGCCCAACTTGGCTTTTTTGAGGAGGGCAAGCGCTTCGCGGAAGCGGCGCCGCAGCAATTCAACCTCTTCTTCCGACGCCTTGTCGTCGTCGGCCGGCGCGGACGTGAGGGCATTCACGACCTGCGCGTTGTTCTGCGCGGCGCGCAATATGCCCCAGATGGTCTTGACGGCCCAGAGCACGACGACGACGAGGATTGCCAGCAGGCGCGCTTCGCTGCTGGCCAGGGGCTCCCATCCGCCGATCGCGATCAGCGGACCGACAAACCAGATCAGCAGCGCCAGCAGCAGCATACCGAGAATCGAGAACACCCATCGGTTCGCCAGCCAGCCAAACAGCGTTCGAAACAATTTCATTGTTCTACGCCCCCGATGCGTTCCCCTTTGGCGGCCGCGTCACGCTGTTTCACCGCACAAGCCTGTCTGTCCCGTCGCCAGATCGGCGACCCGTTGCCTGTTGCCAAACCTGGACAGATGGTCATTGTTCCGGCACCTCGATCTCGATGCGGCGGTTCCGTTCCCTGCCTTCGGCCGTGTCGTTGGGGGCGAGCGGCTCGTTATCGGCGCGGCCCTCGGTGACCAATTTGGCCTTTTCACCCAGTGACTGGGAGAGCAACGTGGTCACCGCATCCGCGCGCGCCAAAGACAGATGCCAGTTCGACGGGAACCTCAGCGTTCTGATGGGGATGCTGTCGGTGTGGCCCGTCACCAGGACGGGTCCGGGCAAATCCTTGATCGCGATGCCGATCTTCTGGATCAGCGGATCGAAATCCTTGTCCACGATTGCGCTGCCGGATGCGAACATGCCCTTGTTATGTACAATGATCCTTACGGCGCCACCCTCGTCGATCACGTCGACAAGGCTGCGCTGCGATTCGTCCACCAGCAATGTCTGGATTCGTTCATAGGTGCTCGGACCGGGGGGCGGCTTGGGCGGTTCAATCAACGGCTCGGCGGGCAGCTTCTGCGCCACCTGGAACTGAAGCAGGGCTTCGCGGTCCAGCGCGTTCAGCTCGGCAAAAACGTCGTCGGACGAACGATTGATACTGTAGCTGAAACCGAGATAGGTAACGACGGCCAGCGCACAGGCCGCGACGGGAACCACCCACAGGGGAACGTAACGCGCGACCCGCGGCCGGCGGTCAGTGACCCCTCGCCAGTGCGGCGAAAGTTCGCGCTCGACCTCCCCACGCTGATTTGCGATCGTGCGGTACAGATTATGCGTGACCTGCTCGAGTTCGGCGGACCCCCGGTCCATGATCGCGAACTTGCCCTGAAAACCGAGGCTCAGGCACAAATAAAGGAATTCGAGCAAGTGAAGGTTACGGGCCGGGTTCTCGGACATGCGGCCGAGGATCTGGAAGAACCTCTCTCCGCCGCTGGTCTCGTCGTGCAGGGTGCCGAGAATCGACTGTCCGCCCCAATCGCTCTGACTGCCCCATGGTGTAGCCAGCACGGTTTCGTCGATCAGGGCGCAAAGCGCGTAACGTGCTGCGTAGGCCGCCTCCGAACTGGCCCCATACTTGCGCGCGTTGATCTCGAACTCCCGGACCATCTGAAGCACTCTCTCGCGCAGGCCGGCGACATCGTCGTGCTGGGGGGTATTGGAAAGACGCCGCACCAGAGCGAAGCAGGCCCCCCCGCTTCGCGCCAGCGGGTTCCGGTTGGCGCCGTCGACAGCCAGTTCCTCGGACGGGGGACGGGTTGCCGGCCTCGGTGGCGGGGCTTCGCTGGTGACGCGTCGCTTGCCGCCCGGCGCCGGCAGGATGATCGTCCGCTCGACATCCTCTGGCTTGGACTCGAAATCGTCGAAAGGATCATGCTCTGGCATTGCTCTTACTGCCTGATTGCCCAGAAGTCCATTTCAAGGCTCGGGAATTTGGCGCCGACATGCATGGCCAGCCCACCCGAGCTCTGCAATTCCTTCCAAAGCGCGCTCTTCGTATCGAGCGCAAAATAGGTTACACCGGAATGAAACGGGATCTGTCGCGGCGCCACCGGCAGCGCCTCGATCCCGATGCCCGGCAGCGCCCGATTGACCAGATCGCGAATCTTTTCGACCGGGCCGATCTTGATCTGCGCCGGGAAGCTGCGTCGTATTGCCTCGACCGGCGCGTCGGCGTTGACCGCGAGGACGAACATCGCGCCCGTCAACAGGCTCTTGTCGGTGATTTTGGCGACCTGGATACCGTGCTTGCGCTCTTCCAGCGGGATGGCGATCGCGCTGCGCTCGAACACCATGCTCAGCGATTGCCGCAGCGAAGCGATGGGCGGCTCGAAGCTCTCCCGCAGCGCATGATGGCGGTAGGTGCCCAGCTCCGGCGGGCGCTTTGTCGCGCTCGAGAACGTGGAGAGCTCTCCGGCCATCTCCAGCAGCAGCCGGTAGATGGACTCGGGATGGAGACTTGGTGTCTCCGCCACGTGAGCGATCACCGGTTCATACCGGTTGACCGCCTGGAGCAAGAGGAAGTCGGCGATCTCCGCCGCACCACCCCGGCCGGACTCGCTCGCCCGGGCAGCGAGACTCTCGCCGCGCTGGTGCAACAGGCCCTGAAGTTCCTTGATGAATCCGCCGAGTTTCGGGGCAACGCGATAATCCAGGCACGGCGACATGAAATCCTCGTCGATCAGGACGGTGCCGTCCGCGCTGACCTGGATGACGCGTGCCAGCCCCAGGCACTCGAACCCGCCCCGTTCCTCCGATTCGAGCATGAGGCGAAAGCGCAGCCGGCCCACCTGGATGCTCTCCGGAGTATCGGTCGCCTGTGCACTGTCGCGTACGTCGTGCTCGGCTACTCCGTATCTGAGGCTGCCGTTTGCAGCCTTCCGCAGATCGGTCTCGAGGCCCCGCCCATCCTGTACGGGCAAGCTCAGGAAGATGGTGCTGTCCTTGACGGCTTCGCTGAGATCAAGCGGGGTCGGCGGATCGGCGCCTTCGGGAATATCGAAGTGCGTGCCGTCCATCATGATTCCCTTGCATCTTGAAACCGCAAATTTCCCGGTCTTCAACAGGTCGCGGTCGATCGCCAGTTCAGAGAACCCCCAGCCATACGGCCTGAATGCGGCAGACCACTGGCGCAGCAGATTCTCCACATAGCGATCCTGCTGCTGGAAGTGCTGGGGACGCAGGAACATTCCCTCAGACCATATGATCTTATTCGACAAGGACATGAACCGCCCCGGAAACCGCCTCCCCTGTTCTTGTGACGCAGCCGGACAAACTCAGCCGCGTACTCTTGCACAAACGCAATGGACTGCCAGATTCACCCAGTTCGACCTTTCCTGGTCGTGTTCGCCTACTCGGCCGGCCCAACGGACACCTTCAGACGGGCGAAGTCGAAGTTCACCTCGGTCGTCTTGTACTTCCTGATTTCGACGACCGCCCGCCACGATGCGTTCTCGATATCACGATAGCCGGCGAGGACGCCCACGTACCGCGTCTCGGGCTCGAAGTTCCGATTGTACACCAGTTCCTGGCCCGGGCGCAGTTCGATCTCCTCCTTGCCCAGCAAATCGCTACCCAATTCAGCCTCGTCGTTGTCGTACAGTGCGAAGAACGAAGCGTTGTTGAAGGCCAGGTCGGATTTCAGATGGTAGAACCTGACCACGAGCGGCGAGGCCCGGCCCTTGTAATCCGGGTTTAGATCTTCGGCCGCCGCGATGTTGGCTTCAATCCTGGTTGGCAAGCCCGGCAAACAACCGGCGACGACCGGCAACAGCAGCCCCACGGCCGCCGCGGTCTGAATTGCCCGCCTGGTAATAAGCGTCATCGTGCGTTCCTTCCTGTCGACGGACGACTCATGCAGAAATGCTGTTTCCGTCAGTCGCGCCGTGTCTGTTTGCGCACCTGCATTTCGTATGCTTTGCCAAATTCACGTCCAAAAACGCTCTGGAAATCGTCCTCGGCTTCGGCTGCAATTGTCGCGTAGAGTTTGCCGAATTCGTCCCAGTACATGGATTTTCTGTTTCTCAGCAGTGCGCCAACCGCGCTGCTCTCGTCGTTGATCCGACCTTCGAGGGCCTTCGGGTCGAACCTTGCCAGGAGGCCCGTCAGCGCAGCCTGCATGCCGACTATGACCGCCACCTGGTGGGCCTTGACGTCTCCGAACGCTTCTTGAATCGCACGCGGCGGCGGTAAATATCCCTGCCCCTTCTTGGTCAGCAGCGCCGTCATCGCGTCATCGTCCCCGAGAGAGAACTTCAAGGGGTTGTTTTCCACCGGCTGAATCGTGGTCTGCGACAATCTGAACTCGCTCTTGATGCTGCTGCGCGCCGACAGAACCTCCCTGAGGCCCTTGACCGTCTCCCGATAGAGGGCGCCGATCAGGCGCATCGTCTCGCGGACATTCTTGTCGGCGATTTCAACCCCGTCAAGTTCTGCACCTTCGAGGAACGCCTCGATTATGCTCCGCTCAAGCGATTCCGCAGCGCCACTGCCCGAGGCCTCATCGCGCGGCCGCGGCGCGGCAGGCTGGGACGGCGGGAATTGCGCGGGCGCCAACTCCGGCTCCGACAACCGGCCGGTTTCGGCCTTCCGGGAGGTTTCCGGCATCAGCGCGACGTCCACCCGGGCAATAGCCTCGTCCGCCAGGGCTTCCGGCGGCGATGGCGAAGCCGGCTGCTGCTCGTCATCGCCGGTTGCCGGGTCGCTCGCCCACTCGTCGTCCCAGTCGTCCGGAATCTGTACGGTCTCCGGTACTTCCGGGATCGGCTCGGGGGCCCGGAAATACTCGTGGTCGGATGACGCGCTGTCGACCCCGACGCCCTGGTCACCGGACGCCCCGCGACCCTTCGTGTCGGCCAGGCCGTCGCGCGGCTCGTCGAACCGGCCGACATCCGTTCCGCCGGATGAGAACGGATCAGCGGTGCGTTCCACAGTACCGAAGATATCCGCGAGCGCATGCTCCCCCTCGGCCGGCGCAAGGCCGGGCGGGCCGAACGGATCCTCGGCCTCGCCGGAGTCCGGCAGGGCCAACCCCGCACGCTCGTCGCTCATCGTCACATCGATACGAAAATGGCTGATCCGGAAATGGTCGCCGTCCTTGAGAACGACTGTTTTGCCGCGCCCGACGGGCTTGTCCGACGAACTGACGAACACGCCGTTCGAGCTCGTATCGGTAAGCGAATAGACGCCGTCATTCGCCTCGATCAGGCAGTGCTGCTTGGAGATGATCCGCTCGGGATCGGGCAGAACCCAGTCGTTTTCCGGTCCCCGCCCGATCGTGAGCTTGCCCGCGTCCAACGTTCGCGAAGTGTTGGCCGCGCCCAGCAGCTGGTGGTCGTCCTTGACGTGCAGGGTCACACTCACAGCGGCACCCCGGCAACGGCACCGCCGGTTCCGAAGTCGGAACGGCTATCTTTCCGGGATCCAGCCGCACCCCTGACTGGTCCAAACAATGCTTTCCGCGATGCGTCCCGCATAAACGACGCCTCCGGCTCCCCGTTTCAATACGTTGGCCTCAGCGCTCAAAGACACACCTGACATAAGATACCGTTTACAAAGCCGCGACGCTTCGCAGAAAACACAACGTCCCTGTCTCGGTGGCGGTCCTTTGCGCCAGCCTGTTAACGAACCTGATACCATAAAATATCCCTCAACGCCATTGTGTTAGCTGTCCGGACCACCCGCTTCGCAAGTGTCGCATCGCACCGCCGATCCGGCCCGGCGGCGGGACGCGCGATCCCGACGGTTCGATCGGGCATCCCGAACGTCGCCGGTATCCGGCGCCGCCCCGGCGGCAGGCGTCCGGATATCCGGACGGCCGGCGGGTCGGCGCGGGCATTCAACCCCATGCACCGGTGTTTTCTGCGGGTTTCAGCGGCATGTTATGGAAAATAGAAGTGCCGAATCCTGCCGGTGCGCATGTTGCGCGTATCGGCCAGGACCCGGGTCCCGGGCGTCTCCGGACCAACCGCCGACTCGACTCTCGTCCGCCGCGGTGGTGAGATGGGGCAAACGTTGCCAGCAGGGGAGACTGTCATGCGGGCAAGCCTGTTTCTCGCGGCCGGCCTGATCGCCGTGCTGCCTCTCGCGGCTGCGGCCGAGCAGATCACGTTCACGGTGGACCGGCACGCCTTTACCTTCGAGATCGTCCCCGAGCGGGGCGGGTACGACCGGGACAACTGGCCGCACTGGAACGTCGAGTTGGGCGGCCAGTGCTTCACCGTGCACGACAAGGTGCTGGCCGAGGAGTCGTACATACCCGTGATCACGGTGCCGTCCGGCACCGGCCCGCCGCGGCCGATCGGCGCGGTATCGCCTGTAGCGGCGGGCCGGGGGCCGCCGGTCATCCACTGGTGCCGCGTTACCAGCGGCTTCTGGATCGACCCCTATACCGGGCGGTCGATCGTGCCCGCGGACGAGATGGCCGTCGATCACCTGGTGCCGCTCCGGGAAGCGCATGCGTCCGGCGGGTATGACTGGGACCGGGACCGCCGGCGGGCCTATGCGAATTATCTCGACGACGCGAATCATCTGGTTGCCGTCGCCGCCGCCGCGCATCGCCGCAAGGCAGGCCGCGACCCGGCCGGCTACCTGCCGTCCAACGCGGCGTTCCGCTGCACGTATCTGAAGGCGTGGATCCGCATCAAGGACGCTTGGACCCTGACCATGGACCGGCGCGAGGCCGACGCGATCGCGGCGGGGCTGCACGGCTGCGGGTGAGGCCCCCGGACGGCTCGACGGAGTTCTGGGGTTTACGCCAATTCTGCCCCCAGAACCTGCTCTCATCCCCTGATCTGGTTTTGTGCCTCAACGATGTTGTGTTGTCAGGCTTGCGTTTCCGGTAACAAACGCCATATCGCAACCGGATACAAAACTACATTTGTTACCGGCGGCGAAATCTGATATTGTTACCGGTAACAAAGGATGGAATAGGGCAGATGCCTCAGTCTCTTTTATCGGTCAATGAGCGAGTTCGCCGGTCACGTGAGCGCCGCCGCCGGGCTGGCTTGAAGCGTGTCGAGGTCTTCGTCCCTGAGGACAAGGTCGACCTGGTGAAAGCTTATGCCGCTCAATTGCGGGAAGGTTCCCAATCGGAAGCCGTTCAAGAGGTTCGTAAGTTGGTGGCAAAAGCCTACCGCAAATTTCATGCGAGCTGTCTTGACAATATCAGTGTAAAGCCAGAGAAGGCCACTCTTTCAGATGCCGCGGTGGTGGCTGCTGCGCTTATGCACCGTGGCAATGCGGAAGCGTTCAAGCTTGGAAAGCAGATCAGCAGATTGGCCAGGTAATGCCGCTCACGCCCCTCCAGCGAATGGCCGTGAACACGCTTCGCCTGTTCCGCACGGAGCACGACTACGTAGGCGGCGGGGCGGCACTGAATCGCGGGTGGCCGCGCCTCTCCGACGATATGGATATTTTCCGAGATGATCGCAATCAACTACCTGAAGGGGTAGAGTGGGAGTTGCAGGCTCTCCGAAACGCGGGTTTTTCCGTCGAGATTACAGCGAACGATGAATGGATGGTGGAAGCTATTCTGCGGATGTATGGCTCTGAGACAAAGATTCAGTGGTTGGACGACGCTGAGACATGCAGGCGCTTCTTTCCCGCGATTGAGGACGAAGACCTCGGCTTCCGATTGCATCAAGCGGACCTCGCGGTGAATAAGGTTCTTTGCGCATCGCGCCGAAACACAGCTCCGCGCGATGCAGTCGATCTGGTAAGTATCGTGCGTCGTTATTCGCCCTTGGGGCCATTGATCTGGGCGGCCACCGGGAAGGTGCCGGACTTGGGGCCGCCGAGTATTATCCGAGATATCCGCAGCATCGCTTTCGGTTATGCAGACGAAGAAATACGCGCGGTGCGCATGGAAGACGGTAGCACGATAACACGGGTTGAATTGAGGGGTACCTTGGATGCCGCGCTGGACAGGGCCTATGAGTATTGCGATGAGACAGCACCCATTGAACACGATGGTCGCTTGTTCGTAGATGTCACTGAAACCCCGGTTGAAGCTGACAGTGAAGCTATTTCGAACGGCACCGCCAAAGCTATGCCTGTGAAGGACTTTACTGCCATCTCGACGATGGGTGATTAGCGGGCGGCCCTCTCCGAGCCGCCGCCGTTGCGCCGGCGCGCGGAGCCGGTATAACGGACGGCGCGGTCGGCACAGGAAGGGGAATCAAATGAAAATCGTTGCCTACGAGATAAATGGCGCCCCTGGCGTGGGGGTGCTGGGCGAGGACGGAACTTCGGTGGCGCCGTTCGCGCTGTCGCCGGAGGAGGCCGCCGAGGGCGTGCAGAGCCTCGTCGAGCGCGCCGTCGCGGGCGAGGCGCTGCCGGAGACCGGCGCCCCCGTCCCGCTGGATACCGTTCGCCTCCGCGCGCCGTTGCCGCGGCCGCGGCGCAATGTCTTCTGCGTCGGCAAGAACTATTACGACCACGCCCACGAATTCTCGAAATCGGGGTTCGATTCCAGCGCCGCCGCCGGCACCATACCCAAGGCGCCGATCGTCTTCTCGAAGGTGCCGGAATCTGTGTGTGCGCATGGCGATGCGATCCTGATGGACGCGGCGGTCAGCACGACGCTCGACTACGAGGTCGAGCTCGGCGTCATCATCGGCAAGGGCGGCCGCGGCATCGCCAAAGAGAACGCGCTCGACCACGTCTGGGGCTACACGGTGATCAACGACGCCACGGCGCGCGACCTGCAGGGCCTGCACAGCCAGTGGCTGATCGGCAAGTCGCAGGACACCTTCTGCCCGATGGGGCCCTGCGCGGTGACCGCCGACCAGTTCGACCTCGGCGACGCCTTCGTCAAGACCTGGATCAACGGCGAGCTGCGCCAGGACTCCAACACCGGCCTCCTGATCTTCGACGTGCCGACGATCATCGCGACGATCGCGGCCGGCATCACGCTGATCCCCGGCGACGTCATCGCCACCGGCACCCCGGCGGGCGTCGGCATCGGCTTCGATCCGCCGGTGTACCTTGTGCCCGGCGACGTCGTGCGCATGGAGATCGAGGGCATCGGCGTGCTGGAGAACCGGGTCGAAGCACGGCCGGGCTGAATCGGGGGGAATATGCGCGAAGCCTTCGGGATATTCTCGATTGTCCTGTTGCTGTTCGGCGGGTTGGCTTTCTGGCCATTGGTCCGCTATGGCGCCGGGCAGGCCGACGGCGCGGCCGTTTGGCTAAAATGGCAGTTCTATTGCCATATTGCGCTGCTGGCGGGTGCGTTCGTGCCGGTGCTGTACTACTACGCAATTGAACATCCAGACCGGCTGCATGTGCTGATCCTGCCCTATGCGGTCGGTGCCCTTTCCTGGATGTCTGCGCTGGCCATCCTGATCGGCGCCGGGATTTGGCGGCGCATCGGCAAGAAGTCCGGAGCGCCCGACTGACGAGAGGCTCATGTTCCGCATCCTCGGCATCGACCATATCGTGCTGCGCGTTTCCGATGGCGAGGCGATGGTGCGTTTCTACTGCGAGGCGCTGGGCTGCAGCGTCGAGCGGCGCGAGGACGAGATCGGCCTGGTCCAGCTGCGTGCCGGCGCGGCGCTGATCGACCTCGTCCCGGTCGACGGCGTGCTGGGGCGCGAGGGCGGCGCGGCGCCCGGCACGGAGGGCCGCAACCTCGACCATTTCTGCCTGCGCATCGAACCGTTCGAGCCCGCGACGATCCGCGCCCATCTCGCTAAATTCGGCATCGCGGCCGGCCCGGTCAAGCAGCGCTCCGGCGCCGAGGGCATGGGGAGCTCGATCTATTTCGACGACCCGGAAGGCAACCGCGTCGAGCTCAAGGGGCCGGCAGACGCGCCGCCGCGGGATTGACTTCGCCGCCGCCGCCCGCCACCTGTTATCGGGTGCGGTAGGAGCGGGCAGAGACGATGGATCCGGTAACACAGGTTCTGCTGGGCGCGGCGATCGGCACGGTGACGATCGGCCGCAAGGTGGGGGCGCGAAAGGGTGCCCTCATCGGCGGCGTGATCGCGGAGCTGCCGGATCTCGACGTGTACTTCCCCACCGAGACGCGGCTCGACGGGTTCATCGAGCATCGCGGGCCGACCCACTCCATCGTGATGCAGGCGCTGGCGACGCCGGCGTTCGGCGAGGCGCTGCGCTTCGTCGACCGGCGGCTGCGCGACGAGCGCTGGCTCTGCTACGGGCTCGTCTTTGCGGCGTTCTCGACGCACGCGCTGATCGACGGTTTCACGACCTACGGAACCAAACTCCTGTGGCCGATCTTTACCGAGCCGATCAGCTGGTCCAGCATCTTCATCATCGATCCCCTGTACACGCTGCCGCTACTGCTGGCCTTCCTCGTTTCGATGTTCGCCCGTGCGCCGAATTATATGGAGCCGCTCGGCGCCCGCGCGCGGCGCGCCGCCTCAGCGGCGTTGATCCTCAGCACAGCTTATCTCGGCTGGACGATGATGGCCAGGGAACTCGCGGAAACGAAGGTGCTGGCCGCACTGGCCGCCGACGAGATGCGCTACGAGCGGCTGGCCCTGACGCCGATGCCGTTCAACTCGTTGCTGTGGCGCGGCCTTGCCATCGACGGCGAGACCTACGCCAACATCTACGTCTCGCTGCTGGACGGCGATGCGCCGGTGGCGGTGCACCGGCATCCCCGCAACATCGCCCTTGAAGCGCAGCTGCCCGACCGCACGTCGCTCGACAAGATCGCCTGGTTCAGTCACGGCTACTATACGGTATTCGAGGAAGATGGCGTGGTCTTCGCGCGCGATCTGCGCATGGGGGTGGAACCGGGGTACTTCTTCACCTTCGAGATCGCCCGGCGCAACAGCGAGACGCTGCGCGCCGTTGCGCCGGTGCAGCGCCCGGGCGTGCGCGACTGGGCGGCCCTCGGATGGGTGTGGCGGCGGATTTTCGATCCGACCGCGGTGCGTGCGGAGTAACGCTCTTCGCTTGATCCATGTCAGTGCGCCGCCCGGCCGGCCGTATCACGAATACACCATGGACATCCGGTTTCACGGCGCGGCGGGCGAGGTCACCGGCTCCTGCCATCTGGTCGAGGTGGCGGGGCGGCGCATCCTGCTGGATTGCGGGCTGATCCAGGGCGGCCGCAAGGACGAGGCGCGCAACCGCGATGCGTTCCCGTTCGACCCGAAGCGTATCGATGCCGTCGTCCTCAGCCACGCCCATATCGACCATTCGGGGCGCATTCCGCTGCTGATCCGCGCCGGCTTTGCCGGGCCGGTCCATACCCATCGCGCGTCCAGGGATCTCTGCCGCATCATGCTGAAGGATGCCGGATACCTCAACGAGAAGGATGCGGAGTGGGAGAACCGCAAGCGCCAGCGCAAGGGCCTGAAGCCGGTCGCGCCGATCTACACGATGCAGGACGCCATCGATGCGATGCGGCGGTTCCGCGGCATGGCCTACGACCGGAAGACCGAAATCCTGCCCGGTATCGACGTCCGCCTGCGCGACGCCGGCCATATCCTGGGCTCGTCGATCGTCGAGCTGTGGCTGGCCGAACGCGGGCAGCGCCGCAAGCTGGTGTTCAGCGGCGATCTCGGCCATCGCGGCGCGCCGATCCTGCGCGACCCGACGCCGGTCGCCGACGCCGATCTGGTGGTCATGGAAAGCACCTATGGCGACCGGCTGCACCGCAGCCGCCAGGAAACCCGCGCCGAACTGGCGGAGGTGATCGCGAACTCCAGGGCCGAGAGCGGCAATATCCTCATTCCCGCCTTTGCGGTCGGCCGGACGCAGGAAACCCTCTATCACCTGGCCACGAATTACGACGCCTGGGGGCTCGCCGACTGGCAGATCTTCCTCGACAGCCCGATGGCGATCGAGGCCACGGAGGTCTATCTGCGGCACACCGACCTGTACGACCGCGAGGCCGCCGCCCTGTGGGACGGCAACAGGCACCGGAAGCTGCTGCCGAACCTCACGTTCTCGCGCACCGGGCGGCAGTCGATGCAGCTGAACCGCGTGCGCTCGGGCGCCATCATCATCGCCGGCAGCGGCATGTGCAACGGCGGGCGCATCCGCCACCACCTGAAGCACAATGTCTGGCGCGGCAACTGCCACGTCGTGATCGTCGGCTTCCAGGCGAGGGGCACGCTGGGCCGGGCGCTGGTCGACGGTGCGAAACATATCCGCCTGTGGGGCGAGACGATCAGGGTCGCGGCGAAGATCCACACCATCGGCGGCCTGTCGGCCCATGCCGACCAGGCCGGGCTGCTGGGCTGGTACAAGCGATTCGAAGGGCGGCCGCCGGTCGTGCTGGTGCATGGCGAGCCGCAGGCAAGCAGCGCGCTGCAGGCGGAACTGCGGCAGATCGCAAATGCCCCGATCCACATCGCCGGGCCGGGCGCGCGGGTGGATTTGATGGACATGAAGCAGCTCTTCACCGCGTAGCGCGAGGGAGCGGGGCGACGCCCGCTCTTACGTTCAGCCGCCGCGCGTCGCCGCCTGCACGGCGTGTTCCAGCGCCTGCAGGAAGCGCGAGCGGTCCTGTTTCGTGAAGGACGGGCCGCCGCCGCGAATCTCGCCGGTTTCCCGCAGGTGTGAGTTCAATTCACGCATCGACAGGGCCATGCCGATGTTGTCGGGCGTGAAGGGCTTGCCACCGGCGCCGAGGACGGCCGCTCCTTTCTCCAGGCAGCGCGCGGCCAGTGGAATGTCGGACGTAACGGCGATGTCGCCCTTGCCGATATTCGCGGCGATCCAGTCGTCAGCGGCGTCGGGCCCCTCGGCCACCACGACGGGCCGGATCAGTGGGCTTTCCGGCAAGCGCATGCCTTGGCCGCTGACCATGTGTACCTGCAGGGCATGGCGCGCCGCGACGCGCAGCACCTCGTCCTTGACGGGACAGGCGTCGGCGTCGACATAGATCTCGGTCATGCGGGACACGTTCGGATCATGCGGGTCCGGGCAGCCGTCTCGAAGGGTGAAGTCGCTCGCTATTTCCGCAACAAACCCGTGCGATCCGGATCGAATTTCCCTCAGCGGCGGCGGCGGCGCGGCGGCGGGCGGTTGACGGCGGCCGGGCCCGGCGCCGGCTGGTCGGTCTTGTGCCGGAAGTTGATGCGGGCCTTGCTGAGGTCGTAGGGCGTCATCTCCACCGTGACCCGGTCGCCCACGAGGATCCGGATGCGGAATTTCTTCATCCGCCCGGAAGTGTAGGCGAGCACTTCATGGTCATTGTCCAGCGTCACGCGGAACCGCGCATTCGGCAGGACTTCGGTCACGACGCCCTCGGCTTCGATGAGATCTTCCTTAGCCATGAAATGCCTTTCTTGTGGACAGGGCGTCTTGTGGACGGGGCGCACCAAACAATCCGGCGGCGGCTGCGGCCGCGCCGTTCCTGCGCCGGGTCATATCAGCAAACCGGGGCGACAACAACCGGTACCGCCCCCTGAACGGGAAGACTGCCTCAGACAGCCTGGAGATTTCCCGCCGCCATCTTGCCGTTGCGCCCTTCCTCGAGGTCGTAGGATACCTTCTGCCCTTCGCTGAGCCCGTCCAAGCCGGCGCGCTCAAGAGCGGAGATATGGACGAACACGTCCTTGCCACCCTCATCGGGTTCGATAAAGCCGTAACCCTTCGTCGGGTTGAACCATTTGACGGTGCCAGTGGCCATGCAATTCCTCCTTGGTCTGGCGTTGTCCCGCATCGGTCTGCGGGGAAGTTCAAATCAAATTACCGATGGGAGAAAACTGCAGCTTTGGCGCAGACGCGTTTCACGCGGAACCCATAGTATTCGACGATGCAAAAAATGCGTGTTCTTTTGGAAATTGGCAAGAAAAAATTCATTGCCCGAATTGGTTATTATTCGATTAATTAGGAAATCCGTATTTATTTTCAATGTCTTATGTTGATACGAAGGAGGCGCGTCCCTGCCGGGATCGGCCCGGACGAAGCGGGTCGGCGGCGCGTCTTCGGGCTTGTGCACGGACGCCCGGCGCGCAACCGGCAACGCCCGCAGGCGGCCCCATGTCATGCCGGCTTCGGGTCCGCGGGCGGCCTGTCACGCCGCTCGGCACGCGTCGACCAGGGCATGGAACAGTTGCTGCTGTGGCCGATTGAACACAAGGAACTCCGGATGCCATTGCACGCCCAGCAGGAAGCGGTGATCGTGGGCCTCGACGCCCTGCACGATGCCCGCCGTCTCGTACGCCACGGCCCGCAGTCCACGGCCGAGCCGGTCGACCGACTGATGGTGTAGGCTGTTGACCCGGCAGCGGGCAATTCCAAGGATCCCGCGCAGCCGGCTCTCCGGTTCGATCTCGACGGTCATCCGCGGCAGGACCGTGCGCCGGCGGCGGGTGCCGGGATAGGCGGTATAGATATCCGCATGCAGGGATCCGCCCAGCGATACATTGATCATCTGGGCGCCGCGGCAAATCCCGAGAACCGGTTTGGCGTCCGGCAACGCGGACTCCAGAAGCTGCAGTTCGAGGCGATCACGCGCCGGGTCGACGCGCACGTCGAGTGAAATCTGTCCGTTGTACAGATGTGCCTCGATGTCGTCACCGCCGCCGATGACCAGGCCATCCAGCGCCCGCGGATCGGCTGGTTGCGTGGGGGTCAGGCGCATTGGGCGGCCACCGGCCCGCCACACGGCAAGCCAATCGAAGAACCAGGCGAGGCGACTCTTGTGGTCTGAGGTGGTGACGCCGATCACCGGTCTGCGCGAACTCACCGCTGGAAAGTCTCCCGGATTGCGTCGAGCCAGCGTTCATGCGTGGGCTGTGCGGCCCAGTCCCTATATGCCTCGGCCATGGCCTTGAGGCGCGGCGCGTCGGCTGCCAGCCGCTCGACCTCGACCCAGCGATTCCACTCGACGACGGCGTCCCATCCGGGCGCCGAGACCGAGGCGTTCGGCAGCCGGTAGTGCCACGCCGGCCGCGCATTGATCAGCGGATCGTCGACCAGCCTGTCGACCGTCTCCGGCGCGAGGTGCCGGAGCAGCGGGTAGAGGTCCAGTTCCCGGTTCCGGGTCGGGTTCGCCGCCGCGTAGTCCTCGATGAACCCGGTGAGGCTTGGCCGGTAATCCGGCGCTGTGACCATGGACACGTAATCCTCGGGGAACCGGTTGGTGTAGGGCAGCAGGCGGCGGGTCATGTCGATGTCGATATGCGTGCGCAGCCAGTCGGACATCAGTAGATAGGCGCGGAACTGCCGCAGAATGTGATCGATGTTCTGCTCAGCAAGCTCTGCGTTGAGATGCAGGCCGAACCCGTAGATCGGGCTGTCTTCGGTGCCCTCGGCGCCGAGCCTGCGCAAGCCCTCGAACAGCGGCGACAGCGCGTCGAGCCGATTCCAGGGCAGCGGCGGGCATACGATTTCATACGGGACGACCAGGGAAGCCGCCTCGCCCAGGAGTTCACGGACCCGGTCGCCCACCGGCTTCGGCTCGTCCTCGTCCTCCTTGCGATGTATGTACTGGGTGTCCAGCTCGACCGTGAAGTCACCCCACTGCGTGCCGGCAATCCGGTACCGGTGGACATCGACCTGATCCACCTCGCCGCCGAAACAGCGTGCAACCAGGTCGGATGCCGCCGCTCCAGCCACGTTGGCGAATTCGATTTCGATGCCCACACGCCGGGGTTCCCCCGATTCCTTGGTGGGCACTGGGGGAGTTTCGGGGCGGATGGCAATCATGGGGTTACGATATGGTTACCCGTGGCGACGCATCAACCCCCCCAGCGCCCACGCTGCCGCGTCGCGCACCACCGGGTCTTCGTCGCGGCACAGCGCCTCCGCCACGGGGATCTGCGCGGCGTCGCCGCTGTTGCCCAGCGCGATCAGGACGTTGCGCACGAAGCGATTGCGGCCGCTGCGCTTGATCGGCGAGCCGGCGAACAGGGTGCGGAAGGCGGCGTCGTCCAGTTGCGCGAGGTCGGCGAGGCGCGGGGCGGTCAGCTCGGCGCGGGGCAGGAAGGCGGGCTCGGTGGTGGCGCGCGCGAACTTGTTCCAGGGGCAGACGGCGAGGCAATCGTCGCAGCCGTAGATGCGGTTGCCGATCAGCGGCCGCAGGTCTTCCGGGATCGGGCCCTTGTGCTCGATCGTGAGGTACGAGATGCAGCGCCGCGCGTCGATCCGGTAGGGCGCCGGGAAGGCATCGGTCGGGCAGGCGTCGAGGCAGGCGCGGCACGATCCGCAATGGTCTTCCTCCGCCGCGTCGGGCGCGATCTCCAGGGTCGTGTAAATCTCGCCAAGGAACAGCCACGAGCCGTGGCTGCGGGAGACGAGGTTGGTGTGCTTGCCCTGCCAGCCGATGCCGGCCCGCTCCGCCAGCGGTTTTTCCATCACCGGGGCGGTGTCGACGAAGACCTTGATGCCGCAGCCCCAGGTCTCGCCGATCCAGCGCCCCAGCGCGCGCAATCGTTTCTTGACGGTGTCGTGGTAGTCGCGGCTGCGGGCGTAGACCGAGATGACGCCGCGTTCCGGCCGCCCCGCCAGCGCCAGCGGGTCGTCGCCGGGCGCGTAGTTCATGGCGAGTGCGATGACGCTCTTCGCTTCGGGCCAGAGCGCCGCCGGGCCGGCGCGCCGCTCCGCCCTGTCGGCCAGCCAGCCCATGTCGCCGTGATAGCCGTTGGCAAGGAAGCTGCGCAGATTGTCGGCGATGTCGCCGGCCAGTGCGGCGGGCGCGAAGCCGACCGCATCGAAGCCCAGCCCCAGCGCCCGTTCGCGGATCGCTGTGCGCGGGTCGGTTATGTCAGCCGCGCCCGCGATAGGGCTGTACCCCCTGGTGCGGGATCCACACGCCGTCCGGCGGCGGGCCCGACTGCCAGAACACGTCGATCGGCATGCCGCCGCGCGGGTACCAGTAGCCGCCGATGCGGATCCACACGGGCTCCAGCAGTTCCTGCAGCCGCTTCGCGATGGCCACGGTGCAGTCCTCGTGGAAGGCGCCGTGGTTGCGGAACGCGCCGAGATAGAGCTTCAGCGACTTGCTCTCGACCAGCCAGCCGCCGGGCACGTAGTCGATCACAAGGTGGGCGAAGTCCGGCTGTCCGGTGATCGGGCACAGCGCGGTGAACTCCGGCGCGGTGAAGCGCACCAGGTAACGCTCGCCCGCCTGCGGGTTCGGCACCCGCTCCAGCACCGCCTCCTCGGGCGAGGCCGGCAGCTCCGCCTTGCTGCCGAGCTGCGTGAGGCCGGCGTAGGTTTCCTCGCTCATCGTCCCGGTCCTTTCTTGGCCAGCGGGTCCGGCGCCGGCGGGATATCGTCCCCCGCCATGGCGGATTCCAGCGCCGCGACGTGCTCCGCCAGGGCTCCGGCCTCGATCGCGGCCCTGATTCCCGCCATCAGATCCTGATAATAGCGCAGATTGTGCCATGTCAGCAGCATCGGCCCCAGCATTTCATCGGCCTTGAACAGGTGATGCAGGTAGGCGCGGCTGTGCTTGCGGCAAGCCGGGCATTCGCACGCCGCGTCCAGCGGCCGCTCGTCATGGGCGTGGCGCGCGTTGCGGATGTTCAGCACACCGTGCCTTGTGAAGCCCTGGCCGGTGCGGCCCGACCGGGTCGGCATCACGCAGTCGAACATGTCGACGCCGCGCAGGACCGCGCCGACGATATCCAGCGGCCGGCCGACGCCCATCAGGTAGCGCGGCCTGTCTTGCGGCAGCAGCGGCAAGGTGACGTCCAGCACCCGGAACATCTCCGCCTGGCCCTCGCCGACCGCCAGACCGCCGACCGCATAGCCGTCGAAGCCGATGCCGGTCAGCGCCGCCACCGATTCCGCGCGCAGATCGTCGAACACGCCGCCCTGGACGATGCCGAACAGGCCATAGCCGGGGCGCTCGCGGAAGGCTTCGCGGCAGCGCGCCGCCCAGCGCATCGACAGCCGCATCGAGTCCGCGGCCTCTTCGTGTGTCGCCGGGAACGGCGTGCACTCGTCGAAGGCCATGGTGATATCGGCGTCCAGCAGGTCCTGGATCTCCATCGAGCGTTCCGGCGTCAGAGTGATCTTCTGCCCGTCGATGTGCGAGCTGAAGGTTACGCCCGCCTCGTCCAGCTTGCGGAGCTTCGAGAGCGACATCACCTGGAAGCCGCCGGAATCGGTCAGGATCGGGCCCGGCCAGTCCATGAACCTGTGCAGCCCGCCGAGCTGCGCCACGCGCTCGGCGGTCGGGCGCAGCATCAGGTGATAGGTGTTGCCGAGGATGATCTCCGCGCCGGTCGAGCGCACCGCGTCGGCCGTCATCGCCTTGACCGTGCCGGCGGTGCCGACCGGCATGAAGGCCGGGGTCTCGACGGTCCCGTGCGCCGTATGGATGCGGCCCCGGCGCGCGGCCCCGTCCGTGCCGAGGACGTCGTAGCTGAACCCGCTGCTCATGCGGCCCTCTTCAGCAGGCAGGCATCGCCGTAGGAATAGAAGCGGTAGCCGGATGCGATGGCGTGCGCATAGGCCGCCTTCATCCGCGCCATGCCGGCAAAGGCGCAGACCAGCATGAACAGGGTCGAGCGCGGCAGGTGGAAATTGGTCATCAGCATATCGACGATGCGGAACCGGTAGCCCGGGGAGATGAAGATGTCGGTCTCGCCGGCGAAGGGGCGCAGAACGCCGCTCTCGTCCGCCGCGCTCTCCAGCAGCCGCAGCACCGTGGTGCCGACCGCCAGGATGCGCCCCCCGGCGGCGCGTGCGCGGTTGATCGCTTCCGCCGTCGCGTCGGTGATTTCCCCGCATTCCGCATGCATCCGGTGTTCGCGTATATCGGCCACCTTCACCGGCAGGAAGGTCCCGGCGCCGACATGCAGGGTCAGCGGGACCGCGGTCACGCCGCGGTCGGCGATCGCCTGCATCAACGCCGGCGTGAAGTGCAGCCCCGCCGTCGGCGCCGCCACCGCGCCCTCGATCTCGGCGAACATCGTCTGGTAATCGCCGCGGTCGCGATCGTCCGCGCCGGCCTCGCGGCGGATATAGGGCGGCAGCGGCATTTCGCCGTGTTCGTGCAGCGCGGCGATGAGGTCCGGGCCGGACTTGTCGAAGCGCAGCAGCACCTCGCCGCCGTCGCGCTTGTCCTCGATTTCGGCCGAAAAATCATCGGCGAAAGTGACGGTATCGCCCGGCCGCAGCCGCTTCGCCGGCCGCGCGAAGGCGCGCCAGGCATCCGCCGCCTCCTGTTTGTGCAGGGTGGCTTCGATGCGCGCCTCGCCGCGCCGGCCGCGCAGCCGGGCGGGGAGCACCCGCGTATCGTTGAACACCAGCACGTCGCCGGGGTCCAACAGGGACGGCAGGTCGCCGACGCCGAGGTCGCGAAGGGATTCGTCCACCGCCAGCATCCGCGCCGCATCGCGCGGGCTGACCGGGCGGGCGGCGACGCATTCGGGCGGCAGGTCGAAATCGAAATCGGCGGTCTTCATGGCCGCGCTGCTATACATGACGACGCGTTGCAGGGGAAGGGCTTGCGCCCTTTCACCCCCTCCCCAACCCCTCCCCCGCAAGCGGGAGAGGGGCTTGATTCCGCCGGCCCGATTTTGGCCCTCTCCCGCCCTGGGGCGGGGGAGGGTTGGGAGGGGGTGGGGAAACGCTGGCCACGGAGGGATCGGCGCTTGACTCCTTGCCGTCCTTGGGGCACACCGCCCGCCCCGTCACACTGGAGTTTCCGATGACCCAGACCACCGCGCCCGCGCGGCACTCGAACTGGTTCCTGCTGGTCGCGGCGCTGTTCGTGACCTGCCTGATCGTCTCGAACATCATCGCCGTCAAGCTGATCGATGTCGCCGGCTATATCCTGCCGGCCGCGATCATCATCTTCCCGGTCAGCTATATCCTCGGCGACGTGCTGACGGAGGTCTACGGCTATGCGCGGGCGCGGCAGGTGATCTGGCTGGGCTTCCTGTGCAACTTCGTCGCGGTCGTCGCCATCGCCATCGGCGGCGTGCTGCCGGCGGCCGGCTTCTGGGGAGGGCAGGAGGCGTACGATACGATCCTCGGCTATGTCCCGCGCATCCTCGGCGCCTCGTTCGTCGCCTATCTGGTCGGCGAGCTGGTCAACGCCTACGTGCTGGCGCGGCTCAAGGTGGCGATGGAGGGGCGGCATCTCTGGGTCCGCACCATCGGCTCGACCCTGGTCGGCCAGCTGCTCGATTCCGCGATCTTCGTCACCGTCGCCTTCGCCGGCGTCATGCCGGCCGAAGTGCTGGTCGGCGCGGTGATCACGCAGTGGCTGGTGAAGTCGGCCTACGAGGCGCTGGCGACGCCGCTGACCTATGCCGCGGTCGGGTTCCTCAAGCGCGTCGACGACGTCGACGTCTACGACCGCGACCTGCATTTCCGGCCGTTCACGATCTCGGAGTAGCGGGACGCCGGAAAACAATGTTCGGGAGCATTTCATGAAACTGTTCGTCGCGCCCGCATGGCTGCGGGCCTTCCTGCTGTTCGGCGGCGTCGTGCTCTGGATCGGTATCTGGGACACCGTCGAATCGCAGCGGGTGACCGCCAACATGTCGATCGGCATCGAGTTCTTCCTCGGAATCATCGGCGCTCTGACGCTCCTGATCGGCGGCGTCGGCGTCGCCAACATCATGTACGCGGCGATCACCCATCGGACCCGCGAGATCGGCGTGCTGATGGCGATCGGCGCCCGCCGCTCCTATGTCATGGGTCCGCTGGTGCTGGAGTCGCTGACCCTGACCTTCGTCGGCGGAGTGATCGGCATCGGCATCGGCGCGGCGATCGTTCAGGCCCTGGCCTACGTCCAGCAGAACGCCCAGAGCGAGGCCATGGAGTTCCTGGGTACGCCTACCTTCTCGCTGCCGGTGGCGGCCACGACGGTGCTGTTGCTGGGTCTGATCGGCTTCATCGCCGGCTACTTTCCGTCCCGCCGCGCGGTGTCGATTCAACCCGCCGAGGTGTTGCGCTGTGAGTGACGCGAGCGCCAACGGAAAGCTCATCGACATGTCGAAGATCCGCAAGGTCTACGACACCGGCAAGCTCCAGGTCGAGGCGCTCACAGAGATCGATCTGGTGGTCAGGGAACGAGAGTTCGTCGCCATCGTCGGGCCGTCGGGGTCGGGCAAGTCGACGCTGCTCAACATCATCGGCTGCCTCGACACCCCGACCGACGGTTCCTACCGGCTGGCTGGGGAGGAGGTGGCCGGCTTCAGCGGCGACCGCCTGGCCGACGTCCGCAACCGAAAGATCGGCTTCATCTTCCAGAGCTTCAACCTGCTGCCGCAGATCACCGCGTACGACAACGTCGAGCTGCCGCTGCTGTTCAAGGGCACCTCGCCGCGCCGGCGCAAGCGCCGGGTCGAGGAGCTGTTCGAGCGGGTCGGGCTCGCCGACCGCATGGATCACAAGCCGACCGAACTCTCCGGCGGCCAGATGCAGCGGGTCGCGATCGCCCGAGCGCTGGCCTGCGAGCCCGACCTGGTGCTCGCCGACGAGCCCACCGGCAACCTCGACTCGAGCTCCGGGGCCGACATCCTGCACGTCTTCCAGCAGCTCGCGGAGTCCGGCAACACCCTGTTGGTGATCACCCACGACAACGCGATCGCCCAGCGGACCGACCGGATCGTGACGCTCCAGGACGGCCGGATCGTCAGCGACGACGCGGGCTAGCCGGCCGTCAAGGTCCGGGGCGCGGGCGCTCCGGCGAGGATCCCCTCGCTGCTCAGATCCTCGTCGAGCTCCGGCCAGTGGATACCGTAGCCGCCAGCGCTCAGAGACCAGTTGGCCCGTTCGGCATGCGAGGCGCCGAGCAGTCGCGGATACCAGGCCAGGGGCACCGAAACCGAGCGGCCGTCGGCGAGATCGACGACCAGGGTCTCGGGGCCGAAGTGAACCCGATCGATTCGGTCGCTTGGTCTATCGAGCGAAGAACTCATGCCAACTCTCCAGTAGTCGTGTCCTGTTGTTCCTTACGAGCCTCTCGATGCGACTGAGCTCGACCTGAGCGAAGCCTCGGTTCTTGGCCACGGCGATCGGCTCGAGCCAGGACTTCACCGACCGGTCGTCCCGATCGACGTGCACGTGGGGCGGCTCGACCAGATCGTGACTGAAGAAGTATACGCGGTAGGGTCCGGCTCTCGAGATCGTCGGCATCGGTGTCTCCATGAGAGAAGACGCAATGAAGCGACTCGATCTCACGAGGCCTCGGGGAGAGGACGTTCTGCGGGTATCCTCGAGGCATGAGACATTCGCTCTCGCGCGGTTCGGGAGCCGTGCCCCAAACCGCCGCGGTGCCCTCCCCGTGGGTCGCGACCCTGCTCGCCCTACTGATCGCCGGGCCGGCCGCCCCTCCCGTGTGGTCGCAGGAGAGCCCGCCGCCGCCCACGATGGGCACGGTTCTCGAAGGCTCGGTACCGAGCGATTGGCGGGCCCTCGATCAGGCGAACACGATCTACGTAACCCTGCCGATGGGTCGCGTGGTGATCGCACTCGCTCCCGAGCTCGCCCCACGGCACGTCGCCAACATCAAGGCGCTCGTGGCCGAGCGCTTCTACGATGGCCTCGCGGTCACGCGCTCCCAGGAGAACTACGTTGTGCAGTGGGGCGACCCCACGGCGGCAGGGGAGGAGCGGCGCGCGATCGTCAAGGCGAGGGCTTCGCTGCCGCCGGAGTTCGACCGCGGGCTGACCGACGATCTCGCGGTGGCGCTGCTCGAGGATCCGGATTCCTACGCTCCGAAGGTCGGCTTTGCGCACGGCCTTCCCGTGGCCCTCGATCCGGCGAGCGGCCGCCTCTGGCCGGCGCACTGCTACGGCATGGTCGGAGTCGGCCGGGATCTGGCTCCCGAGTCAGGTAGCGGTGCCGAGCTGTACGTGGTGATCGGTCACTCGCCCCGCCACCTGGACCGCAACGTCACCCTGGTCGGCCGGGTGGTGGAAGGCATGGAGCATCTCTCGACCTTGCCTCGCGGCACGGGCAGCCTGGGCTTCTACGAGGATCCCAGCGAGCATGTGCCGGTAGTCTCGATTCGCCTGGGCACCGAGCTGCCGGATGCCGAGCGGGCCCACTTGGAGCTGCTGAGCACGGACACGGCGACCTTCCGGGCCCTGATCGTCGCCCGCAGGGTTCGGACCGAGTCGTGGTTCGTCGAGCCCACCGGACGCATCGGCCTCTGCAACGTGCCGCTTCCCAGTCGCCCGGCCGCTCCCTGACCGTTTCGGAGGCCGCTTGACCTACCGGTTCCTCGAGCACACCGCCGACATCGGCCTCGAGGTCTCGGCCGAAACGCTCCCGGAGCTGTTCTCCGAGGCTCTGCGCGGGATGACCGACATCGTGACCGAGGTCGAGCTGGTGGAGGCGAGTTTCGAGCGCCGGTTCGACCTGACCGGCGATCGGCCGGACCTGCTGCTGCTCGAGTTTCTGGGTGAAGCGCTCTTCCGGTTCGAGGTTCACCAGGAGCTCTTTCGATCCGCCTGCCTGGAAGTGGTCGGGTCCGCCGCCGGCTGGCGGGCGAGCGGAGCGGTCTCCGGCGAGAGCCTCGATCCCGAGCGCCATCCGATGAAAGTGATGATCAAGGCGGTGACCTACCATCAGCTTCGGGTCGCGCGGGAGGAGGGTCTCTGGCACGCGCGGGTGATCTTCGACATCTAGCCTGCCTTTCTCACCCCGGTTCGATGCAGAAGGTTGCAAATGCCTGGAGATGCAAGGCTTGCGACCGAGGGCGACGCAAGCGTATGGGACATACGCTGAGCAGCCCGACCGGAGCGTAACGTCCCGCAAGCGTCCAGAGAGAGCCGAAGACGAGGCGAAGCCGAAGTCAACGCAGCAGATTCAGG
>CAMYKU010000038.1 GCA_947259105.1 uncultured Alphaproteobacteria bacterium
GGATCTCGAGCGCAGCAGGCAGCGCCTCGTGCTGGAGGGCGATCTGCCGTCGCCCGTGTCGCCGCCATCGGGCTGCGTCTTCCGGACCCGCTGCCCGATCGCGGACGAACGCTGCGCGCGCGAGGCGCCGGTGCTAGAGAAGGCGGGCGCGGATCATCGTGTCGCCTGCCACCACTGGCGGGAATGAGCGGGTTTGTCCATCGGCATCGGTGTGCCCCCGGTCCTCGCTTCTGGCCTCGTCGAATATGCGCCTCTGGGCCTTTGCATGGCTGTGGCGTCCGGTTATCTAGACTGGGGGAAGAGAATGGAGCGACCCATGGATGCCTATACGAAGACCAGACGGACCACGCTGAAACGCGCGCATGAACGCGGCTCTTATGACCGCGCCACCGTCCACGCGGTCCTCGACGAGGCGCTGATCTGCCATGTCGCCTTCCTGCTGGACGGGGCACCGGCGGTGATTCCCACGGCCCACTGGCGCGAGGGCGATGTGCTCTACATCCACGGTTCCTCGGCCAGCCGGGCGATCCGCGCGCTGGAGGACGGCAGCCCAGCCAGCATCGCGGTGACCCTGACCGACGGGCTGGTGCTGGCGCGGTCGGGTTACAACCACTCCATGGACTACCGCTCGGTGGTGATCTACGGCACGGCCCGGAAAGTCGCGGACGAGGCCGACAAGCTGGCGACGCTTCAGACCTTCATGGAGAAGGTCGCGCCGGGCCGCTGGGACGAGCTGCGTGCGCCCAACGCCCAGGAGATGAAGGCGACGACTGTGCTGGCCTTCGACCTCAAAGAGGTGTCGGCGAAGGTGCGCGACAAGGGGGTCGAGGACGACCCGGAGGATATGGACGAGCCGGTCTGGGCCGGCGTGGTGCCGGTGCGCCGGAGCTTCGGCGCGCCGGAGCCGGATCCGCAACTGGCAACGGATATCGCGTTGCCGGGATATCTCAAGGACTACAAGGGGCCGGTCTGACGGCCCGTACGGCGGTTGCTGTCGGCCGTGGCCGTGTTGATATAGCTCAAGGCCGGGCCCGCCGGGTTCGGGCACTATGCCGTCCGTACCTGTAGGCAAAAAACCAAAAAACGGGTCCTGTGGCGCTCGACATGGCCGCATCCGAACCCGGGGCAGGGGGAGACCGATGACGATCAAGTACAGTATCGTAGGATTGATTCTGGCTGTTGCCGTGCCGTTGACGGCCCTGGCCCATGGCCCGAAGGATCTTCCCGACGATCCCAAGCTCCTGAACCAGTACAAGGAAGGCTACGCGGCGTATCAGCAGAGCGATTACGCCACCGCCCTCGCGAAATGGCTGCCGCTCGCCGAGCAGGGCAGTTCGGCCGCGCAGCTCTTCATCGGCTTCATGTATGCCAGCGGACAGGGCCGGCCCAGGGATGACGCGGCCGCGGCCAAATGGTACGGCGAGGCCGCGGAACGGGACAACACGGTGGCTCAGGTCAGGCTCGCCATCCTGTACCGCGACGGATCGGGGGTGCCGGCGGACCGCGTCAAAGCGTTGTTCTGGGTCAAAATGGCGGGCCGTACGGAGAACCACATGCAGAAGATCGCCCAGGCGCTGCGGCGCGCGCTGGAAGAGGCCATGACCAGGGAAGAGATCGCCGCGGCCGGGCGGCTTTTCGCCAAGGGGGCGGACGATCACTGATGTGTTGTTCTTTGACGCCACGACGTCGCCGGCCGGGCCCCAATGAGACAAGGCTCGCCCAATCGTTCCCATGATTCGAACGGAATTCCATACCATGTATGTACCAGCCCGAAATACTATTGGGACGGTCCTGTACCCGGTCGCGGTGTCGCTGATCGGCCTTCTTGCGGCCGGCCATCTGCTCGGCGCGCCCGCCGGGGCCGAAACCATACCGATCGACCGCATCGCACATATCCACGGCGTTGCCGTCGACCCGGCGCAGCCCTCGCGGCTTTATCTGGCCACCCATAGCGGGCTGTTCCGTGGCGCTCCGGATGGCAGGGCGACCCGCATCGGCAGCTCGACCGACGACCTCATGTCCTTTGCGGTGGACCCGACGGATTTCGACATGCTCTATGCCAGCGGCCACCCGGAGGAGGGCGGCAACCTCGGCGTCCTGGCGTCGCGCGATCGCGGTGCTACGTGGGAGCGTGTGGCCGCAGGCGTCGGCGGGCCGGTCGATTTCCACGCCATGGCGGTCAGTGGCGCCGAACCCAGCGTCATTTACGGGATGTTCAACGGTCTGCAGATGAGCCGCGATGCCGGCCGGACCTGGCTCAAGGCCGGCCCGCTGCCCGAGAGGACCTTTGCGCTGGCTGCGTCCGCGCGCGACGTCGCCACCGTCTACGCCGCGGCGATGGGCGGCCTGTTCGTCAGCCGCGACGAGGGAAGGAGCTGGGACCCCGCCTTCATGCAGCCGCGTCCTGCGACGCTGGTTGAGGTAACGGCCGAGGGACGAATCTATGCCTTCATATACGGGGTCGGCCTGGTGGTCGGCGACGAACCCGGCACCGGCTGGGACGTCCGGTCGACCGATTTTGGCGATCGCTATCCCCTGAAACTGGCCATCGATCCGGGCGATCCGGAGCGCATCCACGTCGTCGCCGACACCGGCGCCATCCTGACCAGCAAGGACGGTGGCCGTAGCTGGGGCAGCTATCTGGGGCACGACCGGGAAACGCCCGAGCTCGTCGCCGCCGCGCGCAAGACCTACGAGGAATACTGCCAGGCCTGCCACGGCGAGAAGGGGGTCGGCGAGCGGCCCAAGGACATGCATGCCCAGGACCAGTATGGCTTCGTCGCGCCGCCGCTCGACAACTCCTCGCATGGCTGGCACCACGACGACGGCAACCTTGCCCATACCATCCTCAACGGCTCGCCGCGCAATCCCCGGATGATGCCCTTCAAGGACATCATGCCCGAGGAAGACGCGAAGAACACGGTGGCCTATATCAAGACCCTGTGGAACTTCCGCAGTCTCGCCTGCCAGGGAACCCGCCACATGCGCTGCATGCACTGAGGGGCACGCGGCGAATTCCGCGCGCACCGCCGCTTCGCAGAGCGATCATCCGTTGGCCTGAGTTTTCTTGCCTTCCTTGGCCTCGCCGGTCCCGGCGGACGCTTTGCGGCGGCCGCGGCGCCGCATGGAATGGGTCGCGAGTCTCTGTATGAAGGCCATAATAATTCCAATCCCTATAAAAATATAGATCATGGTAAAGACCTTGGAGATCGGCGTTGTCGGATGTAAATCTCCATATCCGACGGTCGTCAATGTGATCACGCTGAAATAAAGCGAGTCGATCACATCCCAGCCTTCCATATTGGAATAAAAGAGCGTCCCGGCGACGAGCACGAATACCAGCACGACCAACAGCGCACGGAACTCCGGGTCGCGCAGACCGCGTGCGATCCCCCGTACCAACCGGAACAGGGTGATGAAGAAGGATACCATTCGCGCCTCCGCTGTCGCCGCAGTTCGCCGATTGCCGGCGCCGTGACCGTGCGCATAATGCGGCCCGGTCGCGCCACGTCAACAGCCACGCCTCTCGTGCGTCGCGCGCGGCACCGGATTCCACGCCGCTGGAGCGCGCGTTTCGTTTTCACTTGATTGCTTGCGATCAGAGCATCGAGTCGACCGGCAACGCGCCGCAGGAGCGCGGCCTTCCCGAAGGATTACGCTGTCTGTTCTTCCCGTTGCTGTATGCTCTTGGCGGCGACGTCGTTGGAAATGCGCGGACACATCGTCCGCGCATGGTGATTTCCGGGTTGAGCGACAGGGAGGGCCGGCGGCCGGAAAGACACGTCTCCGCACCGCCCGCCTTGCCCTGCCGAGCCTACTGCCGCTTGGCTTTAAGGTTGCTCACCAGTTGGTCGATCATGGTCAGCACCGCCTTCTCAGTGGCGTCGCTCTCACCGCCGGAAGAAGGTTGAGTCTGAGGCTGCACCCCCATACTGCTCTGCTTGTAGAAGATGATCGGCACCACCTTCATCCGGTCGATGGCCGCCCTCAGGCGTTTGTCCCCGGTGACGAAGTTGTCCTTGCCGATGGCGCCCACGAAGACCAACTCGACCAAGGTCACGCAGTGAGCCGTGATGCCGCCAAATTTGCGGGCGGTCACCAGCAGCTCAACCCCGGCGTAAGAATCGGCGGTCTCGGTGATACCGATACTGGCCAGTTTGTCCGACAGCTGCGTCTTGAGCAGATCGGCATTTTTGAGGTTGCAGTCCGGCGCCGTCTTCCCCAAATTCACCGTCATGTTGCGGTAGCCCGTGATCTCGTTGGGCACGCTCGTCGACTGGGCCTGGGCACCGGCTGCGATCAGGCAGCCAAGCAGTGCCGGTACGAGTGCTTTCATTTTCATTGTCATAATATCCTGTCCCTAATTGACCTTAGTTGCTATTCGGGGTGCCGGCCGCCGATTTTCCGACGCCACGACCTCTAGGCGAGGCGTACCAATAAATCCAGGCACCGGTCACTGTGAATTCCATAGAGCCGTCTGGTCGCCATTTCTCCAATTTTGACACCCAAAAGAAACCGTGAATTCTAACTTATTATACACCGCGCTCTTACGGATGTCTCGTAATTTGAGCCAAATTATCCAGAAATCGATTCAACGTCCGTCTCTGTGCTCCGGTTATGTCCCCTGCCGTGTTTTAGGAGCTGTGGGTAGCCCGCTTGCCGCGTACCCGGCGTCAGCCCGCGCAAATACCGCCGCCGGCAGCTCGTGCACTGAATTCAGGACGGCGCCAGACGCGCCCTTCCTGTCCGCATTTCAATCGCCGGCGCGCCGCCGGGTTTCGACGTTCCCGAAGGGTCACACGGCCTGTTGTATGTCCTTGGCTGCGCCGCGCGCCGCGATCCCGAGCATGATCAGCGTCCAGCCGCTGAAGATAAGCTTGATGCCTACGAGCGTGCCCACGGCCCATACGCCGGAGAACGGATACTGCCCCCAGATCATCATCCCGAGCACGACCGAGACGATGCCGCCGAACAGGATCCAGCCCCAGCCGCTGGCCGGCCTCATCCGGAAACCCCAGGCGATCTCGAAGATCCCGCTGACGAAGAAGTAGGCCGCGAGGAACAGCGTCAGAGAGGCGAGGCCGACGTCCGGGCGGCTGATCATCAGACCACCGACGACGACCGTCAGGATGCCCAGGATGAAGGTCAGCAGCCCCTTGCCCAGCGAGCCCGCCCTGAAGGCGAAGAACAGCTCCGAGACGCCGCCGACGATCAGCATGGCGCCAACGGCGAGCGTCACCGAAATCCCGGCGACGAACGGCGACCCGATCGCGATCACGCCGACGATCAGCAGGATCACCCCGACGACGATCGCCAAGCCTGCATTCCGCTTGACCCCGTCCATGAACTCCGTTCCGACGTTTTCCATTTCTTGCGACATGTGACTCCTCACTTTGTTGGCTTTGGCAACTCGGCGGCCTGTCCGGTTGTCGTGCTAGGGCGTGTACCAGATCGGTGACGTATAGGCGCGTTCCTGCTGGCGCGTGGGCGCATCCTTGGGAATGTCGATGCCGAACCGGAACGCGTCATACACGTACCAGGTCGGGGTCGGGATCTCGAGAACGCGCGCATAGTAGAAGGCTCTCTGCGCGGCATCGAAATCCGGATCGGTCCACACGGCTGCAAGCTCGGACGCGCCGATCGTGTTGGTCCAGGTTGCGGACGCCACGTCGACTGTCTGGCCGACCGCCGGCAGCTTGCCGTCGGCACGCAGGTTGCGGCCACGCGACCAGGCGACGTTGTAGACCTTCTCGTGCGTCTCGCCGTCGCTGTCGAGCCATCCCTTGACGATCTGGATGCGGTCGAGATTGGCGCCGATCACATCCCGAAGCGCATACACCATGAAGCTTGGAGCTTTTGCGCCTTTCGGCGGCGCCGGCAGATCCGCACCCATTGGCACGCCCTTCTCGTACCCGTGAAAAGCCGGCTCGCGGCTGTTGATGTCGGCATCGGTGTACTCCCAGCCGCCGAAGAAACGCACCATGATGCGGGGGCCGGTCGTCGCATAGAGCTCCTTGCGATCCATCGCATCGAAGATCGAGGCACGGGTGTTTTCGTGCGCCCAGACCGCGGTGATTCCCGAAGCCACCATTTGCCAGGCGAAGATCTCGCCGTTCTCGGTTTTCGCGAACGGGTGGGTCAGACGCTCCGGCGACGGCTCGTAACCGGCATGCTTGCCAAAGAAATTGCTTTCTTCGGCGGTGCTAAGGGACGTGTGGCTGTCGGTGGCGCCGGTGAAACCGAATTTATACGGGTTGGTGCCCAGTTCTTTCTCCAGGGCCAGGCCGTTCTTCAGGGCTTCGCGCGCATACTCGCCGGCGAGCATGTCGTCCGTCTTGGCTTCGGACAGGTCCAGGTTGCCGACATCCCAGGTCCCGTAGTCGGCGAATTCGTCATCCGGGGAAAGAAAGGGATGCGCTTCGCCGTCACCCTTGATCTGGGTGATCTCATAGATGCGTTCCCATTTTGCGCGCTGCTCGACATAGAATTTATCGATCTTCTTGCCCGTGTACTGGGCATCGACCGGGAACATCAGGCCATTCGAAAGGTTGCCATTGTGTGCGAGCGCCATGATCGCGCCGTTGGTTTTCGCCTCGTAATTCTCCAGGTACTTATAGAGATCAAGGGGGTCCGTGCTGCCCATTGGTGCAAACGTAGTGAAAGGCACGACCTGCCGCGCCCGGTCTCCATTGTCGCGGAAGATGACATTTCTGTGCATGTTGCCGCCCTTGATCAGCGACGTCCATTCGAAGGCGATGAGCGCGGTGAATTCACCAGGGTCGTTGAACTCCTCGGCGTTGTTGATCACCTCGTCCCAAATGGTGGCGTAGCGCCGGGAGCCCGGGGAATAATTGGCAAACATTTCCGGATCCATCTTGGCCTGCGAGAACGTGTTGATCATGTCCAGGGTGGCGTCGACCGCCTCCTGACCGCCGGCTCTAAAGCCCTTCGACCAGCGCGCACCCTGCTCATAGGCAGTTACGAGCGGCGACCCGGCGAGAGCGTCGTCGGTAAATCCCATGCCGTCGGAATGATCCGTGATCGCCAGCCAGTCGAGTGGACGGGCAAGCCGCACGGGTTGTCCTGTGGATGAGGCTACTTCCTCCCCTTTGGCAAAGCGGTATGCTGCGCGAGGACCGAGACGATTGCCGAAAGCACCCGCATCGAATGACAGGGACGTGTGCAGATGCGTGTCGCCCCATAATGGACGCGACGGGAAAGTGCGTCCTGCGAATGGTGAATAGGCTTTGCCCGTGTAAAGATCGGAAAGCTGTTTCTCGTTAGCCTGGAATTCCTGCGCCATTGATAGATTGGCTATTATGGAAAGACCGACTGCCATACAGGCTGTTGCAAAGGTCTTCATCATTTTCTCCTCGTGGTCTTGCCCCAGTCATTCAGCGAAAACATGAATGACTCGGGCGGCTGTTACAGGATCAATCCCGCGATTGGTAATTACTGAGGGGCCGCAAAGATCGCCTGCCATTCCTCGCGGTTGACTTGCTGCTTGAGTTCGAAGCGAAGATCGATCATGTCGCGGTGGTAGGCCGCGATCTCTGTCATGTACTGGTCCCAGACCGCGTCGAGTTGCGCGTCCGCAACGCCCTGATCCTCGATCAGCTCGCCCAGCTCCTCGCCCGCATCCTTCACCATCTCGTTGCGGGCCTCGGTGCGCTCTTTCATCGAGTCCAGAACGTCCCTCGCCTGGTCGCGCCGGTCTTCATCGGCGATCACGGCCTTGGCGCGGTCATCGTAAACGCCGATATTCTCAAGTAGCTGGGTCCCTCCGCCACCGAGAAAGAGTAACATGATGAGTCCTGCGATCATTGTATTTCCCCCGGCTAGATCGATTGCAGAGACTTGATCGCGGCGGACAGGGCCTTGCTTTCCGCCTTTTGCACGGCGGCCCATTCCTCGGCGGTCATGATGTCGACCAGCTGGCGGTGAACGTCCGTCACCACTTGCTGGTTTGCCTTTATGTCCGACAGGATCCGGGCGAGTTCCGCCTGGATATCGGCGCGCGCGGCATCGTAATCGGCGTTGAGCTCCCGGAACCTCTCCCTTCTTGCGTTCATGCTCCGGCGGACGTTGAAAAAGCTCTGCTCCACGTCCGATATCAGGGCGATCGCCTTTGCCGCCCGCTCGGGATCGGCAACAACGGACTGTATCTCAGCCCGGACGTCGGCGAATGCCTGCTTTTCCTCTTCGGCCAGTGAGTCTTTGCCGCCGGCGCATCCGGCCGCGCCGAACAGTAGAACGGCGAACATGACGGGCACCGTCCAAAGGTTGATCATTCTGCGCATCGAATTACTCCCCGCATATGTGTTCATGTGTCTCCCCGATGGCTCACGCCGTCGCTTCTTCCTGTCGTTGAACCTCCCTTGGCGCCGCCGCGCGCCATCGCGCCGAGCAGTACCGAGACGAGGCCGCCGAGCAGGGTCCAGCCCCAGCCGCTGGCGGGCCGCATCCGGAACCCTCAGGCAACCTCGAAGAGGCAACTGATGAAGAAACAGGCGACGAGGAACAGCGTCAACGAGGCGAGCCCAACATCCGGCTGGCTGATCATCAGGCCGCCGACGACGACCGTCAGGATGCCCAGCCAGCCCCACATGATGCCGAGGTCTGGGCTTTCGCGGCCATTGCCGCCGTTGTCGGATCGAAACCTGTTGACCAGAGTGCGCCTGCAATTGGTACAGCCGCGGCACCCTATAATAATTCCCGCGCTTCATTGCCTACTCCTGTCCTGCATCTCATTGGGCGGAAACACAACTATTTTGACATATTCTGTTGTAGTGTTAGGTTAGCGTCTATGCGAGTCCGGCAAATAATACTAAAGACATAGGAATTTCGTAGGTTCTTGTTCTGATTGCATACTAACGTCTATGCAGTTTCGGCAAGAACTGTGGCCTTGGAGAGGGTTTCGTGCAGACGCATATTTACCGGGATTTCGACGCATACACTCACGATGTCCGCGGCGCCGACTGCGTCATGATGCTGCAAAACCCGAAACGTCGTGTCTGGAGCGTCAGCCACGTCAACCTTCCCGGGGTCCATGTTCAGTCGGGGCGCCTCGGCAGCGGCAGCATCGTCGAGGGCCAATCCTGGCCGGACGGATATCTGATCTATCTGCCGCTCACGGACGGCTGCGCATACGCCGCAAACGGGACCGTTTTCGGCAGGGACTCATTCATGATTCTGGAGCCGGGATGTGAATTTCATCTCAGCACCAGGGATGTGCACGACTGGTGCTCGATCTTCGTTCCGACCGACAAACTGGCGCGCGGCGGCGGCCCTGCGGAGCCGTCGTTGGGCTCCGAACAGACGACGTGCCGCGTGACCCGGCCGAACCGCCGGATGGCGAACCAGTTCAAGGCGCTTGTGGATCAGATCATGTTCGCCGCCGACAAGCACCCGCGGCTCGAGGCGACGCAAGCGGCAAATTTCGCTGCAAAGGAAGCGGTGAAAGCCGCCTCTTCGATCGTTGGGGAGCGGCAAGCGAGCGAGTCCAACCGAGACGGTCGACCGAGGATCCCGCGACAGGACATCATCCGTCGTTGCAGGGAGATGCTGGAAGAACGCGATGGCGAGCGGGTTCCCGTAGGGGAGCTGGCCGCTGCGGCCGACGTGTCCGAACGGACGCTGCGGACGGTTTTCAACGAATGCTTTGGCGTCGGGCCGGTTCACTATCTGCAGATACGGCAGCTTCACCAGGTTCACCGTGCGCTGCGGGCGGCGGACCCCGATGCCGTCTCCGTCACCGATGTCCTCGTTCGGCACGGAGAGTGGGAGTTCGGACGGTTCGCGTCGCGCTACCGCCATCTGTTCGGCGAACTACCGTCGGAGACGCTGCGCGAGAACAGAGCGGTGAGGCTGCGTTTGAGCGCTTGATCTCCATTTCCGCCGCCGCGCCTGTTACGGTGCATACACCAAGCGTCAATCGGCGAATTCGGCCCGCACCGCCGCGTCGTGCTGGCCCAGCGCCGGGACCGGGCCGTAGCTCTCTGGCTCGCCGACGGCGATTGGCGGCGGGGCGAGTACCTGCACCGCCCCGGCGCTCGTTTCCACCGTGATGAACCGGTTCTGCGGGTGGGCGACGAGATCGTCCAGCGACGACAGCCGTCCGTAGGCGACCCTGGCGGCCGCCAGCTTCTCGATGATCGCGTCGCGCGGCGCGGCGCCGAAGACGCCGTGGATGATGGCGTCCAGCGCCGGCCGGTTGGCGGCCCGGTCGGGGTTGGTGGCGAAGCGCGCATCGTCGGCGATCCCCGCGTCGCCCAGCACGTTCGCGCACAGGCTGCGCCATTCGCGCTCGTTCTGGATCGAGATCAGCACGATACCGCCGTCGCCGCACTCATAGGCGCCGTAGGGCGCGATGGTGGGATGGTTGAGGCCCGGCCGCTGCGGCGTCTGGCCGCCATAGTGATGCTGCAGGTAGGGCACGTTCATCCAGTCGGCCATGGCGCCGTAGAGCGAGACCTGGATGCCGCGGTTCCGCCCCGTCCTCTCACGCGCGAACAGCGCCTGCAGGATCGCCTGGTGGGCGTACATGCCGGCCGCGATGTCGCAGACCGAGACGCCGACGCGGCCCGCCGACTCCGGCGTGCCGGTCACCGTGGCGAGTCCCGATTCCGCCTGCACCAGCAGATCGTAGGCCTTCATGTCGCGGTAGGGGCCGTCCTCGCCGTAGCCGCTGATGTCGCAGGTGATGAGCCGCGGGAACCGTTCGCGCAGACCGTCGCCGGCGAAGCCCGCGCGTGCGGCGGCGCCGGGGGCGAGGTTCTGGATGAAGACGTCGGCGCGCGCCAGCATCCGGCGCAGCAGCGCCTGATCGTCCGCGGCCTTGAGGTCGAAGCGCACCGACTCCTTGCCCCGGTTCAGCCACACGAAATAGGCGCTCTCGCCGTTGACGCAGGCATCGTAGCGCCGCGCGAAGTCGCCCTCGGCCCGCTCCAGCTTGATCACCCGCGCGCCGGCATCGGCCAGCCGCGACGACGCATAGGGCGCGGCCACCGCCTGTTCCAGGGTGACGACGAGGAGTCCTTCAAGGTCTCTGGGCATGGCGTTCCGTTCATTCCGGCTGTTCGGGCGCGGCGAGTTTCCCGATTACATCGGGCCTTTGCAACCGCAATTGCAAGAGACTGCCCACCATCGGCATGAAGCCATGGCGACGACGCGTTTCAGCGCGATCAGGCGGCGCCGTTCCCGGGCGCTGCCGCGGCCGTGGCGCCGTTCCAGCGCAGAACCAGGTAGCCGAGGACCGCGCAGACGAGCGAGCCGGTCAGCACGCCAAGGCGGATCGGCGCGGCGAAGGACGAATGCTCGAAGGCAAGCGAGCCGATGAACAGGCTCATCGTGAAGCCGATGCCGCACAGCAGCGAGACGCCATAGAGCTGCCGCCAGTTGGCGCCCTCGGGCATCGGCGCGAGCGACAGCTTGATGCACAGAAACAGCATGCCGAAGACGCCGATCTGCTTGCCGAGGATCAGGCCGAGCGAGATGCCCAGCTTTACAGGCTCGACAAAGCTCTCGACGCCGATCCCGGCAAACGACACCCCGGCGTTGGCGAAAGCGAACAGCGGCAGGATGCCGAAGGCGACCCAGGGATGGAGATCGTGCTCGAGGCGCTTGAGCATCGAGGTCCCCTCGCCGTCGCGCGGCGCCAGCGGGACGGCGAGCGCGGTGATCACGCCGGCGAGCGTCGCGTGCACGCCCGACTTGAGAACGCAGACCCACAACGCGATGCCCAGCAGCAGATAGGCCGCCGGATGGGTGATCCGCAGGCGGTTGACGACGACGAGGCCAGCGATGGCGAGGAGGCCGAAGAGGAGTGCGGACAGCGACAGGCTGCTCGTATAGAAGATGGCGATGATGACGATTGCGCCGAGGTCGTCGATGATCGCAATCGCCATCAGCAACACCTTGAGCGACATCGGCGCACGGCTGCCGAGCAGCGCGAGAACTCCGAGGGCAAACGCGATGTCGGTGGCTGCCGGGATCGCCCAGCCGTTCAGGTTCTCCGGGCTGCCCCAATTGATGTAGACGTAGATCAGGGCAGGCGCCGCCATGCCCCCGATCGCCGCGAGGGCGGGCAGCGCGATCTGCGTCGGGCTCGAGAGTTCGCCCTCGAGGAACTCGCGCTTGATCTCGAGTCCGACGAGGAAGAAGAACACCGCCATCAGCCCGTCATTGACCCACAAGAGGAGCGGCTTTGCGATCTCGAGCGCGCCGAACTGGATGGCGACCGGAATGTCCAGGAGCGCCGTGTAGAAGGGCCCCAGCGGTGAATTGGCGAGAATGAGGGCGGCGGCGGAAGCCGCGATCAGGACGATGCCGCCGGCCGCTTCGAGCTTGATGAACTCGCGGATCAGGGTCAGCGGCATCTGCAACGGCTCCGGTGTGCTGTCAGGCGGGTTCGGTTCATGAAACCGCCGATCCGTGCCACGATCGGACGCCCAATGCAAGTCCCGCGCGACAGGCCCCGGGCTTTAACCGCTACAGGAGGTTCGTTGCGGTCAGCACGCCGCCGGAGGCGAGCAACAGCCACAAGACGATACGGCGGAACTGGCGGTCGTCGACGCGCCCGTAGGCCTTGACGCCGAGCCACACCCCCAGGACCGTGCCGGGCAGGCAGATCAGCGTGAGGCGGCCGACCTCCGCGGTCAGCACCCCCTGCGAGGCATAGGCGACCAGCGCCCAGGTAAGGATGGTCAGATTGAAGGGCTGATAGACCGCCCGTTGCTCCGCCTTGCCCCAGCCCTTGAGGCCGCACCACACGGTCGGCAGCGCCCCGGACAGGCCCGCAGCGCCGCCCAGGACGCCGCCCGCAAGACCCATCGCACCATCCGCCGTGCGTCCGCCGACGTCGATCACCGGGAGGCGGCGGGAGACGAGCATGACCGTGCAATAACACACGAGGAACGCCCCGACCGCTGCGCGGAATGTCCCGGCCTCGATGCGGTCCAGCGCCATGACGCCGATGGGGACGCCGGCGACGCCGCCCAGCAGGAAGGGCCAGAGACGAGAGAGGTTCAGCGTGGGGCGTATGGCAACAAGTGAAAGCGACTGCGCAATCACCGAGCAGATCACGACCAGCGGGGCGGCCAAAAGGGGGTCGACTGCGTGCAGCCACAGGCCGAGCGCGACGAGCCCGGTACCGAACCCCGCTAGGCCATTGACGAATCCCGCCAGCAGTGCGCCGCCGAGGATGAGAAAGGCGAGGCTCAAGACAATCCCAGCGATTTGCGGACCCGGTCCTTGATCTTCGCGCCGTCGCGTTCGGGCATGACCCGCTCGTGCTCCGCCGCCGAGATCGCGATCCGGGCGAACAGGCAGCCATCGGGGCGGTGCAGCGCCTCGCGGATCGCCGCGACGTCCGCCATCGCGGATGCCTCCATGACCCGCTTGACGCTGCAGGCGCGGGCGACGGCGCAGAGGTCGGTGCCGAGCCCGGTATGGCTCGCCTGCATGCCGGTCTCGCCGAAATGGCGGTTGTCGAGCACCAGGACGGAGAGGTTCTTCGGCGCCCTTACGCCGATGGTGGCCAGCGCGCCCAGACCCATCAGCATTTCGCCGTCGCCGGTGATCACGGTCACGGCTCGTTCCGGCCGGGCCAGCGCGAGGCCGAGGCCGATCATCGCGGCGCCGCCCATCGCGCCCCAGGAATAGAAGTTCCGTGCGTCGTCGCCGGAAGCCGCCACGTCCCAGGTCGCCGAGCCGAGCCCGCAGACCACCAGCAGTTCGCCGCGGTCGCGCAGCAGTTCGACGACGGCCTTGCGCCGGTCCAGAAGATTGTCGCGCGCGTCCGCCATCTCACCACACCTTCGCGCCGATCAGTTTCTGAGAGAACAGCACGGCGATGCCCTTGTCCTTGCCGAAGGCGTCCTCGGCGCCGCGCAATGTGAGGTCCCTGGCGTCCTCCGGCGTATCGGCACGCCGCACCTCGACCGCCATGGCGTCCAGGACCGCCGGCACCGCACGGCCCATCGGTTCCTGCCACGGATTGAACTCCTCCCATTCGCCGCGCATGGTAATGAGGGAGAGGAACGGAAAACGGCAGCTCTGCACCAGCCCCAGCATGTTGACGCAGTTGCCGACGCCGCTGGACTGCATCAGCAGCACCGCCTTCCGGCCGCCCAGCCAAGCGCCGTAGGTCAGCGCAACGCCCTCCTCCTCGGTGGTCAGCACGATTGCCTCCATGTCCGGATCGCCGATCGCGCGGGCGATGGTGCGCGCGTGCCCCGCGTCCGGCACGTAGCTGACGATGCCGATGCCGGCCGCCTTCAGCGCGTCGTAGACGTCATCCTGCCAGGGCTGCATGGCCTTTATCGCCTGTTCGGTCATCGCTTCCATCCCTTGCCGGCGCTGTCGGGCCGCACTCACGGCCCGCGCCCTGTTTTAGTTCAGGCAACGCGCCAGTCCAGTGAAACCTTGCCGGCCGGCGCCGCTTTATTCGGCGTGCCGGTCCTCGGGCGCCCCTGTCCCGCGCAACCGGTAGGGGTGGCGGCGTCCAGGCGCCCAACCAGCTTTACCCGGACAGATTATCCATATAGTCTTATTCTTAAGACCTATAATTTGGTGATTCCTCTGCCCATGCGCACCCCGTCCATAAGCACCGACGCCTATGGCCCGCTGTACAGCCGGATCGCCATGCTGATGCGCCAGCGGATCCTTGCCGGCACCTGGCCCGCGACGTCGCAGATTCCCACGATCGAAGCCCTGATCGCCGAGTTCGGTGCGTCGCGTGTCACCGTGCGCCTTGCACTCGACCTCCTGGAACGCGACGGTCTGATCGAACGGTTCAGGGGGCGGGGCACGTTCGTGACCGACCGGGCCGCCGGGATGGGACGGATCCGGCTGGGACAGAGCTGGCGTGGCCTCGTCGAAGCGCTCACACGCACCAGGCCGCGCCTGCTGGAGACCCTGGACGAAGCGCGGCCGCCGGGCGGGGACACGTTGGACGCAACGCTGGCGCAGTCCTACTGCTGCCTGAAGCGGATCCATCTGCTCGACAACGTGTCTTACGCGATCATGTATCTCTATATCGACAACCGGTACTACGTTGGTGCGGCGGACCGTTTCAATCGCGAGCTCGTAATCCCGATTCTGCAATCGCTGCCCGACCTGACCATCGGTCGGGCCCACCAGATGCTCACCATCGGCTGCGCCGAGCCGGAGATCGCCGAGGCGCTGAAGATCCCGATGGGCGTACCCGTCGGTAAGTTGCGGCGGGTGATCTGCGATGATCAGAACGTTGCCGTCTACGTCGGCGATCTGACCTATCGCGGCGACATGATCGAGATGCAGGTGAACCTCGACCTTGAGGACGCGCCGTGAGCCCGGACGCCGGGATCGAGGTGCGGATCTGGCGCGGCGGCGCGCAGGGCCGCTACGAGACATTCCGCGCGCCACGCCGCGAGAACCAGACCGTGCTCGACATCGTGACCTGGATCCAGCGCGAGGCCGACCCGACCCTCGCCTACCGCTTCGCCTGCCGCGTCGGGGTGTGCGGCTCCTGCGCCATGACCGTGAACGGCAAGCCGCGCTGGACCTGCCGGACCCATGTCTCGAAGGTGGCATCGGGTGGCCGCCTGACGATCGCGCCGCTGCGCAACCTGACGGTAATCAAGGATCTTGCGTGCGAGATGACCCCGTTCTTCGAGAAGTGGCGCCGCGCGCGCGGCCGCTTCGAGGCGGCGATATCCCGTGACGATCCGCTGGTCCCGGTATCGCCCGAAAGCCCGGAGCGGCGCGCCGCCGACGCCGCTATCGAATGCATCAACTGCGCGGTCTGCCATGCGGCGTGCGATGTCGTCGCCTGGCGCGGCGACTATCTCGGGCCCGCCGCGCTGAACCGGGCCTGGGCGGCGTGGAACGACGTGCGTGACGGCGACCGCACGGCGGTGCTGGCGGCTGCGGGCGCCGAGGCCGGCTGCGGCAACTGCCATTCGCACCAGTCCTGCGCCGAGCACTGCCCGGTCGGGATCAATCCGACCCGCTCGATCGCGGGACTCAAGCGCGCGGGTCTGGCGGCGCTGCTGAGGGGGGCGTTATGAGCGGTGGTGACGCGTCGCGGCAAATCGGCGGAAGGCATGCGCCATGACCGCCCGCCTGTTCCTCGTGCAGCGGCTGACCGCTGTGATCCTGGCGCCGCTGGTGCTGGTGCATCTGGGCGTCATCGTCTATGCGGTGCGCAACGGGCTCAGCGCCGGGGAGATTCTCGACCGGACGCGCGGCAGCCTGGGCTGGGCCGCGTTCTATGGCGGGTTCGTTCTGACCGTGTCGGTGCATGGTGCGATCGGGCTGCGCGCCGCTCTCATCGAGTGGGGCGGGCAGGGCCGGCGTACCGCCGCGCGGGTCGCGCTGGCCGCCGCACTGCTGCTGCTGGTGCTCGGCCTGCGCGCGGTCTGGGCCGTCGTCGGCGGGGGCGCGCCGTGATCCGGCCGGCACGCAACCATCCGGGCTACTGGGCGTTCCTGCTGCACCGCCTGACCGGCCTGACGCTGGTGCTGTTCCTGCCGGCGCATTTCCTCGTGCTCGGCCTCGCCCTCGACGCGGCGGCGCTCGACGGCGCCATCGCCTGGACCGCCCGGCCGCTGGTCAAGTTCGGCGAGTGGGGCATCGTGGTTCTCCTCGCTGCGCATATGACCGGCGGCGTGCGGCTCCTGATGCTGGAATTGCTGCCGTGGTCCGAGCGCCAGAAAACCCGTATCGCGGTCAGCCTGGGCCTTGCCGCCATGTTCGGCGTGGCCTTTGCGCTGGGGTTGGTGTGAGATGACCACGCTCCGCACGGAGAAGACCGACGTCCTGATCATCGGCGCCGGCGGCGCCGGGCTGTTCGCCGCGCTGCATGCCCACGCGGCGAACCCAGATCTCGACATCACTGTCGCGGTCAAGGGGTTGCTCGGCAAGAGTGGCTGTACGCGCATGGTGCAGGGCGGCTACAACGCCGCCCTCTCGGCCGGCGATTCCATCGAGCGCCATTTCATGGACACCATCGTCGGCGGCAAGTGGCTGCCGCGCCAGGACCTTGCCTGGCGGCTGGTCAACGGCGCGGTGGAACGGATCCGCGAACTCGAGAACGAACTCGGCTGTTTCTTCGACCGGAACCCGGACGGCACGCTGCACCAGAAGGCCTTCGCCGGGCAGAGCTTCGACCGCACGGTCCACAAGGGGGACCTCACCGGCATCGAGATCGTCAACCGCCTCGCCGAGCAGGTCTGGGCGCGGCCCATCCGCCGCATGGAGGAACACCGCGCGCTGGCGCTCATTCCCGCGACGGACGGGGAGGGCGTCGCCGGCGTGCTGTTCACCGACATGCGGAGCGGCGAATTCGTGCTGGTCAGGGCCAAGGCGGTGCTGATGGGTGCGGGCGGCGGCCCGACTATGTACCGCTACCACACGCCGTCCGGCGACAAGAGCTGCGATGGCATGGCGATGGCGCTGCGCGCGGGGCTCAGCCTGCGCGATATGGAGATGGTGCAGTTCCATCCGACCGGGCTGCTGGCCGGGCCGGACACGCGGATGACCGGCACCGTGCTCGAAGAGGGATTGCGCGGCTCCGGCGGCTATCTCCTGAACGGCGCCGGCGACCGCTTCATGTTCGACTACCATGAACATGGGGAGCGCGCGACCCGCGACATCGTCAGCCGCGCGATCTACCAGGAGATGCGCGACGGCCGCACCACGCCGCTGGGCGGTGTCTATATCGAGATGAAGCATCTCGGCCGCGAATTCGTGGCCCAGAAATTCAAGGGCATGGTCACCCGCTGCGCCGATTGCGGCTTCGACCTCGCCGGTGGCCGGGTCGAGGTGGTGCCGACCGCCCATTACATGATGGGCGGCGTCGAGTTCGAGGAGGATTGCAGCACCGCGCTGCCCGGGCTGTTCGTGGCCGGCGAGGATGCCGGCGGCGTGCACGGGGCCAACCGGCTGGGCGGCAACGGCGTCGCCAATTCCACAGTGTACGGCGGCATCGCCGGCGACGAGATGGCGGTGGCGCTGTCGGATGGGGGGAGCTTCCGTAATCCCGACATGGCGCTTGTCGAGCGCGCCGTGGCCGCGGCGCTGCGCCCCTTCGGCAGGCGAGCTGACGGCCTGTACGATCTGCGTGAGCGGCTGGACGATCTGATGTGGGACAAGGTCGGGATCATCCGCGAGGCGGCGGACATGATGGCCGCGTTGACCGAGCTGGACGACATGATGGCGGCGCTGCAGGAGATCGGCGTGTCTGGTGGCACGCGCGAATTCAACCTGACCTGGCACGACTGGCTGAACCTCGAGAACCTGCTGCTGGTCTCGAAGTGCATCGCGGTGGCGGCGCTGGCCCGTGAGGATTCCCGCGGCGCCCATTACCGCAGCGATTTCCCCGAGACCGGCCCGCTGGAGGACTCCGCCTTCACCGCGGTCTCCATGGCGATCGAAGGCGAAATGAAGCTGGAGATGAAACCGGTCCACTTCACCATCGTCGCGCCCGGCGACTCCCTGATCGAAGGCGAAGCCGGCGCCCCGCCGGAAATGGCGTAAAGTATGAACCACAGAGACACAGAGACACAGAGGGTACGCAGAGGTTCTGTGAATTCTCTGTGTCTCTGTGTCACTTTGGTGACATTACCCACCACCCAACCCTCCCCCACAAAGAGGGAGGGTTGGGTGGTGCGGTCGGAAGAATTCTCTCTCCCCCTTGATGGGGGAGGGTCGGGGTGGGGGTGACCTTGACGGCAAGGGAAACCGGCGGATGTTCCTGTTGAGGAGGACAACCATATGATTTCAGCGGAGCGCATCGAGGAGGCGGCGTATGGCGCGATGTTCCGCGCCGGCATCGAGATCCCCGAGGATTACGAGACCGGTTTGCGCGAGATCGCGAAGTCGGAAACCGGCGATTTGTCGGCCTTCGTCATCGAGGCGATGCTGGAGAACTACGACGCCGCGCGCGAGGACCGCCGCGCGATGTGCGCCGATACCGGCCTGCCGCGCTGGTTCGTGAAGATCGGCAACGAGGCGCGCCTCGAGGGCGGCTTCGTCGAGCTGGAGCGCCGCCTGCGCCGCGCCACCGCGCGGGCGACCCACGACGTGCCCCTGCGCCCCAACCGGGTGCATCCGCTGACGCGCCGCGACCACAACAACAATGTCGGCATCAACGCGCCGGAGGTGGAGTGGAGCTTCGAGCCCGATGCTGACTGGATCGACATCACCACGGTGCACAAGGGCGGGCTGTTCGGCTCCGACTACCGGATGCTGTTCCCGGCCGACGGCATCGACGGCATCAAGCGCTTCTTCATGGACACGCTGATCGCCTTCGGCAAGCGCGGCCTCGCCTGCCAGCCGGCGATCGTCGGTGTCGGCCTCGGCGGCTCGAAGGACGTCTGCATGACGCTGGGCAAGCAGGCCGCCTGCCTGCGCATCGTCGGCGACCGCAACCCGGACCCGGAAGTGGCGAAACTTGAGGAAGAGCTCAAGGCGCTCGGTAACAGTATCGGCATGGGCGCGATGGGCTTCGTTGGCTCCTCGATGGTGGTCGACTGCCATATCGAGATCGGCGACTGCCACACCGGCGGCATGCCGGCCTCGGTGCACACCTTCTGCCTCGCCTCGCGCCGTGCGGTCGCGCGCATCCATGCCGACGGGCGGATCGAGACCCGCACCGACCCGAACTGGTTCACCCCCTACATGCGACGGGAGACTGTGGAATGGCGGGAAGCGGAGACGGTCTGAGGAAGCGGCGCCTTGCGGCGCCGGTCTCGGACGAAGACCTGGCGACGATCTGCTGCGGCGATATCGTCTTCCTGGACGGCGTGATCTATACCGGGCGCGAGGGCGTCTACCGCAAGGTGGTGGACGAGGGCGCGGAGCCGCCGGTCGATCTGCGGCGCTTGAGCAACGTCAACTTCCACTGCTCGCCGGCGGCCGCGGTGCAGGACGATGGCAGCTACCGCATCGGCGCGGTGACGGCGACCGCGAGCTTCCGCTTCTCCCGCGCGCTCCCCGCCTGGTTCGCCAAGACCGGCTGCAAGGTGGTGGTCGGCAAGGGCGGCATGAACCCGAAAGACTACCGCGATACCTTCGTTCCGGCCGGCGCGGTGTACCTGACGACCGTCGGCTACGGCACCGGCGCCCTCTTGGGCCGCGGCATCAGGGAGGTCCTCGCCGCGCACTGGATCGAGGAACTCGGCATCGCCCAGGCGATGTGGGTGCTGCGGGTCGAGAATTTCGGCCCGCTGATCGTCGAAAGCGATTTGCAGGGCAACAGCCTGTTCGAGCAGCAGAACGCCGCGATCAACGAACGCATCGAAAAGCTCTACGATGGGCTGAAGACCCCGGCGCTAAGACGGCACGGCGAAACCGACGACAAGACGGAAGAGTTGATCTAGATCTCGTCCAGCCGGGCGACCGGCAGACCGATCAACATGAGGGAGTAATAACGTGGGCGATCAGCCAGTGGCCATCGTGGTGGGCGGTGGCAGCGGCATGGGGGCGGACGCTGCGCGGACGCTCGCGGGCGACGGATATCGGGTCGCCATACTCTCCTCGTCCGGCAAGGGCGAGGCGCTGGCGCAGGAGCTGGGCGGCTTCGGCGTGACCGGCTCCAACCGTTCGGTGGACGACCTCGGCCGCCTCGTCGACGGGACGATGGAGCGCTGGGGGCGCATCGACGCGGTGGTCAACAGCGCCGGCCACGGCCCCAAGGGTCCGGTCCTCGGGATCACCGACGATGAGTGGCATGACGGGATGGAGGTCTACCTGCTGAACGTCGTCCGCATGGCCCGGCTGGCAACGCCGATCATGCAGAAACAGGGTTCGGGCTCGATCGTCAACATCTCGACCTATGCCACTTTCGAGCCCGACGCGACGTTTCCCACCTCGGGCGTGTTCCGCGCCGGCCTTGCGGCCTTCACCAAGCTGTTCAGCGACGCTTACGCCGCCGATAACATCCGGATGAACAACGTCCTGCCGGGCTTCATCGACAGCCTGCCGGAGACCGGGGAGCGGCGCGCGCGGATCCCGATGGGCCGGTACGGCAGGGCAGGGGAGGTCTCCGATCTCGTCGCCTTCCTGGCATCGGACCGTTCGAGCTATATCACCGGACAGAACATCCGCATCGACGGCGGGATCACCCGGTCAGTCTGAACAACAGCTTCATCCTCTCCCGGCCCATCGGCCAAACCTGTTGCCCGGCGGGGCCGGTGCGACCGGAAGTCCGGAAATTTCGGCCCGCTGATCGTTGAAAGCGACCTTCCCGGCAACAGCCAGTTCGAGCAGCAGATCGCCGAGATCAACAAGCGCATCGAGACGCTCTACGAGGGCCTGAAGACCCCGGCCCTGCGTCGGCACGGCGAGACGGACGATAAGACGGAGGAGTTGATTTAGGGTTCGCCACGACAGTGGGGCACCCCTTTCGTCAATTTAAGCGCCAAAGCGAAGGCCCCTGCGCTACGTGTCCTTCTTTTCAAGGTCGATGACGACCCCTTCGTCCTGCATGGCCTTTCTCGCGACTTTCTCGGCATGGGGTATGTCCAGATTGAGCGACTTGGCCAAGTCCGCAACACCGATGCCGGGCCGTTCACGCGCGAGATCGGCGGCAGTCCATATTAGCGACGGGTCGAGAGGATCCATAAAACGCCAGTTGTGCCCCCTTTCGCGGCCACACTGCAGCAGTTTTTCGAAGCTGTCGAAATCCTCGGGCCACCAATGTTCCTTGAGAATCTGCCCGCCTTCCTTGGGTGACAGGCGTTTCAATAAAACCACATCATTCAGTCGGCTGTCCGCCGCCATGAGCCACCACTGTTCACACTCGGAGCATTGTTGGGCTGACAACCACCACAAGGCGGGGCCCCGTCTGGCCCGATTTTCGAACGTTCGAAGGACGATGTCGGTGTCTGGCCCCATGCCGATATCGGCAAAATCGGAGAGCGTGATGCATTCGCACCGAAGATTTGATGCTTCGCGGGCGTGGACCCCAAGAGATTGCCTGATCTCGTAGACCGCGTTTTTGTTTGAATAATCCGTGGAAACGGTCTCCAGGTAGTACACTTCACCAAGCTGGTCTTCCAGGCCGGTTTCCGAGCAGGCCCATTGCTCGAATTCGGTTGGTCCCATGTCGCCTCGAACGAACTTCCAGATGATTTCGAGGCATGGATTACTCTGTTCGGTACGATTCATGCTTTTCCCGACCCCTTGATCTACTCGCTCGCGCCAAGCGTCATCAGCACATCCGGCAACGCCGTCATCTCCCCTTCCGCCGCCCAGCCTCGCGCCTCGGCCATCGCGCCCAGGCCTTCGATGCGCCCGGCGGTGAGCGGGTGGGTGTTCAGGAATTCCGGGGGCTCGTCGGGGAGCGTCTCTCCGATTTCGTCGAGCAGGATGCGGAAGAAGGCGTCGGCGCCGGCGACGTGGCCGTAGGTCGCGGCTACGGCGGCTAGGGCGTCGCGGTCGGCGGCGCGCTCGGCTTCGCGGGTGAACTGGCGCAGCAGCAGGGCGTTAGGGCCCCAGATCACGCCCTCCGCCGTTTCCGGGGACATGCCGGTCACGGTTCCCAATACGAGCTGCACCAGCAGCGTGCCGCCCATATTCGCCGCGACGTCGCGGTTGGCGGCGTGGGCGATTTCGTGAGCCATCACCATGGCCAGCGCGTTCTCGTCCGGGATGCGCGCGATCAGGCCGCGCAGCACGAAGACATGGCCGCCCAGCGTGGCGAAGGCGTTGATCTCGTCTTCCTCCAGGTAATGCACGGTGATGCGCAGATCCTCGGGCAGCTCCATGTTCGCCGCCAGCCGGTCGGCGAGCGCCTGCAGCGCGGCTTCGATTTCCCGGTCGCCCGCTGCGCCCTCCTCCGTCGCCTCGTCCTCGAAGACCGCCGCGGCCATGGCGTTCTCCCAAGACATCGGCATGTAGCGCCCGGCGTAGGAGCCGATCAGCAGCGCCACCAGCCCCAGCGCCGCGAACAGCCCGGCGGCGCCGGCCGTCAGGACGAACAGGTCGGCGAGCGGGCGGTGCTTGCTGACATTGATGCCTTCGGGGACCTTGACGTTCCTTACTTTCATGTGCCTATCCCGGCGGGATCACCGCCGTGCCGTAAGCGAGCACTTCGACCGTGCCGACCGCATCCTTCCGGCCCTTCGAAATCGAGCTGGTCTCGAAACGCATGTTGAAGATCATGGTGGCGCCGAGCTCCCGTGCCTGTTCCTGCATGCGAAGGATGGCCTCGCGCCGGGCGCGGTCCAGCAGGCTTTCATAGGTGTGGATGCGGCCGCCGAAGATCATGCGCAGCCGCGCCAGGAAGCGCTTGAAATAGTCGACCGAGATGACGACGCTGCCGCGCACCAGCGCTGTCGCGGGCGCTGGCGACATCGGCGGCAGGGTCTTGGCGACGATCACGACCATGTCGCCCAGCGCGCCCTCGCGACGGATGATTGATTTGTAATGCCGCCGTTCCGCGATGCTGCCCGTGAAGAAAGCCATGATCAGCAAGAGGATGACGAACAGGAATTGCCAGAGTTCGGCAAAGGCTTCCATGGCCGCTACTCCACGATGACGGCGCTGCCGTAGGCGAGGATCTCCGACGCGCCCTGGGTCACGGACGAGGTGCTGAACCGCACGTTGATGACCGCATTGGCGCCCTTGGCCGTGGCCTGTTCGATCATGCGCGCGAAGGCCTCGTCGCGCGCCTCGCTCAGCAGTTCGGTGTAGCCCTTCAACTCGCCGCCGACGATGTTCTTCAGTCCGGCCATGAGGTCGCGGCCGATATGCTTGGCGCGGACCGTGCTGCCCTGGACGATGCCCAGATGCTCGCGGATGACCCTGTCGGGCACGGTTTCCAGTGTCGATGTGATCATGTTCATGTCTCCGGTTGGGTGCGATGATTTGGCGATTCTGCCGACAGCCTGGGGATCATCCGACAAATCATACAATGCAAGGTTAATGGATGGCCGCCCTGTCTTGCCCATGTCGCCGCATCATGCGATGAAGAAGCACGGAATCAGCGGGAGAATAATGCAAAATGATCGACCTCTACACCTGGAGCACTCCGAACGGGCGCAAGGTCTCGATTGCGCTCGAGGAGCTTGGCCTCGTCTATAGCGTCCATGCCATCGATATCACCAAGGGCGAGCAGCGCGACCCGGCGTTCCTTGCGGTCTCGCCGAACGGCAAGATTCCGGCGATCGTCGATCAGGACACCGGCATCCGCATGATGGAGTCCGGCGCGATCCTGCTGTACCTGGCACAGAAGACCGGCAAGCTGATGCCGACCGGCGACAAGCACTGGGAGGCCGTGGAATGGCTGATGTGGCAGATGGGCGGACTCGGCCCCATACTCGGCCAGGTGCATCATTTCGTGCGCTACAACAAGGGCGCTTCGGAGTATTCCGAAGAGCGCTATACGACCGAGGCGAACCGGCTGTATGGGGTGCTGGACGAACGGCTGGCCGGCCGCGACTTCATCGTCGACGATTTCTCGATCGTCGATTGCGCCGTTTTCCCGTGGATCGCGCGCTGGGACTGGCAGGAGCAGGACCTCAACAAGTTCGCGCATGTGAAGCGCTGGTTCCTCGCCATGGCCGCGCGTCCCGCCGTGCAGCGCGGCTATCTCGTCCCCAACGACAGCCAGACGATCCCGATGCCGGATTGAGGCGACAGCCGCCGGTTCCGTTCTAAAACCCCATCGCCGCGCCGTCGCTGCGCGGGTCGCTTGCGCCTTCAAGCAGCCCGTCCGGGTGATGCACGATGGCGCCGGCATGGCCCAGCAAATCGTCGAACGGCCCCAGCAGCTCGACCTCGTGGCCGGCGTCGCGCAGCGCCTGCACCAGGCCCGGGTCGAACCGGTCCTCCAGCTTCAGGCTCATCGACTCGTCGCCCCAGGTGCGGCCGAGCAGCCAGCGCGGCGCGGTGACCGCCGCCTGCAGCTCCTGGCCGAACATCACATGGCGGGTGAACACCGCGGACTGGCTCTGCGGCTGGCCTTCGCCGCCCATGTTGCCATAGACCATGACCCGCCCGTCGCCGAGCCGGGCCAGCGCCGGGTTGAGCGTGTGGAACGGCTTGCGCAACGGCATCAGCGGATTCGCCGCGGCCTCGTCGAGCGCGAAGCTGATGCCGCGGTTCTGCCACAGGATGCCGGTCTCCGGCAGCACCACGCCGGAGCCGAATTCCCAGTAGAGGCTCTGGATGAAGCTGACGGCCCGTCCCGCGCCGTCGATGGCGCCGAGCCAGACGGTGTCGCCGGGCAGCGCCGGCTGCGGCCAGGGCAGGGCGGCCTTGCCGTCGATCTTGGCCGCCTCGGCGTCGAGGAAGGCCGGTTCCAGGAACGCGTGCGCGTCCCGTGTCATGAAGGCCGGATCGGTGATGGTGCGGTCGCGCACCAGGAAGGCGCGTTTGGTCGCCTCGACGAGGCCGTGGATATGGCCGAAGCTCTCGCCGTCGGCCACGCCCAGCCGGTCGAACAGCGCCAGGATCATCAGCGAGGCCAGGCCCTGCGTCGGCGGCGGCATGTTGTAGAGGGTCCCGGCGAAGATTTTCACCGACAGCGGCGCTACCTGCGTCGCCGCATGGCGGGCGAGGTCGCCGGCGGCGACCGGGCTGCCGACGGAAGCGAGGTCCGTCGCGATGGCGGCGGCGAGGTCGCCGCAGTAGAAATCGTCGAGCCCCGCCCGGCCGAGCTGCTCCAGCGTTGCCGCGAGTCGCTTCTGGCGGAACCGCGTAGCCTCGGCGGGAACAGCGCCGTCAATCAGGAAGGCCCCGGCGAAGCCGGGCGACTCCTTCAGCCCGTCCAGCTTGGCTGCGGTGTTCGCCTGCTGCCCCGCTGTCACGGCGATGCCCTCGCGCCCGTGGCGGATCGCATCGTCCATCAGTTGGGGGAGTGGCATATTCCCGCCCCAGCGGCGCGAAACCTCAAGCGCGGCGCTCCATCCGGACACCGTGCCTGCCACCGTCAGCGCCGCCAGCGGGCCGCGTTCGGGGATCGCCTCGAAACCGCGATCACGGTAATACGCGATGTCCGCCGCTTCGGCGGCGGCGCCGCAGGCATCGATGCCGATGACGTCCTCGCCCGGCGCCGCGAGCAGCCAGAAGCCATCGCCGCCGATGCTGTTCATATGCGGGTAGACCACGGCAATCGCCGCCGCCATCGCAACCATCGCCTCGGCCGCGTTGCCGCCCTCCTTCAGGACCGACAGCCCTGCTTCGGACGCAAGGTGATGCGGCGCGGTCACCATGCCGCGCCAGGCGCGTTTCGTCCTGAGCATGGCCCTGCTGCCGGGACGGCTACATCAAGGCCCGCGCGTCAGGACTTGTCCTTGTCCTGTTGCGCGGCGAGCTGGCGCAGGGCCTCCTCGAACATGCGCTCCATCTCGATCTCGACCATGTGGCGCGAGATATCGATGCCCTTGGCGGCTAGGTCGCCATGCACCTTGTCGACCACATCGTCCTGGCCCGGTTTCTCGAAATCCGAGATCACGACCTCCTTGGCGTACGCCTCGGCGTCGGCGCCCTCGATTCCCATCTTCTCGGCGGCCCAGAGGCCGACCAGCTTGCAGCGCCGCGCGTTCGCCTTGAACTCGCGCTCCTGGTCCATCTTGTACTTGGCCTCGTAGCCCTTTTCGCGATTGTCAAAGTTGCTCATGGAAAAACCTCTCCTCCCTGGGATACAGCGATACACAACATAGGGCGCGCCGGGTTGCGAATTCTTTAACCGCCGTGCCGCGCCCATTGCAAGCGCTGCTTTGCCCTTCGCCCTCGGCTTCCTTGAATCTGGGTCCTGCCGCCCTCCGCCGCAAGGTCGCAGCGTCATTCTCCGATTCGCAACAGCAGCTTGCCGCGCGTGCGGCGCCCCTCGATGGTCTCGTGGGCACGGCGCGCATCCTCGAGCGGGAATTCACGGTCGATCGTCACCACGAGCCGGCCGGTGGCGGCGGCCTGGAACAGCGCCTCGCCGCGCCACGCGATCTCCCCGGCGCTCGCCGTGTAGTCGGCCAGATGCGGGCGCGTGAAGAAGACGGAGCCGGCCTCGGCGAGCTCCAGCGGCTCGATACAGTCGACGACACCCGAGCTGGTCCCGAACATGATGCAGGTGCCGCGCCGGCGCAGGCTGCGAATGCTGCGGGCGATCGTCTCGCGGCCGACGGAATCGTAGACCACGTCGACGCCCTTGCCGTCGGTCAACTCGCGCACGATGGGCAGGAAATCCTCCTCGCGGTAGAGAATGCAGAAATCGGCGCCGCGCTGGCCCGCCAGCTCGGCCTTCTCGCGGTTGCCCACGGTTGCGATAACGCGCGCGCCGCGCAGCTTGGCAAATTGCACCAGGAGCTGGCCGACCCCGCCGGCGGCGGCATGGATGAGGCAGGTCTGGCCTTCTTCGAGCGGGACGGCGGAGTGGGTCAGGTAATGCGCCGTCATGCCCTGCAGCATCAGCGCCGCCGCCACTGCCGCCGGCACGCCGGCGGGAATCCTGACCAGGCGCCAGGCCGGAACCACCGCGTATTCGGCATAGGCGCCGCGGGACAGGCACCATGCGACCGCATCGCCGGCCTGGAATCCCTCGACATCCGGGCCGCACGACCGGACCACCCCGGCGCCTTCCATGCCCAGCACCATCGGCAGGGGTGTCTCGTACGTCTTCGAGCGTTTGTAGATGCCGCTGCGCATATAGACGTCCATGTAATTGACGCCGGCGTAATCCACTTTCACCAGAACCTCGCCGGGTCCCGGCCTGGGCGCCGCGAGGTCGAGCAGCGTCAGCGCGCCGGGCCCGCCGAATTCGTTCACACCGATCGCCTTCACTCGGGATTCTCCCTCTGTCATTCATGGTGCCGCGGTGCGCCGGATGGGATGTTAACAACAATCGCGCCGTCGCGTATGCTTCTTGTCCCGGCGAACGGGAAGACAAGGGGGTACCGCCATGATCCGTATTCTGGGCCGCGAAGACTCGATAAACGTGCGCAAGGTGCTGTGGTGCTGCGAGGAACTCGGGCTCGCGTTCGAGCGCGAGGATTTCGGCGGCCCGTTCGGCAAGACCGATACGCAGGAATACCGCAGCCTGAACCCGAACGGGCTGGTTCCGACGGTACTGGACGGCGAGCTTGCGGTCTGGGAATCGAACACCATTCTGCGCTATCTGGCGGCGAAATACGGTGGCGAGCCGCTGTACGTTACGGATCCGGGGCGGCGCTCGCAGATCGAGCAATGGATGGACTGGCAGCTCTCGGTCCTGGCCCCGCCGACCACCGTCGTCTTCATCAATCTGATCCGGCTGGCCGAGGACGAGCGCGACTTGGCGGCGGTGGAGAAGGGCCGGGACCTGCTGGCCAGGGGCATGAGCCTGCTGGACCGGGAGCTCGGCGACGGCCCGCATATCCTGGGCCGCGACTTCACGCTGGCGGATATTCCGCTGGGCGTCGCGGTCAACAGATGGTTCGAACTGCCGATCCGCCGCGAGAAGCTGGACAATCTCGCGCGCTACTACGGCGTCCTCCGGGAACGGCCCGGCTACGAACGATTCGTCGCCTGCGGCATTCCATGAGCCGTCCGGCAAATAGGCGCACGGTTCCATCCATGCCAGCGATCGGCCCATGTGCACGCTCGTGATCCTGCGCCGGCCCGGGTACGACTGGCCGCTGCTGCTGGCCGCCAACCGCGACGAGATGGCCGGCCGTCCCTGGAGGCCGCCGGCGCGGCATTGGCCGGACCGGGGCGACGTGGTCGGCGGCATCGACCTAGAATCGGGGGGGAGCTGGCTCGCCCGCAACGATCAGGGCGTGGCGGCCGCCATACTGAACCGGGTCGGCACGCTGGGCCCGGCCCCCGGCAAGCGCAGCCGCGGCGAACTGGTCCTCGAAGCCCTCGACCACGCCGATGCCGGATCGGCGGCGGTTGCGCTGGCCGACCTCGACCCGGCCGCCTGGCGGTCCTTCAACCTGGTGGTCGCCGACAACAGCAGCGCCTGGTGGCTGGCGGCGCGCGAGGGCGCCCGCGCGGTGGTCGTCGAACGCATCCCGGAGGGGGTCTCGATGCTGACCGCGCATGACCTCAACGACCCGGACAGCGACCGCATCGCCCGCTACCTGCCGCTGTTCCGCGACGCCCCCGCGCCGGATCCGGAGAAGGGTGACTGGGGTTCCTGGAAGACCCTGCTGGCCAGCCGCGAGAGCGACAGCGACCATTTCGGCGCCATGAACATCGTCACCGGCACGGGATTCGGCACGCTCTCGGGCTCACTGCTCGCCCTGCCGTCGAAGGAGGCGGTGGACCCGCGCGGCGTCTGGCTGTTCGCCAACGGCCGGCCGGGCGAGGCGGCGTATGAAGCGGTCGAGGGGTGAGGCATTAGCCGATAGCCAACGGCCAACAGCCAGCGGCCAGCGGCCAGCGGCTCTCACCCCGTCTCCGCCTGGTACCAGTCGAGGACCTGCTCGCCCGTCCACAGCGCGACGTCGGGTTTGGCTTGGATATGCTCGTAGATCTTCTCGAGATAGCCGATACGGTGCGGCACGCCGGACAGGTAAGGGTGTACGCTGATCGCCATCACCCGGGTCGTGGTTTCGCTTTCCGCATAGAGCCGCTCGAACTGGTCGACCGTCCGTTTGTACATCGCGTCGGACGGCTGGTTCTGCAGCGCGAAGATCGGAATGTCGTTGGTCTCCACCGTATAGGGCACCGAGACGACCGAGCCGGCCGACGTCGCGATCCGGCAGGGCTGGTCGTCCAGCACCCAGTCGGCGACGTATTCGATGCCTTCTTCGGCCAGGATGTCGATGGTCTCGTCGGTCTCGGTCAGGCCCGGGCTCTCCCAGCCGCGCGGCGCCTTGCCGGTGAACGCCTTGATCGCCGCGATGGCGCGGCGGATTTCGGCGCGCTGGTCGTCGAGATGGTGCATCGCCCCCTGCACGTAGCCATGCCCCATGAACTCCCAGCCGGCCGTCAGCGCGGCCTCGGCGATCTGCGGATAGGCCTCGCAGACGATGCCGTTCAGCGCCATCGTCGGGACGATCCCGAATTTTGCAAAGCATTTGTGCAGCCGCCAGAACCCGACCCGGTTGCCGTATTCGTGCCACGACCAGTTCGGCAGATCCGGCACCAGCGGCTTGCCCATCGGCGGCGGCAGCACGGCGCGCGGCATCGGCCGCGACGCGTCCCACATCTCGACGTTGATGATGGTCCACACGACCATCCGCTTGCCGTCCGGCAGCTTGAGCGGCGGCCGGTCGGTGATCGGCGAATAGGGAACCCGGTCCTTGTATGACGGCATGCGCACGCCTCCCTGCGTCTCCGATGGGCTTGAGCGGACAAGTAGCACAATTCGTCCGCGCACGGAACGCCGCCCGGCCACTGCCGGTGCGGCCTACCAGGGCAGGTCCAGCGCCCGGGTGAGGAACCGGGTCAGCGGCGCGAAGGTCCGGCATGTCGCGGCGAAGTCGTCCATGAAGCCGGGCGCGCAGGCCTCGTCCTCGGTGAAGCGGGCCAGCGCGAAGAAGTCCTTGCGCTTGATGTCCTCGATCAGCGGATGCTCCGGGTCGTAGCCGCGGGGCGGGCGTTTCAGCGCCTCGCCGGCGAGTTCCCCCCGCGGCCCCAGCGCCTTCGGGGAGGTGACCCGCCGCCAGCCTTGCGCGTTGCCGGCGATCGTATTGCGGATCCTGGCCAGCGCCGGCCCGTCCGGGTGCCACACGCCGCTGGCCGCGAACACGCCGCCCGGCTCGAGATGCAGGTAGAAGCCCGGCGCATGGGCGTTGCGCGCCGCCTCGTGCCGGAAATGCGCGCCGGCGTTGGTCTTGTACGGCCGCTTGTCCCTGGCGAAGCGGACGTCGCGGTGGATCCGGAACAGCGAGCCGCCATTGGCGCGCGGGTCGGCCACGTAGCGGGTGCTGATCCGCTTCAGGTGCGGCGCGAACCCGGCGATGAAATCGAGCATCGGGTCGCGCACGTCGCCGACATAGCGCGCCTTGTTGGCCGCAAACCAGCCGCGGTCGTTGTTGCTCTCCAGGTCCCGCAGGAACCCGAACAGCGCCGGGGTGAAATACGGTCCGTCCGCCATGATCGCCTCCCTTGCCGGGAGGCTAGCGCGATTCGCGCACAGGTGGAACCGGCGCTGGCGGGAAACGCCGTTCCCTCAGCCCGAAAGATTGCCCTTGGCGACGTTGTACCAGTCGCGCTGGGCGCGGAAATAGGTCTTCGGCGCGGTCTCGACCGAGGTGACGATTTGTTCGAACTCGGCGCGCGCCTCCTCGACATGGCCGAGGCGCTGCAGCAGCAGGGCGTAGCGGACGCGCGCCTCCTCGCCCGGGTAGTAGCCGGCCAGCGCGCCGTATTCCACCAGCGCCCCGTCGGTATCGCCCAGCCCCTCGCGGCTGCGGGCGTACAGCAGGTGCGCGTCGGCGGATTCGTAATCGGGCAGGATTTCGCGCAGCCGGTTCAGCGTTTCGCAGACCCCGGCGTGATCCTGGCAGCCGAACTGCGCCCGCGCCAGGCCGAGCATCAGTGCCGGGTCGTCCGCATGGGCGCCGACCAGCGCCGTCTCGTACAGGGTGCGGGCCTCGTCGTAGCGCTGCGCCGCGAACAGCGCCTCGGCCAGGCGCTTGCGGTTCTCCGCCGTGTCGGTCAGCCGCAGCGCCGCCGTCGCCCCGCGGATCTCGCGCTCGGGATTGATCACCTTGCCGATGTCCGAGGCCGCCTCGCGCGCCGCCCGGCTGTGCTGCAGGTCGGGCAGGATCTCCATGAAGAAATAGATCCCGGCGCCGATGCCCGGCAGCGCCATGATGATCATGAACCAGTAATAGGGCTGCCGCGCGCGCAGGGCATGGATGATGCACAGCACGTTGAGCGCCAGCGCAAGACCACCAAGTACGGGCATGGGACCCCTCCGGTATCAGGCGACGGTAACGCGCGCAAATATCGCACGCAACGTCTTAGCGGCGGGTTAAGGGGCGCGGCGGGTGCGCCGCCCTGCGCGGGAGGTCAGCCGCCGGCGGTCTCGATGTGGTCGGCGATGTCGTCCAGCAGCCGCCGCGCCGCCGCCGTCTCCATGCCGGGGCGCTCGCCCACGGTGCGCAGCCGCTCGGCCAGCGTCATCCGGTTGGGGTCCCGCGCCGCCAGGGTCGAGATCACCGTGATCAGCGCCCGCGTGGCGCCGTCCAGTTCCTTCTCCAGCGTCGCCACCCGCGCCTCGAGCGCCTTGATCGCATCATTGGTCATCGTCGTCTCCACATGCCGCGTTGTGCCCAACGGCCGCCAATTGTGCACATCATGCGTTAGCGGAGGGTTAATTTGCCGGATTCGGCGCGCCGGCCAGGATGTCGAGCACCGCGTCGATGTCGGCGGCGGTATGGTCGGCCGAGACCTGGAAGCGGATCTCCTCCTCGCCGCGCGGCACCACGGGATAGGTGATCGCGGTGGCCAGCACGCCGTGCGCCCGCAAATGCGCCACCAGGGCCGCGGTGCGCCCGGTGTCGCGCACCATCAGCGGCACCACCGGATGCGGGCCCGGGATGGTCTCCAGCCCCAGCCGGCCGAGCCCGGCCTCGAAGCGCGCCGTCATGTCGCGCAGGTGCCGCAAGAGCGCGAGGCCGTCCTTGCTGTCGAGGATGTCGAGCGCCGCCGCCGCGGCCGCCGCCTCGCCCGGGGTGATCGGGTTGGAGTAGATGTAGAACGGCGCCGTCTCGCGCAAATAGTCGAGGATCGTCCGGCTGCCGGCGACATAGCCGCCGTTGACGCCGAGCGCCTTGCCGAGCGTCGCGACGAGGAGGTCGACCGGCGCCCCGCCGGCGTGCTCCTCGGTGCCGCGCCCGGTCTCGCCGATCGCGCCGACGCCGTGCGAATCATCGGCGACCACCAGCACCCCCTCGGCGAAGGCGTCGTCGAAGCGGCGGGAGAGCGCCACGATCTCGCCGAGCGGCGCGTGGTCGCCGCGCATGCTGAAGATGCCGTCGGTGACCACGATCGCGCGCCGGCAGCTTTTGGCCGCGTCGGCGAGGCACGATTCGAGCTCGGCGAGGTCGAGGTGGCGGTAGACGTGTTTTTCCTTCGGGCGGGCGAGGCGCATGGCGTTGATGATGCAGTTGTGGTTGAGTTCGTCGCTGATCACCGCGGTCTCCTCGCCGATCAGCGGCGGCAGCACGCCCATCACGGTGGCGTAGGCCGAGCTGAAGATCATCGCCGCCGCGCGCCCGTGGAATTCGGCCAGCCGCCGCTCCAGCGCCACGTGCGGGACCCAGGTGCCGCTGATGAAGCGCACCGCGCCGGGCCCGGCGCCGCAGGCGCGCACCGTGTCCTCGTCGGCCCGGATCACCTCGTCCCGCAGCGCCATGCCGAGATAGCCGTTCGAGTTCATGCGGATGAACGGCCGCGCGCCCTCGCCCTGCAGCAGGTAGCGCGGGCCGCGCCCGCCGCTGGCGCGGACGATTCCGGCGATCACCGTCTCGCGCCCCTTCAGCGACCCCGCCGCCTCCAGCGCCTTCAGCTCCGCGAGCAGCGTCTCGTCCAGTCGCCGGCGGGTCATCGTCGGTACCTCCTCAAGCTCGAAACCCTTGCACGAATGCTATTCCCCGGCGCCGCGGGTCGTCCCACCCCCTCCGGTCGTCTCGCCCCCTCCCCAACCCCTCCCCCCATGGACCGCTGGAACCTGAGCCCGCCCACCGCGCGAGGGAGAGGGGCTTTATTGCCGCTGTCACGCGGGAATTGAGCCCCTCTCCCTTGCTCGGTGAATGGAGATGGGTGCAAACCTTCCATGGGGGGAGGGGTTGGGGAGGGGGGTGGCGCGCGGTCATCCGTCACGCGCCCCGGCGCAGCGCGGCGAGCTTGTCCAGCATGTCCTTGGTCATCGCCGCAAGGTCGTACTCCGGCGCCCAGCCCCACTCCTCGCGCGCGGCGCTGTCGTCCATCGAGCGCGGCCAGGAATCGGCGATCGCCTGGCGCACCGGGTCGACCTCGTAGTCGATGACGAAATCGGGGATGTGCTTGCGGATCTCGGCCGCCAGCTCGTCCGGGGTGAAGCTCATCGCGGTGACGTTGAAGGCGTTGCGGTGCTTGAGCTTCTTGGGGTCCGCCGCCATCACCTCGATCATCGCCCGTATCGCGTCCGGCATGTACATCATGTCGAGCCGCGTGCCGGCCTCCAGGAAACAGGTGTAGTGGCGGTAGCGCAGCGCCTGGCGGAAGATCTCGACCGCATAGTCGGTGGTGCCGCCGCCGGGCGGCGCGACGTGGGAGATCAGCCCCGGCAGCCGCAGCCCGCGCGTATCGACGCCGAAGCGGCGGGCGTAGTAGTCGCACAGCAGCTCGCCCGCGACCTTGGTGACGCCATACATCGTGACCGGCCGCTGGATGGTGTCCTGCGGGGTGTTGTCGCGCGGCGTCGTCGGGCCGAAGGCGCCGATCGAGCTCGGCAGGAACACCGCGCAATCGTGGTGCCGCGCCACCTCGAGCACCGAATAGAGGCTCCCCATGTTGAGCTGCCAGGCGGCCTGCGGCTTCTCCTCGGCGATCGCGGAGAGGAGCGCCGCCATGTGGTAGACGGTGCCGATGCGGTGCTGGCGCACGAGCTCGCGGATCTGCTGGCGCTCGGTGCAGTCGAGCAGCTCGAACGGCCCCGCCCGCGCGGCG
>CAMYKU010000039.1 GCA_947259105.1 uncultured Alphaproteobacteria bacterium
GCCGTTCTCGTCGACCCGCGCGGTCATCAGCCCATCTTCGTTGTATTCGATCGTCGTGCCGTCGGTCATGCGGCGCACATACGTGCCGTCTTCGTTCTTCGTGAGCTGCGAGAAATCGGCGCCCGGCGAGCGGAAGCCGGCATCGGCGATGAGCGCGAAGATCTTGCTCTCGCCGTTCGACGAGACCTGCAGATCGGGCGCGCCGTCATGATTGAAGTCGCCGGGCAACACGGCGCTGGCGAGGCCGCCCGTGGCCACCGGGATCGTGGTGGCCAGCGCAAAGCCGCCGGCCCCGTCGCCGGCCAGCAGGGCGACGTTGCCGATGAACCGGCCCGAGGCGGCGATGTCCATATCGCCGTCGAGATCGTAATCCACGGCCCTGACGGTGTTGGCCTGGAAGCCGATCCCCGGGCGGGCGCCAACCACAAAGCCGCCAAGACCGTTGCCGAAATAGACCGTCACGTAGTTCTGGTTGTTGACCGTCAGCGCCAGGTCCTGGTTGCCGTCACCGTTGAAATCCGCGGCAGCCAGCGCATAGCGGCCGAGCGCGGCCTCGATAGGGTCGGCATTTGTCTGGCTCGTTGTCCGGAATTCGCCTGCGCCGTCGCTCAACAGCACGTCGATCCGGTTTTGCCCGCCACCCGCGACGGCCACGTCGGAGAAGCCGTCATTGTTGAAATCGGCGATCTCGACGCCGACATTCCTGTGCCCGAACGGGTAGGCCTTTGCTCGCGGGAACCCGCCAGCACCGTCGCCGAAAAACACGATGGCGTTGTCGGAGCCAGCCACGCGCCAGCCCGAGGCGACCGCGATGTCGTCATTGCCGTCGAGGTCGAAATCGGCAACGCCGAGGCCCTGCGCCCTGGTGACGGTCAGGTCTACCGGAGCGCCGTAGAAACCGCCACCCGTGCCAAGATAGACGCGCACCTTGTTCGACATCTGGTTGTTGACCACCAGGTCGCGGATACCGTTATTGTCGAAATCGCCGGTCTGGATGGTATGGACATCGGGGAAGCGCGTGGCGGAGAAGGGCTGGCCGGCATTGAAGTTGCGCGTCACCGGGAACTCGCCCGACCCGTCGCCGAACAGCAGTTCGACATTGCCGGTGCCGGTCGACGGGATCGCCATGTCGAGATTGCCGTCGCCGTCGAGATCGTCGAGCACGCCGGCGAGCGGGCCGCTGGCCGGGTAGCCGACCGGGTCGAAGAACTTGCCGGTAACGTCGACATCGAACACCCTGGCGGTGCCGTCGCCCTCGCTCAAGAGGACCGCACCGTCGGCCTGCACCGACAGCGTCTCGAGCCCGGCCAGCGTCCACCCCTTCCCGAACGGGCTGTCCTCCTGGTTCTCCGTCACGATGCGGCCGTTGACGGCGGCGCCGACGCTGGAGCAGCCGTAGCGCGCGGTGGTGACGTAGCGATAGGGATGCGCGCCCGACGCATAGTCGGAGGCGTCGAACTGCAGCGCCTGGCGGATCGCCTGGCCGTTGCTGACGCCGGGGTCGAGCGGGTCGTCGGCGATCGCGGTGTCCATGAACACCGGGCCGGCGACGGCGATGCCGCCGATGGTCAGCGTGCCGGTGATCTTCGCCGGCAGCGCCGCGCCGGCCGGGAAGAGCGTCTCGGCGGCGATGATCGGGCGCGGGTCGGCGGCGCCGGAGTTGTAGACCAGCGTCTCGGACCGCCTCACGCCCAGCGAGGTCTAACCGGGCAGCGTGATCGCCTGGCTGACATTGCCGCCGCCGAGCAGCGAGCGCATCAGCGTGTCGCGGTTCATGTCCGCGGCCGCCGCCACCGACGGCGCCCGCGGCGTGGCGAAGAACACCGACGGCGTGCGGCCGACCAGCGGGCCGACGACGATCGACTGCCGGTCCGCGCTCACGGTGCCGCTGGTGGCGATGAACGACCTGCCGGTCGCCGGGCTGACACCCCAGACGTCGACGATGGCGCCGGCCGGCAGATTGTCCGCATTGCCCAGCGTCACCGAGGCCGCCGACGTGAAGGTGACGCCGCTCGGGCTCGACTGCAGGGTGACCACCTGGCAGGACGAAACGAAGGGCGGCAGCAGCGCCGCGATCCCGGCCGGCGGCAGGCCGGACAGCGTGAAGGTGCCGGCGAAGTCGTTGCCGTCGGCGTCCTTGGCGGTGCCGCCGGCGATCGTCACCGTGGCGCCCAGCGTCGTGTTGGTCACCACCGTCGTGCCGACCGGGTTATAAGGGGTCTGGGTCGTGAGGTCGATCCGCGCCAGGGCGAAATCGCCGAGCGCGTTGACCGCATCGGCGATCAGCGTCACCCCCTCGCGGCGGCTGGCGAAGGGCGTCGCGCCGGTCGCAGTCGAGGCGTCGATCTCGAGCACCTGGTCGCCGACGACCCCGAGGTTCACAAGCGTGAAGCTGCCGTCCGCCGCGGTGAGGGCGGACACGCCGCTGCCGACGACCGACACCGTGGCGCCCTCGACGCCCTGCGACGTCGCTTCGGCGTCGACGAGCCGCCCGGTCAGCGTCGTCACCGTCCCCGCCGGCGGCGCGGTCACCGTGATCTCGACGGACTCCGAGTCCGAGTCCAGCCCGTCGCTGACGCCGAAGGTGATGGTGTGGACGCCGACCTGGGTTTCGTCCGGCCGGAAGCTGAACGCGCCGGTGGCGGCATCCAGGCCGGCGCCCGCGGGCAACGGCAGGGGCGTCGCGAAGAAGCCGAACGGATCGCCGTCGGCGTCGGTCGCGCTCAGCGTGAAGGTCAGCGTCGCGCCGAGCTCCACGGTCTGCGGCCCCACGGCGCCCAGCACCGGCGCGGTGTTGAAGACGCCGGAGCCGGCGCGCACGCCGACCGTGTCGGGCGCCGAATCGGCAATCCCGTCATTGACCACGAGGTCGAGCACATAGAGGCCGTTGACATCCGCCGTGAACGTCGGATTGACGATCGCGGGGTCGGACAGTACGGCGAGGCTGCCCGCCGGCTTCGCCGTGAAGCGCCAGGCGTAGGTCAGCGTCCCGTCGGCGGGCGTGCTGGCCGATCCGTCGAGCTGTACCGTGGCGCCGACGGTGACGCCCTGTTCCGGCCCGGCCTCGGCGACCGGCCGCTCGCGGACGGTGACCGACACCGTATCGGGCGCCGAGTCGACCTTTCCGTCATTGACGATCAGCTGCACAACATAGGTGCCCGCGACGTTGGGTGTGAAGACAGGCGCCGCCGCCGTCGCGTCGTCGAGCGCCGCGGTGCTGCCGGCGGGCACGCTGGAGAACGACCAGGCATAGCTCAGCGGATCGTCGTCGGCGTCGCTCGAGCCCGTCCCGTCGAGCGTGACCTGCTCGCCCACATAGACGGTCCGGTCGGCGCCGGCATCGGCCACCGGCGGGCTGTTCGGCGCCGCGACGACCATCGTCGCCGGCAGGCTCGACTTCGTGATGGTCAGCGGGTTGGTGACCGACTGCTCGTGGACGATCAGTTGCGCGATGTAGTAGCCGGGCAGGTCCGTTGCGATCGACGGCGTCGCCGTGGTCGGGTTCTGCAGGATCGCCGCGCTGCCCTCCGGCCGCGCGATCAGCGCCCATTCGAAGAGGATCGGGTCGCCGTCGACGTCCTTGGAGCGCGGTGTTACGCCGTCCGGCTCGGTCGCGCCGTTCAGATATACGGTATCGCCGGGAATCGCCGGCTCTTCCGGTCCCGCATTGGCGAACGGGCGGGTGTTGATCGTGTTCAGCAGGATCGTGTCGACATGGCTGCGCTCGCCGTCGGAGACGGTGAGCTGGAGCACGTGCTCGCCGAACTTGGAGAAGGTGAAGGTCGGGGTCGGCGATGTCGGGTCGGAAAAGTTCGCCTTGTTGCCGTTCGGATCCTTCAGCACCGTCCAGCTGTAGAGGAGGCCCGCGGCGCCGTTGGCGTCTGTCGTGCCGCTCGCGTCGAGCTGCACCGTCTCGCGGATCGCCACCGTCTGCGGCGGGCCGGCGTCGGCCGCCGGCAGGGCGTTGCCGGTGGTGATCACCACCGTGTCGGCGGCGCTCGTCTCGCTCGGGTAGGGAATGCCCGGATCGGCGCCGTCGTCGACCACAAGCTGCGCGACGTAGGTGCCCGGGAAATCGGCCGTGAATTCCGGGCGCACGCTCGCGGGATCGTCGAGCGCCGCAACGCTGGTCGCGGGCCGGGAGATGAGCGCCCAGCGGAAGCGCAGCAGGTCGCCGTTCCAGTCGGTCGTGCCGCCGGCATCCAGGGTCACCGTCTCGCCCGGCGTTATCACCTGGTCCGGCCCGGCGTCGGCGAGCGGCGCCGCGTTGACGGTCGAGACCACAAGCGTATCGCGGCCGACCGCGCCGTTCGCATCGGTGACCGTCAGCTGGACGAGGAAGATGCCCTCCTTGTCGACCACCAGGGTCGGCCGGACGTATTGCTGGCTCGCCAGCTCCTCGGCGCTCGGCACCGGCAAGACCGGCACCGAGATCAGCGCCCAGCTGTAGGACAGCTCGTCGCCGTCACGGTCGTGCGACAGGCTGCCGTCGAACTGCACCTTCTCGCCGAGCACGGCCGTGATGTCGGGGCCGGCGACCGCCACCGGCGGCACGTTGACGGTGCTGATGGTGACGGTGTCGGTAACGTGGTCCGTGTAGAGGTGGCCGGTGATGCTGTCGTCGACCGTAAGCTCGGCGGTATAGGTTCCGGCGAGGGTCGCCTCGAAGCCGGGATTGACGCCGGTCAGGTCAAAGGTGGCGCCGAGCGGATCGATCACCGTCCACCGGTAGGTCAGCGCATCGCCGTCGGAGTCCGTCGAGGCGCTGCCGTCGAGGATGACCCACTGGCCCTGCGTTACCGACTGATCGGGGCCGGCGTCGGCGCGCGGCGCGGAGTTCGCGGTATTGATGACCACCCTGTCCGGCGCGCTGATCCGGCTGCTTTCGGTGAGCACCAGCTCGAGGACATACGCGCCGGGCAGGTCGGCAACGAAGCTCGGCTTGACGGAGACTCTGGGCTCGACGACGTGCGGGGCGGAGAGCTGCGCGGTGCTGCCGGGCGGGACGGAGACGAACCGCCACGCGAAGTCCGCCGTCATCTCCTTGGGATCGCGCGAGCCCCTGCCGTCGAGCACGACCGTGTCGCCGACCGCGACCGTGCGGTCCGGGCCGGCGTCTGCGACCAGCTGCTGGGCGCGCACGGCGGAGAGGCCCGCCAGGCTGTGGAAGATCGCCGCCACTGCGACAATGAGGAAAGCGCGAGACAGAATCGCCCGGACGTGCATGTTCAGCCCTTCCTGTTCGGATCGCGCTTCTCGTTCTTTTTTTGGCGCGATCACGGTTCCGTTATCGGGCAATGCTGCAACCAGAAGGCATAGCGGGTCAACCGTAAAACATGCTCAACCGTCGAATAATCGCGAACGCCGCCTCTATGTCTTTGTCTGTAAACGATTCCTGAAACCGGCACGTCGGCATGTCACACGCGACGGTTACATGTGCCTACTTACGAAGATCTGCTTCACGGCACCGCTCACCGTTCAACCGCAGGCCATCTGCCACCCCGGGCGCCACGCATATGAAAACGCAGCCCCGGAGGGCTGCGCCATCGCCTTGTTTTATTTGGTCGGAGCGGCGGGATTCGAACCCACGACCCCTTGTCCCCCAGACAAGTGCGCTACCAGACTGCGCTACGCTCCGGCCGTGTGCCGGACCATCAGGCGCGGCGGCGCGCAATGTACTCCGGGATCGGGCCCGGCGCAACGCCTTCGCGGCCGATTGTTCACTTCAGCAAATCGCGGATTTTCACCAGCTCGCCGAGGACCGCCCGCAATTCCCCGTGGTCGCCGGACGGCGCCCCGGTATCCGAAGGCTTCCCGGCATCCGAAGGCGCGCGTGCTTTATCCACGGGCGCGCCCTCGATCACCGCTTTAGCGCCCGACGCGCGGAGCAGGCGCTGGACGCCGCGGATGGAATAGCCCTCTTCGTGCAGCAGCTGGCGGATCCGCTTCAGGAGCGCGATATCGCCGGGCCGGTAGTAGCGGCGGTTCCCGGCGCGCTTGACGGGCCGGACCTGGGGAAACCGGGTTTCCCAGAATCGCAGCACATGTTGCGGGACGCCGATGGCCTCCGAGGCCTCGCCGATCGTCCGGTAGGCGTCGGGTGACTTCCCGGTCCTGTCTTCAACATCCACCGTAATCCGCCGTATGGCCGAATTCAGGACGCCGCGCTGGCCGACTGCGCAACCTCGCCGTTGATACGGTTCTTCAGGACATGGCTTGGACGGAAAACAAGGACCCGGCGCGGCAGGATCGGAACCTCCTCGCCGGTCTTGGGATTGCGGCCGACCCTCTGGCCTTTCTGGCGCACGGAAAAGCTGCCGAAAGACGAGATCTTGACCATTTCTCCCTTTTTCAGCGCGCCGGAAATTTCCGACAGGATCGCTTCGACCATCTCGGCGGACTCATGCCGCGAAATGCCGACTTCCTGGTATACGACCTCGCCAAGTTGCGCGCGTGTAACGGTTTTCTCATGCATATAAATTCCCCCCGGTTCTTTAACCATACGGTACTGTGCGAGTCGGGGGCCGTCAATTGCCATCGGGTCGTCCGGCGCCGAAACCGACAATTACCAGCGAATCAGCGCCGATCCCCATGTGAATCCGCCCCCCATCGCCGTCAGGGCCACGAGCTGGCCTTCTCTTACCCGTTTGTCCGCCGTCGCTTCCGCCAGGGCCAGCGGTATCGTCGCCGCAGACGTGTTCGCCTGCCGGTCGACGGTCACGATGACCCGCTCCATCGGTATATCGAGCTTCCTGCCCGTGCTCTCGATGATGCGCAGGTTCGCCTGGTGGGGAACCAGCCAGTCCACATCGCCGTGTTCCAGCCCGTTGGCGTCGAGCGCATGTTCGACGCATTCCGCCATGCGCACCACGGCCTGTTTGTAGACCTCGCGCCCCGCCATGCGGATGAACCCCGCAGTCCCGGTGCTTCCCGGGCCCCCGTCGACGTAAAGCGCCTTGTAGTTCGCGCCGTCGGAGTGGAGGTGGGTGGACAGAACGCCCCGGTCCCGGTTCGTACCCGCACCCTCGCCCGCCTTCAGCACGACCGCACCGGCGCCGTCCCCGAACAGCACGCAGGTCGACCGATCGTCCCAGTCGAGGATTCTGCTGAACACCTCCGCGCCGATAACCAGAGCGGTGCTGGCCTGGCCGAGCCGCAGCATGTTGTCGGCCATGGCCAGCGCGTAGATGAATCCGGTGCAGACGGCCTGCACGTCGAACGCCGCGCCGGCCTTGTTGCCAAGGTCGGCCTGGACCTTCGTGGCGGTGGCGGGAAACGTGTTGTCGGGGGTGGCGGTCGCCAGCACGATGATATCGAGATCTGCGCCTTCGATACCGGCGTTCGCAAGCGCCTGCCGCGCGGCGGCGAGCGCCAGGTCCGAGGTCAGCTCGCCGTCGGCCGCGATATGCCGCTGGCGGATGCCGGTCCGCTGCGAAATCCACTCGTCGGACGTATCGATGCGCGTCGCCAGCTCGTCATTGGTGACCACCCGCTCCGGCAGATAGGCGCCACATCCCGCAACGACCGAACGTCTCATCTACGCCACCGGCTCCTGGTCGCTTGCCGGCATCGTGCTGCTCTTCAGCCGCTCGAAATCATCCCGTATTTTCGGGACGAACCCGTTGACCGCCATTTCGGCCGCGACGCCTATCGCGTTCGAGAATCCCAGCGCGTCGGTGCCGCCGTGAGCCTTGACCACGATCCCGTTGAGACCACCCAGGATGGCGCCGTCGTAATAACGCGGGTCGGTACGCTCCCGCATGACGGCAAGCGCCGGCCGCGCCAGCAGGTATCCCAGCCTTGCCCGCCAGCTGCTGCGGAAGGCGTCCCGCAGGAGACTCGCGATAAGCTTGGCCGTGCCCTCGGCGATTTTCAGCCCGACATTGCCGGTAAAACCGTCCGTCACGGCGACGTCGACCTTGCCCGCGGCGATATCGCTGCCTTCGATGAAGCCCGTGAAGGTGATCGGCAGCGGCGTCTCGCGCAGCATTGCTGCTGCCTCGCGCACTTCCTCATGCCCCTTGATTTCCTCGATTCCGATGTTGATCAGCCCGATGGTCGGCCTCTCGACGCCAAGGACCGTGCGCGCGAACACCTCGCCCATGACGGCGAACTGAACCAGATGCTCGGCGCTGCATTGCACGTTCGCGCCCAGATCCAGCACGCAGCACCACCCGCGCACGGTCGGCACGGAGCGCACGATCGCCGGCCGGTCGATGCCCGGGATGGTTTTCAGCACGAACTTGGACATCGCCATAAGGGCACCGGTATTTCCCGCCGACACGGCGGCCACGGCCTCGCCGGACTTGACCGCGTCGATCGCCTTGCGCATGCTCGATTCCCGCGCGCCGCGAAGCGCTACGGACGGCTTGTCGTCGCCCTTTACGATTTGATCGGTATGGCGGATTTCGACCACGCCGGCGAGGCTCTTGCGGCGCCTGACCAGCGGCTCGAGGCGCTGCGAATCGCCGAACAGCAGGAACTCGACGTTGCCCAGGCGGCGGCGCGCACGCACCGCGCCCCCGACAACCATTTCGGGTGCGGAATCTCCGCCCATGCCGTCGAGCGCAATGACGATCCGGTCGGTCACGGTGCGCGCCCCTTGCCGCCGCTGCCCGTGCCGATCAGACCGATTCCGGCTCTATGACATCGCGTCCGTCGTAGGAACCGCAGGCCGAACAGACGTGGTGCGGCCGCTTCAGTTCACCACAATTGGGGCATTCCGCATATGCGGAGGTTTTCAGGGCATCATGCGAACGCCGCATGTTGCGCCGGGACGGCGTGACTTTTCGCTTCGGAACGGCCATGGACCAAACCTATTCATTGTTGCCAATACGGAGCCAGAAAAACAGCCGGGTTACATAAACACAATTGACCGGAACGGCAAGCGGCATCCGGGCTATTTTCTCTGCTTTTGCACCATCTCGCCCAACGCGGCGAACGGCCGGCGCCGATCTCCGGCGTCTTCGCCCGCCCAAGGCTCCTGTAACACATTGGCGTCGGGTGCGCGCGGATATGGATCCAGCGACAGGGTCAGAAGCTGCGCGGCGAGTTCACCCAAATCGATGCCGCTGTCATCGAACACCTCGGGCACGTCCGTGTCTGCACCGCCGTCGGAGGCCCGATAGCCGTCGGGACCGAAGGTTTCGACGAAATCCTCCTCGATATGCACCGGCAGGGGTGCGAGCGTCACGACGCAACGCTGCACGGCGTCGGCGGTCAACCTGCCTTCGACCCGCACCAGCGGGCCGCCGGACATGCGTCGCACCCGGACGTCGGCGTTCAGCGTGTCGATCGCAACCAGATCGAAGCGGCGCGCAAGAGCCTCACGCTCCTCTTCGCCGGCCTCTATGGTCCTGCGGATCTCGCCATCCTCCAGCTCTTCGAGCCCGACAAGGCGCCGGAATTCGGAAACTGGGTCGGCCTTCATGGCTGTGACTCCGGCTGCGGTCGGGGAAAGCGTATTCGTCCTTGCGTAATATCGCCTTCGGACTGTTCGTCGAGATCCGAAACGCATGCCCTAAGATAGGCCGCCATGGCGGTCAGCGCCGCCGCCGGCGGTGCCTCGCCGCCGTACATGTAGTCGCCCAACGCCGCGCACAGCACCGTATCGCCTTTGTTCAGCCCGTCGCGATAGGCGGCGGCCATCGCATAGAAATAGCCGGCCAGCGCTTTCACCCGTTTGCCGACGCTCAGGTCACCGACGCCCATCTCCCGCAGGTTCCGGTCCATATCCGCAAACATGAAGTCGAACAGGGATTGCGACACTTTGCCCTGACCGGCAACGCGTCCCAGCCGATCCATGACCAGGAAGGCGTGCAATGCGACCATTGCGTATCTGCCCGTCGCCGTATCGGGCACACCCAGGCGCCGGTAGAACACGCTGTTGCGCGCATGTTCGACAATGGCGCCGTAAAGACGGCGCACCCCCGACTCGTGCAGATTCGGCGCAAACAGGGATTTCAGGGAAAAAGCCATCAGCGGTCTCTTCCGGATCCCAGGCGTTCCGGACGCACGGCGTGCTGCCAGCGGCATTGACTTGGGTCTCCGTTCGGTGCGATTTTCGGTCCAGAAGATGGGGAGGAAGACCTCTCGAATCAACAGATTTTCAGTGCCGTGCCCGGTCGCGCCGGCCCGATAATGATTTTGGATCGTTCATGACCCGTTTGACAAGGACTGCTCTTCCCCTGTTGGGAGCCGCGCTGGTCGTGCTCGCCGTGACGGCTTGCGACCCCAGATCCGCGACCCGGGGCAGCATTCCCACGGAGGAACAGATATCGCTCGTCATACCGGGTGTGCATGGACGCGAAGACGTCCGCAGCGCCATCGGATCACCGTCCGTGATCAGCACCTTCGACAACAACACCTGGTACTATATCGGACGCCGGACCGAACAGTACGCGTTCTTCAAGCGCAAGACGATCGAGCAGCAGGTCCTGATTGTCCGCTACGGTGTCGACGGACGGGTCGACAAGATATCGCGCCTCGACAAGACCGATGGCAGGGAGATCGACCTGGTCAAGCGGGAAACGCCTTCCGCCGGGCGCAAGCTCGGCCTTTTCGAACAGTTGTTCGGTAACATCGGACGGTTCAGCGGCGAGGAATAACCGGGTCTTCTGTCGCAACCCGCGGGACCTGCCGCAACACGCAAAAATGCCCCCGACGGATGTTTCCGTCGGGGGCCTGGATTTTCCGGACGTCTAATGCGCCAGGGCGACCAGCAAGAGCAGCGCAACGATATTGGTGATCTTGATCATCGGGTTGATGGCCGGACCGGCGGTATCCTTGTAGGGGTCGCCGACCGTGTCGCCGGTCACCGCGGCATGGTGGGCGTCCGAGCCCTTGCCGCCGTGGTGGCCGTCCTCGATGAATTTCTTGGCGTTGTCCCAGGCGCCGCCGCCGGCGGTCATCGAGATCGCGACGAACAGGCCGGTGACGATCACCCCCAGCAGCATCGCGCCCAATGCCGCGAAGGCGGCCGACTTGCCGGCGACGCCCCAAACCACGGCGTAAAGCACGATCGGTGCCAGCACCGGCAGCATCGAGGGGATGATCATCTCCTTGATCGCCGCCTTGGTCAGCAGGTCGACCGCCCGGCTGTAATCGGGTTTGGCGGTGCCCTCCATGATGCCGGGGATTTCCTTGAACTGGCGGCGCACCTCGAGCACCACCGAGCCGGCGGCGCGGCCGACCGCGGTCATGCCCATCGAGCCGAACAGATAGGGCAGCATGCCGCCGATGAACAGGCCGACGACGACATAGGGGTTGGACAGCGAGAAGTCGAGCGAAACGCCCTGGAAGAACGGGAACTCCGACGGGTTGGCCATGAAGTAGTTCAGGTCCTGCGTATAGGCCGTGAACAGCACCAGGGCGCCCAGCCCGGCGGAGCCGATGGCGTAGCCCTTGGTCACCGCCTTGGTGGTGTTGCCGACGGCATCCAGCGCGTCGGTCGTCTTGCGCACGCTCTCCTCCAGATCGGCCATCTCGGCAATGCCGCCGGCATTGTCGGTGACCGGGCCGTAGGCGTCGAGCGCGACGACCATGCCGGCCAGCGCCAGCATGGCGGTAACCGCGATGGCGATGCCGAACAACCCCGCCAGCATATAGGTGACGACGATCGCGGCAGAGATTATCAGCGCCGGAACGGCGGTCGCCTCCATCGAGATCGCCAGCCCCTGGATCACGTTGGTCCCGTGACCGGTGATCGACGCCTTGGCGATACTCTGCACCGGGCGGTAGTCGGTACCCGTATAGTATTCGGTGATCCACACCAGCAGGCCGGTCGTGACCAGGCCCGCCAGGGCGCAGAGATACAGATCGAGGCTGGTAAAGGTGACGCCGCCCGCGCTGTACTCGGCGGTCATGCCGCCGAGCACCAGCCACGTCGCGCCATAGATCAGCACGGCGGAGATCACCGCCGAGCCGATGAAGCCCTTGTAGAGTGCGCCCATGATGCTCTGGCTGGCGCCCAGCTTGACGAAGTAGGTCGAAACGATGGAAGCAAGGATACAGACGGCGCCGATGGCCAGCGGATAGAACATCAGCGACGAGACCTCGTCGGTCCCCATGAAGAAGATCGAGGCCAGCACCATCGTCGCGACCACGGTAACAACGTAGGTCTCGAACAGGTCGGCGGCCATGCCGGCACAGTCGCCGACGTTGTCGCCGACATTGTCGGCGATCACTGCCGGGTTGCGCGGATCGTCCTCGGGGATGCCCGCCTCGACCTTGCCCACGAGGTCGGCGCCGACATCGGCGCCCTTGGTGAAGATGCCGCCGCCGAGACGCGCGAAGATGGAAATCAGCGAAGCGCCGAAGCCGAGGCCGACCAGCGGATCGATCAGGTCGCGCCCCGTCGCGCCCAGGTAATCGCCGAGGAACAGGTAATAGCCCGCCACCGCGATCAACGCCAGGCCGGCGACCAGCATGCCGGTAATCGCGCCCGCCTTGAAGGCGAGGTCGAGACCGTGCTGCAGCCCCTGCCGCGCGCCTTCGGCCACGCGGACATTCGCGCGCACCGAAATGTTCATGCCGATAAACCCGGTCGCACCGGACAACACCGCGCCGATGAAGAATCCCAGCGCCACCTGCCAGCCCAGCACGAAATAGAGAATGACGATGACGATCGCCCCGACGCCGGCGATCGTCATGTACTGGCGTCTCAGATAGGCGGCCGCGCCCTGCTGCACGGCTGCGGAAATTTCCTGCATTCGCTCGGTCCCGGCGCTCGCGCCGAGAACCTGGCTCCTGGTTATGATGCCGTAGACGACGGCGAGCGCACCGCATCCGATGACTGCATAGAGCATCTTGAACTATCCCGGTATCTGGTTGGTCCGGCGGGGCAGGTATATCCCCTTCATGAAAATGGTTACCGGCAGGAATCGGGACCGCACCGCGGCACCGGACTGCCGGAAAACCGGCGGGACCATGCCAGACTTGCCCGGCAAACGCAACTGCACTTTAGGTCGCGCTCAGGTTGCCCGGGCGGCCCCTGCACGCTCTGCCGCGCGGCGTTTCAATCGCAACCAGAGTGCGGTCGCGAATACCACCAGGAGCGGCAGGATGACCGCGTAACTGACCGCCTGCCAGCCGAAGCGATCGTAGATCACGCCCGAGGAAAGGCTGGCGACCGCATTCGTACCGAAGACCAGGAAGTCGTTGATCCCCTGTACCTTCGCCTTTTCGGGCAGGGTGTAGACCTCGGTCAGCAGGGTGCTGCCACCGACAAACATGAAGTTCCAGCCGAGTCCCAGCAGCACGAGCGCCGACCAGTATTCGACGATTCCGGCACCGGACATATTGACTGCGATCATCGCGAACATCGCAACCGTCCCCGCAAGGACGATCCGCACCGCCCCGAAATACCGAATGAGGTGGCCGGTGAAGAAGCTGGGCACGAACATACCCAGCGCGTGCCACTGGATCACGAACGCGGTATCCGGAAAGCTGTGCCCGTGCCCCTGCATGGCGAGCGGCGTCGCCGTCATCACCAGGGCCATGCTGCCGTATCCGATCATGGCGGCCAGTACGGCGATCAGGAAGGTGGGCTGGCGCACGATTTCACCCATCGGGCGGCCCCTGCCCGAACGCTCTTCCTCACCCGGCGGCGGAATGGCGATGAACTGAATCAGCACCATCGCCCCCACGGCAAGGCCGGCCATCGTCAAATAGCTGCCGGCGAACCGGGCGCCGTCCAGCAGGCCGGCGCTCGCCTTGGCGAGTTCGGGGCCGATCACGGCGGCGACGACTCCGCCCAGCAGGACATACGAAATCGCCCTGCCCTTGTAGTCGTCGTGCACGGCATCGGCCGCGGCGAACCGGTAGTACTGCCAGTACGCGTTGTAACAGCCCTGGATCAGCCCGCCGAAGGCGAAGATCACGAAGCTGCCGGTCATCAGCCCCCACGCGCCGACGAGCGCCGCGCCCACGCCGAAGGCGGCGCCGACGGTAAACCCGGCGCGGCGGCCGACGCGTTTCATCAACAGCGAGGCCGGGATGGTCATGGCCATGTTGCCGACGAACATCAGGGACACCGGCAGGGTCGCCAGCGACTTGTCCACCGCCAGCATCTTGCCGGCGAGCGCCGATACGACGATCACCATGGTCGCACCGGTCATCGCCAGCACCTGGCACAGGGCCAGCACCAGGACCGTCAGTTTCGGGTGGGCCGGAAGCTCCCTTCCGGGAATCCGTCCAGCGGGCGACGCATTCATTTCGTGTCGATCTTGAATCTGTGAAAGGCGGTAAACCTTACCACCCTGCATACAGCCGAATCCCGGATAAGTCATCCGCGGTGGTCAGCGACCGTGCACCCAGCCTTTCCGGGCGAGCTGCATCTCGGTACCGTCGGGGGCCGTAATGTGCAGCTCCCGATCCGCCACGATCCGCCCTATCGGGGTCAGCGGCAACGAGATGTCGGTGGCGATCTTGACGATCTTGGCCGCATAGCCCGGCGCCACCGTGAACAGGAGTTCGTAATCGTCGCCACCGGTCAGGACGGTCGCGAGCAGATCCGGCTCGCGATCGAGGACCGCGCGGGCGGCATCGGAAAGCGGAACGGACGCGGCATCGATCTCGGCGCCGACGCCCGACGCCGCCAGGACATGCATCAGGTCCGCCGCCAGCCCGTCGGAAATGTCGATCGCCGCGCTGGCCAGTCCGACGAGGCGCAGGCCGAGACCGATGCGGGGACGCGGCAGGCGGTACCGGCCGATCAACTCGTCACGTTTGTCGGGCGATAGCCCCGGCACCTCGTCGTGCAGCAATTTCAGGCCGATCGCTCCGTCGCCGATGGTCCCGCTCACATAGACGATGTCTTCGACCTGCGCGGCCGATCGGCGGACCGCCCGGCCGGCCTCGACCGTGCCGAACGCGGTAATCGTCAGCACCGACGGTCCGGGTGTGGTGACGCTGTCGCCGCCGGCCAGGGTGACGGCGAATGCGGCCTGGTCCGCCGCCAGGCCCTCGGCAAAGGCCCGCAGCCAGTCGTCGCCGATCGAGGCCGGGAGCGCGATGTTCAGCATGTAGGCCAGCGGTGTCGCACCCATCGCCGCCAGGTCCGACAGGTTGACCCGCAACAGCTTCGCCGCGATCAGGTCCGGCCGTTCGTCGCCGATGAAATGCACGCCCGCGATCATGGTGTCGGTCGTCACGACGATGTCGCGTTCCGGCATCGGCGCGATCACGGCGGCATCGTCGGTCAGCCCGAAGGCGCCGGGAAAACCTTCCGTCAGCGGCGCGAAATACCGTGATATGCGCACGAACTCATCGCTTCTATCCGGCATGACCGCCATCCGGCTGCCCGGTGTTTTCGGGTTGCCGCAGGGTGCCGGCCAGCGTGTCCAGAACCCCGTTGACCAGTTTCGGCTCACCGCCGTCGAAGAACGCCTCGGCAATCCGCACGTATTCGGTAATCACGACCGCCGCATCGATGTCGGGGCGCGCCAGCAATTCCCATGCGCCGGCCCGCAGGATCGCCCTCAGGACCGCCTCCAGCCGCGCGAGCGGCCAGCCCGCCGACAAGGCGGCGCTGACGATCCGGTCCACCTCCTCCCGGCGGCCGCCGACCCCGCGGATGAGGTCGCCGAGGAACCGCGGGTCAGGCTCGACCGGCGTCGCGTAGTCCGCATCCGGGTCCTGCGTACGCCGCGCCTGATCGTGCAACGCGGACTCGGGGTCCGCCCCCGACATCTCCATCTGATACAGGGCCTGAACGGCGGCGAGCCGCGCGGCGCTGCGCCTCTGGTAACCAGTCCGGTTCTTTTTCATTCGGACTCCTCGCCCAGGCGCCTCTTCAGTTCGATCATCTGCAGACAGGCCTGCGCCGCATCGGCGCCCTTGTCCTTCTTGTCGACGGCCGCCCGGGCCCAGGCCTGCGCGCTGTCCTCGACCGTCAGTATGCCGTAACCGATCGCCAGTCCCCGGTTCGCGGCAAGATCCTGCAATCCGCGCGCGCTCTCTCCACAGACGTAGTCGTAATGCGTGGTCTCGCCCCGGATCACGCAACCGAGCGCAACATAACCGTCGAACCGTGACGGACTGGCGTCATGCGCCATGGCGATAGCTGCCGGAATCTCGAAAGCGCCGGGAACCGTAACTCTCTCGTGCGTCGCACCCGCGCCCTCCAGCACCGCCACGGCGCCGCGACAGAGCTCCTCGGCGATGTCGACGTAGAAGCGCGCTTCCACGATCATGATGTGCGGCGGTCTCGCATCGGCCATTGTTCGCTGTGTCCCGTGCCCGGCCGTCGGCTATTTCTCGATCGGCCGATGTCCGACGACCTTCAGACCGTATCCCTCGATACCGATGATCGTCTTCGGAGAATTGGACAGCAGGATCATGTCCCGGACCCCCAGATCCAGCAGGATCTGCGCACCCACACCATAGTCCCGCAGCTCTCCGGCACTGGTCGGGGGCTTGCCGCGCGGCGCCCCCGCCTGCGCCGCAACAAGGTCCGACAGCGCCGTCGGCTGCGGCTCGCGGATCAGGACCACCACGCCGCGCCCCTCGCGCCCGATCATCTCCATCGAGGCCTGCAGGTCGCCGCCCTTGCCGCTGACCGAACAGCCGAGCACGTCGTCGAGCACGTTGAGCGCATGCATGCGGACCAGCGTCGGCCCGTCCCCTTCGATGTCGCCCATCACCAGCGCCACATGCTCGGCATGGTGGATGCGGTTGGTGTAGACGTACATCCGGAACCGGCCGCCATAGTGGCTGTTCAGCTCCATCTCGGCGCTGCGCTCGACGATCCGGTCGTGCCGCAGCCGGTAGGCGATCAGATCGGCGATGGTGCCGATCTTCAGCCCGTGCCTCTGGGCGAAGGCGATCAGATCGTCGCGCCGCGCCATCGACCCGTCCTCGTTCATGATCTCGCAGATCACGCCCGAGGGGTTCAACCCCGCAAGCCGTGCGATGTCGACCGCGGCTTCCGTGTGCCCTGTGCGCACCAGCGCGCCGCCTTCGCGCGCCACCAGCGGGAACACATGGCCCGGGGTCTGGATGTCGTCCGCGCCCGTCGTCGGATCGATCGCCACCGAGACGGTGCGCGCCCGGTCGGGCGCGGAAATCCCGGTTGTCACCCCGTCCTTGGCCTCGATCGAGACGGTGAAGGCGGTCTCCAGCCGGCTGGTATTGCGCTGTTCCATCAGGTTCAGGCCCAGCTGTTCGGTGCGCTCACGCGTCAGCGCAAGGCAGATCAGCCCGCGTCCGTGCTTCGCCATGAAATTTATCGCGTCCGGCGTCGCCATCTGCGCCGGAATCACCAGGTCCCCCTCGTTCTCGCGCTGCTCGTCGTCGACCAGAACGAACATGCGCCCGTTGCGGGCCTCGTCGATGATCTCCTCGGCGGAGGATGCAACCTCGCTGAACGTCACCCGCCAGGGCTCTTCGATCGGATTGGCCATTCAGTCGTCCTTTTCAAGCAGCCGCGCAACATATCTGGCCAGCATGTCGATCTCAAGGTTAACCCGCGCACCGGGCCCGACGTCGCCGAGCGTCGTCATCTCGGCGGTATGCGGGATGATGCAGACGCCGAACTCCGCCGCGCCGACCTCGTTGACCGTCAGGGACACCCCGTCGAGGGTCACCGATCCCTTCGGCGCGATGTAGCGCGCCAGGGCGACGGGCGGCCTGATCGTAAAGCGGGTGGCCTCGCCGTCCGCGGTGCGCGCCGTCACCTCGGCGACACCATCGATATGGCCCGAGACGATGTGTCCGCCCAGCTCGTCGCCAAGCCGCAGCGCCCGTTCGAGATTGATGTGGCGTCCCTTGCCCCAGTCGTCCAGCGTGGTCATGGCCAGCGTCTCGGCGGACACATCGACGGCGAACCAGTCCGCGCCCTTGTCGACCACGGTCAGGCAAACGCCGGAACAGGCAATCGAGGCGCCGATCGCGACGTCCGCCATCGGGTATGACGTTTCGATCTCGATCCGGGCGCCCTTTTCCAGCGGCCTGCGCGACCGCAGCCGTCCGACGTCCGTGATCAGCCCGGTGAACATGACGCCCTCTCAGTCATGGCGCGCATAGCTTTCGAACAGATCCTCACCGACCGATTGCACGGATACCCGGCGGTACCGGCGCATCAGCGACAGGCTGTCGATGCCATATGCCGCAACCGCCGGCACGCCGTCGCCGCCCATGATCGCGGCGGCGCGGAACCACCGCAGCCGGTCGACCAGGTTGGCCCGCAACAGGCCTGCGGCAAGATGCCCGCCGCCTTCGACCAGAACGCGGGTGAGCCCGGCATCGCCCAGTGCGGACAGCATTTCCGTCGGCGCCGGATACCCGTCGGGTCCCTCCGCCACTTCGACGATCCGCACGCCGCTATCCTCGAAGGCATGACGCCTGTCGCGGTTTTTGCCCGGCACCGTAACCAGCCAGGTCGGCGTTCTGGAGGCCGTGACAACCAGATTTCCGGTCAACGGCAGATGCAGCCTCGCGTCGACGACGATGCGGACCGGCGAGCGGTCCTCGAGTCCAGGCAGCCGGCAGGTCAGCAACGGATCATCGGCCAGCGCCGTGCCGATCCCGACCATGACCGCATCATGCCGGGCGCGCATCAGATGGGCGCGCTGCCGCGCCGCCGCGCCGCTGATCCAGCGGCTTTCCCCGCCGTGCGTCGCGATCCGGCCATCGAGGGTGGTCGCGAGTTTCAGCGTGATCAGCGGCCGTCCGGATCGCAGGCGCATCAGGTAGCCGGCGTTGAGAGTTTCCGCCTCGTCGCGCAGCACGCCGCATTCGGCGGCGATACCGGCGTCCCGGAGTTGCCGCAGCCCGCCGCCGTTGACCCGCGGGTCCGGGTCCTCGGTCGCAGCGACCACCCGCGCCACCCCCGCCTCGATCAGCGCTCCGGCACAGGGCGGCGTCTGTCCCTGATGCGCACAGGGCTCCAGCGTGACGTAGGCGGTCGCGCCCTTCGCCAGACCGCCGGCGCGTCCCAGGGCTTCGGTCTCGGCATGCGGCCGGCCGCCGGCCTGGGTCCAGCCGCGCCCGACGACGCTCCCCCCCGCGTCGCCCGCAACCAGCACGCATCCGACCGCCGGATTCGGCCAGACCCGGCCAAGTCCACGGCCGGCGAGGGACAGCGCCGCACGCATGTGCGCGGCATCGGCTGGATCAGTTCTGCTCGACACCGAGTTCGTCAGTAATAAAGGTCTCGAAGTCCTTGGCCTCGCGGAAATTCCGGTACACCGACGCGAACCGGACATAGGCCACCTGATCCAGCGCCGACAGGGCCTCCATCACCAGTTCGCCGATCACCTCGCCGCGGATTTCACTCTCGCCGGCGCTTTCCAGGCGGCGGACGATGCCGTTGATGACCCGGTCGACACGGTCGGGATCGACCGGCCGCTTGCGCAGTGCGATCATCATCGAGCGGCTCAGCTTGTCGCGGTCGAAGACTTCACGCTGGCCGGTCTTCTTCAGAACCGTCAGCTCACGCAGCTGGACGCGCTCGAACGTCGTGAACCGGGCGCCGCAGCCGGTGCAGAACCGCCGCCGCCGGATCGCCGAGCTGTCCTCGGTCGGCCGCGAATCCTTGACCTGGGTATCGTCGTGACCGCAAAACGGGCACCGCATCCGTCCTACCCTCCGCTTATTGTCAGTTCATTCCCGCATAGATCGGGAACCGGCGGCATAGCTCGCCCACGCGCGCCCGGACGGCCTGCTCGACAGCGCTGTTGTCGTCCCGGCTCGCAGCCAGGCCGTCGAGCACCTCGACGATCATCTCACCGACCTGGCGGAATTCCGCCTCGCCGAACCCGCGCGTCGTCGCGGCGGGCGTGCCGAGCCGCACACCCGATGTCACGGTCGGTCTTTCGGGATCGAAGGGTACGCCGTTCTTGTTGCAGGTCATGCCGGCGCGCTCGAGGCTCTCCTCCGAGATATTCCCGGTCAGCCCCTTCGGCCGCAGGTCGACGAGCATGAGGTGGGTGTCGGTGCCCCCGGAGACGATATCCAGGCCGCCTCCCAAAAGGGTTTCGGCCAGCACGTTCGCGTTGTTGGCGACGGCCTGCGAATAGGCCTTGAATTCCGGCCGCAGCGCCTCGCGGAACGCCACGGCCTTGCCGGCGATGACATGCATCAGCGGCCCGCCCTGCAGGCCCGGGAAGACAGCGGAGTTGATCTTCTTGCCGAGATCTTCGTCGTTCGAGAGAATCATTCCGCCGCGCGGGCCGCGCAGCGTCTTGTGCGTGGTCGTGGTGACGATGTGGGCATGAGGCATCGGGCTGGGGTGCACGCCGGCCGCGACCAGCCCCGCGAAGTGCGCCATATCGACCAGCAGGAAGGCGCCGACGGAATCGGCGATCTTGCGGAACCGCGCGAAATCGATGATCCGTGGGTAGGCGGACCCGCCCGCAATGATCAGCTTCGGCTTGTGCTCCCGCGCCAGACGCTCGACCTCGTCGAAGTCGATCTGCGCATCCTCCTTGCGCACGCCGTACTGCACGGCATTGAACCATTTCCCGGACTGGGCCGGCGGCGCGCCGTGGGTCAGATGGCCCCCGGCGGCAAGCGAGAGCCCCATTATGGTATCGCCCGGCTTGAGCAGGGCCAGCATCACCGCGCCGTTCGCCTGACACCCTGAATGCGGCTGCACGTTGACGAATGTGCAATCGAACAGCTTCTTCGCGCGCTCGACCGCCAGACGCTCTGCCACGTCGACATATTCGCAGCCGCCGTAATACCGCCGCCCGGGGTAGCCTTCGGCATACTTGTTCGTGAGCACCGAGCCGGTGGCCTGAAGCACCGCTCTGCTGACGATGTTTTCCGATGCGATCAACTCGATCTGATCCTGCTGGCGCGTCAACTCATCGCCGATCGCGCTGAAGATATCGGGATCGCTGTCGGCCAGATCTTCACCGAAAAACCTCTCCAGGTAACCGCCTGCCGAGGCGGCGGACATGTCATTCATGGATTCGATGTTCCCTTTTAAACCGTTGAAATAAAATCGGTTTCGGAAGTCCTGCGCGGGCCGTCCACGCGCACCGGCACCGATACGTCAAGACATCTTGTCAATGCGGCGCTGGTGGCGCCCGCCCTCGAACCCGGTATCGAGAAACATGCGGACACAGTCGCTCGCGGTCTCCGGTCCGCTGGTCCGCGATCCCAGCACCAGCACGTTCGCATCGTTGTGTTCGCGCGCCAGCCGCGCGTCGGTCGCATCACAGCACCGCGCGGCCCGGATGTGACGGTGCCGGTTGGCCGCGATCGAAATGCCGATGCCGGTGCCGCAGATCAGGACGCCGCGCGCCGCCCCGCCGTCGGCCAGCGCCTTGGCCATCGCGTCCGCAAAATCCGGATAATCCACCGATTCCAGGTCGTCGGTGCCGAGATCGGCAACGTCGTAGCCCGCTTCCAGGAGCAGCTTCTTGAGCGCCTCCTTGACCTCGAACCCGGCATGGTCCGACGCAATCGCTATGGCTTCCCGCGGCATGGACGTCCTGCTCAGCCTGTTGCTCCGTTCTCGCGATCGCCGCCAACCGGCACAACCCCGTGTAACATGCACTGACACGCATACCATATGTCGCAGGGCCATGCCAGCCTGCGGGCATTACCGAAAAAGGGAATTGCCAGTGCGGATTGTCGCGGTCCGCCTGCCGGTCCACTGCGTGTCGGATCGGATCGCTTGCCCGAGTGCTGTTACAGCATCTAGCAGTGATTCGGCAGACAACAACAATATATCGGAAAATCATAGAAAAATTTGCCAAACGCAAGTGAACGATGGTGAAAATGTTAACAAATATAGTTAATATTCTTGAAAGTTTAGTTGACGCAAGTACTTTAAAATAGTAATAATTGCGCATAGAAAATAACCTTGGATCGGGAAACAATGTCGGAAAATTCTGGTAATGCCGCGTCGCGCGGCGATATTCTTCGTATGACGACCGATGTCGTGGCGGCATATGTCGGAAACAATATGCTTGTCGCAGGCCAGGTCGGCGACGTCATCAGCGCTGTTTTTGGATCGCTCAAGAATCTCGACGAACATGGCGGGAAGGCGAAGCCGCTGACCCCGGCGGTGCCCATCCGCAGGTCGGTGACCCGGGACCATATCGTTTGCCTTGAAGACGGCAAGAAGCTGAAAATGCTGAAGCGCCATTTGCGCTCGAGCTACGATATGACGCCGGAGGAATACCGGGCGAAGTGGAATCTGCCGATCGACTATCCGATGGTCGCGCCGGCTTATGCGCAGCAGCGTTCGGAATTCGCGAAAAAGATCGGCCTTGGGCGCAATACGAAGGTGGCTCCGCGCAAAAGAGCATGATCGGTCCCGGGCCCGCGGACTCATGCGGACTCGGCAATACGCAACGGCAAGAGGGGCCGGCTCCGGGAGCCGGCCCCTTTCGCGTCCCGGCGGAAAGTGTTGCTGCGCTGCGGCATGAAATCGGCTATACATCGGCGGCCCCCAGCCGCAGTTGTGAGCCTTCGACCGGAGTAAGACGATGAGCGCGCCGCAGACAGCCAGCCCGAATCCTTCCGGAGCCGACCCGGCAACCGGGACCGCCGCGTTTTCGTGGGAGGATCCCCTGCTTCTCGAGGATCAGCTGACCGAGGAGGAGCGCATGGTCCGCGACACCGCCCGGGACTATGCAAGGGACAAGCTCATGCCCCGGATCCTCGAGGCCAACCGCCATGAGATCTTCGACCGCACGGTTTTGAACGAGATGGGCGAACTCGGCCTGCTCGGTTGCACCCTGCCCGAGGAGTACGGCTGCGCCGGCCTCAGCAACGTCTGTTACGGGCTGGTGGCGCGCGAGATCGAGGCCGTCGATTCGAGCTATCGCTCGACGCTCAGCGTCCAGTCCAGCCTGGTCATGCATCCCATTCATGCCTACGGGACCGAGGCGCAGCGGACGACCTACCTGCCGCGCCTGGCGAGCGGCAAGATCGTCGGCTGTTTCGGCCTGACCGAACCGGATCACGGCTCCGATCCCGGCGGCATGAAGACCCGCGCGGCGAAGGCGGACGGCGGTTATGTGCTGACCGGCAACAAGATGTGGATCACCAATTCGCCGGCCGCCGATATCTTCGTCGTGTGGGCGAAGACCGAGGACGGGGTGATCCGCGGATTCCTTCTCGAAAGCGGCATGAAGGGCCTGTCGGCGCCGAAGATCGAGGGCAAGTTCGCGCTGCGCGCCTCGATCACCGGCGAGATCGTGATGGACGGCGTCTTCGTGCCGGAGGAAAACCTGCTTCCCGGCGCCGCGGGGCTGACGGGGCCGTTCGGCTGCCTCAACAAGGCGCGGTTCGGCATCGCCTGGGGCGCCATGGGCGCGGCCGAGTTCTGCTGGCATGCGGCGCGGACCTATACGATGGACCGCAAGCAGTTCGGGCGGCCGCTGGCGGCCAACCAGCTGATCCAGAAGAAGCTGGCCGACATGCAGACCGAGATCGCGCTTGGCCTGCAGGCCTGCCTGCGGCTGGGCCGGCTGGCCGACGAGGCGAAGGCGACGCCGGAGATGATCTCCATGCTGAAGCGCAACAATTGCGGCAAGGCGCTGGACATCGCGCGGACCGCCCGCGACATGCACGGCGGCAACGGCATATCGGACGAATTCCACGTGATCCGCCATGTGATGAACCTGGAAGCGGTCAACACCTACGAGGGCACCCACGACATCCACGCGCTGATCCTGGGCCGCGCCCAGACCGGCCTGCAGGCGTTCACCGGGGCCTGACGCAGGGCGGGCCGGGCCGATGCTTGGTGCGATCACGCTTCTGCTGATCTGCCAGCTCGCCGGCGAGACCATCCAGATGGTGACCGGCGTGCCGGTTCCCGGACCGGTGATCGGCATGGCCCTGCTGTTCGCCGGGCTGGTCCTGCGCCGGCGGTTGCCGGGCGGAGACGACGGGCCGGAGACCCCGGCGGCGCTGGACCAGACGGCGCACGGGTTGCTCGGTCACCTCTCGCTGCTGTTCGTGCCGGCCGGCGTGGGCGTCGTGCTCTATCTGCCGCTGGTCGCCGACGAATGGCTTGCGATCTCGGTCTCTCTTGTCGCCAGCACCCTGATCACGATCGCACTCACCGCGGTACTCATGGCCTGGCTGGCCCGTCTGACCGGCGCGGCGGAAACCGAAGAATTCGACCGGGAGTCGGGTGCGCCGTGACCCGCGATCTGCACGCGCTGTGGGTCTATCTCGCCGCCTCGCCGCTGCTCGGGCTCACGGTGACCCTGGTCGCCTACCAGGCCGGATACTGGCTCTACCGGAAGAGCGGCCACAATCCGCTGGTCAACCCGGTGCTGATCGCGGTGGTGGCGCTGGTCGCGATGCTGAAGCTGACGGCGACGGACTACCTTGTGTATTTCGAGGGCGCGCAGTTCGTGCACTTCCTGCTGGGGCCGGCCACGGTGGCGCTCGCCGTGCCGCTGTATCAGCAGCTCCGGCAGCTGCGCAAATCGCTGCTCGCGGTCCTGGTGTCCGTGGTCGCGGGTTCGGCGACAGCCGCCGCCAGCGCCGTCGGCATCGCGTGGGCGCTGGGCGCATCGCGCGAAACGCTGCTCTCGCTGGCGCCGAAATCGGTCACGACGCCGATCGCCATGGGCATCGCCGAGCAGATCGGCGGCCTGCCGTCGCTGACCGCCGTGCTGGTCATCCTGACCGGCATGACCGGCGCGATGCTGGGACCCTGGACCCTGAACCTGCTGCGGATCGGCGACTGGCGGGCGCGCGGGCTGGCGGTGGGCGTCGCTTCGCACGGCATCGGCACCGCCCGGGCCATCCTGGTGCATCCGGTGGCCGGCGCCTTCGCGGGGCTGGCGATGGGCCTGAACGGCGTCGCCACGGCGCTGCTGCTGCCGTTGCTCGCGACCTGGGTGTTCGGATAGCGGGCAGGAAAAGACCGCCCCCGTGCGGGAGCGGCCTTTCCGAATTCCCCTCTCAGTACGCAGCGCGCACAGGAAAATTCATGGCCGCAATCCAGAAGCGCTCCAGCCTGCGCAGCAGGGTGTTGGCGCCGTCCAGATCGTCCGACGACGTGATCTCGCGCTCCAGCTTTTCGGCCTGCGCCTCGAACATGCCGTCCAGCACGTCGTGCAGGCGCACGCCCTTCTCCGACAGGCGGACGCGCACCGAACGCCGGTCGTGCGTCGAGCGTTCCTGGATGAGGTAACCGTTCTCGACCATCTTGCGAACGTTGTACGAGACGTTCGAGCCGAGATAATAACCGCGGTTGGTCAACTCGCCGACCGTCAGCTCATCCTTGCCGATATTGTACAGTATCACCGCCTGGACGTTGTTCACGTCCTGGACGTCGAGCCGATCGAGTTCGCCCTTGACGACCTCCAGAAACTGCCGGTGAAGACGCTCGATCAGATGGATGGACTCAAGATATTGCTCTTTCACGGCGGACCCGCATTCAGCTGTTGACCCGAAACTCGTTGCGGTCCCCGATATGCCCGTCCGGGCGGGACCGCCTGTGCCCCCAATCTGTGCTATACTTCTTAAAATTCTTTTAATTGAACGTATTAATTGCCGCGAATCATCCTGATGATTCCGGAAAAATCGGTCTGCCCCTTGCCGCCGTTGACGAACAGCCCGTACAACGCCGCCGCCGCCGCGCCCATCGGCGTTGCGGCGCCGCCGGCCTGGGCCGCCTGCTGCGCGAGTTTGAGGTCCTTGAGCATCATTTCGGCCGCGAAACCCGGCTTGTAGTCGTTGTTCGCGGGCGAGGCCGGCGCCGGGCCGGGCACCGGGCAGTAGGTGTTGAGCGACCAGCAGGACCCGGACGATTGGGAGCTGATGTCGTACAGCTTCTGGTGGTCGAGCCCCAGCGTTTCGGCCAGGACGAGCGCCTCGCACACGCCGATCATGGTGACCCCGAGGATCATGTTGTTGCAGATCTTGGCGGCCTGCCCGTTGCCGGCGCCGCCGGCATGAATCACCGCCTTGCCCATCTGTCCGCAGACCGGCTGCGCGCGCGCGAAGGCATCGTCCGTGCCACCCACCATAAAGGTCAGCGTCGCCGCCGCCGCGCCCGCGGTGCCGCCGGAGACCGGCGCATCCACCATCGCCATCCCGGCCGCCTCCGCCGCCGCATGCATCTCGCGCGCGGTGGCGACGTCGATGGTCGAGCACTCGATGAACAGGGTGCCGCTGGCCGCCGCTTCCAGCGCCCCGTCCCCGATCAGCACGGACCGCACATGGCTGCCCGCAGGCAGCATGGTCACGACCACCTCGGCGCCGTCCACCGCCGCCGCGGCGCTGGCCGCCGCCGTCGCCCCGGCCGCAACCGCGCGGTCGACCGAGTCCTTCACCATGTCGAAGCCCTGCACCGCGTGGCCGGCCTTCAAGAGGTTTTCCGCCATCGGCCCGCCCATGTTGCCGAGCCCGATGAATCCGATCGTCGCCATGTTCGTCTCCCTGTCCTCGTTACAAACCGCCGGTGAGTCTCACCCCCACCCAACCCTCCCCCATCAAGGGGGAGGGCCAATTTGGCGCCCGGCCCATCATTCTAACCCCCTCCCCCTTGATGGGGGAGGGTCGGGGAGGGGGTGACCCTGGACGTCTCCGTCGCCGCAAATTCAAGCTCCCCGCCCGGCAGCGGCGCGAAGCAGGCCGCCACCATCTCGTCGCTCACCGCCGCCAGCGTCTTCGGGTCCCATTTCGGCGTCCCGTCCTTGTCGACCACCACGGCGCGCACGCCTTCGCGGAAATCGTGGCCCGGGACCACGCGCTGGCTGATCCGGTATTCCATCGCCATGCAGTCTTCGAACCCGAGCCCGCGCCCTTGCCGCAGCTGCCGGAACGCGACTTTCAGCGCAAACGGCGACTTGGCCGCCAACGCCTCCAGGGTCCGCGCGGCAAAGTCGCCGCCCTCGCCTTCCAGCGCCGCGACGATATCCTCGACCGACCCACCGGCGAAACAGCGGTCGATCGCTGCGCGGTGCGCGGCCAGCGGCGCCGGGCCGGGCGCCTCGGCAAGATCGCGCAGCACCGAGTCCGGCGCCTCGCCCGCTTCCAGCCGGTCGATCATCGCGCCGTACGATTCCGCCCCGACCTCAACGTCGGCGATCCCCGTATAGAGGCAGTCCGCCGCCCTCAACCGCGCCCCGGTGAGCCCCAGATACATCCCGGTCTCGCCGGGGCAGCGCGGCAGGAAGTGGGAGCCGCCGACATCGGGAAACATGCCGATCCCGGTCTCGGGCATGGCGAACAGCGTCGCCGCGGTGGCGATGCGAAAGGCCCCGTTGACCGACACGCCGACGCCGCCGCCCATGACGATGCCGTCGAGCAACGCGACATAGGGCTTGGGATAGCGGTGGATCAGGCGGTTGAGGCGGTATTCGTCGGCGAAGAAGCCGGCGATGTAGGCCGCGTTGTCGGGGCGGATCAGCGCCCTTATGTCGCCGCCGGCGCAGAACGCCTTTTCGCCCGCGCCGCGGATCAGCACCGAAGCGACGTCCGGATCCCCGGCCCAGTCCTGCAGGCGATCCGTCATCGCGTGGATCATCTCCAGCGTGAGCGCGTTCAGCGCCTTGGGCCGGTTCAGCGTGACCAGGCCCAGCGCGCCCCGCGTCTCGAGGAGCACGTCCTCCATGCCGCTCATGAGTCGAGCAACTTGCGGGCGACGATCAGCCGCATGATCTCGTTGGTGCCCTCGAGGATCTGGTGCACCCGGACGTCGCGCACGTGCCGCTCCAGCGGGAAGTCCTGCAGATAGCCGTAGCCGCCGTGGATCTGCAGCGCCTCGTTGCACACCCGGAACCCGATATCGGTGGCGAGGCGCTTGGCCATGGCGCAGTGCATGGTGGCGTCCTCATCGCCGGCGTCGAGCGACGCCGCCGCGCGCCAGGTCATCAGCCGCGCCGCGTCGAGCTCGGTCGCCATGTCGGCGAGCTTGAACTGCAGCGCCTGGAAATCGGCAAGTCTGCGGCCGAACTGCTTGCGTTCGCCCATATAGGCCTTCGCCGCATCCAGCGCTGCGCGCGCCGTGCCGATCGAGCAGGCGGCGATGTTGACACGCCCGCCGTCGAGGCCGGCCATGGCGATCCGGAAGCCCTCGCCCTCGGCGCCGAGCCGGTTGGCGATCGGCGTTTTGCAGTCCTCGAAGATCACCGCGCTGGTCGGCTGGCTGCGCCATCCCATCTTCTTCTCCTGCACCCCGTAGGACAGGCCCGGCGCGCCCTTCTCGACCAGGATGCAGGAGATCCCGGCCGGCCCGTCGCCGCCGGTGCGCGCCATCACCGCGTAGAGGTCGCTCACCCCGCCGCCGGAGATGAAGGCCTTGCTGCCGTTCAGCGTATAGTCCCGGTTGTCGGGCGCGGCGCGGGTCTTCAGCGCCGCCGCGTCGGAGCCGGAGCCCGGCTCGGTCAGGCAATAGCTCGCCACCGTCTCCATGCTCATCATCGCCGGCAGGAACCGGCCGCGCTGTTCGTCGTCGCCGAAGCGGTCGATCATCCAGGCGACCATGTTGTGGATCGACAGGAACGCCGCGGTCGAGGTGCAGCCGGCCGAGAGCTCCTCGAAGATCAGCGCCGATTCCATGCGCCCCAGCGCCGCGCCGCCGTGTTCCTCAGCCACCAGGATCCCCGCCATGCCGAGCCCGGCGGCCTCGCGCAGGGTCTCGATCGGAAAGACGCAGTCCGCGTCCCACGCGGCGGCGTTGGGCGCCAGCGCGTCGGCGGCGAAGGCGCGGGCCATATCCTGGATGGCTTGCTGTTCCTCGGAAAGGCTGAAATCCATGACTCGTCGGGTCCCGTCCGGCACGGCGCGCGCCGCCAGAATCGCTGCAACGATAAGCCTTGAATCACCATCTATCCAGCCCCCCGTTCGCCCCGCCCGGCCGCCGCCGGCCCTTTGCGTGCGGAACAACCCCATGCACCGGTGTTTTCTGCGGGTTTCAGCGCCCCCAAATCGCCGGGGTAACGCTGGCCACGCCGATCGTTATGGGCGGAAGCACCGCAGTCCACTTCGGACATGTTTTCTTGAGGGCGCTGCACGGCACGAAATCACGACCGGTTCAAAAAACTTCCCGGCCAGGCTCCAGGCACAACCTGAAATAAGTACGGCCATAAAATGTACAATCAAATTTCGATTGCCAAAGCCTGTCGGGACTTCTAGTCTCTTCGTGTTTTCCACGCTAGCAAATGTCCATAAGCAGGGGGCAGCCAGTGGAAACCTCGGAACACGTTCACGATTAGACACGCGTGATTCCCGGCCAACCGGTCGCGGAAGCGCTGTCGTTCGCTCCTGGCGGACCCGACGAACGGACCCGTCGTTATCGACGGAGTTCGATGTGAATGTTTTCCAGCACTTCAAAGAAGCCCCCCATGGAAGTAATCGAGGCGGAACAAAGGGAGATTCAAGTGATGAAGACAAGCAAGATGACCGCTCGCTCACGGCGAGTGAAATCGTTTGCGGCGCTGGCGGTTCCGGCCCTGGCCGTGGCGGGCCTGCTTGCCCTGCCGGCGGCGGCGGACGCGGACAAAATCAGCAAGAATATGAAGCTGGTGGGCCACAACGACCTGCAGGCGCGGTCCGCTTACCAGCCGATCATCACGGCCCAGGACGGGCGCTACATCGCCTATGTCGGACACCACAACGGCAGCGCCCTGAACCCGTTGACCGGCATGGTGGAGACCAACGGCGTCTCGATCGTGGACGTGACCGACCCCGCGAACCCGGTCTACCTCCACCATATCGAGGGAGCCGCCGGCGCGCAGATGGTCCGGACCTGCAGCGGCGACGACCTGCCCGATGGAATCGCCGGCAAGACCTACCTGCTGCGCACCGACGGGAACATCGCGCATATCGTCGAAGACGTAACCGATCCCGCCAATCCGGTGCAGGTTAGCATTGTCGTGGACGGCCTCGGCGGGACCCACAAGACCTGGTGGGAGTGCGATACCGGCATCGCCTACCTGGCGTCCGGCGTGCCCGGCTGGCGGACCAACCGGATGACCCAGATCTTCGATTTGAGCGACCCGGCGAACCCGGTCTTCATCCGCAACTTCGGCCTCGACGGCCAGCAGCCCGGATCCACCATCGAGCCCGTGCCCACCTCGCTGCATGGCTGCATCTCGATGCACCCGGAACGGAACCGGGTCTATTGCGGGCATGGGACCAACGCGAACGGCATTCTGGTCATCCTGGATCGGGACGTTCTGCTGGATGCCGGATCGCTGGGGGATCCGGCGAACCCGACCGCCGATGAACTGGCGGCGCCGGTGGTCAGCCGGCTGTTCACGCCGTCCTCCTCGGGCGCCCACACCACGTTCCCGGTGCTGGACGTGGAGATTCCCAGCCTCGCCGACGATCCGACCGGCGGGGTGCACGACTATGTGGTTCTGGTGAATGAGTCGCTGCGCAACGAATGCTCCCAGAATGAGACCGATCCGGCACGCATCGAAGGCCGGCAGCGGGCTTATCTGGTGGACATCACCGACGAGGCCCATCCGTTCCCGGTCTCCAACCTCGACGTGCGGGAAGCCGACGGCGACTTCTGCAACGCGGGCGGACGTTTCGGCAGCCATTCGTCGAACGAAAGCATGACGCCGCCCTACTACAAGAAGATGGTTTTCGTTGCGTGGTTCAACGCCGGCGTCAGGGCCTTCGACATCCGCGATCCGGTCAACCCCCGGGAGGTTGCGTACTTCATTCCCGAGATCACCGCGAACACGGCCCCGCGCGACGGCAAGATCGCGATCCAGACCAACAATGTGGAGGTCGACGACAACGGCTTCATCTACACGGCGGATCGGGCCAATACCGGCCTGCACATCTTCGAGCTCAAGGGCAAAGCGAGAGAGATCATCTTCGGCGACGATGACGATGACGATGAAGACGACGACGATGACGACGACGATGATGATTAGTTAAAGACGGCAACTAAGGCTGTGATCTGGAATCGAACCCGCGAAACGCCCCGCCGGCCGCGGCTGCGAAGCCGGCCCGGCGGGGCCTTCGCGTGGCAGGATCACCTGGAGGCGAGGGCCCGGAAACAACCCCGTTCCAGTCCGGGTTGGCGCGCGGCGGCGCCCTGACGTGCGGAGCCCCGTTGGAGGCTCCCGATTTATGCGATGATCAGCAGCGCCGCCCAGGGCGCGACGTTGAAGACCATGATGCCGAGCTTGTACAGCCCGAGGAACGCATAGATAACCACGTTGTGGGTCTCGCGGGGGAGCGGGAAGAATCTGCTCTGCATCCGGTAGGTAAAATCCGGGGCCAGTACGAACCACATCATGGCCCAGGCGAGCAGGGCGACGTTTACGATCGTACACCACATGAAAAAGGCCGTCAGGGTCTGAATATCCATGATCTTCCTCCTTTGCCTTTCCGCGTCCGCCGGCGGCCGGGTGGACCGGCCGGGGATGCCGGGGACCGGATTCGGCTCCGTATAACCTGCCGCTAAATCGGTGCAATGCAAGCGAGGATTCCGCCCGTGACCGCGGGCCCGCTGGATCCCGCGCCCGCCGCCTTCCCGGCGAGCCGTATGCGGCGCAACCGCACGCTTGATCCGGTGCGCCGGATGGTCGCCGAGAACACGCTTTCCCCCGCCGGATTCATATGGCCGGTATTCGTCGTCGCGGACGCGGGCCACCACCGACTGGCCTCGCAAAGGTTCGGGCATGGATGAGGTTCCGTGCAAAACCTCGCCGTGCAAAGCATGAATCGCAGTCGGTCAGGACCTTAGCGCGGTCAATTCAGCGGCGAGCGTTCGGGCCAACTCGACCCAGTCGTGGCGTGCCATCACCGAGCGGCGCAGCCTGTCCGCATGGCGGCCGCCCAGCGCCAGGGCTTTTCTCGTATTGGCGACGATGTCGGCGATGGTCCGGGATGGATCCGGGCTCAGCTTCATGAGCGCTGCATCCTCCCCGGGCAGGTTGCCGGCCACGGAATCGATGCTCGCCGCCATGCCGGCAAAGTACGTGCCCAGCGGGAAAGCGCCCGACGCCAGGGCCTCCAGGAAAACGAGTGGTCCGGCCTCGGCCACGACGGAGGGAAAAATCGCCACGTCGCAGCAGGGCATGAGGTGTTTGAGCTCCGCGTGCGTGAGGTAGCCGGTGAAGATCACGCGCTGCGGCCTTATGACCCGCTGCGCGGTCCTGAAATAGTCATCGAGTTCACCCAAGGCCTCCAGCGCCTCGAAATGAAGGCGGATCGCCTCCAAGGGCTTCGCCTCGCGGCCTTCGAGCGTGCTGCCCCAGCGCACGATATTTTCGGCCAGCGTACGGTCGCCATGTTCCAGCGCCCAGAGAAAGGCCTCCAGGACTTCCCTCAGCGGTCCGTGGCCGACGATGACGAGGCGCGCGCGGGGATTCGACTCGAGGATGCGCGGCAGCGCCGCGACGATGTTCTGCACCCCCTTGCCCGCAATCAGCCGGCCGACATACAGCAATATCTCGTCGCGGCCCCAATCGACGGTCGCGAGCTTCGCCTCGATTCCGGCATCGGGCAGTTTCCCCCTGTAACCCCGCGCCTCCGCCAGGGCAGCCAGTAGCGCCTCGCATCCGATACCGCTGTGGAGCCGCCCGCGAAGGCGTCGCACCGCTTGCGGGCGCCTGCCGCGCTCCAGGTCTTTGAGGACCGCCGAGAGCGTCGCGATCCGGCCGGCGCGATCCTTCCGGTCGACCAATGTGAACGCCTCCGTATCGACGCCGAGTTTGAGCTCCGAGATTCGCGACCCGATCCCGGCCAGCTCCCCGAATACATCGACGATCCGCCGGCGCATCTCCGGGCCGATCACGAATATGCGGGCCGCCCGATCGAGGGCGCCGGCGGCCAGCACGTGGAAGCGGCGGTCCTTCCTGACGGCGTATTCGATCGCGCTGCCATGCGGCATGACGGCGAACGGGACGCCGGTTGCAGCACTCACCCGTTCGGCGACGACCGACATGAGCACGGCATGGTTGGCGTGCATGGATGTTACGCCGTGATCCCGCACGACCCGCTCGACCACCGTGACATTGCGGGCAAGGTAGGCCTCGATCGCCTCATCCGGCAGCTCGACCATCGCGACCGCATGGGCGAATTCCTCGTACCGGTCGCCCACATATACGGGCAGGGTATCGCCGAGCCGCGGCTTGTGCATCACGCAACCCGCGGCGTAAGGCGTATCCCGCTCGAAGAGCGTCGCCACGGAACCGTCGTTCTCATAAACGTAGGCGGCGGCGATGAAGTCATAAATGTCCGGATGCGGCTCCTGGCACACCAGATGGACAGCGTGCCCTTCGCGGCACAACGCGTGCACGATGGCGCGGGTCCACAGGTTGCTGCCGGAACCCTCGAGCAAATAGCCATGCAATATGCAGATCAAGTGGCCCCCAGCCCGTTGCGAGCGCCATACGCTTGCGAACCAATATCCCAGAGTATCAGTCTGCCGCTCAGGAAAGAAGGCAGACCCCTCGCACCAGCCTTGCGCATCCGGGGGCGAGCGCGCCGTTGCCCCCTTCCCCGCTCTCCCCTAATATCCCGCGCTGAACGCAGCGAGGATAGCCCCATGACCCAAGGCCCCTTCGACCCCACGCCCGGCGCCTTCCCGGCGAGCCGCATGCGGCGCAACCGCACGCATGATCCGGTCCGGCGGATGGTCGCCGAGAACATCCTCTCCCCCGCCGATTTCATCTGGCCGGTGTTCGTCGTAGACGGCGAGGGGCAGCGCGTCGCGGTGCCGTCGATGCCGGGGGTCGAGCGGCTGTCGGTGGACCTGCTGGTCGGCGCGGCCGAGGAGGCGTTTTCGCTGGGCATTCCGGCGCTGGCGATCTTCCCGGTCACGCCGCCCGAGGCCAAGACCGAGGACGGCGCCGAATCCTGCAACCCGGACAACCTCATGTGCCGGGCGGTCCGCGCGGTGCGCGCCGCGCTGCCGGAGATGGTGCTGGTCTGCGACGTCGCGCTGGACCCGTACACCAGCCACGGCCACGACGGCCTCTTGCGCGACGGCGAGATCCTCAACGACGAGACCGTCGAGGTGCTGTGCCGCCAGTCGCTGGTGCAGGCCGAGGCCGGCTGCGACACCATCGCGCCATCGGACATGATGGACGGGCGCATCGCGGCGATCCGCACGGCGCTGGACGGGGCCGGGTACCGGAACACGAGGATCATGGCCTACGCGGCGAAATACGCGTCCGGCTTCTACGGGCCGTTCCGCGACGCCGTCGGCTCCGGCAGCGCGCTGCAGGGCGACAAGCGCACCTACCAGATGGACCCGGCGAACTCCGACGAGGCGCTGCGCGAGGTCGCCAAGGACATCGCCGAGGGCGCCGACATGGTGATGGTCAAGCCGGGCATGCCGTATCTCGACATCGTCCGGCGCGTGAAGGACACCTTCGCCCTGCCGACCTTCGCCTACCAGGTGAGCGGCGAGTACGCGATGCTGACCGGCGCGGTGGAGCGCGGCTGGCTCGACGGCGAGAAGGTCATCCCCGAAGCGCTGATGGCCTTCAAGCGCGCCGGCGCCAACGGAATACTGACCTACTTCGCCGTCGACATGGCGCGAAAGATGGCGGGGAAAATTTAACCACAGAGACACAGAGGGAGGTGGCGGTGATATCCGTGGGTTCCCCGGTACAGCCGGCTGCGCGCGGCGCCGCAATTAGCCCTCTCCCGCTTGGGCGGGGGAGGGTTGGGAGGGGGTGGGACGAACATAGGAAACCGCGCCCTGCGCGGTTGCCACACACTATCCCCGCCCATCTCGCGAGACCTGAAAATAAAGGGCTTACCGCCCTTTCACCCCCTCCCCAACACCTCCCCCGCAAGCGGAAGAGGGGCTTCTAATGCGCCGCGAACCACCGGGCGACGCAGCGGTCGTGCCAGTTCGGCGGGGCGGCGCGGTCGTGGAAGCCGACATGGCCACCGCCGGGGGCGACGAGCGGCGTGAGCGCAGCGTTGCCGGCCCAGTCATAGGTGCTATAGGCGTCCACCGGGATCCACGGGTCGTCGGCGGCGTGGATCAGCAGGGTCGGCACGCGGATGCGGCCCATGACGCGCTGCGCCGCGCATTCCGCGTAATAGCGCTCCGCCGTGCCGAAACCGTTCTGCGGCGCCACCAGAAGGTCGTCGAACTCGTAGACGCTGCGCACCGTGCCGAGCGCCGCCCGCGCGCCTTCGGTGAGCTCCGACCCCGCCCAGTCGGCCTTCATGCGGCGCACCAGGTAACGCTCGTAAGGTCTGTTGCGCCAAGCCCTTATGCGCCGTGACGAGGCCGCGAGGTCGATCGGCGCCGAGACGCTGGCGGCGGCACGCACCGGCAGACCCGCCCCGTGCATCGCGAGGAAATTCAGCAGGATGTTGCCGCCCAGCGAAAACCCGGCCAGCACCACGCCGTCGCGCAACAGCAAGGGATCGAGCGCCGCCAGCGCCCCGGCGATGTCGGCGCCGCGCCCGGCGTGATAGCGCTGCCGGCAGGTCGCGGCGGACGGGCCGGCGCCGCGCAGGTTGAGGCGCAGCACCGGATGGCCGAGACCGGCCAGATGGCGCGCGGTCGCCACCATGTAGCTCGACGCGTCGCACCCGGTCAGGCCGTGCAGCAGCACCGCGAGCGGGCGGCGGGCGCCGTCCCTGCCCTCGGTCAGGACCGCGACCAGCCGGTCGCCGCTGCCGTCGCCCGGCGCCAGTTCGATGCGCGTGCCCGGCAGCTCGGAACGCATCAGGCCCAGCGAGAGCGCGAGGCTGTTGCGCATGGTCTGCAGGTCGCCGCCCCACCACGGCGGGCGCGGCCGGAACGGCGGGAAATCCTCGACCGAAATCTCCGGACTATCGGTCAAGCCATTTCCTTATAAGGGAAATCTGCGCCTCGTTCATCAGCGCCGGCGCATGGCCGCAGCCGGCGATCTCCTCGACATCGCAGCTGGGGCCACGCTGCGTCATCTCGCGCACCGTTTCCGGCAAGAGCAGGTCGGACCTGGCGCCGCGCAGGACCAGGACCGGGCATTCGACCCGGTCCCAGATGTCCCACATCTCGACGTCCTCGGGCTCGTCCTCGGTGAACGCCGCGGCGGCGATCAACGGGTCGTAGGCCAGCCCGTAGCCGCCGCCTGCTAGAGTCCGCGCGCTGTGCTCGGCAAGGTGCCGCCACTGGCTGCCGTCGAGCGGCCCGAACGGCGCATGCACCTGCCGCAGGTAAGCTTCCAGCGCATTGTGGTCGGGGAACCGCGGGTCCTTGCCGACATAGTCCCTGAGCCGCGCCAGGAACGCCCTGGGGATGAACGGTCCGATGTCGTTGATCACCAGCCGCCGGATCGGCGTGTTGGGCTGCGCCGCCAGCATCATGCCGATCAGCCCGCCCATCGAGGTGCCGATCCAGTCGACGCTCTCGACGTCCAGCCGCGCGATCAGCGCCGTCATGTCGGCAAGGTATTGCGGGTAGCCGTAATCGTGGTGGTCGGGCAGCCAGTCGCTCGTGCCGCGCCCGGCGACGTCGGGGCAGACCACGCGCCAGCCATCCTCCAGCGCCGCGGCCAGCATGTCGAAATCGCGCCCGTTGCGGGTCATGCCGTGCACGCAGACCAGCGTGGACCTCTTTTTCGGCCTTCCCCATTCGGTGTAGGCGACCGTGTGGAAACCATTCGGATTCAGGCAGGCGAGGCTGCGCTGCATCATCGGCATGCGTCGATTCTCCGTGTCACGGCCGCACCAACATATTACGCTGCCGGCGCGCTGGGAAGCCATCGCGCGATTTTCGGCACCGGACTTTGGGAACGTGGGACAATGAGCAACAGACCGCGCGGAATCCTGCTGGTCCTGGGCGCCACGCTGTGCTGGAGCACCGAGGGGCTGTGGGTCCGGCTGGTGCGGGCCGACGACTGGCAGATCCTGTTCTGGAGCGGCGGGCTGATGGCCCTCGCGCTGGGGATCTGGCTGGGCGTCGCGCACCGGCGGCGCCTCGTGCGGGCGGTCCTCGACACCGGGCGGCCGGGGCTGGTCGCGGCCGGCAGCCTGGCGTTCGCCTACAGCGGCTACATCTTTGCGCTGAACCGCACGACGGTGGCGAACACCTACGTGCTGCTGGCGACGGCGCCGTTGTTCTCGGCGATCCTGGGCCGGGTGTTCCTGGGCGAACGGGTGCGGCGGCGCACCCTCGTCGCGATGGTCCTGGCCTTCGGCGGGATCGTCACGATGGTGTCCGGATCGCTGGGCGGCGGACAGCTTTGGGGCGATCTTTTCGCGCTGTCGACGGGGCTGTTCTTCGCCGTCAACATCGTCGCCCTGCGCAGCGCGCCGCTGCGCGACGGCAAGCCGGTCGACATGATGCCGTCCAACGCCATGGCCGGGATCGTGATCGCCGCGGCCATGATGCTGATCACCGACCCGCTGGACGTGCGCGGCCAGGACATCCCCTACCTCATGCTGATCGGCCTCTTCTCGATGGCGCTCGGCACATGGCTGTTCACCAGGGGCGTGCGGTTCCTGCAGTCGGCCGAGGCCGGCCTCCTGTGCCTGACCGAGGCGGTGCTCGGACCGCTGCTGGTGTGGGCCGTGCTCAGCGAGATGCCGACGCCCAAGGCGATGCTCGGCGCCGCGATCGTGCTCGCCGCGCTGGTCTACGACACCCTGCCGGAACGCCGCGCGCCGGGCGCCGCGAGGCGCTAGCCGCGCCGCACCGGCTGGAAGGGCGGAGACTTCACGGTAACGAAGGTGTCCGGATGGAAGCCGTTGAAGCGGGTCGACATGGCGTTGGAATAGGCGCCCATCTGTCCGAACTCGATCCAGTCGCCCTCGCCGATATCGGCCGGCAGCGCCATCGTGTGCGGGATCACGTCGGTCGAATCGCAGGTCGGCCCGTAGATCGTGAACTCGGCCAGGTGGCGGGCGCCCGGGCCGTCGGGCCGGATCATCCGTGCGGGATGCCGGATGCCGACCGCCGCCGGCTCGTTCATGCTGTGGAAGATGCCGTCGTTGATGTACAGCGAATCGTCCTTGCGCAGATGCACCTGGGTGACCAGCGATACCGCGTTGGCGACCAGTGCGCGGCCGGGCTCGCACATCACGGTGCAGTCGGGGCCCACCGGCATGGCGGCGAGTCCCTCGCGAATCGCGGCGAAGTAGTCCTCGAGCGGCGGCGTCGCGTGGTTGTCGTAGTTCGCCGGGAACCCGCCGCCGACATCGAGATAACGGATCGGCACGCCGGCGTCGCGGATCACCGCGGCGGCGCTGTCCAGGGCCGTGCGCCAGGCGCCGGGATCGCCGCATTGCGAGCCGACATGGAAGGCAAGCCCGGTGCGGAAGCCGGCCTCATGGACCATGCGCAGCAGTTGCGCCGCCTCGCCCGGCGCCGCGCCGAATTTGCGCGACAGCTCGAACAGGACGTCGGCGCCCGGCGTCGACAGGCGAACCAGAATATCGATGTCGGTCCGGCCCGTCACCTCGGCGATCTTGGCGAATTCGTCGGCATGATCGATCACGTAGTGCCGCACGTCATAGACCTTCGCCGCCGACAACAGCGCCGCCCGCGACTTGACCGGATGCATGAAATAGGCCTCGGCCTCCGGCAGCCCTTCGCGCACCGCCGCGATCTCGGGCAGCGACGCGGTATCGAAGTGGCGGATGCCCGCCTCGTGGAGATGGTACAGCACCGCCGGATGCGGGTTGCATTTCACAGCGTACATCACCAGCCCCGGGAAACCGTCGAGAAACCGCCGCGCATTGGCGGCAAGCGTGTGCGGCCTCAGGCAATAGACCGGATAGCCCGGCCGCATGGCGGCAACCATGCTGTCCGGGTCGTCGAACGACCGCGCCGAAATGCTGTGACCGCGCGGCAGGACGCCGGCGGCGCCATCGGCGTCGCGTCCGATTTCGTCGAATCGCGGGTCAGACGTGTTGCGCATAACGATCCATCCTGATGAGGAACGCTGGTTGCGGCCCTCTGCGGCCCGATATATCCGCTGCGGGAACCACTCGTGTTCAGGCGTCCGGTTCCGCTATCAAAGCGGCGAGCGCGCCCTCTACAGCATATGATATTGGCAGACAAGCGGTAATAATCGATTAAAATCTTCGCGACGTCGAATACTGCAACCATCGGGGATTTGCGGGTCAGTTCCGGGACCCTGGAATCGTGCATCTCAGGAGACGAGAATGAAGAAAGTCAGCATACGCCAGAAGGCCTACCAGATTAGACGCAAGGAAGGACTCAACAAACGCCGCAGCAAATCCCAGGACAAGCGCAAGGCCGGAAGGCTGGGGCAGATTTCCGGCGAGAGCGCCTGACGGCGCATCTCCGCCCGCATGGAGGATGATGCCGCATGACCGGCACGGCCCCGAACCGGCGGTCACGCCGCCGGCGCGTCCTGCGCCGGGTGGCGGCGATCCTCCTGGTATCCGCCGGCGCGGCGATCGCGGCGCTTTCGTTCTGGGCCTGGCGGACCCTGCCGCAGACCGGCGGCGAGAGGGTCGTTGCGGGCCTGTCCACGCCGGTCGAAATCTGGCGCGACCGTTACGGTGTGCCGCACATCTTCGCGGACTCGCTTCCGGACGCCTGGTTCGCGCTGGGTTACGTGCATGCCCAGGACCGGATGTGGCAGATGGAGTTCACGCGGCGACTCGGCGCCGGGCGGCTGGCCGAAGTGATGGGCGAGCGCGCCCTCGACGCCGACCGCTTCTTCCGCACGCTGGGCCTCTACCGCCTGGCGGAGGCGCAGTCCGGGTCGCTGTCGCCGCAAGCCCGCGGCGCGCTCGAATCCTATGCCTCCGGGATCAACGCCTGGCTTGACCACCGCGCCGCCGCCCTGCCCCCGGAATTCGCGCTGCTCGGATACGAACCCGAACCCTGGCGCGTCGCCGACAGCCTCGTGTGGGGGCGGCTGCTGGCCTACCAGCTCTCGACCAACTGGACCACCGAGTTGCTGCGGGCACGCCTTGCCCTGCGGCTGCCGAAGGCGCTGCTCGTCGAACTGTGGCCGGCCGGGCCGCCGGATGCCCCGGTGACGATCGGCGCGCCGGAGCAGGCGGCCGCGGCCGGAATCGACGGGCTTTTCGACCGCCCCGCGACGACGCCCTTCTGGCTGGATTCGCGGGGTGCGTCCAACGCCTGGGTGATCGGGCCGGACCGCAGTAGGAGCGGCGCACCGATCCTGGCCAACGATCCGCATCTCGGGCTGGCGGCGCCAGGCCCGTGGTACCTCGCGCGCCTCGTCACGCCCGGGCTCGAGCTTACCGGCGCAACCGCGCCCGGCGTGCCGTTCACCGTGCTTGGCCACAACGGGTCGGTGGCGTGGGGCATGACGAGCATGGGCGGCGACACCCAGGACCTGTTCGTCGAGACGATCGACCCGGCCGATCCGGCGCGCTATCTGACGCCCGACGGTCCGCGGCCCTTCATCACCCGTAGCGAGACGATCCTGGTCAAGGGGTCGGACCCGGTATCCCTGCCCGTCCGGGCGACGCGCCACGGTCCCGTGATTTCGGATTTCCTTGCCGGCATGGACGCGGTCGCCGGAATGAACGCGGTGATCGCCCTGGCCTCGGCGTCCGAGGCGGCCGGGGACGCGACGGCGGAGGCGCTGGCGGCGATGCCGCTGGCCCGCGACGCCGCCTCGTTCGCGGCCGCGGCAGCGGATTTCGAGGCGCCCGCGCTCAACATATTCTTCGCCGATGCGCAGGGCGCCATCGGGATGGTCGCGCCCGGCCGCATACCCGTGCGGCGGCGGGGCGACGGCAGCCTCCCCGCCGCCGGCGCCAGTGGACTGCAGGACTGGATCGGGCTGATACCGAAGGACGAGCGCCCCCGGCTCCTGGACCCCGAAACGGGGATCCTCTTCAACGCCAACAACAGACTCGTGGACGACGGATATCCCTGGTTCATCGCCCGCGACTGGGAAGAGCCGCACCGGGCCCGGCGTATCGCGGAAATCCTCGAGGTGCGCGCACGGCATTCGGTGGAGGACATGGCGTCGCTCCAGACCGACGTGCTGTCGGATGCGGCGCGCGACCTGCTGCCGGTCATGCTGGAGCAGGCGGGCCGCGTCGAGGGCGACGCGGCGCGCGCCGTGGAGATGCTGCGGATCTGGGATCTGCGGATGCGGCGGGACCGGCCCGAGCCGCTGATCTACGCGGCGTGGCTGCGGGAGGCGATGCGCGGCATCGCCGCGGACGAGCTCGGCCCGCACTTCCCGCAGTACTGGCGCAACCGTCCCCGATTCATCCGCGCCGTACTGACGCGCAACCGGCACTGGTGCGGCGACGCGCAGTCGGGATCGGTGCAGGATTGCGGGCCGGTCCTGCGCCGCGCGCTCGAGCGCGCGCTCGACGGCATCGCATCCCGGCTGGGTCACGACATCGCGGGCTGGCGGTGGGGAGACCTGCACCGGGCCGCGTTCCGGCACCATGCGCTCGGCGACGTGCCGGTGCTGTCCTGGCTCGCCAACCTGTCGATCCCGTCGGACGGCGGCGACCACACGGTCAATGTGGGCGCCGTCGCCGGCGGCGACGCCGCCGCGCCGTTCCGGCACGTCCACGGCGCGGGTTACCGGGGCATCTACGATCTGTCGGACCTCGCCGCGAGCCGCTACATGATGCCGCCCGGCCAGTCCGGCAACCCGCTCTCGCCGCACTACCGCGACCTGCTGGAGCCGTGGCGGGACGGCGCCTATATCCGCATCGCCGGCAGCCGCGAGGAGATCGCCGCCGCCGGTTATGAGCGTCTGGTGCTGACGCCCGCCCAACGTTAGCATGCCCGCCGACATGACCGTCACCATCGATGACATCCGTGCCACGGCGGAGCGCCTTGCGGGCCAGATCGTCGCCACGCCGACCGTGAGGTCGGCGGCACTGTCCGACCGCAACGGGGTGGAGGTATATCTCAAGCTCGAGTCCCTGCAGCGTACCGGATCGTTCAAGGACCGCGGCGCGCTGGCCAAGCTGCTGACTCTCGACGGCGCGCAGGCTGCGGCGGGCGTCATCGCGGTGTCCGCGGGAAACCATGCGCAGGGTGTCGCATACCACGCGGAACGGCTGGGCATCCGCGCGACCGTCGTGATGCCGAACGGAACACCGTTCAACAAGATCCGCCGCACCGAGGCGTTCGGCGCACGGGTGGTGCTGCACGGCGACGACGTCGGCGCGGCCGCGCCCTATGCCCACGAGATGGCGGCATCGCAGGGCCTGACATTCATCCATCCCTTCGACGATGCGGCGATCGTCGCGGGACAGGGAACGGTGGCGCTCGAAATGCTGGCGGCGCAGCCGGACCTGGACGTGCTGATCGTGCCGGTGGGCGGCGGCGGCCTGATCTCGGGCGTCGCCGTCGCGGCCAAGGCCGTCAACCCGGCGATCGAGGTCGTCGGGGTCGAGGCGGCGATGTATCCCTCTGCCCGCGCGGCGCTGTCGGGCGGACCCCCGGCGACGGGCGGCCATACCCTGGCCGAGGGCATCGCGGTCAAGAGGCCCGGCGCGCTGAATCTCGAGATCATCCGCGCCCATGTCGACGACATCGTGCTGGTTGACGAGCCGTCGCTGGAGGCCGCGGTCGTGGCGATGATGGAGAGCGCAAAGGTGATGGCGGAGGGCGCCGGCGCGGCCCCGCTTGCGGCGCTCGACTCCGCCGGCGACCGCTTCGCTAAGCGCAGGGTCGGGCTGATCGTATCCGGCGCGAATATCGATTCGCGGCTGCTTGCCGCGCTGCTGATGCGTGGCCTCGCACGCGCGGGCCGCCTTGCGCGGCTGCGAATTCTGATTCCCGACGAGCCCGGATACCTGGCCAGGGTGGCAACCGAGATCAGCGCCAGCGGGGCCAATATCGTGGAGATCTATCACCAGCGCATGTTCCACGACATACCGGCCAAGGAAACCCAACTCGACGTGGTCGTCGAAACCCGGGACGAAGATCATATAAGGCAAGTAGTCGGGCGGCTGACCGACGCGGGATTCGAGGTCGGGCAGTTGCGCGACACGGCGCGGCAGGCGTAGACCGCCGCGGCCGGAATGTTGGCGCAATCGCCGCAAAAGCTTGCGCGGACAGCGATGCGACCCAAGATATAACTGGGTGCGACAGCAACATATGGGGGCAGATGTGGCGCCGGAATCGCTGCCGGACCAGCCGACAGGACCGTTTTCGTGGGCCGAGCCGCCCGATCACCTGAGCCGGCCGGAACTGTTCGACGGCGTTATTCTCAGACGCGTTTTCGCGTACCTGATCGACGTGGCGATCTTGCTCGGCGTGACGGGATTCTTGTGGGTGCTGGTGGTGCTGACGCTGGGTATGCTGGCCGCGCTCGCCGCGATCCTGACACCGCTCATCCCGCTCGCCTACCACACGCTTCTGATCGGCGGCCCCGATTCGGCGACCATCGGGATGCGCATGACGGGCGTCCATGTGCGCCGCCTGGACGGCGGCGCTCCCGACTATCTGCAGGCCGGGCTGCTGACCCTGCTGTTCTACGCCAGCATGGCCCTGACCGGCCTACTTCTGATCGTTGCGTTCTTCAACGAACGCGGCCGCTGCCTTCACGACTACCTGTCGGGAACGGTCATCGTGGTGAACGCCGGCGGGCAAGCGGTCTGAGCACTTATTCCGAAGACATGTTGCCAGACGTGCCAGTCTGGCGATAATCAGTGGATGAGCAACCAACGTCGCGCCGATTCGCTGGTCACCGGCATCGTCCTGTTCCGACACTCGACCGCCATGCCGTGTCCCTACCTGCCCGGACGTGTGGAACGGCAGGTCTACACGGAACTGCTGGAGCCGACCGGCCGCGAGGTCTTCCGGCGCCTCTCCGCAGCCGGATTCCGGCGGTCCCACCATATCACCTACCGCCCGGCCTGCCCGGGCTGCAGCGCGTGCGTGCCCGTGCGCGTGCCCGTGGACCATTTCGAATGGACCCGGTCCTGGCGGCGTATCTGGAACGCCAACGGACCGATGACCGCGGAGGATGTGGCGCTGACCATCGATGACGAGCAGTACCAGCTGTTCCGGCGCTACGTGCGGTCGCGTCACGACGACGGCGACATGGCCCTGATGAACCGACGTGACTATGCCTCGATGGTCCTGGCCAGCGCCGTCGATACGACCATTATCGAGTTTCGTGAGGACGGCAGGCTGCACGCCGCCTGCCTTATCGACATCCTGCCGGACGGCCTGTCCGCCGTATACAGTTTCTTCGATCCCGATCTGCACCGGCGAAGCCCCGGCAGCTACATGGTGCTGTGGCTGATCGAGGAAGCGCGGCGCCGCGGCCTTGCCTACGTCTATCTCGGCTTCTGGATCGCGGACAGTCCGAAAATGGCCTACAAGAGCCGCTTTCGCCCGCTGGAGGGATTCGGCAGGGACGGCTGGAAAATCCTGAGTCCGTAACATGACCGCCGGCGCGCCGATCCCGTATTCGCCGCGCCGGGCGACGGAAATCCCCCAGCATGTAGACAAAGGCGGTTCACGCGGATAATAATCTTGGCGCTGCCGGTATGCCGGCGTGCAAAAACGAAAACAAACATCTGCTGCAGGGACAGACACGTTTATTCGTTAATTCAACCAATCGCTCAAGCGGCGGGCTCCGTGGACCGAACAGGCCCGCAGAGTTCCCAGTTGCCCGCACCATCGGCAACGGGGGGCGGGCCGCCTTCGAAAGAGCGACAACAAGACAACTTAAAGACAGCAAGGAGGTACACATGGATCGGCGTTCATTCATAACCAAGGCAGGCATTGCCGCCGGCGTCGCCGCGGCGTCCACCACGCTCGCCACCCCCGCCATCTCGCAGGGCCGCAAGGAAATGGTCATCGTATCGAGCTGGCCGCGCGATTTCCCCGGCCTCGGCGTCAGCGCGCAGCGGCTCGCGCAGCGCATCACCAACCTGACCGACGGCAGGATCACCACCAAGTACTTCGCGTCCGGCGAGCGCGTCGGCGGCTTCGACGTGTTCGACGAAGTGGCGTCGGGCAACGCGCAGGCCTACAACTCGGCCGACTACTACTGGAAGGGCAAGCACCCGGCCTGGGCCTTCTTCACCTCGGTGCCGTTCGGCCTGACCTACACCGAGCAGAGCGCGTGGATCAATCATCTCGGCGGCCAGGCGCTATGGGACGAACTGGCCGCGAGCTTCAGCCTGAAGGCGCTGCCCTGCGGCAACACCGGCGTGCAGATGGGCGGCTGGTTCAACAAGGAAATCGAATCGGCCGATGACCTGAAGGGCCTGAAGATGCGTATCCCGGGCCTCGGCGGCGACGTCATCGCCAAGGTCGGCGGCTCACCGGTCTCGCTGCCGGGCAGCCAGATCTACGAAAACCTGGTTTCCGGCGCCATCGACGCGACCGAGTGGGTCGGCCCGTACAACGACTACTTCCTGAAATTCTACGAGGCCGCCAAGTATTACTATTATCCCGGCATGCACGAGCCGGGCGGCTTCCTGTCCTTCGGCATGAACCAGAAGTGGTGGGCCGCACTGACCAAGACCGAGCAGCTGACCATCGAGGCCGCGTGCCAGATGGAATGCGAGATCGCGATGTCGGAGAACAACGCCAACAATGCGACCTATCTGAACAAGCTGATCACCGAGCATGGCGTCAAGCTGCGCGAGTTCAACGACGACGTCTATGACAGCTTCGGCGAGGCCGCCGAGCAGGTCATGGAAGAGACCCGCGCGCACAGCGCGCTTGCCGGATCGCAACGATAGATCGTGGGACGGAGTCCGGCTCCGTCCCACGATCGTCAAGGCCGCAGCCTTATGTCAGTTTCGGATACCGGTCGGATCGCCCGTGACTATCACTGGACAGCGTCCGTGCTGGGCTTTCGCTTCGTTGCATGGACGATCGTCGGGACGCTGTTCGCCTATCTGCTGAATGTCTACCTCACGTTCTGGCGCGAATGGCCGGGCGCCGGCAGCGCATTCGGACCGGACGGCTCCGCGGCGGCGTGGCTGCAGGTGCTGATCTATCTGCTGTCCATAGCAGTGCCGGCGGTTTTCGTGGTCCGATCCAGGGACCGCACCCTGCGGCAGGACAATGAGACGATTTCGGCGATCGCCGCCTATATCGCGAGGTTCGCGTTCTGGGTGGTGTTTCTGGTCGGCCTCGCCGACGCGCTGATATCGTTCCTGCGGGTCGAGGAACTGCTGGAGTTCTTCGTCGGCGCCGACATCACCACGCAGCTTGGCCGCAGCCAGTTTCGCGCGCCCTATGTGCATTTCCCGCTGATCCTGGCCTCGCTGATCCTCGCCGCGGTCACGCGCACGCTGGGCTTCACGTGGCTGGCGCTGCTGGTCGTGGTGGCCGAGCTGCAGATCGTCGTCTCCCGCTTCGTATTTTCCTACGAGCAGGCCTTCATGGGCGACATGGTCCGCTTCTGGTATGGCGGGCTGTTCCTGTTCTCCAGCGCCTATACCCTGGTCGAGGAAGGCCATGTCCGGGTCGACGTGCTCTATTCGGGCTTTACCGACCGGACCAAGGGCCTGGTCAATGCGGTGGGCGCGATGCTGCTGGGACTGCCGCTGTGCTGGGTCATCCTCGTCGTCGGGCTGGGCCAGTCGACGGCCATCATCACCAGCCCGATCCTGCGGCTCGAGGTCTCGCAATCGGGTTTCGGCATGTACGTCAAGTACCTGCTGGCCGGCTACCTGGCCGTTTTCGCCGTGACCATGGCGATCCAGTTCGCCGCCTATCTGCTGGAAGGCGTCGCCGATTTCCGCGGCGATCCTGGCGGGCGAGAGCAAGAGCCGGACGTGACGCAATAGAGCCGGAAGAGACGAAGACACCACCATGGAGCTTGTTTTTCTCGTTCTGCTGATCGTGCTGATGATCTGGGCATTGGGGTCCGGATTCCCGGTCGCATTTTCGCTGCCCGGCTCGGCGATTCTGGCCGTCGGCGCCGCCGCCTTCGCCGGCTGGCTGTTCGCGGGCGACACCAGCGCCTATTTCGCGCAGGGCGGTCCGTGGCAGTGGCTGACCGCCGGCGTGACCAACTTCCGCGGCATCTACTGGGAGGCCGAGCGGGACACGCTGATCGCCATTCCCCTGTTCGTTTTCATGGGCATCATGCTGCAGCGCTCGAAGATCGCCGAGGACCTGCTGGTGACCATGGCGCAGCTGTTCGGCCCGATGCCGGGGGGCCTGGGCATTTCCGTGGTCTTCGTCGGCGCGCTGCTGGCGGCGACCACCGGCATCGTCGGCGCGACGGTGGTGGCGATGGGCCTGATCTCGCTGCCCGCCATGATGCGCAACAACTACTCCAACTCTCTGGCGACCGGAACGATCGCCGCCTCCGGCACGCTCGGACAGATCATTCCGCCGTCGATCGTGCTGATCATCCTGGCGGACCAGCTGGCCAGCGCCGTCGACCAGGCCGGCACCACCCGCAAGGGCCTCTACAAGGAGGCAACCGGCCAGATTACCATGCCGTCTGAGTTCGACATCGTGTCGACGAGCGCCGGCGACATGTTCATGGGCGCCTTCATCCCGGGGCTCGTCCTGGTCGGCCTGTACATGTTGTTCATCCTGCTGCTGTCGCTGCTGCGGCCCCACATGGCGCCTGCCGTCCATTTCGCCGGAAAGTACGATGCGAATTTCGCGCTGCGCGTGCTGCTGATCCTGGTGCCGCCGCTGGCGCTGATCTTCGTCGTGCTGGGCTCCATCATCATGGGCGTCGCCACGGTCAACCAGGCCGGCGCGATCGGCGCGGTCGGTGCGACGATCATGGCCGGCTACCGGCTGCGCGAAGGCAAGCCGGGCGCCTATTGGCCGGCGATCCTGTCCATCGTGTCGGTGATCGCCCTCGCACTGATCGCCGGCATCAACCCGATCAACGTCAAGAACATCAATACCGGCGGCGATGTCGTCGCGCTGGTTCTGGCGATCATCATGGCGCTCGGGTTCGTTGTTTCGGTCGTCTGGAGCTTCTGGCGAACGCTCGCGACGGAAAACACGCTGCGCGAGGTGATGGTCGATACCGCGAAGACGACGTCGCTGGTGTTCATCATCCTGCTCGGCGCGGCGATGCTGACCGCCGCCTTCCGCGGTTTCGGCGGCGAGGAGCTGGTCAAGGATTTCCTGACCACCCTGCCGGGCGGTTTCTGGGTCCAGTTCATCATCGTCATGGCGGTGATCTTCGTCCTCGGCTTCTTCCTGGACTTCATCGAAATCGCCGTGGTCGTGGTGCCGATCGTGGCGCCGATCCTGCTGGCCGATCCATCGGCGAACATCACCGCCGTCTGGCTCGGCGTGATGATCGGACTCAACATCCAGACCTCGTTCCTGACGCCGCCCTTCGGCTTCGCCCTGTTCTATCTGCGCGGCGTTGCGCCGGCGGTGGTGCGCACGATCCAGATCTACAAGGGCGTCGTGGCCTTCATCTGCCTGCAGCTTGTCGGCCTCGCCATCGTCGGCGCCAGCCCCTGGCTGGTCAACTATCTGCCGAACCGGATTTCGCTCACCTCCGACACCGCGCCGCCGCCGCAGAACCCGCGCCTGCAGTACTGCCTGGAGGATTATCTGTTCCGGCAATACGACGCACGCGGAGCCGAGCTCATGGCGGCGATCGACGGGGCGCGCCAGCTGGACCTGTCATATCTGCCGAAGGATATGCAGAACAACGCTGTCAATGCGTTCGAACAGGCCGGCGGGACCTTCGCGCTGGTCGCCGACATCCGCGCGGCGGAGACTGCAATCGCCGCAAAGTCCGCTGCCTACACGCCGGTGCGCGACCAGGTGCGCCGTATCGAGCGGGATATCGCCAGGGTCAATGCCGAGATCGCGGAGACCATGAGCCGGATCGCGCGCATGTCGAGCGCTTCGGAAGAGGAACGGGCAACCCTGCCCGCCGTCGAGGCACGGGTCGGGGCGCTCGAGGCCAGACGGAAGAACCTGCAGGCGCGGATCCCCGAGAGCTGGGCCGCGCAGAGCAAGGCGGTTCAGGTGCTCCAGAAACAGGAGGACAACGCGCGCAAGGCGTACCGCCGCAACGTCGACAACGCCTACGGCCCGGTCAGCGAGATCGTCGCTGTCGTCGCCGCCACCGATCTTCTGGAGGCGGCCCGGGACGACATGGAGGACCTGAAGGACATCGTTGCGAGCGCCGATGCGGACACCGCCGCGGAGCGGATCAACGAGGTCGCAAGGGCGGTCGGCGAGATCGAAGGCGCCCGCGATATCCGCTCGCTCCTCTCGAAAGCCCGGCGGGCGATCAGAGGCAAGACGCCGGACCCGGAAAAAGCGCTCGAACTGATCGACGAGGCGCTTGCCGAACACGCCGCGGAAATGGCCTGGCGCCGGCAGGCCAAGGTCGAGCTCCTGCCCGGGCTGGAGGCCTACGAGGCGGCGATCCGCGATACCATCGGGCTGCGCCAGCAACCGCGCCTGCCCGCACAGCAGGTCAAGGAAATCGTCGGCTGCCTCTCGCAGCACCGGGATATTTCGCTGTATTTCTAGAGGCGATCGCGGCCGTACCGGGCGCGCGGTCGGCACCACCGCCTTTCCCGGGCGCGCGCGTTCGCTTATGTTGTGGCCGGCGCAACCGGGGCCGGGAGAAAACGTGACAGCCGCAAGACCAGGTGACAGGGCCGATCCGAGACGCCCGTTCGGGCCGCGGCGTTCGGGTCCGATCCGCCTCGCCCTTTATGTCGCCCGCAGGATCCGCCATGCGGCGATCCCGGCGCTGCTGGTGCTGGCGGTGGCGGTCCTGTGGACCGCGACCCCGCTGCAGGACTATGTCGATGCCGGACGCCTGCGGGTTGCGGCGGACTCGATCCGCGGCAGCGAATGGGCGGTGTTGCTGGTATTGCTGGTTTATCTGGGCGCCAGCCCGACCCTGTTCCCGATCACGCTGCTGAACATGATCGTCGCCGTCATGTATGCGCCGGCGGCGGCGTTCGCGCTGGCGCTGACGGGCTCGATGCTCAATGCCCGGCTGTCGTTTCTGCTTGGCCGGGGCCTCGGCCGGGCATGGCTGCGACGCTTCATGGGTCCGCGGCTGGCGCGCATCAGCCGCCAGCTGGGCCGGCGCGGCATTCCGGTGGTGGTCGGCATGATGGTCACGCCGCTCGGCCCCTTTACGCTGGTCAACATGGTCTGCGGGGCGTCCCACATCCGGCCCCTGCACCACCAGCTGGGCGTCGCGCTGGGCCTTGCCCCGACGCTGGCGCTGCTGGTCATTCTGGGCGACAGCCTGTGGCGCCTGATCGAGAACCCGACACCCGCGAACCTGCTGCTGCTGGCGGGAATGGTGGTGCTGTGGTCGCTTGGGGGATTCGGCCTGCAGTATCTGCTCGACCTGATCCCCGGGTCGCGGCGGGCCGAGGCGCTGCGCCGCATGGCGGCCCGCCGCCGTCCGAAGCCCCGATAGCGATCATGCCCTAGTGGTGTGTATTAGACATATGGTACCCATGGGATCGTGGTTCCCGTCTCCTCGGCAGGAGGGCGTGCGCCGGCGATGCTGGAGCATCGTCAAGCACGCCCGACGCACCGAGGGGGCGGGAAACGCGACCCATGGGTACCATATGTCTAATACACACCACTAGCTCTCAAGTACCTGGAAACCGCGCCCGCCACGCTGAAGGCTGAGGCTGCCGGTCCGGTCGAAGTCGACGCTGGGCAGCAGCAGATGGTCGAGATAGGCCTTGCCGGTCAGGCGATAGTCGAGCGCGCCCCGCTTCTGCACGGCCTGGATCTGATTGAACACGGTCAGCATCTTGATCGTGACCTCGACGGGAACGGTCGCCTGACCGCGGCGCGGCAGGGTGACAGCCGCCTCCGACAGCCCGTTCGCGAAATCCGCGCCGTTGACCGTCATGCTGAAATCGAGGCCGGTCAAGGGAATGTCGAAATCATTGGGATTCGAAACCAGAAGGTCGACCCGAATCCGCTGCATGAGACCCCTGGACTCGAGCAGCCGCACGTTTCCCAGCGCGACATGCGGCGCCTCCACCGATTGCGGTGTCACGCAAGCGCCGAATGAAAGCAGCAGCACGAATGCGGTGACGGATGCGATTGGTCGCGGCATGTCTCGGTTTCCTTTCCCTCAAACCCGCGGCGGAACCATTCGGCGGTGTGGATCTGCGAAGCTACCACGCCAAAGGTGAACGGTTCGCTTATGCGGTCCCGAACAGTGGCGCATTCATCCGGCCGTGCGCCGGCCGCCGGCGCCGACGAACTCGACCAGGCTGGCGCTCAGGATCAGGACCGCGCCGACGATTTCCGGGACACCGAACGGCTCGTCGATCAGGACCGCCGAGGAGACCAGCGCAACGACCACCTCGATCATCAGGAAGATCGCAACCTGGCCCGGCTTCAGCCGGTCGGCGCCGTACAGCGTCATGAACATGCCGGGCAGCAGCCACACGAGCGTGAGGCCGACGAGCCAGAATAGTGCGGCGGCAACGCCGGGCGCCGCCGCCAGTACCGCGGCCGTTTCGCGGGACCCGGGCAGGACCGCCAGCAGATAGACGCCCGGCGTGAGGAACAGCAGGCTGATGAAGAACTGCGCCAGGGTCGTCTTCTCGGCGCCCGGCCGGCCGCACAGCACGAAGGCGAGCGCCCATGCGATCCCCGACAGCAGCCCCATATAGTCGCCGGCGCCGTTCGGGACCGGCAGCCCGCCTTGCCGGGAGAACACCACGATCATGCCGCCCATGCCCAGCGCGACCCCGAGCAGCCGCCGCGGGGTGACGCGCTCGCGATTGAGGATGCGGGCCAGAACCACGGTCCAGACCGGCATCATGTAGAACAGCAGAACGACGCGCGCGACATTGCCGCGGGCCATGCCCTCCCAGTAGAGCGCAACCCCGAATCCCAGCAGGAAGCCGATGAACCAGACCACCGGCGGCACGACCAGCGCTTCGCGCCAGCGGCGCAGGATGAACGGCAGGATGCAGAAGGTCCCGGCAAGCGCGCTCGCCGCCGCCGCCACACCGGAGTCCCAGCCGATGCCGTTGAGCTGGCGAATGGGAACCCAGATCGTGCCCCACACGGCGGCCGAAAACAGCACCGCGATCTCGGGCCGGAGCCAGCCGCCGAACAGCGACTCGGCAAGATCCTCGCGTGCGGCCGCGTCCGTCTTCGAGTGGGGACTCATCGCGCCGGCGTGGACGACCCGGCCCGCGCTATTCGGCGCCGCCCACGCGAATAATGGGCCGCGAGGCGCCGGCTCGACCGCAGCAGGATCCCGATGTCGCGCTGCACGGCCACCAGGGCCGGGGTTACGACCAGCACGAGGAACACGCCGAACCCGAGACCGTAGACCAGCGTTATTACCGTGGGCATCAGGAATTGCGCCTGCCGGCTGGTCTCGAACAACAGCGGCGCCAGCCCGAACACCGTGGTGGCGGTGGTCAGGACCACCGGCCGCAGCCGGTCGCACACGCCGTCCACCAGCGCCGGCAACAACGCCCGGCGGTCCGCATACCGGTCGATCGTCGTGACCAGCACGATCGAATCGTTGATGATGATTCCCGACATGCCGATCAGGCCGACGATGGAGAACATGCTGACCGGAAGCCCGTGCCAGTGATGCCCCCAGATCATGCCGATCACCCCGAAGGGGATGATCGCCATCACGACGAACGGCCGCACCCACGAGCCGAAGACCCAGCAGAGCGTCAGGTAGATCCCGATGAGACAAAGGGCATACCCGACCGCCGCGTCCGACAGGAATTCCCTCTCCTGTTCGGCAAGGCCGCGCAACTGCCAGTCGACCCCGAACCGGGCCGCGATATCCGGCAGGATATCGCCGTCCAGCGCCGCCGTGACGGTGTCGGCGGCTTCCGGGTCGTCCTCGGAGATATCGCCGGTCACCCGGATGACCCGCCGGCCGTCCTCGCGCCGCACCGAGGCGAAGCCCTGAGTGCTGTCGATCCGCACGATCTCGCTGAGCGGGACATACCCGCCTCCCGGCGCCCGCATCCGTGTCTCATACAGGAAGGCGGCGGTCAGTTCGTCATCCGGCAGGTTCACGAGGATGGTCGCCGTGCGCGCGCCGATGGGAAACTCGGCCGCCTCGATGCCGCGCAGGCGTCCGTAAAGCTCGGCGCCGATCTGGTCGGTATTGAAGCCGAGCGCCTCGCCCCGCGGGGTCAGGGTCAACACCTGTTGCGACTTGTCGAACGCAAGCGAATCCTCGAGCGCGCTGACCGCCGGGAATCCCGCGAGCCGGGCTTTCAGGGCTTCCGCCGCCGCCTTCAGTGTCCCGGTATCCTGGCCATAAAGCGCAACATCGATGGCATCGCCGCCGGGGCCGAAATGCTGTCCGCGCAGCGCGAGCGTTTCCAGCATCGGATGGCGGACGACTTCCGACTGCCAGTCGGCCATGAAGGCGAAGGCGGAATAGGGCCGCAGGTCGGGATCGATAAGCTCGATCGAGATGCCGCCGAGGAGGTCCCGGTCCTTCGATTGCGCGCCGTGCAGGCCGCGTCCCATGCTGCCGCCGACGGTGTTCAGCGAAAATTCGACCGGCGCCGTTCCGTGCACCCCGGCATAGCGCGCATCGACGACATCCAGCGCGCGCTGCATTTCTGCGAGCATGGCCCGCGTGTCGTCCCGGCTCGCGCCCGGCAACATGGCGATATTCGCGCTGACATAGCCGCGCTCGGGGGCGTTGAAGAAGCGCCAGCGGACGGTGCCGTCGAAATAGATCGACACCGACAGCAGCAACAGCATGACCGCCGCGCCGATCATCGGATAGCGCAGCGTGACGACCAGCCGGATGAACCTTCGAAACGGCCCGTCGCGGAACCACGTGAAGCCCCTGTTGAACAGGCGGCTCGGCGCGTCGTACCACGGGCGCGTGTTGCCCGCCGCCAGCGAATGGCGCATGTGCGCCGGCAGGACGAGGAAGGATTCCGCCAGGCTGGCGATCAGCACGACGGACACGGTGAACGGAATATCGACGATCAGATTGCCGAAGCGGCCGCCGACCACGACCAGCGCCGAGAACGCGATGACGGTGGTTATCGAGGCGCTGAACACCGGCGCCCACATCCGCCGCGCCGCCGTGACGGCGGCATCCGTCGGGCTCATCCCGCGCCGCGCGAGGAAATCCGTATGCTCGCCGACGACGATGGCGTCGTCGACGACGATGCCAAGACAGATGATCAGGGCGAACAGCGACACCATGTTGAGCGTCAGCCCCGCCACGTAGATGAGCGCGACCGTCGCCGCCATCGCGGTCGGTATGCCGACCGCAACCCAGAAGGCGGTGCGGGCCGACAGGAACAGGAACAGGAAGGCCAGCACCAGGACGAGGCCGAGCAGCCCGTTGTCGAGCAGGATCGTCAGCCGGTCCTTGATCGCCTGCGCCCGCGTGCGGGTCAGCTGGACCGTCACGTCCTTCGGCAGGGTCTGCCGCATCTCGTCGGCGACGCGCTGCACCAGATTTTGCATTGCGATGGCGTCGCCCAGCGCATTGCGCTCCACCCGCACCACGACCGCCGGATCGCCCTTGTGATAGTAGGCGGTCCCGCGCTCGACCCCCTCGACCTCGATCTGCGCCACATCGCGCAGGTAAAGCTTGCTTCCGTCGGGCAGCGAGCGGACGGCGATGTCGCCGACCAGCTCGGCGGTCCGGCGCTCGACACCGGCGCGGATGCGGGACCCGCCGGACGCGATCTCCCCCGCAGGATCGCCCTCGCTTTCCGCCGTCACCGCGTCGGCGATCTGCCGCAACGTCATATCGTGCCGGATCAGCATCGCTTCCGGGGTCGAAACGCGGATCACCGGGTCGGCGACGCCGCGGATCGAGGTGCGCGTCACGCCCTCGCGAAACAGCCTGGCCTGCAGTTCGTCCGCATAGCGCGAGAGCTGATCGATGCCGGCCGGGCCGTAGAGCACCACGTCGGTGACCCGGTCCCGGTAGGCCCACCGGCGAATCACCGGCTCCTCGGCATTTTCCGGCAGGTTCCCGGTGGAATCGACGACCGACTTCACGTCGTCCGTGGCGCGGCCCATATCCCATCCGGATTCGAAATCGAGGGTGATCGTCGTGCTGTTTTCCAGCGAAACGGAGTAGGACGATTCCACGCCCTCGACGGCGCGCAAGGCTGGCTCCAGCACGGCCACGACGGCCCGATCCATGTCGTCCGGGCCGGCGCCCGGCCATGCGACGCGGACGGTCACCGTCTCCAGCACCACGTCGGGGAAGAACTGGGTCCGGATCTTGAGGCCGGCCGCCAGACCGCCGACGAGCATGAGCACGAGAAGAAGGTTGGCCGCGGTCCGGTGCCGCACCATGTATCCGAAAATTCCGGTATGGGTATCCGTGCTGCCGGGACGATCCCGCACCATCACCCCTGCCCCGCCATGCGCGCTTCGAGGCGCTCGATCGTGCGCTTCGGAACTTCGGGCTGGTTCAGGAGCTGCAGCAGGCTCGCCTTGCGGTCTTCCGGCATGTGCCGGTTGTTTTCGACGAAGGCGATCAGGGCCTTGCGGCGTTCGTCGCTGATCGCGATAAGCTCTTCACCGCCGCCGCGCCCGCTTTCGGGCCGGGGCGGGGCATCGGGGGCCTGACCGGCGGGCCGGACCTTGACCCCCGGACCCAGCTGCGGCAGCCGCTCGGTGATGTAGCTGGCGCCGTACGGCACCCCGGCCACGATGAGGCTGTCACCCTGGCGCCGCAGGATCCTGACCGTGCGCTCGGAAATACGGGACTCCGCATCGAGCAGCAGGATTCGGCCGTCCGCCGTGACCGCGGTGGCCGGCACGATGGCGACGTCCTGCAATGCGGGTTCCTCGATCGTTGCGGTGATGAAATCGCCGGGCCGCAGGATCGTCGACGACCCCGCATCGAGCTTCGCATAGACGAGACGCCCGCTTTGCCCCTGGACGACGACGGCGGCGGCGCGTTCCACGGTGCCGGTCACCGAGACCGGAAGATCGCCCAGATCCAGGGTTACCGTCACGGCGGCCTGCCGCAGCGCGCCCTCTTCGTCGATCAGCCGCGCAAACTGCGCATTGGAGACCCGGAACACCGCTTCCAGCGCCGCCGGGTCGATCAGAACGCCGAGTTTTTCGTTTGCCGTGACCAGCCGGCCGAGTACCGCGTCGACCTCGCTCAGCAGGCCGTCGAACGGCGCCGCGACGCGTGTTTCGCCGGCGATGCGGGTGGCATCGTCGAGCGCGATCTGCGCCCGGGTCACGCCGAATGCGGACCGTTCGACCCGCTTGCGGGCGACGATCAGCGCCTGGGCCCGGCCCAGAACCGCCTGCTCGGCACTGGCGAAGGCAAGCGCCGCCTCTTCGACGCTGGCCTCGGTCGCGAAACCCTTGGCCAGCAACTGGCGCTGCCGCATCAACGCCTGGCGCCGCAGATCGCGCTGGCGTAACGCCGCGCCGTGCTCCATCTCCGCCAGTATGACGGCCTCGTCGGCTTCGGCCGTTTCGGCCTCGGCGTCGGCAAGCGCCGCGCGGGCATCGGCAAGCCTTGCCGTGGCCTCGGCCGGGTCGATCAGAAACAGCAGATCGCCGGCCTTGACCGCAGCGCCGTCGCGAAACACCGGGGAGATTTCGACCAGCCGTCCGCCGGCGGACGACCGCAACTCGAGGCTGCGCCAGCTGCGGATTTCACCATAGGCGACGATCTTCGGGTACGCCGTGGTCTGCTCCAGCGTCGCCGCGTTGACCACGAAGCTGCGTTCCTCGTCGTCGGGCCGGCCGCGGCCGTCATCGCCCTCACGCGCCTCCATCAGGACAAGCACGCCGAATGCAATCATGCCGGCCGTGGCGGCCAGCATCAGAATCCCGGCGATGCCGCGGATCAGGAACCTCATACGCGCCTCGAGCGGTTGTCGCGCTGCCGGGCCTTGTTCGGGTGGACCGGTTAGCCCAGTGAGATCATAGAGTTAATGCTCGCACCGGTCCGGGACAATACCTCAGAGCCGCGCCGCGGGTAAGATGCCATCCGATTCACCCCGCCGCGGCATCGGACGGAGCTTTACGCTGGCAAGGTTTTTTGACGTCCTGGATTGGTGGACGGTCCGGTCGAATCCGCCACTGCGTGGTTGAGCGCAAGATCGAAAGCGTCAAAATTCCGCAGCCGCCGTTCGCCCTCCAACCCCGCGACGATCCGGTTGAGGATCAATGGCACGATCTGCTCGGCGATGCCGCCATGGGAGCGCAAGGGCGCATCGAGGGCGGACAGATCGTGGCGCGCCTCGCTGGTCCCGATAACGACGCCCTTCGCGGACACGACGACGAGGTCGCCCATGCGGTCCCCGGGCAGTTCGAATGCGGCGCAGGCCTCGCCGTTGGGCGCGACGTAGTCGATGCCGTCGAGCGCGCGGAGCCTGTCGGCCACGACATCCGCGCCTTGCCCCAGATAGACCGTCGCGAAGGAGCCCAGCGCCCCGTGATGCTCCACGTAAGGGTCGGTGATCGGCAGAATCACCCGGGCCGCGCCCATACCCAGCCAGTCGTCGAGACGGTCCTGCAGATAGATCACGTTCGGGCGGCCGGCCGTATCGTGTTTGGCGTTCATGCCGTGGTCGGCGGTCAGCGCGATCACCGCCCCCAAATGATCCAGCCGCGCGAGATAGCCGTCCATCATCGCGTAGAGCGCGTTCGCCGCCGCCGTTCCCGGCGCGTGCTTGTGCTGGATGTAGTCGGTCGTCGACAGGTACATGATGTCGGGCCGGTCCCGCTCCATCAGCTTCACCCCGGCGGCGAAGACGAATTCCGAGAGCTCCGCCGAATAGACGTCGGGCACGGGCATTCCGACCATCCCCACCGCGCCCTCGATGCCGTTGGCGGCCAGCGTCGCCCGGTCCGACGTCTCGGCCGAGAAACACACCGCGCCGCCTTCGCCGAAGGCAAGCCCGTGGCCCAGCAGGCGCCGCAGCTTGTCCTTGGCGGTGACGACGGCGATCTTCGCGCCCGCTTCCTGGAACGCCTGAAAGATGGTCGGCACGCGCAAGAATTTCGGGTCGTTCATCATCACCTCCCCGCCGCTGTCCGGGTCGAGGAAGTAGTTGCCGGAGATCCCGTGCACCGACGGCGGGCACCCGGTGACGATGGATAGATTGTTCGGGTTGGTGAAGCTGGGCACGATGCAGTCGGCGCGCAGATCGGTGCCTTGCGTCGTGATCCGTTGAAGGTACGGCGCCGCGCCCGCCTTCACCGCCTCCTCGATATAGGCGGGCTCCGAGCCGTCGATGCAGACGACCACGGTCGGCGCTTCGGGCCAGGCATAACGCCGCCCGTTGACTTCGATCTGCGGTCTTGTCCCGGACATCAGCTGCCTCCCCCGTAACGGGCTCCGGTTGTCGCCCGGACAGCGCACCGGCGTCAAGCCGTGTACTGGCCTGGTATAGCAGGAAGGAGAAATCCCTGCCGCGATTCAGCCTCACCGACGAGCGCAATGGCCTGGCGGTGGCAAGTTCTTATGGTTTCTCCACAATCCGTGCGGGCTGCATACTTTGCACCAATCTTATCCTCACGGCCCCTACCGGAATGAGTCAGCCTTTGACGAACCATGCTATCCTGTCGGCCACCACCGAGCGTATTTGGACGCGTCGTTGCACCAAATCCTGTCGGGGCGAAGCCAAGTGTGGTCCTTTAGCAGCGGAGAGCGAGATGAAATTCCGGGTCGGTTACGAATTGCAGTACGAGTTCCCCCAGCCGACCCCGGCCATCCTGATGCTGAATATCCACTTCTCGCGCGTTTCCGACCTCGCGATGCCGGACAACATGGTCATCAGCCCTTCCGTTCCGGTTTCCGGCTACCGCGACGGCTTCGGCAACTGGTGCAGCAGGATCGTCGCCCCGGCCGGCCGCATGGTGATCTCGGCCGATTTCGCCGTGAGGGATACCGGCCGGCCCGATCCGGTGGTGCCGGATGCAAGCCAGGTTCCCGTCGAAGAGCTTCCCGAAGAGGCGCTGGTCTTCCTGCTGGCGAGCCGCTTCTGCGACAGCGACCGATTGCTGGACCTGGCGTGGACCCTGTTCGGCGCGGCGGCGCCGGGATGGCCGCGCGTGCAGGCGATCTGCGATTTCGTGCATCAGCATATCACGTTTGGCTACGAGCACGCGCGGGTGACCCGGACCGCCTCCGAAGCGTATGAGGAGCGCCTCGGGGTGTGCCGCGACTTCGCGCACCTCGCCGTGGCGTTCTGCCGGGCCCTCAACATCCCGGCGCGCTACTGCACCGGGTATCTCAGCGACGCCGGCACACCGCCGCCATTTCCGCCCGGCGATTTCGCGGCGTGGTTCGAGGCCTATCTCGGCGGTTCCTGGCACACGTTCGATCCGCGCAACAACACGCCGCGCATGGGCCGGATCCTCATCGCGCAGGGACGCGACGCGGCGGATGTCGCCATCACCACGACGTTCGGCCCCAACACGCTCGAAGGCTTCCGCGTCTGGACCGACGAGATCGCCGAGCAGGATTGAGCAAGGCGCCTGTCCGGGCCAGGCCCGGTGACGGCGCGGCACCGTGCATGCCGCGGGCGGGACAGCCGCCCGCCCTCCTTACGGCCGCTCGCCGCGCGCCAGGCGCGCGTTGATGTCGTCGATCACACCCGGAAGGTCGGCGACCGAATCGATGACGTAATGGGCCCCCGACTTGCGCAGGATGTCCCTGGTGATCTCGTGCCGGCGCTCGATTTCCGCTGGCGGCAGCCGGTCGACCTCATCGAGGCTGTTGATATCCATGTAGTTGCTGTAGCGCGAGACGCCGACGCCCCAGCAGCCGGCCTCCAGCGCCTCGCCGATGCCGGAGACCGTGTCGTCGACCTTGACCACCGACTGGATCGGATGGACGTCCAGCATGTCGAGGTTCTTGTAGACCATGAACGGCTTGGGACGCGCGCCATGGACGACCTCGTCGCCGGCGACCGAGGCGTCGGGGACGTAGCCCTGCTTCTTGGCGTCCTCTTCGAGGATATCGACCATGCTGCGCACGAAGCCGGTGGTGCTGCCGATCTTGACGCCCGCCTTCTGCAGCTTCTGCACCGCTTCGGCGACGCCGGGCAGCAGCGCCGTGTATTGCCTGAGGCAATCCAGCTGCAGCGGCACGAAGTCGGCGAACATGCGGTCGACGTCGCCCTGGTCGGGATCGCTGCCGTGGATACCCTTCCAGCGGTCGCGGATCTCGGGCATCTCGGTCATCGCCTTGATGTGCAAATCCTTGCGCAGCCCCATCGGGCCGCGCGCCTCGGTCATGCTGACCTCGACACCCTGCTTGTTGAACACCTCGACGAACACCACCGCCGGCGCCAGCACATAGGCGTCGGCCACGGTGCCGCTCCAGTCCAGGATCGCGGCCTTGACCTTGCCGCGGTAGCTGCGGCTGAACAGGTAATCGGACGTCATGTTCGAATCTCCTTGTCGTGTGTTCGTTCCATGGAATGATTGAGGTTCAGGCGGGCGCGCATTGCGTCACGCCCATGTCGTTCAGCGTCTCACGGATCACCGCCAGCGCCGCTTCCAGGTCTTCCCTTACAAGCTGGCCGATGCAGCCGATGCGGAAGGTCGGCGCCACGGTCAGCTTGCCCGGATAGATCACGTAGCCGCGCGCCGCGAGCCGGTCGTAGAACGCGCCGAAATCGAAGTTCGCGTCGGCCGGCATATGGAAGGTGACGATGATCGGCGCCTGCAACGCGTCCGGCAGCAGGGTCTCGAAGCCCAGCGCCCGCATGCCGTCGACCAGCACCCGGCAGTTCTCGGAATAGCGGGCGTTGCGCGCCGGCACCCCGCCCTCTGCCTCGAACTCGGAAACCGCCTGGTCGAAGGCCGCCAGCACGTGGGTCGGCGGGGTGAAGCGCCACTGGCCGTTGCCCTCCAGCCCGCGCCACTGGTCGTAGAGATCGAGCGACAGCGAATGGGCGTTGCCCTCGCAGGCCTCCAACGCCGACCGGCGGACGATGGCATAGCCCATGCCCGGCACCCCTTCGAGGCATTTGTTGGACGAGGCGACGACGGCATCGCAGGCGACCTCGCGCACATCCAGCGGGATCGCGCCGAACGCGCTCATCGCATCGATGATGAGGCTGCGGCCGTGTTTCGAAACGAGACCGGCGATCTCGCGGATCGGGTTCAGGATGCCGCTGGTGGTCTCGCAGTGGACCGCGGCGACATGGGTGATGGCGGAATCTTCGGCCAACAGTGCGTCGAGCGAGGCGAGGTCCGGCGTGCGGTCCTCGGCGCAGGTCAGCGCGAGCGCCGAGCGCCCGAGGTACTTGGCGATCTTCATCATGCGCTCGCCGTAGGCGCCGTTGACCAGCACCAGCAGCCGCCCGTCGCGCGGCAGCAGCGTGCCCAGCGTCGCCTCGACGGAAAAGGTGCCGGAGCCCTGGACCGGCACGCAGACGTATTCGCCCTCGCCGCCCGCGATCTCCACCAGCCGCTCGCGGATGCGGGCGTTGAGCGCGATGAACTGCTTGTCGCGGCTGCCCCAGTCGCGCAGCATCGCCTGCTTGACCGTCAGCGAGGTGGTCAGCGGCCCCGGCGTGAGCAGGAATTCGTCGTTGCCGGTGCGCGCGGCGCGCACGGCGGCGTGCAATGTGTCGCTCATGGGTGCGGTCCTCCTGGACGGCGGTCGGGGCGCGGCGGGCCGGACCGTGCTACAGGAGGTGCTATTTGTAAAATTAATTCGATATATGCTTTCTATTGTAATACTCTATATATTGAGATCATGAACCATGCGCAGCTCAGGGCCTTTCATGCGGTCGCAAGGGACGGCGGATTTTCCGCCGCCGCCCGCGCGCTGGGCGTAACGCAGCCGACCCTGACCGTCCAGGTCCGGGCGCTGGAGGACGGCTATCGCGTTGCGTTGTTCCACCGCCGCGGCCGCAGGGTGACGCTGACCCGCGCCGGCGAAGAGCTGTACACCATCGCGCAGCGCTATTTCAGCGTCGAGCGGGAAGCCGAGGAGTTCCTGCGCGCCGAGGGCGGCCTCTCGCAGGGGCGCATTTCCATCGCCGCCGACGGGCCGTTCCACGTCATGCCGCTGATCGGCGCCATAAGCGACGAATTGCCGGGGCTGGAGATCGTCGTCTCGGTCGGCAATTCCGAGGCCGTGGTGCAGGCGCTGCTCGACTACGAGGCGGAGTTCGGCCTCTTGAGCGAATACCGCATGGACGACCGACTCGCCGTGCTGTCGGCCAGCCGCCATCCCATCGTGCTGATGATGCCGGCGGGACACGAGTGGGCCGGGCGGCCTTCGGTTGCGATCGCGGAATTGCAGGACCAGCCGATGATCCTGCGCGAGAAAGGTTCGGCCACGCGGCGCAGCTTCGAGGCGGCGCTGGCGGCGGCCGGCATCGCGCCGCGGATCGCGCTCGAGATCGGCAGCCGCGAGGCGGTGCGCGAGGCGGTCGCCGCCGGCCTCGGCCTCGGCGTCGTCCAGGAACCGGAACTCGGCGAGGACGCCCGCATCGCCTCCGCGCATATCGATGGCGCCGATTTGCAGGCAACGGAACTCATCGTCTGCCTGGAAGAACGCCGCGAGAGCCCGGTGATGCGAA
>CAMYKU010000040.1 GCA_947259105.1 uncultured Alphaproteobacteria bacterium
CTCGCCGGCAGGGCCGGCGGCCATGTTGAGCGGCGCACCGGTTGCCGTGGTGAGGCGGTTCAGGGAATCGAAGGCGCTGACCGTGACGTTCGCCCGAGGAGTTCGAACAACTTCAACCGGAACCATGGAACGCCGCGCAGCGGCCCATGGCGCCAGACGCAACCTGTCCTTGATTTACTCTCTCACCTAAGGGATCCGGTAAACCCGGGTTAGCTCAGGGTGTCCCTTCACGGCGACCGCACCGCCGCCATCTGCGCCGCCAGCATCGCCTCCAGCGCGTCGCGCGGGGCCAGCGCCGCGATCCACGCCGCCACGTCCCTGCCGCCTGTCTGCGGTGCCGTCTCGTCCATGGCCTTGCCGCCCGTTGCATTGTCTTCGCGGCTCACACACGCCGCCTGTTGGTGGCTGCTCGGCGCGTGTTCCTATTTCGTTCTACCCATCCTGCGGATTGCAGGGTCTGCCTTCAAGGGCGGCACGAAAAGGCCAACCACAGAGACGCAGAGGCACAGAGACGGCCGTGTTCTTCGCGTTCCGGGGACGCGAATTCCGGGTTCCCGCGGTCGCGTTACGCGCCGGGAAAGCGGATATATGCGGGCGGCACGTCGTCGGTCAGCCAGACGCCGTTTTCCGAGACGTAGAGTGGATGCCCGGCCCGGAACAAGTCGCCGGCGCGGACCTCCAGGACCACCGGCCTGCCCTTGCGCCGCCCGACGGCGGCGGCGGTTTCCCGGTCGGGCGAGAGGTGCACATGGTGGCGCGTCATGCGCTTCAGCCCGCTGCGGCGGATCGCGTCCAGAAACTGCGGCGCGGTGCCGTGATACAGTGTCTCCGGCGGCTCGACCGGCTTGTAGCCCAGTTCCACCTCGACGGAATGGCCCTGGCTCGCGCGGATGTGCGCGCCGTCGGCGCTGATCGCAAAGCGCTTCTTCTCATTGGTCTCCACGACTTCCTGCAGATCACCACGCGTTATCGACCTGCCGGCCTTCGCCGCGCCCGCCAGCAGTGCGTCGATGCCGGTCCACCCCTCTTCGTCCAGTTCGAGCTCGATACTGTCCGGCCGGTGCCGCAGCACGTAACTCAGGAACTTGCTCAGTTCGGTGCGTTTGCGCTTTAGCATGTCTTCGCTCTCGATATCCCCTCCTGTAACCCGCAGAAAACGCCGGTGCATGGGGTTGAATGCCCGCGTGGGGAGTGCAGCCGGCCGGTCTCACCCCGCTTCGTCCAGCGCCTCCTGCGCCGCCAGCCATGCGGCTTCGGCGACCTCGATCTCCTTGTCGATCTCGCCGGCGCGCCGGTTGAGCGCCGCAACGGCATCGGCCGGGCCGTCATAGAGCGCCGGGTCGGCGAGCTTTTCGTGCAGCGTATCGCGCTCCCGTTGCAGCGCCGCCATCCGCGATTCCGCCGCCTTGACGGCCTTGCGCAGATCCGCCTTGGCGGCGCGGGCGGCGGCGCGGCGGCGGCGCTCGTCGGCCTTGCTGGTGGCGCCGTTGTCCGGCCGCGATGCGCGCGCCTCCCGCCGTTCCGCGCGGCCGGCCTCCAGCAGCGTGCGGCGGTAGTCGGCGAGGTCGCCGTCGAACGGCCTGCAGGTGCCGTCGGCGACCAGCCACAGGCGGTCGGCGACGAGGTCGACCAGGTGTGAATCGTGGCTGACCAGCAGCACCGCGCCCTCGTATTCGTTCAGCGCCTGCACCAGCGCCTCGCGGGCGTCGACGTCGAGGTGGTTGGTCGGCTCGTCGAGCAGCAGCAGGTGCGGCGCGTCGCGGGTGATGACGGCGAGCAGCAGCCGCGCCTTCTCGCCGCCCGACAAATCGGCGATGCGGGTCCCGGCGCGCTCACCGGTCAGCCCGAACCGGCCGAGATGGGCGCGCACCCGGCTCTCCGGCAGCTTCGGCATCAGCGCCGCCATATGCGCGCCGGCCGTCGCGCCGTCCGGCAGCTCCTCCAGCTGGTTCTGGGCGAAATAGCCGACCTTCAGCTTGCCGGACCGGACGATCTTGCCGTTCGCGGGCTCCAGCCGCTTGGCCAGCAGCCGCAACAGGGTTGTCTTGCCGTTGCCGTTGGCGCCCAGGAGCGCGATGCGGTCGTCCATGTCGATGCGCAGATTGAGGCGCCGCAGCACCGGATCGCCGGCGGCGTAGCCCACCGAAGCGCCGTCCAGGGCCACGATCGGCGGCGGCAGGGCGTCGGGCTGCGGGAAGTCGAAGCGCTCGGTGCGGTCCGCGACGACGGCGGCGATCGGCTCCATGCGGGCCAGCGCCTTGATCCGGCTCTGCGCCTGGCGGGCCTTGGTCGCCTTGTAGCGGAAGCGGTCGATGAAGGCCTCGATGCGCTTGCGTTCGGCGATCTGGCGCGTCGCCATCGCCGACTGGCGGACCAGCGCCTCGCGGCGCGTGCGGTCGAAGCGGTCGTAGCCGCCGCGGTAGAAGGTCAGCTTCAGTTGCTCCAGGTGCAGGATGCCGTCGACCGCCCGGTTCAGGAGGTCGCGGTCGTGGCTGACCAGCAGCATGGTATTGGGATAGGAGGCAAGGAAGCCCTCCAGCCACATCGTGGCTTCCAGATCGAGATGGTTGGTCGGCTCGTCGAGCAGCAGCAGGTCCGCCTCCGCGAACAGCGCCGCGGCGAGCGCGATGCGCATGCGCCAGCCGCCGGAATACTCGTCCACCGGCCGCGCCTGCGCCGCCTCGTCGAAGCCCAGCCCCGCCAGGATCGCGGCGGCGCGCGCCTCGGCCCGGTGCGCGTCGATGTCGGCCAGCCTCTCGTGGATCCCGGCGATCCGCTGCGCATCGGTCGCGGTCTCGGCCTCCGCCAGCAGGGACGCGCGCTCGGTATCCGCGTCCAGCACGATCTCGAGCGGCGTGTTTCTGCCGGTGGGCGCCTCCTGCGCCACGGTGCCGATGCGCGCGCCCCGTCGTATGCGGATCTCGCCCGTGTCCGGCGCGATCTCGCCGGCGATCAGCCGCAGCAGCGTCGATTTGCCGGTGCCGTTGCGGCCGACGAGGCCGACGCGCGATCCCGCCGGCAGGCGCGCGGCGGCGCCGTCGAGCAGGGTGCGGCCGGCGATCCGGTATGTCAGTCCCTCGATGGTCAGCATGGCGGCGCTCGCCTGGCGTCCTTCCACTTACGCGGAACCGGCACCAGCCCGCTCCCCCACCCGGCCGCCCAACGGTATCGTACTCTGTGGGTGGCCGGGTGGGGGAGCGGGCCGGCGCCGAACAATGATGAAATCAACTACCACTTCTGTCTTGCGCCGCAAAGACGGATGCAGCGAAACCGGTCTTGTCCGCGTGGCCCGGCCCGTCTATAACCCCGCGACCGTTTCACCCGGCGGGCTCGCCGCCGCAAAATTCCAGGGAATCAGAGGATGGCCAAGGAACGAACTCTTTCGATCATCAAACCCGACGCGACCCGCCGCAACCTGACCGGCCAGATCAACGCGCGCTTCGAGGCGGCCGGGTTGCGCATCGTCGCGCAGAAGCGCCTGCGGCTGACCCGCGAGCGGGCGGAGGGCTTCTACGCGGTCCACAAGGAGCGCCCGTTCTACGGCGACCTGTGCAGCTTCATGACCTCGGGGCCGGTCGTCGTCCAGGTGCTCGAAGGCGACGATGCAGTCGCCCGCAACCGCGAGATCATGGGCGCGACCAACCCGGCCGAGGCGGACGCGGGGACGATCCGCAAGGATTTCGCCGAGTCGATCGAGGCGAACTCGGTGCACGGCTCAGATTCGGTCGAGAACGCGGCCGTCGAGATCAGTTTCTTCTTCGACGAGGACGAGATCGTCGGCTGAGCGGCGCGCACGGCGGGATGAAGAAGGGCGCGCCGCAGCGGACGCGCCCTGTCGCTTTATCCCGGCCGGTCCGGTTCAGAAGACGAAGACCAGCCCGAGCAGTCCCAGCCCCGCCAGCGACGCCGCAGCGGAGATGATCATCAGCTTCCAGATCTTGTCCCAAGTCTGCAGGTTTTCCTGTGGCGCGTGTAGGAAGTCCATCTTGTTGCCCGTCATCGGTTCCCTCATTAAGTCCCAGAGTCCCGCCCTTGCTATACCGGCGCGACGGAATTGGCAAGCTGGCCGGTGTCCGGGTTGCGCAGCACCGCATCCGGCGCCGCCGCGTCGACGATCGCCCGGTCGCCCTCGACCGTGACCCTGCCTTCGGCCACGAGGCGCAGCGCCATCGGGTAGATGATGTGTTCCTGTTCGAGAATGCGTGCGGCCAGGGTCTCGCCGGTATCGCCGGGCAGCACCGGCACGGCGGCCTGGGCGACGATCGGCCCGGTGTCCATGTCGCTGCGCACGAAATGCACCGTGCAGCCGGCGATCTTCACGCCGGCCGCGAGCGCGCGTCGATGCGTGTCGAGGCCCTTGAAGGCGGGCAGCAGGGCGGGATGGACGTTCAGCATCCGGTCGCGCCAGGCGTCCACGAATGCCGGGTCCAGAAGCCGCATGAAACCGGCAAGGCAGACCAGCTCGGCGCCCGCTTTGCGGATCTCCGCGTCCATCGCCGCATCGAACGACGCGCGGTCGGGGAAATCCCGGTGCGGGACGATTGCGGTCGCGAGGCCGGCCTCGCGGGCGAAGTCGAGGCCCGCCGCATCCGCCCGGTTGGACAGCACCAGGACGATCTCGGCGGGATAGTCCGGGGCGGCGCAGGCGCGGGCCAGCGCCCGCATGTTGCTGCCGCGGCCGGAGATGAGGATCGCGACTTTCAGCAGACCACTCATTGTCCGGTTCCGACGGTCACCGCCGGCCCGTCGCCACGCCCGGCGATGCGGCCAATTTCGAAGACCGTCTCGCCGGCGCCGGCCAGCGTGGCACGCACGGCCGCCACCGACTCCGGCGCGACGACCAGCGCCATGCCGACGCCGCAATTGAATGTTCTGTGCATCTCATGATGCGCGATTCCGCCCGCCTCGGCCAGCCAGCCGAACACCGGCGGCTCCGGCCATGCCGCCGCGTCCAGCAGGGCCGCGAGACCGTCCGGCAGCACGCGCGGCAGGTTTTCGATCAGCCCGCCGCCGGTGATGTGGGCAAGCGCGTGCACGCCACCGCCGCGGATCGCTGCAAGGCAGCTCTTCACGTAGATCCGCGTCGGCTCCAGCAGCGCCTCGCCGAGCGGCCGCTGCGAATCGAACGGTGCCGGCGCTGCATAATCCAGCCCCTGCAGCTCCACCACCTTGCGCACCAGCGAGAAGCCGTTGGAGTGGAGCCCGCTGGAGGCGAGCCCGAGTACGACGTCGCCGTCTGCGACCCCCGATCCGGTCAGCACCGCGTCGCGTTCCACGGCGCCGACGGAAAAGCCGGCAAGATCGTAGTCGCCGCCTTCATACATGCCGGGCATTTCCGCGGTTTCGCCGCCGATCAGGGCGCAGCCGGCCTGGCGGCAGCCCTCGGCGATGCCGGCGACCACCGTGCGCGCGGTCTCGACGTCCAGCTTGCCCGTCGCGAAATAATCGAGGAACACCAGCGGCTCCGCGCCCTGCACGACAAGGTCGTTGACGCACATCGCCACCAGATCGATCCCCACGGTCCCGTGCAGTCCCGCGGAAAGCGCGATCTTCAGCTTGGTGCCGACGCCGTCGGTCGCCGCCACCAGCACCGGATCGCGGTACCCCGCGGCGGCGGGATCGAAGAGGCCCCCGAAGCCGCCGAGGGTGGCGTCGGCGCCCGGCCGCATGGTGCTGCGGGCCAGGGGCTTTATCGCCTCCACCAGCGCTTCGCCGGCATCGATGTCGACGCCCGCAGCGCGATAATCCAGGTTCTTCCGCGACGTTTCGGTTGTTATGGCATCCTCGCTGCCGAGCTAGTATAAACGGGCGCCAAAGATACTTGATCCGGTATGGTTTGCAATGATCGATAAATCGAGACTGAAACGTGTCGCGCGCGCTGGCTTCGCCGTGCTGGCGCTGGCGGCGATTTCCTGCGGCGGGGCCGGGGCCCAGGATCTCTTCGAGGTCACTGGCCTGCAGGTTGACGCGCGCGCCGCCGACGAGCTTCAGGCCAAGTACGAGGGCATCGCCGAGGCGCAGCAGCAGGCGCTGCAAGCGGTGTTCCGGCGACTGGTATCGCCCGAAAATGTGGTGCGTTTGCCCGAGGTCACCTCGGACATGCTCACTGCGATGGTCCGCGATTACGATATCTCCGATGAGAAATTCGGCGGCGGCCGGTATCTTGCCACGCTGTCGGTCCGGTTCGAGCCGCGAGAGGTCGCGGCGGTGCTGCGTTCGCAGCGCATTCCGTTCGCCATGACCCGAAGCCTGCCGATCGTCGTCCTGCCGGTGATCGACACCGGGACGGCGCGGCGGCTCTGGGACGATCCCAATCCCTGGCGCGAGGCCTGGGCGGGGCAGTTGCCGCAACCGGGCCTGTTCACGCTGGTCATGCCGATCGGCGATCTGTCGGATGTGGCGGCGATCAACGTCAACCATGCGCTGGCCGGCGACCCGGTGGGCCTCGAGGAGATCGCAGGCAAATACCAGGCGGCTGGCGCCGTGGTTGCCGTGGCATCCGTCGGACGTGGCAGCGATGCCGGCCGCGCGGTCAACGTCGTCCTGACGTTCTCGGGCGGCGGCTATGACGGCAGGACGATCGAGCGCCGGTACTCCGGCAGCGGCAGCCTTCAGAGCTTCCTGAACCAGGTCGTCGCCAAGCTGCTGCGCGATCTCGAATCGGGCTGGAAGAAGGAGAACATGCTCGATTTCACCCAGGAAGAGCGTATTTCCGTTCTTGTGCCGATTGCGGGGCTGGGCAACTGGATCGAAATCCGCGACCGGTTGTCCGCGATGGCCCGCATCCAGAACGTCGCTGTCGCCCGCATGTCCCGTCAGATGGCCGAGGTCGATATCGTCTATGTCGGCACCACCGACCAACTGCGTTCCGCGCTGGCGCTGCAGGGGCTGGAGCTTGTATTCTCGCCCGAAACCCCGCTGTGGGTGCTGCGTCCGTTCGCAAACCGTTGATGCGATCGCTTTAGCGGCCGAGGATAGCCATCGTGACTTTCCCCCTGAAGGCCCTGCCCAATGTCATCAGCATTGCCCGGTTTCTGGCGGTTCCGGTGGTGGTATGGCTGATCCTGGCCGGCCACATGACCGCGGCCTTCTGGGTCTTCGTCGGCGCCGGCGTCTCGGATGCCGTCGACGGGTATCTGGCCAAGCGGCTGAACGCCCGTACCGTGATCGGCAGCTATCTGGATCCGCTCGCCGACAAGCTGCTGCTCATTGCGATCTACCTGTTGCTCGGGCGTGAGGGTCATATTCCGGTCTGGCTGGTGGTGCTGGTCATCGCCCGCGATGCGGCGCTGCTGGCCGGCTCGCTGCTGGTGGTCAGGAGCGACCGCACCTCGGCCATGCGGCCGTTGCTGGTCAGCAAGCTGAACACCAGCCTCCAGATCGTGCTTGCGGGGCTGGTCATGGCGCGGCTCGGTCTCGGCTGGCCGGACATCGGCATCGGCCTGGACGTGCTGGTCTATGCCGTCGCGGTCACCACGCTCGTCTCGGGTGGCGCCTATCTGTGGCGCATGCGGACGGGACCGGCGACCGGCGCGCCGGGAGACGACGGATGACCACCCGGCAGCGCATATGGTCGTGGGGCATCGGGCTCGCCGTCTTCATCGGCCTGTTCTACCTGCTGCGCGGCGTCATGCTGCCCTTCGTGGCCGGCATGGCGGTCGCCTATTTCCTCGACCCGGCCTGCGACTGGCTCGAGAGGAGAGGGGCCTCCCGCACGATCGCGACGGTCATCATCAGCGCCGTCTTCTTCCTGCTCGTGGCGCTCACCCTCGTATTGCTGGTACCGCTGTTATACGGCCAGCTGGTTGACCTGTTGCAGAAATTCCCCGGCTACCTCTCGGCGCTGCGCGAGAAGCTGGTGCCGCTGATCGCCAGTCTCGAGCCGCTGATCGGCGAGGAGGGGATCGCCCAGCTCCGCGGCGCGCTTGCCGATCACGGCGGCGACGCCATCCGCTGGCTGGGGCAGATGATGGGCGGCGTGCTGGCCCGCGTCGAGACCGTTTTCAGTCTGTTCTCGCTCCTCGTCATCACGCCGATCGTCTCGTTCTACCTGCTGCGCGACTGGGACCGTCTGGTGGCCAAGATCGACAGCTGGCTGCCGCGCGCGCACGCAGAGACGATCCGCGAACAGTTCCGCAAGATCGACGAGACGCTGGCCGGATTCGTGCGCGGCCAGGTCACGGTCTGCCTGCTGCTCGGCCTGTTCTACGGCGTCGGGCTGACCCTGGTCGGGCTCGAATCCGGCTTCATCGTCGGCTTCGGCACCGGCCTCGTCTCGTTCGTCCCGTATTTCGGCATGCTGATCGGTTTCGCGGTCGGCATCGTGATCGCCATCGTGCAATTCGGCGATCCCGTTTCGATCGCCATGGTCGCCGGCGTGTTTCTGGTCGGCCAGTTCATCGAGGGCAACTTCGTGACCCCGAACCTGGTCGGCGAGCGGATCGGCCTGCATCCCGTGTGGGTGATCTTCGCGCTGCTCGCGGGCGGCGCGTTGCTGGGCTTCGTCGGTGTGTTGATCGCCGTGCCGACCGCCGCGGTGATCGGCGTGGTGCTGCGGTTCTCGATCGACGCGTATCTGCAAAGCCCGCTCTATCTGCACGACGCGCCCGGGGAGTCCGGTTCCGGCGGAGGAGACGGGGACGGTTCGTCTTGAGCGAACCGGCCCAGATTCCCCTCGACCTGCCGCACCGGCCGGCGATGGGCGCCGCCGATTTCCTGGTCGCGCCGTGCAATCGCGATGCCGTGGCGCTGCTCGACCGCTGGCCCGCCTGGCCCGGCCCGGCGCTGGTGGTGCACGGCCCGGATGGCTGCGGCAAGACGCATCTGACCCATGTCTGGCGGGCGCAGAGCGGCGCCGCGGCGATCTCGCGGGATGCGCTGACGCCCGACGCCGTGCCGGACCTGCTGGGATCCGCCCGCGCCGCCGTCGTCGAGGACGCGGATCGTGGCACCGACGAGCGGGCGCTGCTGCATCTGCATAACGTGCTGGCCGAGGATGGCGGACATCTGCTGCTCACGGCGCGGCGTCCCCCGGCAGAATGGGGGGTGGCCCTGCCGGACCTTGCATCGCGGCTCGGCGCGGCGATGAGCGTCGCGGTCGGGGCCCCGGACGACGCGCTGATCGGCGCCGTCCTGGTCAAGCATTTCGCGGACCGGCAGCTCGCGGTGGACCCCGCCGTGGTCACCTACCTGCAGGCCCGCATGGAACGGTCGTTCGCGTCCGCGCGGACGCTGACGGCGGCGCTGGACGCGGCGGCGCTGGCCGCAAAACGGAGGATCACCGTGAAGCTGGCGCGCGATGTGCTGCGGCGGCTCGAGGAACATCGAGACAGTTGAGACAAGGGAGACAAAAGCGATGGATCTGGGACTGAAGGGCAAGAAGGCGATCGTCTGCGCGTCGTCCAAGGGGCTGGGCCGGGCCTGCGCGATGGCGCTGGCGCGCGAGGGCGTGGACCTGGTGATCAATTCGCGCACCGAAGCGGCGCTGGAGGCGACGGCGGCGGAGATCGCGCAAGAGACCGGCGCCACCGTCACGCCGGTCGCCTGCGACGTGACCACGGAGGCGGGCAGGGAAGCGGTGCTCGCCGCCTGCCCGGCGCCGGACATCCTGGTCAACAACGCCGGCGGCCCGCCGCCCGGCGACTTCCGCGACTGGGACCGCGACGACTGGATCAAGGCGCTCGACGCCAACATGCTCACGCCGATCTTCCTGATCAAGGCGACGGTCGACGGCATGATCGGCCGCAAGTTCGGCCGCATCGTCAACATCACCTCCGGCGCGGTGAAGGCGCCGATCGAGATCCTCGGCCTGTCGAACGGCGCGCGCGCCGGGCTGACCGGCTTCATCGCCGGCCTCTCGCGCAAGACCGTGCGCCACAACGTGACCATCAACAACCTGCTGCCGGGGCCGTTCGATACCGACCGGCTGAGAGCCAATATGAAGGTTTCGGCGGAAAAGGCGGGCATCAGCGTCGAGGAATTCGCAGCCCAGCGCGCCGCCGGCAACCCCGCCGGCCGCTTCGGCGACCCGGACGAGTTCGGCCACGCCTGCGCCTTCCTGTGCGCGGCGCAAAGCGGCTTCATCACCGGCCAGAACCTGCTGCTCGACGGCGGCGCGTTTCCGGGGACGCTGTAAAAGGGAAACGCGACCCACTCGGCACCGGCCAGCTGGCTGGCCCCGGGAGCCGGCGGCGGATCTGCGATCCGGCGCCCTGTGGCGCTGGCCGGCCCCCCTTTCTCCCCCGAGCCTGCGCGATCGAACCAGATCCGGCGCCCACGGCGCTGGCCGGCCCCCTGCGGTCTAACCGCCCCGCTGTTTGCTTTCCGCATTTCCACCGCCTGTCCGCTTTGCCCGCCCGCCGCCGGCCGCACCCGCCATGATACGGATTGCACGGTCTACCTTTAACCTGAATCGCACCCATGCGCCCCGCACGGCGGGATGGCCACGGAGCAGGGGGGCCGGATCGTCGACCCGGCGCCCATGGCGCCGTGCGGTTGCCCCGAGAGGACCCGCCTTGCCCCGATCCCCGCCCCCCTGATCCCCGACTCGTGAAACAACCCCATGCACCGGCGTTTTCTGCGGGTTTCAGAGCCCCGTTTCGGGGGCCTGATTCGTGGCCGCGGCGGTGCTGTCGGCGAACCTGGAGACGCTGGCGCGGATGATACAGGCGGAGCCCGGCTTCCGCGCCGAGATGAATCGGATCGACATCGACCTCGAACGTCTGCACCAGGCGGACCGGGACGGCGCGCGCAAGCGGAAGATCGCGGTCGGCGACTACGCCAATCCGGTGCTGGCCGGGGCGGTGATCGCTGGGTTCTTCTTGACGGTGGTCTATGTGCTGACCGGCCAGGCGCAGGCGGAATCGGCGCTGGCCGGCGCGCTCGTCGGCTACGTCAGTGCCAAGGCCGAGCAGGTGATCGCGTACCAATTCGGCTCGTCCAGCGGGAGCAAGCAGAAGACCGAGATCATGGGGAAGGCGTTCGGGAAGGGCGGCTGACGGAGCGTGGTCCGCACAGAGGCGGACAGCGGACCTCTGGTCCTACTCTCAGTCACGGCAGCCTGTAGCCATAAGCAGCCATGGTCGGGACAACGTAGTGATAAGCAAAACCGCCCCGCTGTTTCCGGCTGTGTGGAGCCAGGTAATGACGTAGAACCGGTGTTAGTGCAGCTTCCTAGGCAGGTTTGCATGAGACCGACCAGAACCTGCTACCGACCAAAAGCCCGGGCGCTGCTGCATTTCAGCAGCGCCCGAGCGCCTCACCACTAGGATGAGGCAAGGTCGAATTGGTCCAGGTTCATCACCTTGGTCCAGGCAGCGACAAAGTCACGCACAAACTTCTCGCGACCGTCGTCAGCCGCATAGACTTCTGCGACGGCGCGCAGTTCGGAGTTTGATCCAAAAATCAGGTCGACTGGGGTGGCCGTCCACTTGAGCTTACCCGTTCCCTGATCGTGACCCTCGTAAACGCCCTCGGATGAGGATGACTTGGCCCACTTGGCAGACATATCGAGCATATTAGCGAAGAAATCGTTGGTCAAAGTCCCCGGCTGGTCGGTGAACACACCATGTGCGGATTGACCGGCATTTGCATTCAGGACCCGCATGCCGCCGACCAGAACCGTCATTTCAGGAACAGTCAGCGTCAACAGACTCGCCCGATCGACCAACATCTCTGCCGGTGACCTCCCGTTCGCTTCACCGAAGTAATTGCGGAATCCATCAGCCGTTGGCTCGAGCACTGCAAAAGAGTCCACATCGGTCTGGTCTTGCGACGCGTCGGTGCGTCCCGGCGTGAACGGTACTTGCACGTCGTGCCCGGCCTTCTTTGCGGCCTGCTCAATCGCGGCGGATCCGCCCAGGACGATTAGATCGGCGAGCGATACCTTCTTCCCACCGGATTGTGCGCTGTTGAAGTCTTGCTGGATCTTCTCGAGGCCGTTCAGCACCTTTGCCAGTTCATCGGGATCGTTGGCTTCCCAATCCTTCTGCGGCGCGAGGCGAACGCGCGCGCCGTTTGCCCCTCCGCGCATGTCGGTGCCGCGGAATGTGGATGCCGACGCCCATGCGGTCCTGACGAGTTCGGGAACAGTCAACCCCGATGCAAGAATCTTAGACTTCAATTCCGCGATGTCCGCTTCGTCGACCAAGGCATGATCGACTGCCGGAACGGGATCTTGCCAAAGCAGTTCCTCGTCAGGAACCTCTGCGCCAAGATAGCGTGCACGCGGCCCCAGGTCGCGGTGAGTCAGCTTGAACCAAGCCTTGGCGAAGGCGAGTTCGAACTCATCCGGGTTTTCAAGGAAGCGCTGTGAAATCTTGCGGTAGCTCGGGTCGAACTTGAGGGACAGGTCCGTCGTCAACATGACAGGCGCGTGCCTCTTCGACGGATCGTGCGCATCCGGCACGAGATCCGATGCGGCCCCGTCCTTGGGAATCCATTGAACCGCTCCTGCGGGGCTCTTGGTTTGCACCCAGTCGAAAGCGAACAAGAACTCGAGATAACTCATGCTCCACTCGGCCGGGGTCGCAGTCCATGCCCCTTCCAGTCCGCTAGTGAACGTATTACCAGCATTGCCGCTGCCGCATTTATTGTCCCAGCCCAAACCCTGCTGCTCTATGCCAGCGGCCGCGGGCTCGGGACCCACACAATCCAGCGCGACGGCACCATGATTCTTACCAAACGTGTGCCCGCCGGCGATCAGCGCCACGGTCTCTTCGTCGTTCATCGCCATGCGACCGAATGTCTCGCGAATGTCTTTGGCGGCCGCGATAGGATCGGGGTTGCCGTTCGGCCCCTCGGGATTGACGTAGATGAGGCCCATCTGGACAGCGGCAAGCGGATTCTCCAGCATTCTGTCACCGCTGTATCGCTCATCCGCGAGCATTTCGGTCTCGGGTCCCCAGTAGACCAGGTCTGGCTCCCAGTCGTCCTCACGTCCGCCAGCAAAACCATAAGTCTTGAAGCCCATGGATTCGAGCGCGACATTTCCCGTCAGGATCATCAGATCGGCCCATGAAATCTTCCGACCATATTTCTGTTTGATCGGCCAAAGCAACCGCCGCGCCTTGTCCAGGTTGGCATTGTCGGGCCAGCTGTTGAGTGGATCGAACCGCTGTTGGCCGCCGCCGGCGCCTCCGCGACCATCACCCATGCGGTACGTTCCCGCGCTGTGCCAGGCCATACGAATCATCAAGGGCCCGTAGTGGCCGTAATCTGCCGGCCACCAGTCCTGTGAGGTCGAAAGCAACGTCTCGATATCCTGCTTCACGGCATTGAGGTCGAGACTCTTGAACTCCTCAGCATAGTTGAACTCTTCGCCCATGGGATTTGACTCAGCGGCATGCTGGCGAAGAGGCTCGAGGCTCAGCTGTTCGGGCCACCAAAATTGGTTCGACTTCGGCTCGACCTGCGCCGAAGCGTGGTTCGAAGCCACTAGCAGAGAGAACGCCGCCGCCAGAATGGCCAGGCGGTTCGCGCTTCGTTTTCGCATAAGATTTTCCTCCTTGACTGTACAGGACTTTGGATGGTGTCCGGTCTAAGCGTGGACAGTTACGCTTGCGCCGACCTCCCCGGCGCTGGTTCGTGAGAAGCTATTCTTAAGGGTCGCGTACGCTAAGCGGCGATACGTGTACGACCATTATATCCCTATAATCAACTCATTAGGGATATAATTAGAATAGTTCTAATCACATTATTGGCAGCAACACCGGCATATGGCAAGCGAAAAATGCGGGGGATTTCCTAAACGGTCTTCGAAGATGGCCTTCCAGCGTTGCGGATGCGCTGAGCCGGGAAGAGGTGGATGCGTTGAGCGATGAAAGGTCGGTAGCGCGAGAGCTGCGGTCTGCGGGCCTGGCCTGTAAACAGGGCTGACCAGTCCGATGACTTTACCAATCTTCCGCATTTGCCCGATCGCCGCCTCGAGGTACCCGCATTTCCGTCAGTTTCCTGACGAATCTATTGGCGCGGTTCGCGCTCGACGGTGTCCATACCGTGCGTCTCGACCAGAATGCCTTGGCAACGAGAGCATAGGTGAGGAATGCGGCGACCGCGTAAGCGGCGTTTAACATCAACACGAAATCCCACGGCGCGCCAATACCAAAGACAGGTTTTGTCAGCATCGACGGCACGACCGTCAGAAGCACGATAGACGTGACGACGGCAGGCCACTTTGACAGGCGTATGAAAGCCGCTGGAAAAATCGCCGCAACCGGTATGGCCACGTTGAGGGGTCCCGGGCTAACCGCAAGCGACAAGAACGCGTTCGGCGTGAGGGCTGCTACTACGGCCGAGTTGGCAAGTGTCCCGATCACACCAGCAGCGACAGTCGCGACAATGGTTTGCAAAACTGCCACAGATCGGCGCTCCATCGTCCGTCTGCCGTGGTCCAGGCCCCGGCGGCAAGGTCAGATAAGCGTGACCTGCTCCCCTCGGATCCCGCGTTCATAAGCGGAGCCCGGGTCGGTCATAGCAGCGTTCCGCGGCTCGCGCGAGCGGCGATGCACTGTGACCGAGACAACGGACAAGTAAGGTCGGCACAGTCTTTCTTTGGTCCGCTCCGGGTCTTGGCTGTGTGGAAACTCTCGCGGAGACCATTCGGACGCAAGATTGATTCGCGGCACCCCCATCTGACGCATCAACGATTCACCAAGCCCGCACTCTCGATTCTAATGTTGGCACTCTCGATTCTAATGTTGCGTGCGGAAGACGGCTTCCGGAGTTTTTACACAGCCTGGGTCAGCACCCGAAGTGGCCCACCGTTTCGATTAAATTCTGCTTCTTGAGTGAAAACGGACCATCGCGGTTTGCAATCGGTTCATGGTAAACTAACCCAACCGCCGTGGTCGCCAATCCAGCCCCACGCGTTCCGCCGGACGGCTTTCCGGGCCCACCCACCCCACCTTCCGCCCCCACAACGCCGATGAAAAGGCACCGATCCGCCCGTATGGCCGGGCAGCTGCCGCTCTGGGCGGATCGCCCGCCGGCCCCGGCGAGCCTCTCGACCACGCCGCCCGCCCCGCCCTTGCCCCCCGCCGCCGCCCGGCGTACTCTCCCCCAAATTGGGCCAATCGGGCCAGATCGGGCGGGCCAGTTGCATGCGGGAGTCGCTGTTTTATCTCAAGCGCCGGGCCGGGGTGAGCATCCAGGCGAGCATCCGCGAGATGCTGGTGTCTGTGATCCTCGCCGAGCAGCTTGCGCCGGAACAGCCGCTGCCGTCCTGCCGGGAACTGGCGCGGCGGCTCGGCGTGTCGCGCAACACGGTGGTGCTGGCCTATCAGGGGCTGGTCGACGACGGCTTCATCGAGGCGCGCCAGCGCAGCGGCTATTTCGTCAACCGCGAGATCCTCGAGAACCCGCCGCCCGGCCGCACAGCGCCCGAGACGCCGCCCGCCGACGGCCCCGACTGGGACGCCATGCTGCGGGTGCATCCGGGGCGCCAGCCCAATATCGAGAAACCGGCGGACTGGCAGTCCTGTCCCTATCCCTTCGTCTACGGCCAGATCGACCCCGGCCTGTTCCCGATTGCCGCCTGGCGGGAATGCACGCGCCAGGCGCTGGGGCTCAAGGGCATCGGGCAGTGGACGGCGGACAGCCTGCACATGGACGATCCCGAGCTGGTCGAGCAGATCCGCACACGGGTGCTGCCGCGCCGCGGCATCTGGGTCGCGCCCGACGAGATCCTGATTACGCTCGGCGCCCAGAACGCGCTCTACCTGCTGGCCAGCCTGTTCGTAACGCCCGCGACGACCGTGGCGATGGAGGAGCCCGGCTATCCGGACGTTCGCAACATCTTCGCGCTGAAGACAGAGCGCATCCATGCGATTCCGGTCGATGCGGGCGGGCTGCCGGTCGACGGGCGGCTCGACGGCTGCGATTTCGTCTACGTCACGCCGAGCCACCAGTTCCCGACCACGGTCACCATGCCGGCGGCGCGCCGCGAGGCGTTGCTGGCGCGCGCCGCTAAGGCGGATTTCGTGATCGTCGAGGACGACTACGAGTTCGAGACCAACTATATCGGCAAGCCGACGCCGGCGCTCAAATCGATGGACCGGGACGGGCGCGTGGTCTATGTCGGCAGCCTGTCGAAGACGCTGTTTCCGGGGCTGCGGCTCGGCTATCTGGTGGCCCCGAAACCGCTGGTCGCCGAGGCGCGGGCGCTGCGCCGGCTGATGATGCGGCACGCGCCGAACAACAACCAGCGCACCACCGCGCTGTTCCTCTCGCTCGGCCACCACGACGCGCTGGTGCGGCGGCTGCACCGGGTCTACCGTACGCGCTGGCAGGCGATGGGCGACGCGCTCGCCCGGCATCTGCCGGAATCGGCGCACGCGCCCGGGTTCGGGGGCACCAGCGTCTGGGTGCGCGGGCCGAAGGGCCTCGACGCCGCGGCGCTGGCCGGCGCCGCCCTCGAGGAGGGCATCGTCATCGAGCCCGGCCATGTGCATTTCATGGCGCAGCCGCGGCCGCGGCACTTCTTCCGGCTCGGCTTCTCGGCGATCCCGGAGGAGCGCATCGAGCCCGGCATCCGGCTGCTGGCCGAACTGGTACGGCGCCGCAAGGCCGCGCGCGCATGAACCCGGACTGGCACACGCGATTGACCCCAACTGGCCCTATGCCGCAGTCCGGTGCGCGTCCTAAAATAGGGGCCGTGCGGCGCCCGCTGTTTCCGGACAGAAATTCATTGCGCAGCGACGCCGTCCCTTCCGGGCCGGCCGTCGCCGTTCGTACCGGTTTGCATGTCCGCCGGCCCCCGGGCGGGGCCGCATCAGGAGGAGTTCGACATGACCAAAATGACCACCGAGGAAGCATTCATCAAAGTGCTGCAGCGGCACGGGATCGAACATGCGTTCGGGATCATCGGCTCGGCGATGATGCCGGTGTCCGACCTGTTTCCGAAGGCCGGGATCACGTTCTGGGACTGCGCGCACGAATGCAACGCCGGGATGATGGCGGACGGCTTCACCCGGGCCGGCGGCAAGATGAGCATGATGATCGCCCAGAACGGGCCGGGAATCACCAACTTCGTCACCCCGGTCAAGACGGCCTACTGGAACCACACGCCGCTGCTCCTGGTGACGCCCCAGGCGGCCAACAAGACGATCGGCCAGGGCGGTTTCCAGGAGATCCCGCAGATGGCGCTGTTCGAGGACATGGTGTGCTACCAGGAAGAGGTGCGCGACCCGTCCCGCATCGCCGAAGTCCTGAACCGGGTGATCGAGCAGGCATGGCGCGGCAGCGGGCCGGCGCAGATCAACGTGCCGCGCGACTTCTGGACGCAAATCGTCGACATCGAGATTCCCGAAACCGTCAAGCTCGAACGTCCGGCGGGCGGCGAACAGGCGATTGCCGCGGCGGCGAAGCTGCTGTCCGAAGCCAAGTTCCCGGTGATCCTGAACGGCGCCGGCGTGGTGCTTTCGGGCGGCATTCCGGCATCCGCGAAACTCGCCGAGAAGCTCAGCGCGCCGGTCTGCTGCGGCTATCAGCACAACGACGCCTTCCCGGGCTCGCACCCGCTTTCGGCCGGCCCGCTCGGCTATAACGGCTCCAAGGCGGCGATGGAGCTGATCGCCAGGGCCGACGTCGTGCTGTGCCTGGGCACCCGGCTCAACCCGTTCTCGACCTTGCCGGGCTATGGCATCGATTACTGGCCGAAGGACGCCAGGATCATCCAGGTCGACATGAACGCGGATCGCATCGGACTGACCAAGAAGGTCACCGTCGCCATCCAGGGCGACGCCAGGCTGGTCGCCGAGCGCCTGCTCGGAAAACTCTCCACCGGTGCGGGCGATGCCGGCCGCGAAGAGCGCGAGGCGGCGATCCACCAGACGCGCTCCGCCTGGCAGCAGCAACTCTCGTCGATGGACCATGAGGACGACGATCCCGGCACCACCTGGAACGAGCGCTCGCGCAAGCGCGAGCCGGAGAAGATGTCGCCCCGCATGGGATGGCGCGCGATTCAGGCGGCGCTGCCGGAGGACTTCATCATGTCGTCCGACATCGGCAACAACTGCGCCATCGGCAACGCCTATCCGACGTTCGAGCACGGCCGCCGTTATCTGGCGCCGGGCCTGTTCGGGCCCTGCGGCTATGGCTTCCCGTCGATCCTGGGCGCCAAGATCGCGCGCCCGGACATTCCCTGCATCGGCTTTGCCGGGGACGGCGCCTTCGGCATCTCGATGAACGAGATGACCGCCTGCGGCCGTGACGAATGGCCGGCGATCACCATGGTGATCTTCCGCAATTACCAATGGGGCGCGGAAAAACGCAACACGACGCTGTGGTATGACGACAACTTCGTCGGCACCGAGCTCGACCTCGACGTCGAGTACGCCAGGATCGCCCAGGCTTGCGGCGTCAAGGGCGTGCAGGTCGCGACGATGGAGCAGCTGACCGAAGAGTTGAAGAAGGCGATCGACGCGCAGATGAAGAACAAGGAGACGGTCTTCATCGAGGCGCTTATCAACCAGGAGCTGGGCGAGCCGTTCCGCCGCGACGCCATGAAGGCGCCGAACGTCGTCGCCGGCATCGACCCCGCCGACATGCAGCCGCAGCAGCCCGCGTAATACCAACCCACTTCTCGGGCATATTGAATTTCCGCCGGGCCTCGGAGATAAACTATAATCGCTCCTTCGTCATTGCGAGCGGAGCGAAGCAATCCAGGGAGGCACGCGCGATATCTCTGGATTGCCGCGGCGCTTCTCGCCTCGCAATGACATCGCGGGCCACGGGACCGGTATGGGCGGAAACATGCGGCTGACGGATCACGAAGACGCCATCCTTGCCGGCGCGTTCGGCGAGCCGCGCCGCCGGGCGCTGCAGCAGCAGATGATGGTCGGCCGGTTCTTCGACGCCGGGGACTTCGTCGAGATCAGCCAGGTCCACCTGATGGCGGACACCGAATCGCTGGGCGAGGCGGGCGTCGCCTGGCTCGAAGAACTGGCCGCGTTCCCGGAAGAGGAGCGCCGCGTCCGCGTGCCGACCGTGACCGACCCGCGCGGCATCGATTTCGACGCCTACAAGCGCCTCAACCAGCTCGAGTCCTGGGCCGCGCTGGAACAGCGCGCGATCGACGCGTTCGTCGCCATGGGCCTGCTGATGACCGACACCTGCATCAATTACCAGACCATCTTTCCGCCGGCCTTCGGCGAGCATATCGCCTTTGGCGACACCGGCTCGACGATCTACGCCAACAGCGTGCTCGGTGCGCGCAGCAATTTCGAGGGCGGCCCGGCGGCGCTGGCGGCGGCGCTCACCGGCCGGACGCCGCGCTACGGCTGTCATCTCGACTCCGGGCGCCGGGGAACGCACCGGTTCGCCGTGAAGGACCGGCCCCGGACGCTGAGCGACTGGGGCGCGCTGGGCGGCGTCGTCGGCCGCGCCGCGGGATCGTACTGGACGGTGCCGGTGCTGGAGGGCATCGAGGGTTCGCCGACCTCCGACGAGCTGAAGCATTTCGGCGCGGCGCTGGCGAGCTACGGTTCGGTGCCGCTGTTCCACATGATCGGCGTGACCCCGGAAGCGCATGCGCTGGGCGACGTGTTCGACGGCAGGATGCCGGACCCCGTGACCGTCACGCGCGCCGACATGGACGCTTTCTATGAGGGGTTCGGCCTGCACGAGGACGGCGTCGACGTGGTCGTGTTCGCGGCGCCGCAGCAGTCGCTCGTCGAGATGCAGCAGATCGCCCGGCTGCTGCAGGGGCGCACCGTCGCCAGCCGCACGACGCTGATCGCCGCGACCTCGCCCGAGGTCAAGTCCGCCTGCGACCGCATGGGCATTACCGCGACCATCGAGGCGGCCGGCGGCATCGTGCTCAAGGGGGTCTGCTTCTACCAGATGTATGCGCGCGAGACCGGCGAGGCGAACGGCTGGAAGCGGCTGCTGACGAACTCGGCGAAGCTGGTCAACATCATCGCGGGCTATGGCTACGAGCCGGTGCTGGCGCCGATGGAGCGCTGCATCGAGGCTGCCTGCGCGGGCCGGATGTCGAAATGAGCGACCGCGTCATCAGGGGCCATGTCGGCGTCGGTTCCGCGGTCACCGGCATTGCGCTGGTCGCGCGTGACGATTTCAGCGCCCGCTACGACCTCGACCGCGTGGCCGGCGTGTTCTCGCGCCCGGCCCACAAGCTGTGCGGCGAATCCTATGTCGGCAGGATCCTGGTCCTGAACACCGCGAAGGGCGGCGTCGCCACCGCCTGGATGCTCTATGAGATGAAATCGCGGGGCATGGCGCCGGCGGCGCTGCTGCTGAATGCGGCGAACCCGATCATGGCGCAGGGCGCGGCGCTCGCGGAGCTTGCCTTCATGGACCGCTTCGAGACCGACGTCACGTCCGCCATCCGTACCGGCGACGAGGTCGCGGTCGACCCGGCGGCGGGCACCGTGACGGTCCGCGGCTGACCGCGTGGCCGGGACCGGAGACATACGATGCTGAGCAGGATTCCCTTCGAGTTTCCAGGTTATCTCGGCGATCTGACCAGGGCGCTCGCGCCGGTCCCGATGGCCGTCGCCGGCGCCGCCCATCCGCTGGTGATGGACAGCGCGCGGCGCGCCGCCGAGGCCGGATTCATCGTGCCGATCCTGATCGGCGACGCCGACGGAATTTCGGCTGTGGCGCGCGATATCGGCTGGGACCTCGATGCGGTGCGGATGGTGCCGGCCGGCGACGAACGGCGGGCCTGCGAGACGGCCGCCGCACTGGCCCGCGGCCGCGAGGCGGCGGCGATCATGAAGGGGCATGTCCACACCGACGCGCTGATGCGCGCGCTGCTGGCGCGGGATGCCGGCCTGCGCACCGGCACCCGGGTCAGCCATGTCTTCCACATGACCCTGCCGGGGCGCGACCGCGTGCTGCATATCACCGACGCCGCGGTCAATATCCAGCCGGGCGTGGACGCCAAGCTCGACATCGTCCGCAATGCGGTGGATCTGGCCCACCGCCTCGGCTTGGCCACCCCGAAGGTGGCGATGCTGTCGGGCGCGGAGACGGTGAATCCGTCCATGCCCTCCAGCGGCGAGGCGGCCGAAGTGGTCCGCCGCGCGGCCAATGGCGGGATTGCCGGCGCCGTGGTCGACGGCCCCTTCGGTTTCGACAACGCGGTGTCGCCGGAGGCCGCGAAACTCAAGGGGGTCGACAGCCCGATCGCCGGCGCCGCCGACATCCTGGTGGTGCCGAATCTCGAGGCCGGGAACTTCCTGTTCAAGCAGATGGTCTATTTCATGAGCGCGACCGCGGCGGGCATCGTCATGGGCGCGAAGGTGCCGGTGGTTCTGACCTCGCGGGCGGATCCGCCGGAAGCGCGGCTGGCCGCGGCGGCCATCGCCGCCGTCGTCGCGTCGAAATGAGGCCCCCGCGAAACCGAATGCCGACGCCTCTTTAGCGAATCTTAACAGGTTCCCGCGCATTCTTGGCGGGTGAACTTACATGCCCGTTGGGCTTAGCAAGGAATCTGGATGAGATGCGCAAAACATTGGCAATTCTACCTGTTTTGTCCGGTCTGGTGCTGGCGGGGACGCCGGCGCAGGCCGATGGTTTCGCCGTCGGCGCGGGCGTCAGCACCCTGGGCTACGGCGTCCATGTCGCGACCGAGGTGAACAGCTTTCTGGCGCTGCGCGTGAACGGGAATTTCGGCGATTTCGACGTGCCGGATTACGGGCTTTTGGGCAGCAACCTCGGCGGCATCGACTACGATATCGACGCGAGCATGCGGTCGATCGGACTGCTCGCCGACTTCCACCCCCTGGGCCTGTCGCCGATCGGCGGCGGCTTCGTGCTGACCGGCGGCATGTATTTCAACCAGAACGAATTCGATTTCACCGCCGACGCCCCGGCGGGCACCGTGATCGGTGGCGCCCCGCTTCCCGTCGGCGCCACGGTGATCTCGAACATGTCGTTCGACAGGAAATACGCCCCCTATGTCGGACTGGGCTACGACGGCACCTTCCAGGGCGTCCTGCCAGTCAGTTTCTTCGCCACCGCGGGCGTGCTGTTCCAGGGCGGCCCCAGTGTCGCTCTGACCGAATCGTCCGGACTGATACCGCAGGCGGACCTCGACGCCGAGGCCCGGCAGATCGAGGATGACGCCTCGAATTACGAATACTACCCGGTCGTGGCGATCGGCCTGACGATCAGTTTCTGACGTCCGGCGCGTCCGCGCATCGGAAAGGGCGGCCGAGTGCCGCCTTTTTTGTTGCGCCGCATTATATATCCCGCAGGACGGTTCCCTACATCGGTGTCGGCTCTGGAATCATTGAAGAAATCTCTTTAACTACCTAATTTTTCCGGACTTGCCCTTACTGACCGAATCGCGGGAAAATTGTGCGATGCAGCACAAACATCCTTGACACGGCCAGTTCCGAAGCGTAAATGATCGAAAATGTTGCGCTGCAACATAGATCGTCGCATGCCGCGCCACCGCGGCGCGAGAGCTACAGGCAACCGGCGAACGACTCGCCGTTACAGGACAAGAGGAATCAGGCAATGAGCACCCAGAGCAAGACCACAAAGGCAGCGCCGAAGACCGCCGCGACGGCCACCGCCGCGCCGAAGACCGCTGCCACGGCCGCCGCCGCGCCGAAGACCGCGGCCACCGCCGCCACCGCGGCCAGTGAAACCGTCGAAAAGACCGTCGAACAGGCCGTCGAGGCCGCACGGGAGCAGGTCGAGAAGGCCGGCGCCGCCGCGACGAAGGGCTACGGCGATTTCGCCGCCCTCCAGAAGGACGCGTTCGATGCGCTGGTCCGGTCGAGCGAAATCCTGGCCCGGGGCGCGGAGGCACTCGGCAAGGAATACTTTGCGTTCGCGCAGGACACCGCGACGGCAAACAGCGAGGCGGCGAAGGCCCTGCTTGCAGCCCGGTCGCTCCAGGAGGTCGCCGACCTTCAGAGTAAGATCGTCCGCACCAATATCGACAAGTCGGTCGATGAGAGCGGGAAACTGTCGGAGATGTCGCTGAAGATCGCCAGCGAGGCGTTCGAGCCGCTGCAAAAGCAGATTTCGGTCGCCGTCGAGGCGGCGATCAAGCCGCGGTCGGTCTGACCGGCGCGCGAGGCTCGCGATCCGCTCTACGATATTCGGCCCGGCGCTACGCCGGGCCGTTTTCTTTTGGCGCGCCGCCCGCGGGCTTGCGGCAGTCGAACAGCACGGTCTTGTTGATGCGCCAGAGTCGCCGGCGATGCGGCGACAGCATATCGCTGGACACCGGATCCACGAGGAACCCGGCCTCGCGAAGGCGATCGGGGTAGTCGGCGCCGCAGATTCGTACATGGTAGGGGTGGCCGAAGGCCGCATTCCGGCCCGCGGCGGTATCGATCGCGGGATCCTCGAAGGTCCCGGCCCGTTTCATGTCGATCGGCACCATCACCACGACGCGGCCGCCCGGCGCCAGAACCCGGTACAGCTCGGCCATGGCGGCGCGGTCGTCCGTCACATGCTCCAGCACGTGGCTGCAAATGGCAGTGTGGAATTCGCCGGACGGGAAGGGCAGGGCGGTCAGGTCGGCGGCGCGGTCGGCCGCGGGGTCGAACATGTCGACCGAGACATAGCGCAGGCCCGGGTTGGCGGCCAGTGCGTCCCGGACGCACGGCTCGGGCGCCACGTGAAGCACCCGGGCGCGCCGCTGCAGCAGCCTGTATTCGTCCCTCAGCCACAGCCACAGGAAACGGTGCCGCTCCAGCGAGCCGCACCCCGGGCAGCGCGCATTGCGCCGCCCGTCAAGACCGAACGGCAGGAACCTGCGGAACCGCCCGCCGCAGACGGGGCATGAAAACAGGTTGCCCGGAACACCCGCCAGGCGCATGCTGCGGCCCCGGCCCGATGCGCCGTAAACGGCTCCTGCCGGGGCGTCCAGACGCTGCACCGCGGCCAGTCGCCGGTTCAGATCGTCAAGCAAATGCGTCTCCCTTCATCCGCCCTCTTTTCTGCGCGCCGAAGAATCCAATATAATCGTGGTATTCGTAAGTTGCGTATCCAACAGGAGCTGACAGGCTCGACCCTATGGCCGACAAGGACAACAACGGTAACGGGACCAGCACGGGTGTCGTCGTCAAGGCCAAGCCGAAGACGAAGAAACCTTCGATGTACAAGGTGCTGCTGCTGAATGACGATTATACGCCGATGGAGTTCGTCGTTCATATCCTTGAAAGGTTTTTCGGTAAAAGTACAGAGGAGGCGAATCGTATTATGCTGCATGTGCATCGCCGGGGTGTCGGCGTCTGCGGTGTTTATACATACGAGATCGCCGAAACCAAGGTGAAGCAGGTGATGGATTTCTCCCAACGGCACCAGCACCCGCTTCAATGCACGCTTGAGAAGGAATGACAGCTGTGCCATCGCGTAATCTCGAGGATACCATCCATCGCGCCATAGACTTTGCCACCGAACGGCGGCATGAATTCGTTACGCTGGAGCATCTGTTGCTGGCCCTGGCGGAGGATCAGGACGCGATCGCGGTGCTGCGTGCCTGCGATGTCGATTTGGACAAGATTCGCGAGGACCTGTCCAGCTACCTGGACAACGACCTGGATTATCTGGTCAGCGAATCGATGTCGGATCCGCGCCCGACCGAGGGCTTCAACCGCGCCCTGCAGCGGGCGATGATCCATGTCCAGTCGTCGGGCCGCGAAGAGGTGACCGGGGCCAACGTGCTGGTCGCCATCTTCTCCGAGCGCGAAAGCCACGCTGTCTACTTCCTGCAGGAACAGGACATGACCCGGTTCGATGCGGTCAACTACATCAGTCACGGCATCGCCAAGGTCCCGGGGCTCAGCGAGACCCGCGGCGTCGAGGGCGTCGAGGGCGCCGAGGAGGCCGCCCCCACCGAACGGACGAACCGCAAGGGCACCGAGGCGCTGGATGCGTATTGCGTCGACCTGAACCGGAAGGCCGCCAAGGGGCGCATCGATCCGCTGATCGGCCGGCAGGCCGAGGTCGAGCGGACCATCCAGGTGCTGTGCCGCCGCCAGAAGAACAATCCGCTCTACGTCGGCGAGCCGGGCGTCGGCAAGACGGCGATCGCCGAGGGCCTGGCGCGCCGGATCGTCAACAATGAGGTGCCCGACGTGCTCAAGGGCGCAACGATCTTCGCGCTCGATATGGGCGCTTTGCTGGCCGGCACGCGCTACCGCGGCGATTTCGAGGAACGCCTCAAGGAGGTGCTGCGCGAGCTGGACGAGATGGAAGGCGCGATCCTGTTCATCGACGAGATCCACACGGTGATCGGCGCCGGCGCGACCAGCGGCGGGGCGATGGACGCCTCGAACCTGCTCAAGCCCGCCTTGGCCAGCGGCTCGTTGCGCTGCATCGGTTCGACCACCTACAAGGAGTTCCGCAATCACTTCGAGAAGGACCGGGCGCTGGTGCGGCGGTTCCAGAAGATCGACGTGGCGGAGCCGACGCTCGAGGATTCGGTCAAGATCCTCAAGGGTCTGAAGCCCTATTACGAAAAACACCACAATGTGCGCTACACGGCGGAGGCGATCCGCGCGTCGGTCGAGCTGTCGGCCCGCTACATCCACGACCGCAAGCTGCCGGACAAGGCGATCGACGTGATCGACGAGGTCGGCGCGGCCCAGATGCTGCTGCCGCAGTCGCGGCGCAAGAAGACGATCTCGGTCAAGGATGTCGAGGCGGTGGTCGCCAAGATCGCCCGCATTCCGCCGAAATCGGTGTCCAAGGACGATACCAAGGCGCTGCAGAGCCTGGAACGCGATCTGAAGACCGTGGTGTTCGGCCAGGACAAGGCGATCGGCGCCCTGTCCAGCGCCATCAAGCTTGCCCGCGCCGGCCTGCGCGAGCCGGAGAAACCGATCGGTTGCTATCTCTTCTCGGGCCCCACCGGCGTCGGCAAGACCGAGGTGTCGCGGCAGCTGGCCCGCATCATGGGCATCGAGCTGCATCGTTTCGACATGTCTGAGTATATGGAGCGCCACAGCGTCAGCCGGCTGATCGGGGCGCCGCCGGGCTATGTCGGCTTCGACCAGGGCGGTCTCTTGACCGACGCGATCGACCAGCATCCGCATGCGGTGCTGCTGCTCGACGAGATCGAGAAGGCGCACCCGGATCTGTTCAATATCCTCCTGCAGGTGATGGACCACGGGAAGCTGACCGACAACAACGGCAAGACCGTCGATTTCCGCAACGTGATCCTGATCATGACGACCAACGCCGGCGCCGCCGATCTCGCCAAGCCGGCGATGGGGTTCGAGCGTGAAAAGCGCATCGGCGACGATCAGGACGCGATCAACCGGATGTTCACGCCGGAGTTCCGCAACAGGCTGGATGCCTCCATCGGCTTCGTGGCCCTGGAGCCGGAGGTCGTCGCCCTCGTCGTCGACAAGTTCGTGATGGAACTCGAAGGCCAGCTCGCCGACCGCAACGTGACCATCGAGCTGAGCGACGACGCCCGCAAGTGGCTGGCCGAGAAGGGGTACGATCCGGCTTTTGGCGCCCGCCCGCTGGGCCGCGTCATCCAGGAATACATCAAGAAACCGCTGGCCGAGGAACTGCTGTTCGGCAAGCTCGCCAAGGGTGGCCTCGTGCGCGTCGGGCTGAAGGACGGGAAGCTCGTGCTCAGCTACCCGCCGGCCGAGGCCGGCGAGTCCAAGGTTCCGGTCCCCGTCGAGGGCTGAAACCCGGAGCGAACTCAACGGATGACGCTCGGGTTCCGCCTGATCCGGCGGAGCCACAGCGGCCGGCCATGCGCCGGTCCGAAAAAAAAGGCCGTCGCGGTGAATCTGCGACGGCCTTTCTCTATGCGCCCCGGGCGGCGGCAGGGAGAGCGCCGCCGCCCGACGATCCGCAGGGCTGGGATCAGGGCAGGAGAGACAGAAGGGTCATGGTGCCGAAACACAGCATGGAGACGCCCACGAAGGCGAAATAGCTGGCAATCATCCGCTCGAAGGGCCCCATGCGCATCATGGCGCCGTGCAGGGGCCGCAAGGGAATTGGGGCTTGCCCGCTCATCGTCATCATCGTTTCCGCCGTTCCATGCTTGATTGCGACGATGCCAACGTGCCAGCGAAAAAAGGCCGATCCGTGGCGGCAAACGGGCGTTTGCGTGGAAAATGACAGCCTGGCGAGGGCCGAAAGCCCGGCGGCGGTCTATTGAAACACGAAGCCTAATACCAAAGGTCGCTGATAATGACTCATTTGACCGGGTTCTCTTATTCGCGCGCCAGGCGCGGTTCGCGTCGCGGACCGCGCCTGCCCCGCGGGCCGCTGCGCCGCCATCGAATGGGTCATTATCAGCGACCTTTGGTATTACAAGCCGTTACGTGTCGTCGCCGCGGCGATAGGGGGAGGCGCCCATCATCAGTTCCTTTTCCCGCAATATCTGCCGGGCCTCGCGCCGCACGAAGTCCCGGACCGGTTCGCGCAGGCCCGGATCGGCGATCCAGTGGGCGCTGAAGGTGTCGACCGGCAGATAGCCGCGCTGCACCTTGTGCGGCCCCTGGGTGCCCGCCTCGACCCGGCCCAGCCGGTTCTCGATGGCAAAGTCGATCGCCCGGTAGTAGCAGGCCTCGAAATGCAGGAAGCGGTAATCGCCGGCCGCGCCCCAGTTGCGGCCGTAGAGCGCGTCGGATCCGCGCAGGTTGAGGGCGCCGGCGATCGGCCTTCCTTCCAGTTCGGCCATGACCAGGACGACCCGGTCGCCGAGCCGCTCGGTCAATAGGTCGAAGAACTCCCGGTTCAGGTACGGATAGCCCCATTTGCGGTCGTAGGTATCGACATAGAACCGGTGGAAGGCGTCCCAGTGCCGCGGCTTGATGTCGGCGCCGCACAGAATCGGCGTGGCTATGCCCGCCTCGGCGACCCGCCGGCGCTCCCTGGCAATGGTCTTGCGCTTGCGGCTCGTCAGGCCGGCCAGGAAATCATCGAAACTCCGGTAGCCCTGATTGTGCCAATGGTACTGTATGCCGCGCCGGACCAGCCAGCCGCGCTCTTCCAGCAGCCGGACCTGGGATTCCGGGGCGAAGGCGACGTGAACCGAGCTCAGGCGGTGGCGCTGGACCAGTTCGACCATGCCCGCCGCCAGCGCCGCCTGTGTCTGTTCCGCCCCGGGGCCCGGCCGCGTGAGCAGGCGCCGCCCCGGGACCGGGGTGAAGGGAACCGCGCATTGCAGCTTCGGATAATAGCGGCCTCCCGCGCGCTCGTAGGCGTCGGCCCAGCCCCAGTCGAAGACATACTCGCCCTGGCTGTGCCCTTTCACGTAAAGCGGTGCGACGCCGGCGATGGCGCCGTCCGGCCCTTCGACCGCAAGGTGGTGGGGCAGCCAGCCGCTGTCGGCGGACACGCAGCCCGCGTCCTCGAGCGCGCCGAGGAAGGCGTACGACACGAACGGGTCGTCCCGGCCGGCGCAGGCATCCCACGCCTCCGCCGGGATTTCGGCAATGCGTTCCGCCACCCTGACCGCAACATGTTCGCTTCCGTCCGGCATCCGTCCTTCCGATCGATACACAGAATAGGCCGTCGGGCGCTACCGGCAAGAGCCGCTTGAAACGATGCGCCGGCGGCGCTTGACAGGATGGTCCGCCCATGCCGATGATCCGCATGCATGCGATGGGATGACAATCTGGAGAGGCGGGACATTGACCCGGGAACCAGGGGTTTTTGCGGCGGGTGGCGAGCGGCAACACCGGCTTCTGTTGCGTTACGCCAACCGGCACGGGTTGGGCAAGCGATGAGCGGCGGCGACTCAGAGGGGCCGTCGCCCTATCGCGCCATCGTCAGCGAAGAGACGAGAGCGGCGCGCAAGCACTTCGCGTCGGCGGCGGCGCGGAACACGCAGCCGATCCTCGATGTTCTGGCCGAAATCGTTCCCGCCGCCGGGCGCGCGCTGGAGATCGCCAGCGGGACCGGCCAGCATATTGCCGCCTTCGCCGCCGCCTTTCCCGGCATTCACTGGCAGCCGAGCGATCCGGGCGCGGACGCGCGCGACAGCATCGCCGCCTGGGTCGCCGAGGCCGGCCTCGCCAATCTGGCGCCGCCGGTGGACCTCGACGTCATGCGGCCGGGGTGGCAGGGCGCGGCCGGCGGCCCTTACGACCTCCTGGTCTGCATCAATATGATCCATATTGCGCCCTGGGCGGCATGTCTCGGGCTCATGGAGGGCGCCGGGGTGCTGCTTCGTCCGGACGGCGTGCTCTACCTGTACGGCCCGTACCGGCGCGACGGCGCCCACACCGCGCCCAGCAACGAGGCGTTCGACCACTCGCTGCGCGCCCGACATCCCGAATGGGGCGTGCGCGACATGGAAGACGTCGCTGAAACCGCCGCCGAAAGGGGCCTTGTCCGGGAGAAAACCGTCCCCATGCCGGCCGAAAATTTCTCGTTGGTGTTCCGGAAGACGGAAGGATGAAACGGTCCCCTACGCGGGCGCGCTGACCCGGAAATAGGTTTCCGCGATGCGGTCGTGCAGGTTGCCCATCATGACCTGCAGGCCGTCGATGAACCTGTTGAGATTGCGTTGTTCCAGCGTCTCGAGGTCAGCGTCGGACACGGCCTTGCGCATCCGCATGATGATGTCGACGGCCTTTTTCTTGCGTGGAAGCCGGACCAGGCACGCCTCGATCTCGCCCAGGCAATGGAAGACGGCGCGCGGGAAGTCCTCGTCTTTCAACAGGAATTCAAGCACGTGGATCCGACCCACCGACTGGTCCACATGCTGCCGGTACATCTGGTAGCCGGACAGTGATTTGAGGACGCTCATCCACTGGATCGTCTCGAACGGCCGCAGCCCGCCGCCCTGGTCCGGCAGAAGGTCGGCCGAACGGACGTTGATTATCCGGCTGGTCATGTCGGTGCGCTCGAGGCTGCGCCCCATGCGCAGGAAATCGTATCCGACATCATGGCTCATCGTTCCGGCCAGCAGGCCGGTGACGGTCTGTGCGCCGTGGATGATCGACTGCAGATACTGGTCGCGGTCGGGCAGCAGTTCATCCTTGCCGATCTGGTGCGCGGCGCTGCCGTAAAGGCCGCTGATCTGCTCCCACGCCTCGCGCGGCATGATTTCCCGAATTGTGCGCGCGTTTTCCCTGGCGTTGCGCAGGCTGCGGATGATCGAGCCCGGGTTGCGGTCGTCGCCGATCAGGAAGGCGACGACGTTCTTCTCGCCTGGCGTCCGGTATAATTTCCGGAACAGCGGGGCGCTGTCGGTAATCGCGATCAGCGGCTCCCAGCCGGTGCGGGCGCGCGCCGGCAGGTCGAGCTGCAGATGGCCGTTGACGCGGACCATACGGGCGGTGTTCTCGGCACGCTCGATATACCGCGCCATCCAGTAAAGATGTTCCGCGACACGTGACAGCATCACCCGTCCCCCGTCTCGTCGACGATCCAGGTGTCCTTGCTGCCGCCGCCCTGCGATGAGTTCACCACGGTCGATCCCTTGACCAGGGCGACGCGGGTCAGGCCGCCCGCGGTGACCGACACCTCCCTGCCCGACAGGATGAAAGGCCGCAAGTCGACATGGCGGGGTTCGACATGGCTGTCGACCAGCGTCGGCACGGTCGACAGGGTCAGCATCGGCTGGCCGATGTATTCGCGCGGATCGGCCTTGATCTTGCGGGCGAAGGACTCGCGTTCCTTCTTGCTCGCCTGGGGGCCGATCAGCATGCCGTAACCGCCGGATTCATTGGCCGGTTTTACCACCAGTTTATCGAGGTTGGCCAGAACGTGCGCGCGGTCACCGGCCTCCATGCAGCGGAAGGTGGGCACATTCGGGATGATCGCGTCCTGGTCCAGATAGTAGCGGATCATCTGTGGCACATAGGCGTAGACCACCTTGTCGTCGGCGACGCCTGCGCCCGGCGCGTTGACCAGCGTCACGGTGCCCTTCTTCCAGGCCCGCATCAGGCCGGGCACGCCGAGCGTCGACTCGGGATTGAAAGCCTCCGGGTCGAGAAACAGATCGTCGATCCGCCGGTAGATCACCTGGACGCGTTCGGCGCCGCGCACGGTGCGCATGAAGACCCGGTCTTTTTTGTCCACGAACAGGTCGGAGCCCTGCACCAGTTCCGCGCCCATCTGCTGCGCGAGGTACGCGTGCTCGAAATAGGCGGAATTGTAGATGCCCGGTGTCAGCACCACGACTTCAGGGCGCTTCGTGGTCTTTGGCGCCACCGAAACCAGCATGTCCAGCAGCTGCGAGGCGTAATCGTCGACCGGAAGGATATTGTAGTTCTCGAACAGGCCCGGGAACACGCGCTTCATGACCTGGCGGTTCTCCAGCATGTAGGACACGCCCGACGGCACGCGCAGATTGTCTTCCAGCACATAGAATGTGCCATCCTTGTCGCGCACCAGGTCGGAGCCGCAGATATGGGCCCAGACGCCCAGCGGCGGGTCGATGCCGACGCACTGCGGCCGGAAGTTTCTCGACTTGGCGAGGACGTCCGCCGGAAAGACCTTGTCCTTGACGATCTTCTGCTGGTGGTAAATGTCGTCGATGAACAGGTTGAGCGCCTTGACGCGTTGCCGCAGCCCTTCCTCGACGCGGTCCCATTCGCGCTTCGGGATAACCCGCGGGATGATGTCGAACGGCCAGGCGCGGTCGATGCTGCCGCCCTGCTTCTGGGAATAGACGGTGAAGGTGATGCCCATCGTCTGGATCGCCAGATCGGCCGCCGCCTTGCGCTGGCGGATGGCGTCGTCGCTGAGTTTCGAGAGTCGCTGCCCCAGCATTTTCGCCGCGGCGCGCAATCGCCCGCCCGGCGCGACCAGCTCGTCATAAACACCGGCCGCCGGGTATTCTCGCCAGCGGATTGTCATGCCGTTCTTCCCGTTGGAATGATTGATTGCATGGGCTTCCAAAGATATACGTTTCTTTTTCAATTTTCCGCTACTATCTCAGCGATTGAGCCGCATTCCGCGGCTAGCCGGAGCGCCGCCCGTGACCTACTGCCTCGCCATACAACTGAAAAACCATCTGATCTTCGCGGGCGATTCGCGGACCAGCGCGGGCGTCGACAACGTGACGGTCTACAGCAAGATGCATCAGTATCCACTCGGCGACGACCGGCTGTTCGTCGCCCTGACGGCCGGGAATCTGGCGACCACCCAGGCGGTCTTTAGCCGCATTCAGCGCGACCTCGACAATCCGCAAGCCGAGGAAAGCCTGCGCACGGCCGACTACATGTTCGATGCCGCCCATTACATCGGGCGCATCAGCCGCCAGGTCCAGGCGGAACATTCCGACGCCTTCGCCATGACCCAGGCCAACGCCGAGGCGAGCTTCATTCTGGGCGGCCAGATTCGCGGCCGGCCGCACAATATCTATCTGATCTATCCGCAGGGCAATTGCATCACGGCATCGCCGAAGGCGCCGTTCCTGCAGATCGGAGAGACGAAGTACGGCAAGCCGATCCTCGATCGCGTAATCACACTCGATACATCCCTGGGTGACGCCGTACGCTGTGCGCTGATGTCGCTCTCGTCGACCATGCGCAGCAACATTTCCGTCGGGCCGCCGGTGGAGGTTGCCGTCTATGCGCGCGACAGTTTCGCCATCGCGCACCACATGATCCTCGATTACGATTCGCGCCTGCTTCTCGATATGGAGGAAAGCTGGAGCCGGGGGCTCAGGACCGCCCTGTCGGAACTGCCCCGCTTCGATTGGGAGGAGGAAGGTCCCCGCGAGGTGCAGTCGCGATAACCTCGCCAACGAGGCGCAGTTTTTCGGCCACATTCGCCGAGATCGCGAAGGGATAGGCGTCGGGCAGGCCCATGCTGCGGTTGAGGTCGTTCAGCCCGACCGTCAGTTCGTGCCAGTCCGTCAGAGTCGGCTCGAGCCGTCCGTAGCTGCCGGCGATCATGTCCTGGATCGCCCGGCCGCGGACCGACAGGCCCATGTCCGCGGCGGTCTCCAGCGTGTCGGCCATATGGAGATAATGGGCCCAGGTTTCCGCCCAGTCCTCCCACGGATGGGACGCCGCGTAGGCGCTGATGTGATGCAATGGCCAGTCGCCGGGCGGGCCATCCCGGTAATAGGCGGATAGCGCGGCATCGTAATCCGCGCGCTCATCGCCGAACTGGGCGCGGAACCGGTCCGCCCACCGGGTGTCGCGCACCAGTATGTCCCAGTAATAGTGGGCGATTTCATGCCGGAAGTGGCCGAGGAGCGTGCGGTACGCCTCGTTCATGTTTTCACGCATCCTCTCGCGGGCGCCGGGATCCGCCTCTTCGATATTGATGGTGATAACACCCATTTTGTGCCCCGTCAGGATTCCATGGTGGTCACCCGTATCGCTCCAGAATTCATCCGACTCGGGCTTCGCATCGCGCAGGAATTCGAACGCCAGGCCGGAATTGGGGTCGACCGATTTTCCGAACAGGGGCAGTTTGAGCGCGTCCAGCGTATAGACCAGCCGCCGCTTGGCCTGCTCGACGCTGAGCCAGAATCGACGGTTCTCGGGCAGGCTCAGGTCCGGGATGGTGCGGTTGAGGCGGCATGCACGGCAGAACGCGTCGTCGTCATCGGCCGCGACCATCCAGTTGCAGACGTGTTCGACATCGTAATTCCGGCATTTCCGGTATCGTTCGGTGACACCCTGCGGCGTCGCCGGGGCCCACAGCCCCCCATCCCCGGCATCCAGCGCGACAACCTGGCGACGGTCGGGCAGATAGCCGAGTTCGCGTCCGCACTGGACGCAGACCGTGTTCTCGAAATACAGGCGGTTGCCGCATTGGCAGCGGAAGGTTTTCATGCCGTGTCCGTCGATCCTCGAATAGCTGTAACCCCTCAGGCAATACGGCCGGCGGACATATCGGTCAAACTCCGGCGGTCGGTGCGGGCGGCTGGCCCGCCATTGCTTTGGCATGTGTTATGGCATGCTCCGGACACGGCCTTCAAGATGCCCCGCCACCGGAATTGCGGGCAGTCTGCCCAAGTCCGGATACCCGACAACGTCGACTCGGACACATTAAATTTTACGTAATATTACCATAAATTTCATTAAAAACAGAAATAACATTTAACTTATTGTTGTTACCCAATCATTAATATTTTCGTACAATCCGTGTTAGGAAAATATTAAGCACTAAATCCGGGAATTTTAATTCGGATTGTGGGAGAGCACTATGTCTTACTCTCGGTATATCGGGTGCCTCGGCCGTGCACGCTGGATACCGGCACTGGCCGTTGCGCTGGCAGCGGGCCTGTTGGATTCCGTGCCCGCTCATGCCGCCGGCGGTCACTGGACGGTGTCGTCCGTGGTCGGGGTGGCCATGGTCACCCACAACGGGGGCCCGCGGCAGCCGCTAAGCCCGGGACAGCCGGTGGTTGCCGGCTGCACGGTCGTAACGGATGACGACAGCGCGGTGGTTTTGACGCGGCGCGGCGACAGCATCACCGTCTACCCGAACAGCGAAATGTCGATTCCGGCCGCCTCCGGCACCGATGAGCTGGGTGTCGTGCAGAGCATCGGAAAGCTGTTGTTCCGGATGGAGACCCGCGAGTCCCAGGATTTCGAAGTGCGTACGCCATTTCTTGCTGCGACGATCAAGGGCACCACATTTACCGTGAACGTGACGCAAACGCATGCAACGGTTTCCGTCGCCGAGGGCTCGGTCCACGTGGCGGCCGCGCGTGGCGGGCGCAGCGAAATGGTGCGCCCGGGCTGGAGCGCCACGGTCGAGTTCGACAGAGAATTCGTCGACGTCGCAGTGAGGCAAAAGAGACAGACCAACAATCCTGGAAATATCGGCGATTCGGCAACGGATGGTGTGATATCCGGCGAATCGGAACCCGGCGATTCAGCACCTGGTGCTTCGGGTTCCAGCAAGTCGTCGCGCGAGAAGTCGGGGGCTGGAAAGTCGTCGCCTGGCGGCGGAAATGGGCAGGGCAACTAGCATGGCCAAAGGGGATGACCGGAATACGGCGTGGTCAGCGGGCAGGGGACGTCCGAGGGCCGCGCGTCAATTTGCGCCCGAGAAGCGCCGCGGCGGATGGTATTGCAAGCCCGATTAGGGATTTGTCTAAAATACAAAGTAAATACAAATCTAATTAATTAATAAATTGATTCTGTGTTTATTATCAAATCATTAAATTTCCGCTATGCTGTATTCAGATAATATTAACGATTCTTATACAGCGGACAATCCATGCAGGAAGCAGGAGGTTGCCATGTTCAACCCGACGAAGTTTGCGGTGTTTGCCGGGAAGGGCGGCGCGGTAGCTCTAGTAGCTGCGACGCTGGTCGCCCAGACCGCTGTTTTCGAGGCGACGGCAGCCGAAGCCGGCGCCTGGGCGGTGGCGTCCGTAGAAGGCACGATCAGAATAAACGGCCAGGCGGCCGTCGCATCGGTTTTAACAATCGGCCCGGGTGCCGTGATCGAAACCGGGCCGGACGGGAAGGTTGCCCTGACGCGTCCCGGCGACAGCATTACCGTCTTTCCCAACAGCAAGATGTCGGTGCCCGACGGCGACAATGGCGGCGAACCGGGCATTCTGCAGACGTTCGGCACGTTGCTGTTCAGGATGGAAAGCCGCGAGTCGCGCGATTTCAGGATCGAAACCCCATATCTGGCAGCCGCGATCAAGGGCACGACCTTTACCGTTGAGGTCGATGACAATGATGCGGCCGTTGAGGTTTCGGAAGGGTCGGTACTGGTTACCGCCAACCGCAGCGGCTATTCAGCCTATGTCGGACCTAGGGAGCGCGCACGAGTCAGGGCCGACGATCGCGATTCAGTGCAGGTGTCGCCCGCCGGATACGGGAAGCAAGGAGATAGCGCGACGAATCTAGAGGCGGGCAAAACCGGATCGGCCGGCAGTTCCAACGACGGATCGGCCGGCAGTTCCGGCGGCGGATCGGCCGGCAGTTCCGACAGCGGCTCCGACGACGGCTCCGACGACGGCTCCGACGACGGCTCCGACGACGGCTCCGACGACGGATCGGCCGACAGTTCCGGCGGCGGGTCGACCGGCAGTTCCGGGGGCGGTTCCCGCGGCGGGTCGGACGACGACGGGTCGGACGACGACGGGTCGGACGACGACGGATCGGATGACGGGTCGGACGATTAAATGATCCGGGAGAGCGTCAGCAGAAACAAGACTTGGCGGCGGTTGCGACGGCTTTGGTCCTTCGTGGCTGCCGCCGCCGTATCTGTCCTGTATATGACCGGCGGCCTCGACTCGTTGGAACGGGAACTCGCGGACGTACGGTTCGAGTTGGCCGGCCGCGCGGCGAGCGGCGATCTGGTGCTGGTCGGGATCGATCCGCGCAGCCTCAAACAGCTCGACAGCTGGCCCTGGCCGAGGAGCTATCATGCCGCGGTCGTCGATCGGCTCCTCGAAGCCGGCGCGACCCAGATCGCCCTCGATATCGATTTCAGTGCGAGGTCGGCACCGGCTGAGGACGCGGCCCTCGCAGCTGCGCTCTCGCGGGCGCCCGGGCAGATCATCCTGCCTGTATTCCGGCAAAGGGCTGCGCTTGGGGGTGGCCAGGCCGAAATCGTCTATACGACGCCGCTGCCGCAGTTCCGGCGCCATGCGCGGGTCGCGTCCGTCAACACGGTGCCGGACGCGGATGGCTTGATCCGCCGGCATTCGCGGAACGACGACTGGCAGGGAGACCGGGTGGCAACGATGCCCACGGTGCTGGCCAAATGGAGCACGGCGCCGTCCGACATCTTCCATATCGACTATGGTATCCGGCCGGATTCGATCCCGAGCCTGTCCTTTGTCGATGTCATGGAAGGCCGGTTCGATGCCGCCACGGTCAAGGGCAAGAACGTCATCGTCGGCGCGTTGGCCGTCGAGCTCGGCGATATTTACGCTGTTCCCGTATATACCGCACTGCCGGGGCCGGTCGTACAGGCGCTCGCATACGAGTCGCTGGTGCAGGGCCGGTCTCTTCATCGCAGCGCGATATGGTTGGTGCTCGCCGGCACCGCGCTCGTCGCCTTCGCCCTCGGGCGGCGATTTCAGACGTGGTCCTGGCGCCGCGGTCTCGTCGCCCTCATCGCGGTCTGTCTGGGCTCATTCGTCCTGTCTGTTGCTGTACAGGCCGTGACGCCCCTCATGCTCGAGGTCATCCCGTGGATGGTTGTGGCCTTGATGCTGTATGGTGTTGCGCTCTTCCGCCGAATCGAACGCCAGGACCTTTTGCTCACGCTGCGCGGCAACCGCCTGCGGCACAAAAGCGCCCTGATGCGCAGCGTCGTGGAGAGCAGTTCCGAGGCCATCCTGACCATATCGGCCGATCTGATGGTCGAGCTCGCCAATCCGGCGGCGGAACGGATGTTCGGCTCCGAATGGGGCGGGCTCGCCGGCACGACGCTGGCTCGGATTTTGCCGTCTGTAAGGCATGCGGCTGATCTGGAATCCTGGCTTCGAAATGGAGACCGTGCCGTCGAAATAGAGGGAGTCACGCAGGACGGGGCCGCATTCGAGATCGAAGCCACGATCGACAAGATGTCGCTGGACGGAATGGCCCGCTATGTTCTGGTCGCCCGCGATATCACCGAGCGCAAGGCGCAGCAAAATCTTCTGGAATATCTGGCGCTGCACGACCCGCTGACGAGCCTGCCCAACCGGACCCTTCTGATGGACCGGCTCGACCACGCCATCGCCTCCTCGATGCGCGGCGGCTCGCGGCTCGCACTCTTGATACTCGACCTCGACAGGTTCAAGGAAATCAACGATACCCTGGGCCATGCGGTCGGCGATTCGCTGCTGGTCGCGGTCGGCCGAACGCTCGGCTCTCCGCTGCGCGCATCGGATACGGTGGCGCGTCTGGGCGGCGACGAGTTCGCCATCCTGCTGCCTTCGGTGTCCGGCCTCGAACAGGCCCGCGACGTCGCGGGGCGGATTGCGGCCGCCACGGGCGAGCCCTTTCCGGTCGAGGATCTGATGCTCGATGTGGGCGTTTCCATCGGGGTTGCGGTCTATCCCGAACACGGAGAGACCGCCGCGGACCTGATGCGCAGCGCCGACGTCGCCATGTATATGGCGAAGCGGGACGGCACCACCATCGCGGCCTACGAGGAGGACAGGGACCACAACAGCGTGCGCAATCTGTCGATGAGCGGCGAGTTGCGCCAGGCCATGGACGAAGACCAGCTGGTGCTCTTTTTCCAGCCGCAGATCGAAATCGCCACCGGCCGGCTGGTCGGCGTCGAAGCCCTGATCCGCTGGGATCATCCCCGCTACGGGCTGGTGCCGCCGATCGAATTCATTACGCTCGCAGAGCAGTCCGGCCTGATCGGCCCGCTGACCCGCTGGATTCTGCGCACCGCGTTGACACATCTCGGCGACTGGCAGGCCGAGGGCTACGGGATCGGCATGTCGGTGAACCTTTCGCCGCGGAACCTGCTCGAGGAAGATCTGCCGGAAACAGTGGCGCGGCTGATGGAAAAACGCGCCATCGAACCCGGCTCCCTGACGATGGAAATCACCGAAGACGCGATCATGACCGATCCTGACGGTGCGCTGCAGGCGATACGGCGCCTCAGGGAATGCGGCGTGCGCATTTCGCTTGACGATTTCGGCACCGGGCAGTCCTCGCTGGCCTACCTGAAGACCCTTGCCGTCGACGAGCTCAAGATCGACAAATCATTCGTGATGAACATGGCCGACGGAAACAGCGACGCGGTCATCGTGCGCGCCATGATCGATCTGGCGCACGATCTCGGGTTGACCGTCGTGGCCGAAGGTATCGAGAACGAGTCGCTCCTGCAGTCGCTGCGCGGGCTCGGCTGCGATTTCGGTCAGGGGTATCATGTCGGCCGGCCGACGCGGCAGGACGCGTTCGATCGCTGGATGCGCGAACGGCTGACCGCGAAGCCCGACGGGAGCGCAAGTATTCACTCGCTCCCGGCCCCCCGGCGCCGCTCGGTATCCGCGCCGTAGGGCATTTCAAGATCGCCCGGCACCGGCACCGCGCGACCTCATACTTCGAGACGCCCCTGCGGGGCTCCTCAGCATGAGGGCACAAACGTTAGAGCCTCATCCTGAGGAGGTTGCGAAGCAACCGTCTCGAAGGGTGAGGTCGCGCCATTGGCGCAAGCGGCTCTGGACCGCCGGCGCGCCTGTCAGAGAATCTCGATAACCGCGTCGACCTCGACCGATGCGTTCAGCGGCAGGGATGCGACACCGACCGCAAATCGCGTATGCTCGCCCTTCTTTTCGAAAATCTCGACCATGAGGTCGGACGCGCCGTTGATGACCTGCGGATGTTCGGTGAAGTCGGGCGTGCTGTTCACGAACCCGCCCAGCTTTACGATCCCGACGATGCGGTCGAGATTTCCGCCGAGCGCCGCCTTGGCCTGGGCCAGGACGTTCAGCGCGCACTGGCGCGCCGCCATCTGCCCTTCAGGCACAAATAGATCCGCGCCGAGCTTGCCGGCGAACATCAGCTTGCCATTGTTCATCGGCACCTGTCCCGAGACGTACAGCAGGCTTCCCGCGATCACGCAGGGCACGTAATTTGCGACCGGCGCGGCCGGCTGCGGCAGGGTGATTCCCAGATCCTTTATTGCTCTCTCGACTTCACCAGCCATGGCCGTTCCTCGCTCCATCAGGGCGTCACGCGAACGCTACGCAAGCCTGCGCTCCCGTATGCGAACAACGCGACAATGCTGCTGCGAATATAACGGGTTGCGCGGTTCGCGCCACCCAGTAATACCAAGGAGCGTTGATAATGACTCATTATCAACGCTCCTTGGTATAGTGGCGGGCGCCGCAAAAAGGCAGCCCGCGGATAGGAGCTGGCAAAAAAAAACCGGAGGGCGAACCCTTGCCCTCCGAGTTTACAGGGAGCATCAAATCACATGGACCTGCGGCCAGGCCGTCCGGTCCGCGTTCCCTCTATCCGGTCACGAACAACCGCTCGTCGACCCGCACGTCACGCATTTCATGCAGGTGCCGTTGCGCACCAGCGTGAAGTTCCCGCATTCGCCGCAGGCATCGCCCTCATAGCCCTTGGCCCGGGCTTCGAGCAACCGGCCGAGCCTGCCGTCTGTCGTGGTCATGACGGCCTGTTCGACCCCGACGGTTTCGATCTCCGTTGCGGCGACCGCCGTGGCCACACCGCCGGCCAACGCCTGCGCCGCCTTGCGGTTGCCGCCGCCGCGATACACCAGAAAGCGCTGCGAGCGCATGAAACCGCTGCTGGCGACCTTCTGGATCGCAGCGATCGTCGGATCGTCCGTTTCGGGCAGATCGCCCTCGTCGGCGCCGTTGCCGAGCGCGTCGGGCAGGACGTCGGCGGGCTCCGCATGCGCGAGGTCGTTGCGCGACAGATAGGAAATCGCCAGCTCGCGGAAGATATAGTCGAGCACCGAGGTCGACATCTTGATCGCATCGTTCCCTTCGACCATGCCGGACGGCTCGAAGCGCGTGAAGGTGAAGGCCTCGACGAACTCGTCCAGCGGCACCCCGTATTGCAGGCCGATCGAAATGGCGATGGCGAAATTGTTCATCAGCGACCGGAAGGCCGCCCCTTCCTTGTGCATATCGATAAAGATTTCGCCGATGGAACCGTCCTCGTACTCGCCGGTCCGCAGATAGACCTTGTGCCCGCCGACGATCGCCTTCTGGGTATACCCCTTGCGGCGGCCGGGCAGGCGGCGGCGTTCGGCGCGGCGTTCGATGATCCGCTCGACGATCTTTTCGGCCACCATGGGCGCCGCCGCCGCGGGCGCTTCGGCGGCATCCGCTATGAGGTCCGCCGCCTCGAGATCGTCGCCGGACAGCAACGCCGCCGACAGCGGCTGGCTGAGCTTCGATCCGTCGCGGTACAGCGCGTTGGCCTTCAGCCCGAGGCTCCAGGACAACATATAGGCGTCCTTGCAGGCCTCGATCGTGGCGGCGTGCGGCATGTTGACGGTCTTGGATATGGCGCCCGAAATGAAGGGCTGGGCGGCCGCCATCATCCGGATATGGCTGTCGACCGAAAGGAACCGTTTGCCCGTCCGGCCGCACGGATTGGCGCAGTCGAACACCGGCAGGTGCTCGTCACGCAGATGCGGTGCGCCTTCCAGGGTCATCGCGCCGCAGCAATAGGCATTGGCGGCCTCGATCTCGTCCCGGGTGAAGCCGAGCGATTCCAGCATGTTGAATCCGACGGCATCGAGATCGGTATCGCGGAAGCCGAGGACATCGGTGCAGAACGCCTCGCCCAGCGCCCATTTGTTGAACGCAAAGGTAATGTCGAAGGCATTGGCCAGTGACGATTCAAGGGCCGAGAACTGCGCCGTCGTAAAGCCTTTCTCGCCCAGCCGCTGGTAATTGATGCCCGGCGCGTCGCGCAGGGTTCCATGCCCCACCGCGTAGGCGATGATCTCGGCGATCTCGGATTCGGCGTAGCCGAGGTTGCGCAGCGCCAGGGGCACGGTCCGGTTGATGATGCGGAAGTAGCCCCCGCCGGCCAGTTTCTTGAACTTGACCAGCGCGAAATCGGGCTCGATGCCGGTGGTATCGCAATCCATCACCAGGCCGATGGTCCCGGTCGGCGCGACGACCGTGGCCTGGGCATTCCGGTAACCGTGCCGCTTGCCGCGCTCGAACGCCCGCTGCCAGGCTGCCGCCGCGGCGTCGGGGAGGTCGCGCTGCGGGCAGTTCCGGTGGTCCAGCGGCACCGGCTTCACCGAGAGGCCCTCGTAGCCGTCGGCCGCCCCGGCGGCCGCCTTCCGGTGGTTGCGGATGACCCGCAGCATGGCGTCCGCGTTCTCCGCATAGCCCGGAAAGGCGCCCAGCTCCTCGGCCATCTCCGCCGATGTCTCGTAGGCGACGCCGGTCATCAGCGCGGTGATCGCACCGCACAGCGCCCGGCCCTCGTCGCTGTCATAGCCCAGGCCGCTGGCCATCAGAAACGCGCCGATATTGGCGTAGCCCAGCCCCAGCGTCCGATAGCGGTAGCTGCGCCCGGCGATCTCGCGCGACGGGAACTGCGCCATCAGCACGGCGATCTCCAGCGTGACCGTCCACAACCGCACCGCATGCTCGAAGGCCGCGATATCGAAGGCGCCGTCCGGGCGCCGGAAGGTCATCAGGTTCAGCGAGGCGAGGTTGCACGCCGTGTCGTCCAGGAACATGTACTCCGAGCACGGGTTGGACGCGTTGATCCGGCCCGAGCCGGGGCAGGTGTGCCATTCGTTGATCGTGGTGTCGTACTGAATTCCGGGATCGGCGCAGGCCCAGGCGGCGTTCGCGATATCGTCCCACAGCTGGCGCGCCTTCACGGTCTCCGCGACCGCGCCGTCGGTGCGCTGGATCAGGTCCCAGTCGCCATCCGACTTCACGGCTTCGACGAACGCGTTGGTCACGCGTACCGAATTGTTCGAATTCTGCCCCGATACGGTCAGGTAGGCTTCGGAATCCCAGTCGGTATCGAAGGTCGGGAATTCCATCTCGGTAAAGCCCTGGCGCGCGAATTCGATGACCCGCTGGATATAAGCCTCGGGCACCGCCGAACGCCGCGCCGCGATCACCGCCTGCTTCAGTTCGGGATTGCGGCGCGCATCGTACCGGTTGGCATCGTCCAGCCCCTTCGAGTCCGCGGTATGGCAGGCGGCGATCACCTGGTTCAGATGCCGGCCGCACAGCTTCGAGCCGGCGACCAGCGCCGCGACCTTCTGTTCCTCGACGGTCTTCCAGTTGATGTACTCGACGATGTCCGGGTGGTCGATGTCGACCGTCACCATCTTCGCCGCGCGCCGCGTGGTGCCGCCCGACTTGATGGCGCCGGCGGCGCGGTCGCCGATCTTCAGGAAGCTCATCAGGCCCGACGACTTGCCGCCGCCCGACAGCGGTTCGTTCTCGCCGCGCAGGCGCGAGAAGTTGCTGCCGGTGCCCGAGCCGTATTTGAACAGGCGGGCCTCGCGGGTCCACAGATCCATGATCCCGCCTTCGTTGACCAGATCGTCGCTGACCGACTGGATGAAACACGCGTGCGGCTGCGGCCGCTCATAGGCCGAGGTCGACGGGGCGACCTCGCCGGTGCGGTGGTCGACGAAGTAGTGGCCCTGTCCCGGCCCGTCGATGCCGTAGGCCCAGTACAGCCCGGTGTTGAACCATTGCGGCGAATTGGGAGCGCCCATCTGGGTGGCAAGCATGCGCCGCATTTCGTCGTAATAGGCGCGTGCGTCGCCGTCGCCGTCGAAATATCCGCCCTTCCAGCCCCAGTAGGTCCAGGTGCCGGCGAGCCGGTCGAACACGGCACGGGCATCGGTTTCGCGCGCGGTGCGCTCGTGCTCGGGCAACGCGGCCAGCGCCTCGTCGTCGGCCTCCTTGCGCCACAGCCATTGCGGCACGTCGTCCTCGGACACCGGCTTCAGCTTCGCCGGGATTCCCGCCTTGCGGAAATATTTCTGCGCCAGCACGTCCGCGGCGACCTGGCTCCAGGAGGCCGGCACCTGTATGTTCTCGAGCCGGAACACGAGCGATCCGTCGGGATTGCGAATTTCACTCACGGCCTCGCGGAATTCGATATCCGCGTAGGGCGATTTTCCGTTCTTGGTGAACCGGCGCTTGATACGCATGCCGTCAAACTCTCCTTGTTCTTGCGCGGGCGCTGGACCCCGCAACTGCCTGCTTCAATCGGTTTGGAAAGCCCTTCCGGACCCGGGCAAACCCCCAAATGCGTCGAATTTTTCCAATATTTAGGTTTGTTTGGAGAGACTAATACAAAATGTAGTGGTGGACAATATATATTGTGGCCGTGAACTAGTTTTTACCGAAATGTGGTAATTTTCTTACAAAACAGGGCCGTGTGCCTTTGCCGGCGGGCAGGGGCGCGAGCGAAACGGATAACGTGCTGGCCCGCGACCCGACGGGCCCCGAACCTGCCCGGCAATAACCGCTGCGGCATGGGCGCGCGGGCACTGGACGGGCGGGGCGCAGGGTGGCATAGTCGCGCCGCATTCAGCCCGGCCGTAAAGCAGGAGTTTCAGGGTATGGCCAATCTGTGGACCCGCATCTTCACCGCCGCCTACGGCAAGGCCGTGGCGACCGACAGCTTCGGAAACCGTTACTATCATGAGCGACGCGAACCGAAGGGTCGCCGGCGCCGCCGGTGGGTGGTCTACAAGGGCGAGGTGGAGGCCAGCCGCGTGCCGCCGGAATGGCATGCCTGGCTGCACTACACCATCGACGAGCCGCCGCTCGGGGGCGGCGTGCCGCACGCCGACTGGCAGAAACCGCACGAGCCGAATCCGACCGGCAGCGATGCGGCCTACCGCCCGCCCGGCCATCTGCTGGCCGGCGGCCGCCGCGACAAGGCGACCGGCGACTACGAGCCGTGGCAGCCGAACTGACGACAAAGGCAACCCGCCGCCGGCGTCTGTCCGAGGAGACCCGGCACACCCTCGTCGGCGCGGCGGTGATGGGGGTGCTGGCGGTGCTGTTCGTGCTGTCGGCGGGGCGCGACAGCGGCGCCATCGGCAGCTATACGGTGACCGCCCGGTTCCCCAGCGCCGAGGGTGTCTACGCCGATTCCACGGTGCGGCTGGCCGGCGTGCAGGTCGGCCGGGTGACCGGCATGGCGTATGAACCCGCAACGCAGCGCACCGTCCTGACGCTGGAGATCGACCCCGGGGTCGAAATGCCGCTGGACAGCATCGCCATCATCACCAGCGAGGGCATGCTGGGCGGGCGATTCATCCGCCTCGACCCGGGCGGCAGCATGGATTTGCTGGCCGACGGCGACACCATCGAATACACCCAGGGCTCGATCCAGTTCGAGGAACTGCTGGCCAAGGTCATCCTCGCGGTCGAACAGAAGCGGCTGGCGCGCCGCGCCGAAGACGGCGACGCCGCCGCGCCCGGGGATCCGCAGGGGGCAGGGCAATGAAGCGCAACGTCATCGAAACCGTGCTCGGCGCCGTGGTGCTGCTGGTCGCCGGGCTGTTCCTCGCCTTCGCCTACAGCACCACCGACATCCGGCCGGTCACCGGCTATAGCGTGACGGCGCGGTTCAACGCGGTCGACGGGCTGACGGTCGGCAGCGACGTGCGCGTCGGCGGCGTCAAGATCGGCAGCGTCGTCGCGCAGAGCGTCGACATGACGGAGTTCCGGGCCGTCGTCCGCATGACCATCCGGCCGGACATCAGGCTGCCGGACGACAGCGTCGCCAGCGTCTCGTCCGAGGGGCTGTTCGGCGGCAAGTACATCCGCATCGAACCCGGCGCCAGCGCGACCATGCTGGCCGACGACGGCGCGTTCGCCAACACCAGAGACATCGTCTCGCTGGAGGAGATGCTCGGCAAGGTGATCTTCCTGGTCACCGACGAGCTGGAGAGCGGCCGGTGAGGGCGGCGGCGCGGCACGGCGCCGGGCCTGCCCCGGCAATGCCATATTCCTGATTTATCAGTGGAATACAGGACCGAACAGAGCGAATGATGCCGAAACGCACATGCAGGATCCGTAACCTGGCCGTGGCGGCTTGCGCCGGGCTGCCGCTCGTGCTGGCCGGGCCGGCGGCGGCGATTCCCGGCAAGGCGGTGCTGTTGCAGGGGCTCGACAAGGTGACCGCGCGCACCGTGACCTTCGAGGCGGCGGTCGGCCAGACCCTGACATTCGGCACGCTGGAAATCGTGGTCCGCGCCTGCGACCGCACGCCGCCGACCGAGCCACCGGAATCGGCGGTGTTCCTCGATATCTACGAGACCCGGCCGGGCGAGCCCCGGACCGACCTGTTCCATGGCTGGATGTTCTCGTCGTCCCCGGCGCTGAATGCGCTGGAGCACCCGGTCTACGACGTCTGGGCGCTGGAATGCCTGTCCGACCTGCCGGCGAGCGTGGGGCCCGGTTTCCCGATGCCGCGGCCCAAGCCGATCGCCCCCGACTGATCGCCGCCGGAGGGGTTTACCGGCCGTTAAGGCCACCCGTGTTCTCATGGAGCCGTGATATCCGCCGCCCGACCGGGCCGGAGGAGGGCCTGTCATGATCCATGCGAATTGGCGCCGCCGGGCGCTGCTGCTCTCGATCCCCCTTGCGGGGCTGCTGATCCTGCCGGTCCGTGCGGCGGCGCAACCGGTCAACGAGTTCCGCGCCTCCGGCGCCGGGCTGACCTGCATCACCGAGACTGCGCCTGAGGACAGCCAGACCCCGCCCTACCGCGACTGCCTGCATATCGGGCCGGTGCGCATCGGCGATTCCCTGCGCGACGTCGCGATGCGCTTCGGCAAGGCCGGCAAGGAGGTGCGCCAGGGCCCGGTGACGCTGCGCGTGTGGCCGGTGCGCATGGACGTGCCGGCCGGCACCTCGCTGCCCTACTGGGTGATCGGGTTCGACGAGGACCGCCGCGTGGTATCGATCCAGCTGACCGGCGACAAGCGGGTCGACGAATTCACCTTCTCCTCGCTGCGCCTCGGCGACCCGGAGTCGCGGGTCCGCCGGATCCTCGGCGAGCCGGCCGAGAAGCAGACGGTGCCCGCAATCGGCGCGGAGATGTGGAGCTGGCGCCCGTTTCCGGTGTCGCTGGAGATCAAGGACGGCCGCGTCTTCTCGATGCGCGTCTCGCAGGCGGTCGGCCAGTAGGGCAGGCAGCGGCGCGTGCCGCGCTCAGCCGGCCAGCGGGATGGCCACGGGATCGAGGCTGCGCATCGGCGATGCGCGGCCCGTGGCGCTGGCCGGCCCCCCCACACAAAAGGAAGACCGCCCCCGCGGTTGCGGGGACGGTATTCGCTCTAGCGTCCCGGGGACGGGGAGCGACCGGATACCGGCACTCCCGCCCCCGGGGGTATCCAAACGTCAGAGCGACCCCTTGAAGGCAGCGGCCGGCTTGAAGCCGACGGACTTGCTGGCCTTGATCTGGATCGTCTGGCCGGTCCGCGGGTTGCGGCCCTTGCGGGCGGCGCGCTTGCGGACGCTGAACTTGCCGAAGCCCGGGATCTGAAGCTCGCCGGACCGCTTGCAATTCCTCATGATGGAGTCGAACATCTTGTTCACCGCATCACGGGCGCTGGTCTTGGTGCATCCGGTCGTCTTGGCGACCAACTCAACCATATCGTCTTTACTGCTCATCTTTGTCCTCGCTTTAATCAGACAGTGACTATCGATTGGCTTGGTCGCCCGCCGATTGGGTCCGCCCGCTTCTCGATGCGGCCGGGAGGCCGGCAAAGCAACCTCGAATGCGTATCAAAGCCATCGAAAAATGAAGAAATCGTAAATTCCGCGGACATGAAATCGCGCCGCTTCCCCGGTATGACGCGGCGGCGCGCCGATCGTGTCGGCGCACAGGCGCCCGAAATCAGTCCGCCGCCGGCCCCGGGACGGGACGATTCCGGGCCGCGCCGCGCGCGTACCAGCCCTTGCTGGCATTGACGATCCGCACCACCGAGAGCATCACCGGCACCTCGACCAGGACCCCGACGACGGTGGCCAGCGCCGCGCCGGATTCGAAGCCGAACAGGACGATCGCGGTGGCCACGGCCAGCTCGAAGAAATTGCTCGCCCCGATCAGGGCCGAGGGTGCGGCGACGCAGTGCGCCACCCCGAAACGCCGGTTCAACAGATAGGCAAGGCCGGAATTGAAGTAGACCTGGATCAGGATCGGCACCGCGAGCAGCGCGATGATCAGCGGCTGCGCGACGATCTGCTCGCCCTGGAAGCCGAACAACAGCACCAGCGTCGCCAGCAGCGCCACCAGCGAGACCGGGCCGAGCCGCTTCAGCGCCGCCGCGACCCTCCCGGGCCCGCCGGACGCGAGCAGCCGCCGGCGCAGCGCCTGGGCGACGATCACCGGCACCACGATATACAGCGCGACCGAGAGGAACAGCGTCTCCCACGGCACGGTGATCGCCGACAGGCCGAGCAGCAGGCCGACGATCGGCGCGAAGGCGAAGACCATGATGATGTCGTTCACCGCCACCTGGCTCAGGGTGAAATGCGGCTCGCCGTCGCACAAATTGCTCCACACGAAGACCATCGCGGTGCACGGCGCGGCCGCCAGGATGATGAGGCCCGCGATGTACGAGTCGATCTGCGCTTCGGGCAGCCAGGGCGCGAACAGATAGCCGATGAACAGCCAGCCGAGCGCCGCCATCGAGAACGGCTTGACCGCCCAGTTGACGAACAGGGTGACGCCGACGCCGCGCCAGTGTTCGCGGACCTGGTGCAGCGCGGCGAAATCGATCTTGAGCAGCATGGGCACGATCATCAGCCAGATCAGCACCGCGACCGGCAGGTTGACGCTGGCGATTTCGGCCGCGCCGATGGCGTGGAAGGCGCCCGGCAGGATCTGGCCGAGCATGACCCCGGCGACGATGCACAGGGCGACCCAGAGGGTGAGGTAGCGTTCGAAGATCGACATTGTAAGGCGCCTGTGTGATTTCCTGATTTTTGTGACGATCGTCACGCCGCCCGGCCTGATCGGAAACCGGGGCCGGGCCGGCGATAAATGCAAGCCCGGCACGGCCGGTTACGGTCCGCTACGACACGGTAATGTCAACTTTTCCAGCCGTAATTTCCACGTATCCGTCGCAAAAATACAGGATATAGCTCATATCGCCCTTTTTATATCCGTTGGAAATATTTCCATGAACAAAATTATCGATCATTTCTACAATATTGACAGCAGTCACTATTCCCCCGACGTCGCCGAACGTTATGGCGATATGTATCCTTTCCACCATTTCCGCGTTACTGTAGACGTCTGCTTCAATCTGCACCTTGTAGTTTGGGCGGTCCTGCCCGTTACGTGCGACGAGAATGCTCTGCAACAGGCCATCGTGCCAGATTACGTCATCGAACTTCATTATCGCTCTCCTCCTCCTGAGCGCACGCTTATCCGGTGCAGATCCGCGCTGCGTGGGCACATCACGCCCTCCCTCTTGGAACAGCGCAGATAATCCGGGTACAATGGGCGTGTTGAAGAACCCTGACTTTCCCCTGTTGGTTCAGATCATGCGGCCATTTGGGCCGGCGGATGGATCCGGTCGCGGATCGCGGTGACGAGGGC
>CAMYKU010000041.1 GCA_947259105.1 uncultured Alphaproteobacteria bacterium
CGAAAGTTAGGGGCGGGTTGACACGTCCTGGGGGGGCGTGCGGAACGTCAGGCGCGGTGCATCACCGCGCGCCCGTCAGTCCGCCCCCGCGATCGCCTCGACCTCGAGCACGAAGTCCTCCTTCACCAGCCGGTCGACGATCAAGAGGGTGTTGGGCGGGAAGACGTCGCCGCCGAACCAGCCCGGGAAGTGCTCGGCGCGCAGGCGCATGAAGTGGGGGATGTCCTGCGAATGCACGAGGTAGGTGGTGAACTTGATCACCGCGCGCCAGTCGAGCCCGAGTCCGGCCAGCACATCGTGCAGGTTCGCGAACACCCGATGAAACTGCGCGTCGAAATCGCCGGCGCCGACGACCTCGCCCGCCGCGCCGACCGAGAGCTGCCCGGCAAGGTAGACGGTGCGGCCGCCCTCGATGCAGCCGACATGGGAATACAGCCCCTGCGCCGGCGCGGCGCCTTCCGGGTTCTCGTACCAGACCTTGACCATGGCTTCTCTCCGTCGTTGCGATCAGTCTTCGGCGCGGTGCCGGCCGATGCGCCGGCGCGCGACCAGAGCCAGCACGAACACCGGCGCCAGCAGCAGGGCGCCGGGCGATGAAGGCGAGGCCGGCCCAGACCGGGCCGAGGATCCGCCCCATGCTGGCCGCCGCCTGCGCCGCACCCAGCGCCCCGCCCTTCCAGTCGTCCGGCGCGATGCGGCTGACCAGGCTCTGCAGCGAGGGGTTGGTGATGCCCTGGCCGAGCGCCAGCAGCGCGAAGGCCGGCATCAGCCACCAGGCGCTGGGGGCCGGCGGGATCGCCAGCATCCCGGCCATCAGCAAGATGATGCCGGCCAGCACCAGCCGGGCCTCGCCGAAGCGGTGCGCCAGCCGGCCGAGCAGCCCGCCCTGGACGATCGCCATGCAGATCCCGGCGAAGCCGAGCAGCAGCCCGACCTCGCGGGGGCCGAGGCCGAGCACCGCCTCGCCCCACAGGGCGAAGCTCGATTCGAGGCCCGAGAACACGAAGAACCCGGCGAAATACACCGCCAGCAGCATCAGCAGCAGCGGCATCGAGAACACCCGCAGCGCCGCCGTCCTGTCCTCCTCGCGCACCACGTGGCGCTCGGGCTCGCGGATCAGCACCGCGCCGATCGCCAGCGCCAGGACCGAGGCTCCGGCGGACGCCAGGATCGGCAGCTCGAAATTCGGCTCGTCGCCGCCGACCGCCAGCGCGCCGAGGAACGGGCCGATCACGAAGCCGATGCCGAAGGCGGCGCCCAGCATGCCCATGCCGCGGGCGCGCCGGTCGGGTCCGGTGCTGTCGGCGACCCAGCCCTGCCCGGCCGCCATCCAGCCGCCCATGGCGCCGGCGAGCGCCCGGCTGGCGAACAGCTCCCCCAGCCCCGAGACATAGGCGAGCCAGACGTAGGAAACCGCCGTGCCGGCGAAGCAGATAAGGATCACCGGCTTGCGCCCGATGCGGTCGGACAGCCGTCCCCAGATCGGCGCCGCGAGGAAATTGCACGCCGAATAGATCGCGAACAGCCAGGTGACCTCCACGGCGCTGGCGCCGAACCGCCCGGCATAGAACGGCAGCAGCGGCACCACCATGCCAAGCCCGACGACGATGGCGCAGGTGGAGAGGAACAGAGGCAGCATGGGCGGGGTTCGGTCTTGGGGTTGGGACGGGGTGCGGGCCGGCCGGGACCGCACACGGCGACGTCCCGGGGAGTGGGTATACAGGATTTTCGCTGCCGTGAAACGCCTAATGCTGCGGGGAGCCGGGGGCTGGCGCAGGCCGTTGTTTGCGTCCGCTCCGTGCACAGGCTCCTCATCCTGAACCTGTCGCGCGGTCAATGTACGACGGATATCGCGGCGTTAAGGAGAAGCGGCTCGGATTGAAGGGGCGTGTCCATTACTTACCGGCGGTCGGTCGGCCGGTTTGGCCAGCCATCGAGCGGATAGTGCCCGGTAATCCTGTGTTGGGGAAACCGTTCGAATTCGCATTGCGTTTGCTGCTTACCACCCCAGAACGACAATACCGCATCGCCGGCATGTATATACGGTTTGCCTTCGAACTTGAACGCCGAGAGCGGCGCGTCGCGATGCGGATTGTCCAGCATCCGGAAGTTCATCGGGCCCAGATACAGGCCGGCGATGGCCGAATCCGTTGTCGATTTCGTCGGCGGATCGACTTCGACGATCCAGTGGGCGTCCCATCCGCAACCGGCGCTGGACGGATAATCCATCTGCGCGACATAATCCGTTTCGCCGTCCAGGTCGAAATCCAGCGCCGCGCTCCTCACGTTGACGTCCCTGTCGGCACCGTAAGCACCGTCGAAGCCGGGGCGTCGCTGACTGTTATAGGCTTCGGCACTGATCGGGGTCGCGACGGTCCAGGGAACGTAATCGACTTCCATGTCCGCCACGGCCCGGCATAACGCTTCGTTGCCGCCGGGTGCGTTGCTCCGGATAACGACATCGGCGGTCCTGGCCAGCGAACAAAGGGCCAGCTTCGACCCGTCGGGCGCGAGCCATGACACCAGCCCCACCTGCCGTTTCTCTCCGAAGCGCCCGGTCACCACGACCGGTTCGCCGGCCACGGTCAGAAAATGCTCGCTATTGCCCCAATAGACCCATCGCAGATCCTCATATTCGGATCTCGTTTCTCTGTCATAATACGGGATAAAGAGCCGACCGTGCTCGGAGACGACATCGGCAATGGCGGCGCTTCCACAGGTTCCGCCGCCCGCGAACATGCCGAGCGTTTCCAGCTTCCCGTCGCTGTCGTAGTCAACCGCCAGCGCTTTCGTAATCCAATAGCGCTCGCCGAAGGGAGAACCCTGAACAAGCGGCCGGCTATTCGCATAACTCAAAGGCTCGAACTCTACAAAACGTTGCTGCAGGGTTCCGTCATTCACGGCGTTCCGGACCTCTTCGCAGATCGCCCGCGCCTTCTCATTCGTCATCCAGCCGATCTTGGTCAGTTCGGCAATCCGCGCTTCGCAGGCCGCCTTCAGGCAGGCCGCGTCGGCGCAGCCGTTGCGGACATCGCGCAGCCAGGCGCGCTGTTCTGTGCGCAGCGCCATCGCATCGTCGGTCTTCGCCCGCGCCCGCACGTACCGGTCGCCCAGCAGCTCGTCCAGCCCCGACAGCGCCTCATCGCCGCAGATCGTACGCTCGATCTCCGTCCCCGCTTGTCCGCAGTCGAAGCTGGCGGCGTCCGCCGGGGCGGCGGGCGCTACGAGAGCAAGGGCGAGGATGGCCAGGACGGCCGGGGCGAGATATCTCATGGGCAACGCTTCCTGTCGGTCCGTCACGTTACGCCCGCATGGTGGCGGAAATATGCTTATGAATGGTTAGCGGGGGTGGTTGTCTCTGTGGTTAGTCCGCCGCCACGAACAGACGTGAACCGGCTCGCGCCGGTCCCTTCGCGCCGACAGGGGCGACGGATCGGAGATCCGCCGCCGCTCCCGGGGCCAGCCCGGCGCTCGGTGTTCGCTCGCGCTCACCTTCTCCCGAACAGCTTCTCGATGTCGGCGAGCTTGAGTTCGACATAGGTCGGGCGGCCGTGGTTGCACTGGCCGGAATGGGGGGTCGCCTCCATCTGGCGCAGCAGGGCGTTCATCTCGTCTTGGGTCAGGCGGCGCCCGGCGCGGACCGAGCCGTGACAGGCCATGGTCGAGCACACCGCCTCCAGTTTTTCCTTTAGCGCCAGCGTCTCGCCCAGTTCGGCCAGCTCGTCCGCGAGGTCGCGGACCAGCGCCTGCACATTCACCTCGCCCAACATGGCCGGCGTCTCGCGCACCACCACCGCGCCCTCACCGAACGGCTCCAGCACCAGCCCGAGTTCCGCCAGCTCGTCGGCGCGCTCACCCAGCCGCTGCGCCGCCGCCTCGTCCAGCTCGACCACCTCGGGCAGCAGCAGGCCCTGGCGCGCAGCCCCATTGTCGGCCAGCGCCGCCTTCATGCGCTCGTAGACCAGCCGCTCGTGGGCCGCATGCTGGTCGACGATGACCAGCCCGTCCGCCGTCTGCGCCACCACATAGGTGCCGTGAACCTGCGCCCGGGCCGCGCCCAGGGGGTAGTCCTCACGCGCCGCAGCCGGCGCTTCCATGACGCCCGCCCCGGCTTCCTGCGCCCCCGCGCCGGGCGGGGCCGAGGGCGGCATGTGGTCGAACGGCGACTGGAACGAAGCCGCCTGTTCGGCGAGGCCGCGCGGCGGGGTATAGCCGCGATAACCGTACGACCCGCCGGATTGATAACCGCCAACACCGCCCGGCCGGATCGCCCCCAGTGCGGCGCCTGCGACCGTGGTCGAGGCGCGGTGCCCGGCTTCGGCCAGCGCGTGCCGCAGCGCGCCGACGATCAGCCCGCGGATGGTGCCGGATTCGCGGAACCGCACCTCGGCCTTGGCCGGGTGCACGTTGACGTCGACCTCGCGCGGCTCGAGCTCGAGGAACAGGGCGACCAGCGGGTGCCGGTCGCGGGCCAGGAAATCCGCATACGCCCCGCGCACCGCGCCGACCAGCAGCCGGTCGCGCACCGGCCTTCCGTTGACGAACAGATACTGGTGCTGGGCGTTGCCGCGGTTCAGCGTCGGCAGGCCGGCATAGCCGGTGAGGCGCGCGCCCTCGCGCTCCGCGTCCAGCGCCAGCGCATTCTCGGCGAACGTGCGGCCCATGATGCGGCCGAGCCGCGCCAGCCGCGCATCGAACAGATCGCCGTCCTCGGCCGGGTAGCGGAACCGCTCGCGCGCGCCGTTGGACAGACTGAAACCGATATCCGGGCGCGCCATGGCCAGGCGGTTGAGCACGTCGGCGATGGCGTTGGCCTCCGAACGCTCGCTGCGCAGGAATTTGAGCCGCGCCGGGGTGGCGTAGAACAGGTCGCGCAGTTCGACGCGGGTGCCGGGCGGATGCGCCGCCGGTTCCGGCTCGCCCACCTTGCCGCCCTCGACATCGATGCGCCAGGCGCTGTCCGCGGTTGCTTTATTGTCGGGGCCGCGGGCGCTCGCCCGGCTGATGATGGCAAGCCGGCCGACGGCGCCGATCGACGGCAGCGCCTCGCCGCGGAAGCCCATGGTCAGGATCGCCGTGAGGTCGTCGTCGGGCAGCTTCGAGGTGGCGTGGCGTTCGACCGCAAGGGACAGCTCTTCCGCCGTCATGCCGCAACCGTCGTCGGTGACCGAGATCAGCGTGCGGCCGCCGTCGCGCGCGACCACGTCGATGCGGCGCGCACCGGCGTCGACGGCGTTCTCGACCAGCTCCTTGACGGCGCTCGCCGGCCGCTCCACAACCTCGCCGGCGGCGATGCGGTTGACCAGTGTTTCCGGCAGGCGGCGGAGGGTCATGCAGGCTCCCGGGGGCAAGGGCGGGCCGGCGCGCGCGGCGTCTATCCCGCCGAACGCGCCCGAAATATTACGGTGAACCACAAAGTATCTTGGGCCACCGCCGGCCGCAACTCAAGACGAGTCCGGTGAACCGGGGGGACCGCCTATTGCGACAGCGGCCGAAGCGTCAGTTCCGCCGGCGTTGCCGGTACGAAGCCGTATTTGGCGTAGATAGCCTGCGCCGCGTCGGTCGCGAGATAGGCGAGGTACTGCTCCGCATTCTCCGCGTTGCGGCCGGTCTTGAGCCGGCCGATCGCGTAGCCGACCTCGTCCGCCTTGTTGAGCGGCGCCTGGATGGCCACGCCGTCGATCTTGCGGCCATGCTTCTTCGCCTCGACCACCTCGGTGACCCAGACGATGCCGACATCGGCCTCGCCCTTCTCGATCCGGTCCGGGGTCTCGCGGTGATGGCGCGCGGTGAACCAGGTCTTGCCCTCGATCGCCCAGCAGCTGCGGCATTCGGCGTTGGCCGTAACCTTCTCGTACAACCCCATGTCCTTGAGCATCGCCGAGCCGTAGAACTTGAAGATGCCCTCGGTCAGCGGGTTCGGGTGCGACTGCACCAGGTCGTCGCGGCCGAGATCCTGCGGCCCCTCGATGCCCTTCGGATTGCCCTTCGCGACCATCAGTTCGAGCTTGTTGTGGGTGTAGATCATGTAGCTGTCCATGATCTCCTTACCCGCGAGCGTCTTCAGGTGACCGAGATTGACGCTGGCATAGATATCCGGGTTCATCGCCGTGTCCTTGCCGTCGATCTGGCCCTGCTTGAGTATCTGCCCCTTGAGGATCTGCCCCGGCGGGATGGTCTCGACATAGACCGACTCGATGTCCGGGTGCCCGGCCAGGAAATCCTGGATCAGCTCCTCCATGACCATGAACTGGTTGCCGGCGAGATACATCACCAGATCGGCGCTGTAGGAATCGCCGATATCGCCGTATTCAATCTGTCCGCCCTGCAGAAACGTCCGGTAGTCCTTGCTATGCCCCGCGTCCTGCGCCATCGCCCCGCCGGTGAAAAGCGCAGCCGCGGCCAGTACCGCGCCAAGGCCAAACTTCGTCGTCGCTGTCATGATCGTTCATCCTCTCCTGTTCGCCGGCCGTCCGTTCGACACGCGGCCGGTCCCGCATACGATTAATCACATTCGAATATTAGAATGGATCCAGGTCGCCACGCAAGGGGGAGGGTCGGGCGGGGGGCGAGTCTCGCGGCGTCAGCCGAGGAGGGCGCGGCGGCGGGCGAGGCTTTCCTCGGGCCAGTGTTCGGTGCGGTCGTAATACACCTCGACCGCCGGGGTGTCCTGCGGCAGCACGATCCAGGGCTGTTTCGACGCGGTGAAGATATGGATATCGGGCGGCAGGCGGTCGGGGTCGTCCAGGGTGCCGACGCGCACGAAGCCGATGGCGGCGCCGGCCCCGGCATAATGGCTCCACAGGGCGATGCGGCAGCGCGGACAGCGGAATATCCTCTGCCCCTTGCCGCTGTTGGTCGGCGTGTCCACCGCCTCCGGCGCGCCCTGCAGCAGCACCACGCGGTCGGCCTCGATCATGGCGTTGAGCGCGAAGGACGCGCCGGTCTCGCGCTGGCACCAGCGGCAATGGCAGCAGTGGACGAACAGCGGCCGGCTGGTCATCCGGTAGCGCACGTCGCCACAGGTGCAGCCGCCCTCCAGTGAAACATCGCCGTCGCCGGTCATCGCCCGCGTCTCCTTTATCGGTGCGCCAGCGTCACTCCTCCATATAGGCCCGCGCCCGGACCTTGCCGTCCTCGACGGCGGGCTGGTCGAACGGGTTCACCCCCATCATATGCGCCGCGACGATCGTCTCCAGCATGAAATGCATCAGCAACGCGCCGAGCGACATTTCGTCCACCGCGTCGAGGCGCATGGTCCTCACCGGCCGGCCCCTGGCTGCCAGCGCATCCGCCGTGCCGCGGGCATGGGCGTCCAGCAGGTCGCCGAAGGTCCGGCCCGCGAGCCAGTCGAGTTCGGGAACGTGAGAAAGCGGTGGCAGCTCCGGGACATTCGTCGAAAGCATCTCCGGATCGATCCGGTCACCCTGGCCGAGCGACGGCGCGGTAAGGATGGTGAACATCTTGTCCGCCGGCCCGTCGAGCCAGAGCTGAAGCTGGCTGTGCTGGTCCACCGTGCCGACGGCGTCGATCGGCGTGGTGCCCTTGCCCTGTTTGCCCAGGCTCTCGGCCCAGAGCTGGCGGAACCACAGCGCGGTTTCGCCGAGCGCGTCGGCATAGGCCATGAAGACGGTGGCGGCGATGCCATGTTCGCGGGCCAGCGCGGCCGAGACCGCCGCGCCCAGCGCAGGCGCGCTGTCCTTCGGGTCGTCGGCGGCCATTGCCGACTCCAGCACTTCGGCCGCGCCATCGCGCACCGCCTCGATATCGAGGCCGGCGATGGCGGCGGGCAGCAGCCCGACCAGCGACAGGACCGAGAAGCGCCCGCCGATGCGCGGGTCATGGTCGAGGCTGTGAATCCCGAACTGCCCGGCCAGCCGGCGCAGCGGGTTGTCGGTGGGTTCCGTGATCGCTGTGAAACGATCGGCAATGCCGGCATCCCCGACCGAGTCGCGAAAGCGTTTGAGGCAGGCCAGGAACTGCATCATGGTTTCCGACGTCCCGCCGGACTTGGAGATTGCGATAACGCCGGTGCGTTCCAGATCGAGGCGGTCGAAAACGGGGGAGAAGCGCCAGGGATCGACATTCTCCAGGAAATGAATGCGGGGCCCCCTGTGGGGCTGGGCCAGCGCACAGAGCGCCCGCCCGCCGAGGCTCGACCCGCCGGTGCCGAGCACCAGCACGTCGGTGCAATGTTCCTGGCAGGAGTCGATGACCGGCCTCAACGCCTCCAGATCGTCGCGCCGGCCGGGCAAAGCCAGCAGCGGCAGGAAATCGCTCTCCCGCCAGGCCCGCAGCTGTGCGAGCCCGCCGTGCGCTTCGTCCAGCGCAGATGCAAGCTCCGTTTCGCCCAGTCCGCCGGCGCCGATGGCGGCGGCAAGGCAGTTCTCGATCGATTGCGTGTACGGCATGGCCCACCGGGAGTGTGGCCGAGCCAGCCCCGCGGCGCAAGGAGTCGTTGGGTGTGTTCGCACGGCGCCCACAAACGCGGGCCGCCATTGCATTCTGCCCGTCGTGCCACCCGTACTGGAGCACCGTCCCGGTTCCGGTTAGACTGGCACTGCGCGCAATGGGACAGGTGCGACGTCCGGCTGGACGAGCCCACCCGGACGTCGCCCGGTGCCAGGGTCGCGCGCAGCTGAAACCGGGCCGACGACTGGACACGCCGATGAAGATATTCCTCGCCGCCGCTGTACTGGTGCTCATCGCCGGGTCGGCAACCGGCCAACCCGTCGATCCTGTCAAACCCGACGACCCGCAGTCGGCCATACAGCTGCGCAACATGATGCTCGGCCGCTGGTTCGGCGATTCGCCAACCAAAGACGGTGGGCGAAGGATGCACATTGTGGAGCGCCGCCCCGACGGCACGATGAAAGTCACGTTCCGCCTGATCGATGGCAAGGGCAATGTGAACGAACAGTCCGAGATCGCGTTATGGGGCGTTTCCGGGCCGGTTTATTTCAGCATCACACGAGGCTGGCTGGACGGACCGGACTTCCATCCCGCCGACCCGACCCAATCGATTTACTACGACGCCTACGAAATTCTCGAACTGACCGACCGGACATTCCGGTATCGCCACTTCACGACGGGAAGCGAGTACCGGATCGACAGGGTAGCGCCCGACTTCGAATTTCCCGAGTGAAACGGTTCGTGCGTGATGATGGCACGAAGGAAATCCAATGCCGTCATAGCAGCCGCGCCGAATTCTTCAGCCCGTTACTGGCTGCCGTTATCGGCTCGAAACGACTCGATGGTCTTGCGGTGGGCGTCGTATTCCGGCCGCCCGGCTCGGATCTCGGCGTCGTAGGCCGCGGCGAAGGCGGCGGCGGCCCGGGCCGCGCCGAACGAATTGCCCTCCCGTTCAGCGGCGTTGTGCTCGAGAATCAGACCCAGCAGATGATCGGGCGCGTACTGCTTCATGATCGCGACCTGATTGCGCACATTTTCGAGTTCGCCCATCACCTCGTAGATCAGCCCCATATGGTAGTGGGCATCGGCGTCGAGCCTGGCGACGCGCTCATATGCCTGGATCGCCATCGGCGCGAATTCCAGCGCTTCGTCGATGTTGTCCTGCTCGCTCGCCATGACCACCCGGTTGAAGAGCCGGTCCGCCGCCTCGCGGGGGCTCATGTTGGCAATATCCGGTTGCCCGGTTGCCGCGGAGGGAGCCGCGGGCGCGGATGGCGGCGGCGCGATGCCCGGGTTCTCGCCGGGCATGAATATGACTCCCGCCGCGACGACGACGACACCCAGCACGATGACGGAGTACAGCACGACGGTCGGCGCATTCCACCGTTTCGGCGCGGGTCGTGCACCCAGCGCCGCGCCGCAGTGGTGGCAGAACCTGGCGTCCGGCTGCGCAGGCGTCCCGCAGGACGGGCAGAACGGCCCGGTTGCCGCCTGGCCGGCGCCGCCCGATTGTTTTCTGGCCTGCCGGTTGCGGTCGCGGGCCTGGCGTTTGCTCTGTTTCAACGTTCTTACGATCCGGGTTATTGCAGGTATGTTCGATTCAGCATGCCAATCACGATACACTTGGTCCCTAGCCGCCGATATCGGGCACTTCGGCGGTTGCCTCAACGCCCTCCGGGTCGCCGACGATGACGAAGGTCAGATCGCCCGGTTTCAGCAGCGACTTCGCAACGCGGGCGATGTCGTCCTTCGTCACCGCCTCGATATAGGCGTTGCGCCGGTCGATATAGTCGATGCCGAGATCGTTGTACTGCATGCCGACCAGCATGCGGGCGATGCTGGCGGTGCTGGTGAAGCGCAGCGGGAACGAGCCGGTGAGGTATGTCTTCGCGTCCTTCAGCTCCGCCTCGGTCACGCCGCCGGCGCCCATGCGGCCCCATTCGGCGCGGATCACCGCAAGCGATTCGCCGACCCGGGAATTTTCCGTCGACACGCCGCCGGTGTGGACCGCGGCGGCATCCATCGATGACAGATAGCTGTACACCGAATACGCAAGGCCGCGCTTCTCGCGCACCTCGTCATACAGGCGCGATGCGAAGCTGCCGCCGCCGAGCACATAGTTCATCACGTAGGCGGTGTAGTAGTCGGGGTGGTCGCGCTTCAGGCCAGCGTGGCCGAACAGCACAACGCTTTGCGGCACGTCCTGGCGGACGATGAAGGTCTGGCCGGCGGCGTATAGGGTCGCCTCGGGGAGTTGCACGGGCGATCCTGTCGCCGGCAGACCGCCGAAGGCGCGGTCCAGCAACGGGCCCAGCTCGTCCGGCGTGATGTCGCCAACGACGCCGACGATCAGCTGGTCGCGGGCGAACCGTTCGGCGACCAGGCGGCGCATGTCCGCCACCGTGACGGACGCGATCGATTGCGGCGTACCGCCGACAGGCATGCCGTAGGGATGGTCCGGGAAGACCGCCTTCCACCAGACCCGCCCGGCGATCTCGTCGGGATCCGTCGACTGCCGGGCCAGCACGGCCAGGATCTGCTGGCGAATCCGTTCCACCGCATCCGTATCGAACCGCGGCGCGGTGAGCGCCAGCCGCAGCAGCGCCACGGCCTCGTCCCGGCTGCGGTTCAGAGTCTTGAAACTGCCGCGGATGGTGTCGGTGCCGGCCGAGAAGCGCATCTCGACAGCAAGGTCCGACAGTTTCCGCTGAAAGGCCTGGCTGTCCATGTCGCCCGCGCCTTCGTCCAGCAGGCTGGTGGTCATATCGGCGAGGCCCGCCCTGCCGGCCGGGTCCAGCGCCGCACCGCCGCGGAACGAAAACTCGATCGCCACCAGCGGCACCAAGCTGTCGCGCACCAGCCAGGCCTCGATACCGCCGGGGCTGACCACCCGCTCGACGCTGACCGCGGACGCGGCGCCCGGCGCCAGCAGCACGGCGGCGGCGAGCAGGAGCCGGGTCAGGGCGGATCGGAACGCCGTCATGATCCGTCGCCCGCTTTCGCCGGAACCAGCACGGTGGTTACCGTCGCCTCGTTGCGCAGCACCGCACGCGCCGCCGCGTTGACCGCCGCCACGGTCACCGCGCCGATCCGCTCGGGCCAGGCCTCGATGTTCTCGACGGTCATGCCGACGACCAGGCCGCCGCCCAGGGAATGCGCCGGCGCGCGCAGGGAATCCCGCGCGTAGATCGCTTCGGCCTGCAGCCGCGCCTTGGCGCGGGCGACCTCGTCCTCGGTCACGCCGTCACGCAGCAGTTTTTCGATCTCGGCCTCCATCGCCGCCTCGATCGGCGCAAGGTCGCCACCCGGCAGCGGCGAGCCGTAGAAGCCGAAACTGGTCGGCCCGCGCGATGACGGGCTGTACCAGGCGCCCGCACCGGCGGCGATCTTCTGCTCGACCACCAGGCTGCGATAGATCCGGCTGGTCGTGCCGCCGCCCAGGATGTCCGCGAGCACTTCCAGCGCGTAGGCGTGTTCGGTCGCGCCGTAGATATAGCCCGGTGCGTGATACCGGCGCGACCAGCTGGGCTGGCGCACCTGGGGGTCGGCCAGCGTAACCAGCTGCGCCGCCTTGGCCGGCGGTTCGCGCCAGTCGACCCGGGGCGCCAGTTGCCGCGGCGGGATACGCCCGTAATATTTCTCCGCCAGCGGCCGCACCTGATCGACCGTAACGTCGCCCACGACCACCAGGATCGCGTTGTTGGGGGCGTACCAGTCGCGATAGAACTCCATCAGGTCGTCACGGGTCAGCGCCCTGATTTCGTGCTCCCATCCGATCACCGGGTTGCGGTAGGGATGGTTCATGTACATCGCGGCGTTGGCCTGCTCGCCGAGCCGGCTGCCGGGATCGTTCTCGATCCGCGACCGGCGCTCTTCCAGCACCACCTGACGCTCCGTGTCGATATCATCCTGCGACAGGATCAGGTTGGTCATCCGGTCCGACTCCAGCTCCATCATCAGCTCGAGCCGGTCGGCGGCGACGGACTGGAAATAGCCGGTGAAGTCCTGGCTGGTGAAGGCGTTCTCTCGCCCGCCGTTGCGGGCGACGATCTGCGAAAAGGCGCCGTCGGGAAAGGCCTCAGTGCCCTTGAACATCAGGTGTTCCAGCAGGTGGGCGGCGCCGGTCCGGCCGGGCGGTTCGTCCATCGCGCCGGCCCGGTACCAGACCATGTGGGTGACCACCGGCGCCCGGTGGTTGCTGACCACAACCACCTGCATGCCGTTGTCGAGGGTGAAGGAATCGGGATTGAAGACCGCGGCCCCGGCGGGCGCGGCAAGCCGCGCCGTGGACATCAGGACCACAAGGGCGGCGACCGCGGGACGGCGGCCAAGTGAAAGCAGCGTCATGAGCGCCTCGAATCAGCTGAACCGGAAACAGGCATCGTGACCAATTGAGATGGGGCGGCGGATACGATCTGCAAGAGGCGGAGGCCGTCAGAACAGGCTGCTTATTCCGCTCTTCTTGCGCACGATCACCGGCGCGACACCGGAGTTGACCGGCTTGCCGAGCGCCTCGTTCTCGCGCAGGCGGCGCGATTCGGCGGACGCGTCGAGCGGCGCTCCCGGCGGCGGCGGATCCTGCCAGAACAACACGGTGTTCAGCAGGCTGTCCTGCTCCAGCGCGAGGCGATGGCTCTCTTGATCGACAATGCGCCGGATATCGCGCTCGACCCCGTAATAGGCCCCAACGCGCTGGGCCAAGGCGATTTCGCCGGGGCTCGCGGTGGCCGACTGGGGATATTGCGGCGCACCGGTCAAGCCCGGCGCGTCGCCCACGCCCTCGCCAACGCTTTCGCCCTCGGGCACACTGTCAAGAAGGCTCTCGCGGGCCCGGTTGGTCCCAAGGTCGCGGGTCGAGCGGGATGTGCCCGGCGCCGGCGGCCGTACGGTTGCGTCCGGCGGCATGCTGAGTGGCTGGTTGCGGACGACCGTGAACTCGTCGGGTCCACTGCGATCGTATCCGAATACCTTGCCGGCGCCGCTGCAGCCGCCAAGCACCAGCGCGGCCGCAATGACCGCTACGGCGGTCCGGATTCTGCACATGTTTGCGTATGTTCTCATCGTTGTCGCCATATATTACTTGGTTTTTCCGCGGCCTGCAATCAAGCCGTCGATGACGATCAGCCCGACGCCGACGACGATCGCGGAATCCGCAAGGTTGAAGGTCGGCCAATGGGGCAGCGTAGAGCCCGGGATGAAGACGTCGAGGAAATCGACCACCGCACCGAATCGCAGCCGGTCGATCACATTGCCGATCGCCCCGCCGATCACCCCGCCGATCGCGATGGCGAGCAGCAGGCCGTCGACCTTGCGCAGCCAGACCACCAGCCCGACCGATATGGCGACCGCCAGCCCCGACAGGACCAGGGGTCCGAGCTCCCCGCCCAGACCGAAGGTGACGCCGGGGTTGTAGACCAGCGCAAGATTGAAGAACGGCAGTACGGGAATGGCGCAGCCCGGCTGAGTCATCGGCGGCGTCACGCAGCGCGCATCCATGATGAGGTCGGTGATCGCCCATTTGCTGAGCTGATCGAACAGCACCACCGCGGCGGCAACGGCAAGACCCGACCAGAATATCCATGCTGCGGGCGATGCACCGCCGGCGGCGGCCTCGGCCGGCCGCGCCTCGTCTTCACGGTTGTCTGTCTTCGACACGATCCGCTCCACCTATTCCGCCGCGGCCCGGCTATCCGCCACCGCGTCAGCGCAGCGCCCGCAGGTTCCCGGTGCTTCCGGCCGTCGGTCGACCTCGGGAAGCACGCGCCAGCAGCGCTCGCATTTGCCGCCCTCGGCCACCACCGGAACGACGCCCACACCGGCGATCTCTTCGAGCCCGAACGCACCATCAGGCGCATCGCCCTCGATCAGCTCGAGGTCCGACGTAATGGCGATCTCCGCGGGATCCAGACCGTCGAACGCGGCCAGGTAATCCGCCGTGACATAAACTTCGGGCGCGGCCTGCAGCGACGAGCCGATGCGCTTTTCCGCCCGCTCGACCTCCAGAGCGCCGGTCACGACCCGGCGCACCCTGCGAATCTTCTCCCACTTGGCGGCGAGTTCGTCGTCCCGCCACTGCGCCGGCACGTCTGGGAACGTGCTCAGATGCACGCTTTCCCCCGCGCCGGGGTTGCGGCACAGCCAGGCCTCTTCGGCGGTGAAGCAGGTGATCGGCGCAAGCCACGCGGTGAGGCACGAGAACAGCTCATCCAGCACCGTGCGCGCGGCCCGGCGCCGCATGTCGGTGACGGCGTCGCAATACAGGCTGTCCTTGCGGATGTCGAAGTAAAACGCCGACAGGTCGACCGCGCAGAAATCGTGCAGCTCGCGGAACAGCCTGTGGAAGTCGTACTCGTTGCAGCCCTTGCGCACCAGCGCGTCAAGCTCCCACAGCCGGTGCAGCACCCAGCGCTCGAGTTCCGGCATGTCCGTCGGCGCGACGCGCTGGGAAGCGTCGAAGCCGTCGAGATTACCCAGCAGGAACCGCAGGGTGTTGCGCAGCCGCCGGTACATGTCGACCAGCCGCTTGATGATCTCGGGCCCGAAACTCAGATCCTCCGAGTAGTCGGACGCGACGACCCAGAGCCTCAGCGTTTCCGCGCCGTACTGGTTGGTCACGTCCTGCGGCGCCAGGTCGTTGCCCATCGACTTGGACATCTTGCGGCCATCCTCGGCCAGGATGAAGCCGTGCGTCAGCACCTGGTCGTAGGGCGCGCGGCCCCTGGTGCCGCAGGCTTCCAGCAGCGAGGAATGGAACCAGCCGCGATGCTGGTCGGAGCCTTCCAGGTAGAGGGTCGCCGGCCATTCCAGATCCGTGCGTGCCTCCAGCACGAAGGCATGGGTCGAGCCGGAGTCGAACCACACATCGACCACGTCCGTGACCGGCTCGTAGTCGTCCGCGTCGTAATCGTCGCCAAGGAAGCGGGACGGCGGGCTGGCGAACCAGGCGTCGGCGCCCTCGGCCTCGAAGGCGTCCGCGATGCGGTCCACCACGCCCTGGTCGCGCAGCGGATCGCCGGTTTCCTTGTGCACGAAAACGGGAATCGGCACGCCCCAGGCGCGCTGGCGCGAGATGCACCAGTCCGGCCGGGTCTCAATCATCGAATAGAGCCGCTTGCGTCCCGACTCGGGAAAGAACGCCGTCTCGTCGATCGCCTTCAGCGCCTTCTTCCGCAAATCGTTCGTCTCCATCGAGATGAACCACTGCGAGGTATTGCGGAAAATCAGCGGCGCCTTCGAGCGCCAGCTGTGCGGATAGCTGTGGCGCAGCTTGCCGCTGGCCAGCAGGCTGCCCGCCTCGCGCAGCGCCTCGACGATGGCCTTGTTGGCCGGGCCGGCCTTGCCGTCCTGACGGTAAACCGCAAGCCCGGCGAACAGCGGTACGTGGTCGTAGAAAGTGCCGTCCTCGCCGACCGTCTGCGGCGCCTCGATCTTGTTCACCTGCCCGAGGATGAAGTCGTCCGCGCCATGGCCCGGCGCGATATGGACGAAGCCGGTACCGGTGTCGTCGGTCACGAAGTCCGCCTTCAGGACCGGCACCTCGAAGTCGCCGTACCCCATGGCGGCCAGCGGATGCCGGCACACCGTCCCGGCCACCGCCTCGCCCTTGAGTGTCGCCAGAACCCTGTGGTCCGTAATGCCCGTTTCCTGCGCGACCTGGCCGAGCAGCGCCGCGGCGACGACGAGTTTCTCGCCGGCCGCAGCAAGGCTGCCCTCGGCGGCCCCGGTCACCTCGATCACCAGGTAGTCGAAATCCTGGTCGCAGGCGATCGCGCGGTTGCCCGGCATGGTCCAGGGCGTCGTCGTCCAGATCACCACCGCCGCGCCCTGCAATTCCGGCCGCGACGGCTTCACCACCGGGAACTTCACCCAGATCGTCGTCGAGGTATGGTCGTGGTACTCGACCTCGGCTTCGGCCAGCGCCGTCTTCTCGACCACCGACCAGAGCACCGGCTTGGCGCCCTTGAACAGGCTGCCGTTCATCAGGAACTTGCCGATCTCGCGGGCGATCTGCGCCTCCGCAGCGTAGGCCATGGTGGTGTAGGGATTGTCCCAGTCTCCGGCGACGCCCAGCCGCTTGAACTCCTCGCGCTGCACGTCGATCCAGTGGTCGGCGAATTCGCGGCATTCCTTGCGGAATTCGACGATCGGCACCTCGTCCTTGTCCTTGCCGGCCTTGCGGTACTTCTCCTCGATCTTCCATTCGATCGGCAGGCCGTGGCAATCCCAGCCGGGCACGTAATGGGCGTCCTTGCCCAGCATCTGCTGCGAGCGGTTGATGACGTCCTTGAGGATCTTGTTGAGCGCGTGACCGATATGCAGGTGGCCGTTGGCGTAAGGCGGCCCGTCATGCAGGATGAATTTCTCGCGGCCACGGGACTGCTCGCGCAGGCGCGCGTAGAGGCCGGTCTTCTCCCAGCGCTCCAGCAGCAGCGGTTCCTTCCGCGGCAGACCGGCCTTCATCGGGAAGTCCGTTCGCGGCAGCCGGATCGTGTCCTTGTAGTCGACGCTCATCTGTTCGCTTTCCATCGCCGCCGGATTGCGGCGCGGGGCACAGTATGCACCAGCCCCCGATGGGTCAAGATGGCGTTTGGGATGACCGCCGGCAATCGCGGCGCGCGACGGCACACCGCCGGAACGCCTACTGCGCAGCGGCCAGAATGCGGCGGGCGACGCGGCAGTCGTCCTCGATCTGGGCGGTCAGCGCGTCGAGGCCGTCGAACTTCAACTCGGGCCGGATATAGTCGATCAACTGGAACCGCAGGTGCAGGCCGTAGAGATCGTCCGAGAAATCGAAAATATAGGCTTCCAGGACCGGCTCCTCGTCCTCGCCGATCGTCGGCCGGATGCCGAAGCTGGCAACGCCGTCGTGCCAGGTCAACTGGTCCGGCCGCTCGATGCCGACGCGGACCGCATAGATGCCGTAGGCGGGCCGCAGATATTCGCCGAAGCTGAGATTCGCGGTCGGATAGCCGAGATCGCGGCCCATCGCATTGCCGTGGCCGACGCGCCCCTCGAACTCGAACGGGCGGCCCAGCAGCGCCGCTGCCTCGGCGGGACGGCCGGCCCGCAAATGGTCGCGAATCAGGGTCGAGGAGTAAATCCCGTTGCGCTCGGAGCGGACCGGCTCGACGACGGTCACGCCAAAGCCGCATTGCGTCCCCATCGCGGCGAGGAACGCGGTGTCGCCGGTCCGGTTGTGCCCGAACACGAAATCGTAGCCGACCACGACGTGGCGGGCGTCGAGCCCGCCGACCAGCACCTCGCGCACGAATGCCTCGGCGCTCATGCGGTGCATGGTCTCGTCGAAATGCAGCACCAGCAGAAGATCGACGCCGAGAGCTTCGATATGGTGCGCCTTGTTGCGGAACGGCGTCAGCCGGAACGGCGGATCCTGCGGGCGGAAGAAGCTCCGCGGGTGCGGCTCGAACGTCACCGCGACCAGCGGCGCGCCGGCATCCCGCGCGATATCCCGCGTGCGCGCGAAGACCGCCTGATGGCCGAGATGCACGCCATCGAAATTGCCGAGCACCGCCACGCCGCCCCGAAGGCCGGCAGGAACGTCCTCATAGTGACGAAGAATCTGCATCGCCTCTCTGTCCCGCGCCATTTACGCACGCCGCCCGGTATAGCGACTGCGGCCCGGATTGTAGAGCGCGAATTTCGTCCGCTGAACGCGTGGCCGTATTACGGCCGGAGCGGCTGGAGCCGATCGGCTCCATGCGCCGTGCCGCTCGGCAGGAAGCTGTACGAGTCAGGCCTCGCGGCTGGGCACCAGGATCAGGGCTTCGCCGTCCAGCACCACCGTGTCGCCGACCGTCACCACCGTTTCCATGACGACGCTGCGTTTTTCCGCGAAGATTTCCTTGACCGTGGCCCGCGCCCGCGCCGTATCGCCGGCCCGCACCGGCGCCCTGAAGTTCAGACTCTGTTTCAGGTATATGGTGCCCGGACCCGGCATCTTGGTGCCGATCACGGTGGAAATGAAGCTTGCCGTCAGCATGCCGTGTGCGATGCGACCCTCGAACATGGTCTCGGTGGCGAACTCGTGGTTCAGGTGAACCGGATTGATGTCGCCGGAAATGCCCGCGAACAGGACAATGTCCGCTTCGGTCACTGTCTTGGCGAAGACCGCGGTCATGCCGACCGAAAGATCCTCGATGTAGTGGCCCATCAGGTCGTCGTTGTCGGTCGACGCCCCGTTCACCGGCTTGTTTTCCGTCGCGCCTGCAGGGTGCATGATCGAATTCCCGAAATAATGTCCTGGGGCGCCAATCCGTGATATTGCGGCGCAAAAAAATGTATGCAGCGCAATATAGATAAGTCCAGCGCAGGCCGCAATATAAATGAAAAACCTTAATAATCAGCGAATAAATCAGGAATTCGTTTTCTTCGCAGGCGCAATGCAGCTGGCCGGCAGGCGGACCTCGACGGTCGTCCCCTTGCCGGCCCTGCTTTCGATGACGAGTTCGCCGCCATGCAGTTCGGCCAGCGCCTTGGCCAGCGGCAGCCCCAGACCCGTGCCCTCGACCCGCTGGCTGTCGTCGCGTTCGATCCGGCCATAGGTCTCGATCGCCTTGGCCATATCCTGCTTGGCGATGCCGATTCCGGTATCGCTGACCGCGAAGGAGACACCGCCGTCCGGCATGGCGGCCACGCGTATGGTCACGGTTCCGCCCGAGCTCGTGAACTTGACCGCGTTGGACAGGAGGTTGATCAGGATCTGCTTGATTTTCAAGGGATCGACGCGAAGCTTCGGCAGGGTCGCGTCGACGTGGCGGCGTAGTTGCAGACGGGCCTCGGCGGCGCGCCCATGGATCAGACGCAGGCAGGAATCGACGAGTTCGGCGGCATCCACGTCCTCGATAACCAGCGTGGCGCGGCCGGCCTCGATCTTGGACAGGTCGAGGATGTCGTTGACCACGGCGAGCAAATGATCGGCGCTCTCGTGGATATCGTGCGCGTATTCGAGATACTTCTCGACACCGACGGGCCCGAAGGTCTCGGCGCCGATCACTTCCGAAAACCCGATGATGGCGTTCAGCGGCGTGCGCAGCTCGTGGCTGACATTCGCAAGGAAATCGGCCTTGACCTTGCTCGTCAGCTCCGCCTCGTTGCGCGCTGCCCGGAGCTCTGATTCCGCATGCTTCTGCGCCGTGACGTCGAGGACGATGCCGTCCCAGATGCCGATCTCGCCACCGGAGGCCCGGCTTGCCGCGCGGGCGAGGTTATGCACCCACTTGATACGCCCGTCGGACGTCACGATGCGATACTCGGTATCGAGATCCTCATTGCTCCGCCATGCCATCTCGAAGGCCTGTTCGACGCTGTCGCTGTCGTCGGCGTGCACCATCTCGAAGATCGTCTCCGGCTTCTCTTCCAGCTGAGCCGGCTCGATACCGTAGATTTCGCGGATTCCCGCGCTGACGTATTCATAGCGGACCGACAGATCGGGTCCGACGCGCTGCTGATACACGACGACCGGCATTTTCTGGACAATGGCCTGCAGGCCGCCGCGCGGCGGCGCGGCATCGCGGGACGGGGGCGCGGCTTCCGGGGGCGCGGCTTCCGGTCGCGCTGCCGCCACCGGTGCTGCCGCCACCGGCGCCGGCGCCCGGCGCGGTGCCGGCCCCGGACCGGCCGCCTGGCGCCACATCGTGGTCACGGTCAGAAACAGGATGCCGGTCATGATCAGGGCGATCAGCAGCGGCACGGTGGAGGCCGACGATGACGATGACGCCAGCTGGTCGCGATCGATCCCGATCGCGAGCACCAGACCGAAGGTTTCGAGCGACCGCCATCCCACCACCGCGTCGATTCCGCCGGCGTCGTACGCGACGATGCGCGAAAGGTGCGAACGGTCGGTCGACACCGCCGCCGCGAAGGGCTCTTCGGCCGCCTCGGCCCCGATCAGGCCCGGAACGAACGGGTCGCGCAGCCAGATCCGCCCGTCGGGCATCAGCAACGTTATGGAAGATCCGGGCGGCAGGCGCATGCCCGACCACCATTCGAGGATCCGCGACACGGGGAACTGGATACCTTCGTAACCGGCCAGGGCGCCGGCCGCGTCACGCCGTTCCTTGACGATCGCCGCATACCACAGGCCGGCCCCTTCGAACGGTGCCGACAGTGCGGGGACGCCGGTCCTCGACGCCGTCGCCGCCGCGTCAACGATGGCGCGAACGGAGGGGGCGCCGCCGATCGCGGCGCCGTCCCTGTCATAGCGGCGATATCCGGGGTCCAGCCGCAGCGCATAGGCGGGCGCGTCGCTGGCCACGGCCTCGAGCGCCAGCATGCGTGCGGTGGTCTCGGAAAAGAACAGGTTCAAGGGTACGCTGCCCTGCCCCAGGGCAACGCCGATCCTTTCGCGTGCGTCCCGCTCGGTACCGGTATTGTCTATCCAGGCCTGTACGGCCATCGTACCGAGTATAAATCCGGCAACCAGACCCAGCGCAATCTGCAAGTATCTGCGCATCGAATCCGGGGCCAGCCATGCGGCTCGCTCCTGATTCCTGGTCCGGTCGTTTCCGGGGGCCCGCTTTGCCTTCCTGCGCCCACCGTTATTCATACATTAACCGGTCTTGACTTCTCCCCAAACACAACCCGTTGTTCGGGCTGCACCACCACTTTAATATCGGTCCATCATACACCAATTTTCATAATTTTTTAAACTAGTTAGCAGGTTTTTGCATTAACCATAACCGGCAACCATAAATCCGGCGATCCGCCGAGGGCGCCGCGTCCGGGTGACCCGTACAGCGTAATCCATATGTTGCACCGCCGGTAGGGCCTTCAGGCCACGAGACCCTGTTGTCCACAGAAAAATGGCCGCAAAGGCAAACTCCGCGACAATAGGCCGCGTGCAATGCTATACAGTCGCCGATGAGCGACGCGATTCCGTTCTCGACGGTCCCACACGACCACCAGAACTGCATCGACACTGCGCTGGACGAGGCGGCGGAGTTGTGCGCGCGCCGCGGCGTGCGCCTGACCTCCCTGCGCCGCCGGGTGCTGGAGTTGATCTGGGACGGCCACCAGGCGACCGGCGCCTACGCGATCCTCGACGCGCTGCGCGAGGAAAACCAGAGGGCCGCGCCGCCGACCGTTTACCGCGCGCTGGAGTTCCTGAGCGCACACGGGTTGATCCACAGGATCGAATCCCTCAACGCCTATATCGGCTGTGTCCGGCCGGACCACGACCATGCCGGCCAGTTCCTGATCTGCGAGTCGTGCGGCGCCACCGCCGAACTGCATGACGAGCGGATCGTCAGGGCCGTCGGCCAGGGCGCGCAGCGGGCCGGCTTCCAGGCACTCCGCCAGACCGTCGAGGTCGCGGGGCTGTGTCCGGACTGCCACCGGCGCGCAGAAGCAGGCTGAAACGCATGACCGTGCCGATCCCGTGTCAGCGGGCGCTGTTCGACATCCCGGACGACGTCGCATGGCTGAACTGCGCCCAGATGTCGCCGCTGATGCGCCCGGTCGTCGCGGCCGGCGAGGCGGCGGTCCGCCGCAAGGCGCATCCCTGGACCATTTCGCCGGCTGATTTCTTCACCGATTCCGAGAGCGCCCGCAGCCTGTTCGCCGAAATCGTCAACGCCGGCCCGGACGAGGTCGCCATCGTGCCGTCCGTCAGCTACGGGATGGCGGTGGCCGCGCGCAACCTGCCGGCCCCGGCGGGCTCGCGCATCCTGGTGCTGGACGAGCAGTTCCCGTCCAACGTCTATGTCTGGCGCGAGCGCGCGAACGAAACCGGGGCGCGGATCGACACCATCCCCCGCCCGGAAGACGACGACTGGACCGCCGCGATCCTCGCGGCGATTGGCCCGGACGTCTCGATCGCGGCGCTGCCCAACAGCCACTGGACCGACGGCGGGCTGATCGACCTTGAGCGCGTCGGTGCGGCGCTGCGCCAGGCGGGCGCGGCGCTGGCCCTCGACATCACCCAGTCGGGTGGGGCGCTGCCGCTCGACGTGCGGCGCGTGCAGCCGGATTTCCTCGTCTGCGCTGGCTACAAATGGATGCTCGGACCCTACAGCCTGGGCTTTCTTTATGTCGACCCGAAGTACCACGGCGGCGCTGCGCTGGAGCACAACTGGATCGTGCGGGCCCGGTCGGAGGATTTCTCCGGCCTGGTCGACTACCGTGACGAATATCAGCCCGGCGCCCGGCGTTTCGACATGGGCGAGCGCTCGAATTTCGCCCTGATGCCGCAGGCCATCGCCGCGATGCGGCAGATTCTCGACTGGGGCATCGCCGATATCCACACGACACTGGCCGCGGTGACCGCCGATGTCGGGGCGCGGGCTGCCGCGCTGGGGATCGGTTCGGCCCCCCCCGATCGGCGCGCCGGCCATTTCATCGGGCTGCGCTTCGCCGGCGGCGTGCCGGACGGGCTTCTGGAGCGCCTGAAAGAGGACAAGATATTCGTCAGCCAGCGCGGCAATTCGGTACGGGTGACGCCGCATCTCTACAACAGCACCGAAGATATCGACCGGCTGTTCGCGGTGCTGGAGCGCGTTCTATAGCTGTCCAGCGGCGCCGGCCGGTGTCGTTCCACGAATGCGAAACCGCCTCTCAAGACTCCGGCGGCAGCAGGCGCCAGTAGCTGCGCCCGGGACGGAACTGCGGCGCCATCCGGGGACGGTCAGCGGCCGCGGCGCCGTCACGCAGCAGCAGGCCGATATCGTTGAGCACCGGCCTGCTTTCGCCGAAATATTCGTGGCCGAACAGATCGTCGCGGACGGCCGACGCATCCACGGTATCCATACCGTCGACCACCACGATCGCCTCGCCGGACTCGCCGGCGCGCGGATGCCCGCCCGCCCTGTGCCGCGCCGCGATCATGGCCATGTCGCTGTCGGATGCATAGAGCGTGAACCGGCCGGCGAGCGGCTGGAGGCGGGGCGCCGACGCCGTAAAGATATCGGCGTCCACGTCCGGCGCCGCCAGGATCACCTCGGCGAACGGCGGCGGGTCACCGGCCACGCGGTCGCGCGCCAGCTCGTCGAGCGCGTCGAAAAGAATCCGGCTGCCCATACTGTGCACGAACAGGTGAATCCGGTCCGCCCCGGACTCGTCGACGAGCAGGCGTAGCGTCGCCGCCAGGTCGGGCGCCGCCCAGTCGGCATTATTCTGATCGCGCAGATAGCTGGTCGGCCGGCCGGCCGACGGCCAGCTGAAGGCCGCCACCACGCCGGCGAAATCCAGATCCACCCAGAGCTGGGCGCTGCGCCGCATCGCCAGGCCGAAATCGGTGTTGTAGCCGTGCACGAACACCAGGATCTCGTTGCGCCGGGCCTGGCCCAGCGCGTCGCGAAGGCCGGCGACGAAGGCATCGCGCGCCACCGGCCGGACCGAGTCCAGATAGACATGCCAGCGCGGATCGGCCAGCGCCGCCGGCGCTTTGAACGGCGGCGCCTCGAGCCGCCCGGCGACATGGCCCACAGGCATGCTGACATCGGCGATGCCGAAGCGAAGTTCGTCGCGGCCGTCGTCGAAGCCGAAATTCGTGCCGCCATCGCCTTCGCGTGCGCGGTCGGTCGCGTACCAGACAGCGACCGATGTCCCGGCATCGGTATCTTCGTCCTGTGGCCCGGACTCCCCATAGCGCGCCATGCATCCGGAGAGGAGTATCAGACCTGAAAAAAGCACCAGTTGGAGTTTCATCGTCATATCGTCGCCGGTTGCGCCTGCCGAGTCCACGTTAGTTGAAAATGCGCTACCCGCGCCGCCGCCGTCCGCGGCGCTGCACGCCGGCCGCATCGGCCCGCCGGAGCGCATCGGCGCCGGCGCCGAGCTTGCCCAGCTTCGCCTCGATCGCGCTGCGGTCCGGGGCCGGGCCGGGCGTATGGTCCTTCAGCGCCGCGACGATTGCCTCGAGGTGGACCGGCGAGGTGCCGCAGCAGCCGCCGATGATGCGCGCGCCGGCGTCGCGGGCCATGCGGGCATAGTCCGCCATCACCTCGGGCGTGCCGGTGTAATGGATCTGCCCGTCGTGATATTCCGGGATGCCGCAATTGCCCTTGGCGACGATGATTTCGCCCGCCTCCGCCGCCGCGGCGATGCCGAGCAGCGAGTCGACGAGGGCGGCCGGGCCGATCCCGCAATTGGAGCCGAACGCCGCGAGGCCGGCGTCGAGGCCGCGCGCGAAACGGACCGCATCGCCCGGCGCCAACCCCATCATGGTCCGCCCGTTGGTATCGAACGTCATCGTCGCGATGACCGGCAGGCCGGTTTCGGCCGCCCCGCCGACCGCGGCCTCGAGCTCTTCCACGCCGGAGATGGTCTCGATCCACAGCACGTCCGCTCCACCGTCGGCGAGGGCCCGCGCCTGTTCGGCGAAGGCGGCGCGGCCGTCGGCGATGGCGAGCGGCCCGACCGGCTGGTAGATCTCGCCAGTCGGGCCGATCGAGCCGGCCACCGCCACCTTCCGGCCGGCCGCACCGGCCACCTCGCGGGCGATCGCCGCCCCGGCGCGGTTCAGCTCGGCGACCCGCGCCGCCGCCCCGTGCAGCGCCAGCCGGTAGCTGTTGGCGCCGAAAGTGTTGGTAAGGATGATGTCGGCCCCGGCGTCGACCATGCCGCGATGCACCGCGGCAATCCGAACGGGGTGCATGACGTTCCACAGCTCCGGCGAATCGCCGGTCATCAGGCCGGCCTCGAACAGGTTGGTGCCCATCGCGCCGTCGGCGACCAGGCAGTCGCGCGCGGCCAGCAGGGATGTGAGGATATCGCTCATCGAGGTGCGCCAACTCCGCTGTGGGCCCGGCCCCGGACGATCCGGGAGCGAACCCAATACATCGCGCGGCGTCGCGGTTCAAGACACGAAAACCGGCGGAACGGAACATTGCAGCGCCTTAACCTGCTTAACCTGAATGGTTAACATTAAATTTCACGGATTGAAACCAAACGCGTATAAAACCGGAACGTACAGGGAATTTCAGTTGAAATTCTGCTAATTCAGATGGGCCATCAGGGTTAACAATTCGTGAACATCCGGACCGCGGGCGCCGGTCCGGACGGGCGGGCGCCGGCGCTCAGCCGCCCTCCCCGGCCCCGGTCACCAGCACCGCGGCGCCCTCCAGCCGGCCCTCGCGCAGCCGCGCCAGCGCCGCGTTGGCCCCGGTCAGCGGCACCGCCTCGGTGTGGGTGCGCACCGGCACTTTCGGCGCCAGCGTGAGGAAGTCCTCGCCGTCCCTGCGGGTCAGGTTCGCGACCGAGCGCACCGTCCGCTCGCCCCACAGGATCTCGTAGGGGAAGGACGGGATGTCGCTCATGTGGATGCCGGCGCAGACCACGGTGCCGCCCCTGGCGGTCGCGCGCAGCGCCTCGGGAACGAGCGCGCCCACCGGGGCAAAGATGAGGGCGGCGTCCAGTTGCTCCGGCGGTGCCTCGTCGGAGCCGCCGGCCCAGGCGGCGCCGAGCGACCGCGCGAACTCCTGCGCCGCCGTATCGCCCGGCCGCGCGAAGGCATAGACCTCTCGCCCCTCGTGCCGCGCCACCTGGGCGACGATGTGGGCCGCCGCGCCGAAGCCGTAGATGCCGAGCCGCCGCGCCCCGCCGGCCATGACCAGCGCCCGGTGGCCGATCAGCCCGGCGCACAGCAGCGGCGCCGCCTCGACGTCGGTGTATGCGTCCGGCAGGTGGAACACATAGCGCTGGTCGGCCAGCGCATAATCGGCATAGCCGCCGTCGATGTGGTAGCCGGTGAAGCGCGCCGAATCGCACAGGTTCTCGCGCCCCGAACGGCAATACGCGCAGTCGCCGCAGGTCCAGCCGAGCCACGGCACGCCGACCCGCTCGCCCTCACGGAAGCGCTCGACGCCTTCGCCCAGCGCGGCGACGGTGCCGACCGTCTCGTGCCCCGGCACGATCGCGTCGCGCACCGGCGGCAGGTCGCCGTCCACCACATGGAGGTCGGTGCGGCAGACGCCGCAGGCATGGACGCGGATCAGCACCTGGCCGGGGCCGGGCGCCGGCACCGGGCGGTCCTCGCAGATCAGCCCCTCGCCGGGCCGGTGCAGCACCATCGCACGCATGGGCCAGACACTAGCAGCGGCGAGCATGGGAGGCCAGACGGCGCATGGCGGGCCGGGCAGTGAGCAAGTCGTGGCAGGCCGCCTAGTCCACGGACTTCTGGACGCCAGGCTTTCGCGACGCCACTTCGGCGCGTTGTGATTTCAACGCGTCAAGCTCTTTGCGAAGGCCTTCGATTTCGGCTTCATGCCCGGGTTCCGCATTCGCCGGTGTCGGGGCCCGGTTCGACTCGCCGCTGTCCGATTTCCCCACCTCGCAGTCCTCGGAGAGGAGGATCGCGACCCAGTTCCATCCCGGAACATTGGCGCAGGTGATCGCGAGGACGACGGTGATCGGCACACTGAGCAGCACGCCGGAGGTCCCCCAGATCGCCCCCCAGAAGGTCAGGGCGAATATGATTCCGAACGGGCTGAGATTCAAAGAGCGCCCGGTGAACTTCGGCTCGACGAGGTTGCCGATCGTGAACTGCACCACGCTCAAGGCGACCACCACTGTCAGCACCGGGCCGAGCTCGATGAACTGGACTGCGACGTGAAGGGCCGGCAGAACGACGCCAAGGGCCGAGCCAAGCACCGGTATGAAATTCAGTGCGAAGATGACCAGCGCCCACGATTCCGCGAAATCGACGCCCACGAGCCGCAAGACGCCGTAGCTGAGCCCGCCGACCAGGAGGCTCATGATCGTCTTCACCCAGATGTACTGGCGGACACCCTCGGTGATCGCCCGAAAGACTCTTCCGGTGTCTGCGGCCTGCGACTCGCCGGCGGCGAGTCTGGCGATCTTCTTCGGTATCTGGTGGCGCTCGGCGAAGAGAAATCCGGCATACAGCAGTGTCATTCCCAGGGCCCCGAAGATCCCGCTGACATAGTCCGCCGCGCCGGATGCGCCGGCTGCCAGATCGACGTTCGTCAACGCCTCGCGAACGGCCTGGCTTGGACGTTCGCCGAGACTCTCCTCGAGGCGTGCAATGAAGGTATTGAATCGCTCGACGTACTTTGGCAGCTGCGCCGAGATTTCCTCGGCCTGGGCGGACACGAAGTATGCGAGACCGGTCAGGATGCCGATGACGGCCGCAAATCCAAGCAGTCTGGCGAGCCAGGCCGGCAGGATGCGACCAATGACCCTTATGTTCGATAAGCGCAGGCTCGCGTCGTTGGCGAGCACCACGATGAAGATCGCCATGACCAGCGGCAAAAGGAAATCCCGCCCGACAACGAGCAACCCCAATACGATCGCAAGCCCGAGCAGAAACGCGACCGCGCGCGGGAGTCGGGTCAACTGGCCATTTTCAGGCACAACGCGGCTCCTCTGTCACTCGACCGGAGTCCCGGGACCGGCGGCCTATTTCCGGGCATCTTTGAGAAATCCCACCACGGTCTTGAGCAGCGGCAGCAGCATGGTCGGAGAGAGGGCGCCGAGCGGATCCCGCGAGAACGATTTGACCGAGCGCGCAAGGCCGGCGATTTCGCGCCTTGCGTCCGCAATCTGCGCCTGTATTGCGGCTGCCTCCTCCTCGAGATTTGCGAGCGCGTTGTCGCGGACCTCCTCGATCAGCTCCATTTCCGGGCGCGACCGGCGCGACAGGGCCAGCGCGACGAGCGCCAGCGCGAGCACAATGTCGGCCGCCGCGACCCAGAACGCCGCCATCGAGCTCCCCTGAGAGGGGACGAGAGCAAAAAATGCGGCGACGTTCAGCATGCCGAGCGCGAACACGCCGACGAGCGCCGCAAGGGCGAGGAGCGACATTTTTTGTGTCGTATCGCGAAGCTGCGCTTCGGCTCTCATGCGCTCGGCGCGCCAGAGTATGCGCATATTGGTGACAATCGGCTTCATCTATACTCCCCCCTCAACGGCTGAACAGCCGGCCGACCAGGATTCCGAGAACGAATGCGCCGACGACCGCCATGAGTGGCCGTTGCGTGATTTCCTTGCCGGCGCGGTCCGCAAATTCGCTGAGCGCCCCTTCGAGCTCCGAGATGGTCTCCTGCAACTCCTCCTCTGCCTTGTCCGGCTCAGCGGCCACGGATTCGGCCGGCGCCGGCTCTTCGGTCTCGCGCCGGCTCTCTTTCTCGTCTTCGGATGTCTTCGCCCTGAGGTCGGCGACCTCCTCGCGCAGGCGTTCAAGTTCGGATTTCTGTTCGCTTTTGCGGGCCATATCGCGATCCCGAAGGGTCAAAAGAACGTGTCAGAGCGCCTTTTTCAGATGCTCATACGCCTTCGCAATCTCGTCCGCCGTCGCCTTCGCGGATGTGCTGATCGCCTCGGCGCTTGCTTCCAGCTTGGCCTCGCGCGCGAACTTGTCCAGCTTCTGCTCCAACTCGGCCCATTCGTCCTGGGCCTCCTTGGAGCCGAGGTGGATCTTGAGGGCAAGTTCGTCGCGGGTCTGCTTCAGCTTCTGTGCCAGACCTTCCGAATCTTCGGCCATTTCGATGTTTCCTGTTTTCCCTGTCGTGCCCTGGCGTCCGTCGTAAACTCAACCGACGTGGCCCGACCCCGATATTAACCATACCGTACACACTATTCGTTTGTTGGTGATACGGCAATAACCGGTTCCCACCGGGTAGTACACTCGTATGTCGGTGCATGGCCGGCCGCTGGTCTGTCGAGATCTCAGCGCCGGGTCCTGGCGGTCTTCGGTCGAGGCGTTGCGGCAAAGCTCATTCCGTCCCGCCTTACTGCTCGAGCGGAAGACGATCATGCCGGACGATTTCCCGGCGCTCATGCCGGCGCGGCAAGGTGTGGCCCCGCAGACGGTGGCATAGGGCTGGCAGGCTGCAGAAAAACTCCTGGCATTCGGCTGTGTGAGGTGTTTCTCTTGGTTGGAGGAATGAGGGAGGCGTGAATGCGTGGCAAGGGCGCTTCGAGCGGTCGTCTTTTCAGCTATGCCGATCTTGAGGCTCGTGTGCCGGCGCATCATCCGCTTCGCCTGATCCGGGGGATCGTGAATGATGTCGTTGGATCTCCGTCAGGTGAGTTGGAGGCTGTATATTCACATCCAGGGCGGCCGTCGATTGCGCCGGAGACGATTCTGCGGGCGCCGCTTTTGCAGGCGTTCTATTCGATCCGCCCGGGGGCGAAGGTGGGTCGACGCCTCGTTTACCATCGCACTCACCGCCTACACCCTCATCCGGCTGCCCAAACTGCTGAAAGAGGCGCCGACATGACGCCCGGACCCTCGCAAACCCCTCCTTTGGTCACGGAAAAGCCGCGCAATACCGTCAAAACCACCCGGACCGGTAACGCGCCGCCAGCCACAATCCCGAAACCCGAATGACAATCCCGGCGTTCGTCAGTGTTTAAGCAGCTTGTTGGCTAACATAATGGGGACTATGGACGAGGCTTTCTCAACGGTACGGGCTCTGGCTGAGCTTCAGCACAGTCTCTATGACTGGCTCTTGAGTCGGGGCTTCGAGCCCGATGTTTCTGTCCTGATGACCACTCTTGCGGGCATCATCGCGATGTTGGTGCTCGCGTTGATCACCGATGCGTTGGCCCGTCTGGTATTGGGCAAGCTCATCCCGGGATTAGTCAATAGCCTCTTTGGCGCGGAGCGTTCAGCAGTTTGGCAAGCGGCGCTGCGCAAGCACACGCTGGCCCGGCGCAGCGCCCACATCGTCGCCGCCCTGATGGTCTATCTGATGACTCCCGAGATGCTGGGCGCCTATCCCTCCGCGGTGGTGGGCATTCGCAACCTGATCGAGGGCTACGTCATCCTCGTCATCTTGATTGCGATCAACGCCGTGTTGCGGGCAACCGTGGATGTGTTGCGGCAGGAGGAATGGTCGACCGGTCTGCCACTGCAGTTTCTTGCCCAGACGGCGCAGGCGGTTGTGGGGCTCGTCGGCGGCGTACTCATCATATCGGTGGTGTTCGACCAGCCGGTGGGGGTGCTGCTGACCGGCATGGCCGGCATGACGGCGTTGCTGATGCTGGTGTTCAGGGACTCCTTGCTCGGGTGGGTCGCGGGGATACAGATCGTCAGCAACGACCTGGTGAGGGAAGGCGACTGGATCGACGTCCCCAAATACGGAGCAGACGGAGCGGTCATCGACATCGGGCTGATCACCGTCAAGGTGCAGAACTGGGACAAGACCATATCGAGTGTTCCGTCCTACGCGCTCATCAGCGAGGGATTCAGGAACTGGCGCGGCATGCAGGAATCCGGCGGGCGCCGCATCAAGCGTGCGGTGCTCATCGACATGAGCGGAATCGATTTCTGCTCTGCCGAGATGTTGGAGCGACTACGCAAGATCGAGATATTGCGTGAGCACATAGACCACAAGCTGGAGGAGATCGAGGCGTTCAATCGGGAGCATAACGTGGACGAGACCGAACCCGCGAACGGCAGGCGCCTGACCAACATCGGCACCTACCTTGCCTACCTGCGGCGTTATCTCCAGAACCATCCGGCCATCCGTCGTGACATGCTGCTCATGGTGCGGCAGTTGGCGCCCGGACCGGCGGGTCTGCCGATCGAAATCTATGCCTTTTCCGCCAAACAGAACTGGACCGAGTACGAGGCGATTCAAGCGGATATTATTGACCACGCGCTCGCCGTGCTGCCGGCGTTCGGCCTGAGCGTATACCAGTATCCAAGCAGCGGAGCATTTAACGTTCCGGATGCCGGACATTAGTTCGGCCTTGGCGGCCACCACACGATGTGCCGATCCCTCATCCCCCGGTCGGAGACGCCGCCGAACACTCTCGTTGTGTCCTGCCGCATAAGTCGTGACGAGGGGCGCAGCGAACCCCGCAGGACGTGGAGCAGCGCGATCGCGGAAACGGCGATGACCGCAACGCCGATCGGTGTGCGGCGCGACCGCGGACTTGCCGCAACAACCGCGGCGAAGCGGGGCGCCAGCCCGCAGCCGAGACCGGCGAAGGCGAGGAGCCCGGCCAATTCGACCGCGACCGCGTTGACCGGATGCCCTCGCAACGCCGCCCGCTCCCCTCAATTGATGTAATACGAGACCTCCACGGTCAGGCGGCCGCCGGCGACGCCGTACGCGATCGAGAAGGCCTCCACGCCGGGCACGCGCAGGTAATAGAACCCCTCCTGCGCCAGCTCGAAGGCCTCGTCGCGGATCGCGGCGGCGACCGCGTCTGCACTCACCAGCTCGCCGCCGCCGAACTCGGCGACCAGCGCCACGGCGCGCGCGAAGGCGGCATCCCGGTCCGCGTCGCCCGGGGCGGCCGGCGCCGCATGGGTGATCGTGAGGCCGAAATGGACGCAGCCGCCGCGCCCGACGGTGATCCTTGCCGCGCCGCGCTCGATGGTCAGCAGCTTCTCCGCCGCGTCGTAGCGGGCGCCCGGGATGCGCCGCTCCATCTCGCGGTAGTGTTCGAGTTGCGCCGCCTGGTCGAAGATGCACGCCTCGTCCCCGGCGGCGGGGACGGGCGCGGCCGCCGCGAAGGCCCCGAGGACGGCGAGGAATGCGAAGACGGCGGCCGGTCGCGACATGCGGCGCCTCAGTCGGGCGTCCCGGCCCCGGCCCCGGCCTCGTCGGCCTTGCGACGCCGTTCGCTGTGCGCCTTGATCAGCCAGCCGACCGCGACGCCGATGGCGAAGCTGACGGCGATGACGACGAAGCGCCGCGCCTCGAAGGTCCAGAGCAGCACCGTCAGCTCGACCCTGGCCAGGTTCTGCAGCGCGAACAGCACGAGCATCCCGCCCAGCACGGCGGCGATGACCAGCCGGAAATTGGCCATGAATTTCTCCATCCCATCGCTCATCGGTCGGCTCCTCCCTGTGTCAGCATCGCGCCCGGCCGCCGGCCGGGCTCCGCCGCCAGTATACACGCCGGCGGCGAATTCGGCACAGGGCGGACGGGGGCGAGGGGGCGCGCGGACGGGGGCAAGGGGGGCGCGGCCGGCCGATCCATGCGAAACAACCCCATGCACCGGCGTTTTCTGCGCCTTACAGCCCGGGCAGATCAGGTAATTTTGTTATAATAAGTAAACTGAGCTAACCCGGATATCACCGGCCAGCTTTGAAATGGTCGAAAATGACGCAACTGCTGGTGTTATTTCTTGAGCGTTGATTCAGATCAATGTTTAGAAATTGTCTAAAAAATACCTTTTATATGCCATGACTCATTTGCAGGCATGGAAGCTCCAAGGTCTACCACCGGATCATTCGAATGGGGCCGAGGCATCCTGAAAGCATCAACCGCTATGGAAGCATCTGCGACCATGCGGTAGGGATCGAGAAAGGAACAGCTCCATGAAAATATCTATAATTGCATTCGCCACTATCGCAGCGGCAACATTGTCGGCATCGGTCGTTTTTGCCCAAGAGCCGATTGAGCCGATCAAGCCGCCGCAGAGTATCAACCTTGGCATGGTCGAACTGGGTAAAAAGCTGTATTTCGACCCGCGCCTGTCCAAGTCAGGTTTCATCTCCTGCAACTCTTGCCACAACCTGTCGATGGGAGGCACCGACAATATTCCGACGTCGATCGGCGACAAGTGGCAACAGGGCCCGATCAATGCGCCGACAGTGCTGAATTCCAGCATGAACCTTGCCCAGTTCTGGGATGGACGTGCTGCCGACCTGAAAGCGCAGGCGGGAGGGCCGATCGCCAATCCCGGTGAAATGGCTTTCTCGCATACGCTTGCCATCGACGTTCTGGAATCGATCCCGGCCTATGTTCGCGAGTTCAAGCAGGTCTTTGACAAGGACAAGATCGATATTGACCAGGTCACTCTGGCAATCGCCGAGTTCGAGAAGACGCTGGTTACGCCCAACTCCCGGTTTGACCAATGGTTGCTCGGCAAAAAGGATGCGCTCTCTGCCGACGAGCTGGCCGGTTATGAGCTTTTCAAGGACAGCGGTTGCACGGCCTGCCACAACGGAGCAGCCGTGGGCGGTGCATCATTCGAGAGGATGGGCATCGTCGAGCCTTACAAGACCGAGAGCAAAGCCGAAGGACGCGTTGCGGTAACCAAGGAGGATGAAGACCGATTCAACTTCAAGGTTCCAACATTGCGCAATGTCGAGTTGACCTATCCTTATTTCCACGACGGTGCAGCCAATACACTGGAGGAAGCCGTGGACGTTATGGGACGGATACAGCTTGGCAAGAATTTTTCCCGGAAGCAGAACGCTCAGATCGTCGCTTTCTTGAAGACGTTGACCGGTGATCAGCCTTCATTCATGCTGCCGATCCTGCCGCCTTCGACCAACGCGACACCGAGACCGAAACCGTTTAATTAGAGAACGGTTGGATGGAGTCTGGTTCGGGGGACATCTGGTTCGATATCTGGGTGGATATCCGGGGACACCGATGGACTGCCCCTCATTCTTCTGTCTCAATCCAGGGGTTCACTCCATTGTGTCCCCCGAATTCCCGTCCCCCGAATTCCAGGTGAGCGCTGGTATCGGGGAATTTGTCCGGCCAAACATC
>CAMYKU010000042.1 GCA_947259105.1 uncultured Alphaproteobacteria bacterium
GCCTCGATGTACGCCTTGGCCTCCTTTTGCGCGATGCCGAGCTGGCGGGCGAGGCCGAACGGCGAGATGCCGTAGATGATGCCGAAATTGATGGCCTTGGCCTTGCGGCGGACCATCGGGTCCATGCCCTTGATGGGCACGCCGAAGACCTGGCTGGCCGTCAGTGCGTGGATGTCGTGGCCGTCGCGGAAGGCGTCGCGCAGCGCATCGATCCCGGCGACATGGGCGACGATGCGCAGCTCGATCTGGCTGTAGTCCAGCGACACCAGCTTGTTTCCCTTCCCGGCGACGAAGGCGCGGCGGATCTTGCGGCCCTCCTCGGTGCGCACCGGGATGTTCTGCAGGTTCGGGTCGGTCGAGGCGAGGCGGCCGGTGGACGCGCCCGCCATCATGAACGAGGTGTGGACGCGGCCGGTCTCCGGGTTGATCTGCTCGACCAGGGTGTCGGAATAGGTGCTCTTGAGCTTGGCGAGCTGGCGCCAGTCCAGCACCCGCGCCGGCAAATCGTGGCCCTGCGCCGCGAGGTCCTCCAGCACGTCGGCGCCGGTGGCATAGGCCCCGGTCTTGCCCTTTCTGCCGCCGTCCAGGCCCAGCTTGTCGAACAGGATCTCGCCGAGCTGCCGGGGCGAGCCGATGTTGAAATCCTCGCCGGCCAGCTTGTGGATCTCGTCCTCGTAGCCCGCCATGCGCTGGGTGAAGTCGCGGCTGAGCGCCTTCAGCGCCTTCGGGTCGACGCGCACGCCGGCGCACTCCATGCCGGCGAGCACCGGGATCAGCGGCCGCTCGATGGTCTCGTAGACGCTAACCATGCTCTCGGCCAGCAGCCGCGGCTTGAACACGCGGTGCAGGCGCAGCGTGACGTCCGCGTCCTCGGCGGCGTAATCCACGGCCTTGTCGAGCTTCACGTGGTCGAAGGTGACCTGCGCCTTGCCGGTGCCCGCGACGTCCTTGTACTTGATCGTGGTGTGCCCGAGATGCAGCTCCGCCAGCTCGTCCATGCCGTGGCCGTGCAGCCCGCCGTCCAGCACGTAGGACAGCAGCATGGTGTCGTCGACGGGGCCGACGTCGATGCCGTATTTCGAGAGCACCAGCGCATCGTATTTGATGTTCTGGCCGATCTTCAGGGTGCCGGGGTCCTCCAGCATCGGTTTGAGCAGCGCGAGCGCCTTCTTCAGCTTCACCTGCTTCGGCGCATCCGCAGCATCCTTGCCCTCGCCGTCGCCGAAATCGAGCGCGCCCTGGCCGGCGCCGCCCTTGTGCCCCAGCGGGACATAGCAGGCGCGGCCCGGCTCGACGCACAGCGACACGCCGACCAGCTCCGCCGCCATGGCGTCCAGCGATGTCGTCTCGGTATCGACGGCCACCGCGCCTTCCGCCGTCGCTTCGGCGATCCAGGCCGCCAGAGCCTTCTCGTCCTGCACCAGCTCGTAGGCGCTCTTGCCGGGTGGCGGCGGGGAAGCGGCGGCGGACCCTGCAGACGGCGCGCCGCCATCGGCGAGATGCGCCGCCTCGACCCGCGCGATCACCGACTTGAAGCCCTGCGCCTGCAGGAACGCGATCAGCGTGTCGTGGTCCGGCATCCGTTTGTCGAAGCTGTCCAGCGCGTGCTCGACCGGCACGTCGTCCTTGAGGCGCACCAGCTCACGCGAGATGCGGGCCAGTTCGGCGTTCTCGACCAGGTTCTGGCGGCGTTTGGGCTGCTTGATCTCTTCGGCGCGGGCCAGCAGCGTGTCGAGATCGCCGTACTCCTCGATCAGCTGCGCCGCCGTCTTCACGCCGATCCCCGGCACGCCCGGCACGTTGTCGCTCGAATCGCCGGCCAGCGCCTGGATATCCACCACCTTGTCCGGGCCGAGGCCGAATTTCTCGATCACGCCAGCCGCATCGATCTCGCGGTTCTTCATGGCGTCGAACATGATCACCTTGTCCGAGACGAGCTGCATCAGGTCCTTGTCCGAGGACACGACGGTGACGTCCGCGCCGGCGGCGACGGCCTGTTTGGTGTAGGTCGCGATCAGATCGTCCGCCTCGTAGCCCTCCATCCGGATCGACGGCAGGTTGAACGCCTCCACCGCCTCGTGGATCAGCGCGAACTGGGGGATCAGTTCGTCCGGCGGCGGCGGGCGGTGCGCCTTGTATTCGGGATAGATCGCGTTGCGGAAATTCTCGCGCTTGGCGTCGAAGATCACCGCGATATGGTCGGCGTCGGTCTCGGCCAGCAGCTTCATCAGCATGGCGACGAACCCGTAGACCGCGTTGACCGGCGTGCCGTCCGGCCGGGTCATCGGCGGCAGCGCATGGAAGGCCCGGAAGATGAAGCCGGAGCCGTCGACGAGGTAGACGTGCCGGGGAGGTGCCGAGTCGGTCATCGCCGCAATGTGCCGGATGAATGGTCTATCGGCAAGGGTGCAGTGGCCGCCACGCGCCCGCCCGGCCATCTGCGCGGAACAACCCCATGCACCGGCGATTTCTGCGGGTTTCAGGGCTGTATCATGGTAAATACAGAAAGCCGCCGGGGCGGATCGCCGGCCAGCGGGATGGACGCGGGCGGCGGGTTTGGGGTCCCAATGGCATTCGGATGGAATTTGGTGCTGAGCATCGCTCCATATCAGCCTTGGACGCGCATTTTCACCATGCCTCACGCCTGACTGATGCAGATCAAATCGTTCGCGCAATAAACAGCCTGGGTGCAGCCACCTACTCCAGGTTTCCGATGTGGCCGCGATATGCCAACGCATCGAAATAGCCGAGCGGCCGGAGCGTGAAATTGCCGTTGAGGCGAATTTATCTACGCAGTCGATAAACGATTTTTTCCTATTGACCTTTTCAGAATTAGAATCATTCTAATATAATAGCGGCGGAACGGTCACCGTGAAACGGCATCGCCTTTCAGAAGGCTGATGATGTTTGTCCACTGAACACCTAATTTCACCCAGCAGGAACAGGAGATCAACATGGACGGAAATGATACGGGTAACGCGGGCAAGTGCCCGGCAATGCATGGCGGAATCACAAACATCGGCACGTCGGTCATGGACTGGTGGCCGAAAGCGCTCAACCTCGACATTCTTCATCAGCACGATACGAAGACCGACCCCATGGGCCGGGGCTTCAACTATAGCGAGGAAGTCAAGAAGCTCGATTTCGAGGCCCTCAAAAAGGAACTGCATGCCCTCATGACCGACAGCCAGGACTGGTGGCCGGCGGATTGGGGGCACTACGGCGGGTTGATGATCCGCATGACCTGGCACGCCGCGGGATCCTATCGGACCGCCGACGGCCGCGGCGGCGCCGGCACGGGCAATCAGCGTTTCGCGCCTCTGAATTCCTGGCCCGACAACGCGAACCTGGACAAGGCGCGCCGTCTGCTGTGGCCGATCAAGAAGAAATACGGCAACAAGCTCAGCTGGGCCGATCTCATCGCGTATGCCGGCACCATCGCCTACGAATCGATGGGGCTGAAGACCTTCGGGTTCGGCTTCGGTCGCGAAGACATCTGGCATCCGGAAAAGGATGTCTACTGGGGCTCCGAAAAGGAATGGCTTGGGTCGACCCGCTATGCGGGCGAAGACCGCGAAGCGCTGGAAAATCCGCTCGCGGCCGTGCAGATGGGCCTGATCTACGTGAACCCCGAAGGCGTGAACGGCCAGCCCGATCCGCTGCGGACGGCGCAGGACGTGCGCGTGACGTTTGCACGCATGGCGATGAACGACGAAGAGACCGTCGCGCTGACCGCCGGCGGCCATACCGTTGGCAAGACCCACGGCAACGGCGATGCGAGCCTGCTGGGGCCGGCCCCCGAAGCCGCCGGTGTCGAGGACCAGGGGCTCGGCTGGATCAACAAGACCAAGCGCGGCATCGGCCGCGACACCGTGACCAGCGGCATCGAAGGCGCCTGGACGACCCACCCGACCAGGTTCGACAACGGCTATTTCGACCTCCTGTTCAAATATGAATGGGAATCGAAGAAGAGCCGCGCCGGCGCCTGGCAGTGGGAACCCATCGCTATCGCGGAAGAAGACAAGCCGGTCGACGTCGAGGATCCCTCGATCCGGTGCACTCCGATCATGACCGACGCCGACATGGCAATGAAGATGGATCCGATCTACCGCGAAATCTCCTTGCGGTTCCAAAAGGATCCGGACGCTTTCCGGGATGCCTTCGCACGCGCGTGGTTCAAGCTGACCCACCGCGACATGGGTCCGAAGGCGCGTTACATCGGCCCCGATGTGCCAAAGGAAGACCTGATCTGGCAGGATCCGGCGCCCGCAGGCAGCACCGGCTACGACGTTGCTGCCGTGAAGGCCAAGATCGCAGCCAGCGGTCTGGCGGCCGGGGATATGGTCGCGACCGCTTGGGACAGAGGGACTGGGAAGGCAACGAGCCCGAGCGTCTGGCCAAGGTTCTGTCCGTGCTCGAGCCGATCGCGGCGGAGGCCGGTGCGAGCGTTGCGGACGTGATCGTGCTGGCCGGCAACCTCGGCGTCGAACAGGCCGCGAAGGCGGCGGGCGTCGACGTCAACGTCCCCTTTTCGCCCGGCCGTGGCGATGCAACGGACGAGATGACCGACGCCGACTCCTTCGAGCCGCTGGAACCCATCCACGACGGGTACCGCAACTGGCTCAAGACGGACTATGCCGTCAGCGCGGAAGAACTGATGCTCGACCGCACGCAGCTGATGGGCCTGACCGCCCATGAGATGACGGCGCTCGTCGGCGGCATGCGCGTTCTCGGCACCAACCACGGCGGCACCAAACACGGCGTGTTCACCGATCGCGAAGGAGCCCTGACGAACGACTTCTTCGTCAACCTGACGGACATGGCCTACACGTGGAAGCCCTCGGGCAAGAACCTGTATGAAATCGCCGATCGCAAGAGCGGTGCGGTCAAGTGGACGGCGACGCGTGTGGATCTCGCCTTCGGTTCCAGCTCGGTCCTTCGCGCGTATGCCGAAGTCTATGCTCAGGATGACAACGAAGAAAAGTTCGTGAACGACTTTGTTGCCGCATGGACGAAGGTGATGAACGCGGATCGCTTCGACCTCGCCTGATCACGGGGGAAAAACGCTCGGGCGCCGCTGTGATCCAGCCGCGTTCGAGCGTCACGTCCGTAACAGGTGCCGTCGGTCTTATGCGATCCAGTCTGCGGAATTCTCCCGACGCAGGCTTTGCGCCATACCCCGACGCCATTCGGCGAGAACAGCGGAGCGCTTCTGCTCATAGCCAGGCCGGCCCGAGCCATGTCTGGTTGTGCCTGACAGCGGCGGTCGAAAGCGGGCGCTATGTTCGTCGGAGCCGGTCGCGGAGCAGACGTTCGGCCTGCGCATGCCGCGGAAGCCGGGCCCGTGGCGCCCGCTTCGTCGGCCCGGCTGCACTCCGGCCACCTGCACCCCCGCCCTCTTGTCGTCGGGGATACTGGATCGAGGATGATGGCGGGTGGGAGACCGTTTCCTCCCCGAGCTCCAAAACCTTTGCTCAGCGCGCCCGCCACTACCACCCCATGGGCAATGTATCGCTTTGGATTTCCGCAGGTTCGGTTGCCCGTGCCGGCCCCCCGCCGCTCAATGCCCGCCGGATGCCGCGGTCTCCACGCCGTCCATCAGGACGAACCGCCGGCCGCAATAGGGGCAGTCTATTTCGCGCTTGTCGCCCATGTTCAGGAACACGCGCGGGTGGCCCACCGCGACGCCGCCGCCGTCACAGACCACCTTCACATCCTCGACATCGACAATCTCGACCGGTTCCATGCGCCTTGCTCTCCTGATAATGCGACCCAGTTCAGGTGCCGGCACGGTTGACCGGCGGGACCGGCGGATGATACCCAATGCCGCCCGACAATCAACTGCGCATTGCGGGCGCGAACCACGAACCGGCGGTCCAGCGATGACACAGAACCTGCCCGACTATGCGGTCGAGGTCCGGGGCCTGACCAAGTACTACAAGATCAAGGGAAAGCCGGCCGCGGAGCCGGCGCTCGACAACGTCGACCTGGCGATTCCGCGCGGCTCGCTGTTCGGGCTGCTGGGGCCGAACGGAGCCGGCAAATCGACGCTGATCAACATCCTGGCCGGGCTGGTGATCAAGACGTCGGGCACGGCGAAGGTCTGGGACATCGATATCGACGTCGACGCCCGCAACGCCCGCGCGGCGATCGGCGTGGTGCCGCAGGAGCTGAACATCGACCCGTTCTTCACGCCGCGCCAGCTCCTGAACCTGCAGGCCGGCCTCTACGCGGTGCCGCGCAAGGAGCGCCGCGTGATGGAGGTGCTGCGGGCGCTGCGCCTCGAGGACAAGGCGGAGGCCTATGCCCGCACCCTGTCGGGCGGCATGCGGCGGCGGCTGCTGGTCGCCAAGGCGCTGGTGCACCGGCCGCCGGTGCTGGTGCTGGACGAGCCGACGGCCGGCGTCGATGTCGAACTGCGCCGCCAGCTCTGGGATTACGTGGTGGACCTCAACAAACAGGGCGTCACCGTGCTGCTGACCACCCACTACCTGGAAGAGGCCGAGGAGCTGTGCGACCACATCGCCATCATCAACCACGGCAGGCTGGTGGCGCATGACGAGAAGCGGGCGCTGCTGCGGCGGCTGGACGCCAAGACCGTCCACATCACGCTGCCGGCGGCAATTTCCTCCCTGCCCGACACGCTGGACGCCTATTCGGCGGAGCTGACAGCGCCGGACTGCATCACCGTGCACTACCCGCCGAGCCGCATACGGATTTCCGACATCCTCGACGCGGTGCGCGGCGCCGGGCTGGAGATCAACGACCTGTCGACCGAGGAAACCGACCTCGAGGACATCTTCCTGCAGCTGACCGGCAGCGCCGGCGCGCCCGCCGGAAAGACATCCGACGCGGCGTAAGGCCGATGCGTGAAACCTTTTCACGAGCCGGCAAACCGCGCGTCACCCCCCTCCCCATCCTTCGAGACGGGCCTGCGGCCCTCCTCAGGATGAGGCCCTCCCCCTGTCTAGGGAGAGGGGCTTTTTCTTTTCGCGGCCGTATCAAATTAGCCCCTCTCCCGCCTCGGCGGGGGAGGGGTTGGGGAGGGGGTGGGCGTTCCGGCAGAGCCGGAAGAAGCACCCGCATGAATTCATACGTCGGTGCGCTCATCCTTCTCGCTGCCCTGCTGGCCGCCGGCTGCGCCCCAACCGTTACCGGGCCGGGAGAGGCCGTCGCCGAGCCTGCCCTTGCCGACGACCACATCCTGGCGGCGGACGGCGTGCGCCTGCCGCTGCAGATCTGGCGGCCGGACGACGCGCCCGCGGCGGTGCTGGTCGGGCTGCACGGATTCGGCGACTACGCCGCCGGGTTCGACCGCGCGGCCACTTGGTGGGCCGAACGCGGTATCCTGACCTACGCCTACGACCAGCGCGGCTTCGGCCGGACGGCGACGCGCGGCCTGTGGCCGGGCACGGAGGCGCTGGTCGGCGACCTCAACACCGCCGTGCGTCTGGTCCGGGCCCGCCATCCCGGCCTTCCGGTCTACGCCATCGGCGTCAGCATGGGCGGCTCGGTGATCCTGGCGGCGCTGGGGTCCGGCCATCCACTGCCGGTCGACGGCGCCATCCTGTCGGCGCCGGGAATCGCCGGCGCGAAGGACGACAACCGGCTGCAGCGGGGCGGTCTGTGGCTGGCGGCGCACGTCATGCCATGGGCGACGGTGACGGGAGAGCACGTGCGCACGCATCCGTCGGACAATATCGAGATGCTGCGCGGCCTGCGCCGCGATCCGGTGGTGATGAAGAAGGCGCGGGTGGATGCGGTATACGGAATGATCCTTCTGGCCGACGACGCGTTCGCGGCGGCACCGTGGGCCTCCCGGCCGCTGCTGGTGCTGTACGGGCAGAAGGAGGACATCGTCCGGCGCGGCGGCCGCGAGGCGCTGCTGTCCGCCCTGCCGCGGGACGGCCCGTGGCGGCTTGCGGAATACCCCGACGGCTACCATCTGTTGCTGCGCGACCTGGAGGCGGAGCTGGTGTTCGCGGATGTCCTCTCATGGCTGCGCGGCGATACCGGCAAGCTGCCGTCCGGCGCGGAACGGCCCGACCGGACGCTGCGGCCACCTGCCTATACCAGGGAAGCCCCCGCCGACTGAATTGGGGAGTGGAAACCGCAAGCGCTTTCGGTTAATGTGCGCCCCGCTCACTTGCGACGCGCCCGTAGCTCAGCTGGATAGAGTACCAGATTCCGAATCTGGGGGTCGCAGGTTCGAATCCTGCCGGGCGCGCCAATTCCCACCGCTCCTCCTTTCCACACGCGCCTCATCCTGGAGACCTTTGCACGGAACAGGATCTTGTCATCGCGAGGCTGCGAAGCAGCCGCGGCGATCCAGAAAAGGGCTCGCTTCCACGGCATCCTGGATTGCCGCGTCGGCCTGCGGCCTCCTCGCAATGACGATTCGGTGTTTCGTGCAAAGGTCTCCAGCATGAGGCATGCGTGGAAAGGGCTTGAAGAAATATACGGCGCCTCTGTCGCTCAAACGCATCCGTGCAAAGGTCTCCAGGATGAGGCAAGCACGGGAAGGACATTGGGGCAGTTGCGGAATGCCGATCATCCGGCGCAGGATGATCGGCCGCTACAGGGGCAGGAGGCGGAATCGGCCGTGGCATTGTTGACCAAAATCGTGATTGCCGTGGCGGCCGGGTCGGCGATTGCCGCCGCCGGCCTCGTCGTGGCCGGGTGGCTGGTCTGGGGCCGCGGCGACGGCGCCGTGGCCGAGCCGATGCCCGATTTCTCGACCCTGGCGCTGCACGGGAAGCCGAACCAGTATCTTTCCCTGCCGCCGGATTTCGCGAGCGCCGCCGCGCCGCATGGCGAGAGCCCGGTCTTCGATCTGCCGGTGGCGGAGCTGGAGAGGCGGGCGCTCGATGCGATCCGCATGCAGCCGCGCGTCACCGCGATCGCGTCCGACCCGGCGCGCCGGCAACATGCCTTCGTGCAGCGCAGCGCCCTCATGCGGTTTCCGGATACCGTGACGGTGCGTTTCGTGGCCGCCGACGGCGGCCGGTCGTCGCTTGCGCTCTACAGCCGCTCGAAGGTCGGTCATTCGGATCTTGGCGCGAACCGGGAGCGGGCCCGTGCCTGGCTCGAGGCAATCGCCGCCGCAACCGGGGCCTCCCGCGAATGAGTTTGCGGCGACCCGCTATTCGGGACCGCGGCTATTTGAACTGCGCCAGCTTGGGCGGCAGCGGCGGTTGCGGCGCGGCGTAGAACATCCGCTCCCCGCCTTCGTCGGCATCGCGGAACGGGCCGCGCATGCGCACCGTCGTGCCCGCCTCTTCGGCCTTGCCCTGGGCCTGGTGGAGTTGCCGTGCCGCGGCCATCGACCAGGGCAGGACATAGGCGCGGGGTTCAGGGGTATCTTCGAGCTGGAGCCACAGATAGATGGCCTCGCCCTCGCGCATGTCGGCGGCCAGCACGGTCGCTTCCGTTGTGTTGCGGGCGACCCATTCCAGGCTGGCGGGCTTGGGCCGGCCCAGCAGTTCGGCGAATCCGGCATAGCCGGTCGCCATCAGCGCCCCGGCCAGGACGACGGCCCCGGCGCGCAGCGCCAGCGGCCGGGGCGCCCGGATGGCGATGGCGGCGAGTGCGGCGGCGACCAGTACGATCACGCCGTAGAGATAGGTCAGGCTATCCATTGTGACCGGCCGGCCCGCTGGTGGGGAAGCTGTGCGCCGAACGCAGCCGCCGCGGGAGATCATGGATGCTGTCGGGGAGAACCTCGGAGTTCTTGTCGAGCGTGAAGCGGACGACGGTGACTTCCTGGCCGGAGCGGGCCAGTTCCACCTGTTCGCGATGGATCACCCGCATGGGGGCCTTTTCGCCCAGCTTGATTCCGACCACCACCTGGCTCGGCACGATCTTGCGGGGATCGGTGTTGCTGTAGAGGTGCAGGTTCACGGTGTACTCCCCCTCGGGCGCCCCGCGGCTGAACGCGATCTCGTAGTTCAGATTGCCGGAATCGTTGATATGACCCATGTCGTCGCGCAGCAGGTTGAAGACCCGGCCGCCGCGGTTCGAGTACCCCACCGGCTTGTCGCCGGGGGCCTGGACCCAGAGATCGACATCGGTGTTCATGTCGTCCGGCCAGTGCAACTCGACGACGATGTTGCCGGGCTGCTGCTCGTCGGTTTGCTTGGTCGGCGGGTTCAGGTGCGGCAGCAGAAGCACCACGATGGTCACGAACCCGAGCAGCGCCAGCATGATGACGTCCCGGAAGACCGTGCCGTCATCGCTGTCGCCGAGCGGGTCAAATCCTTGCATTGGCCTCGCCCCGCGCGACCAGGCGGTCGAGCAGCCGCACCGCGCCGCCGGCCAGGATCAGGTAGTTGACCTTCAGCCACAGATGCAGCACCGCCCCGACCAGCGTGGTGTAGAGCGCCACCGACATGCCGTGGATCAGCTCGGCCACCATCGGCGCGATCGAATCGACGTTGCCGGCGGATTGCGGATCGACGCCCGACAGCGCGATGATGAAGCCGACGACGGTGCCGACCAGCCCCAGCAGCACCAGGCTGTTGGCGACGTGAAGAGGGGTGGCGATGCGGCCCGAGAGGACCAGCTTCAGCCGCGAAGCGGTGATGGTCCGGCTTCCGGAATCGCGCTCCGCCACGTCGTCGAGATAGCGCGCCGCCTGCGATGCGGGATCGGGGCGCCGCGCCCGCACCTGCTCCAGCTCCATGCTGACCTGCCAGATCCGGTGCGCGCAGATACCGAGCCCGGTCAGAAATACGAAGAAGATGCCCAGCGACAGGCCGGTATCGTCGGCCGACAGGACGGTGCTTACCCAGCCCTGCGCCCAGGCCGCGCCCAGCATGGCGAATGCGGCGACGTTGAACAGCGCGAACCGGAGGGCGAGAAGGTGGCTTCTTGCCGCCTCCAGGGTCTGGCGGAAGGCCAGCGCCGCATCGGTTCGTCCCGCGTTGATCGGCAGGACACCTGCGTATCCCCCGCCCGCCCCGTCGGGCGCGAAGTTTCGGCCGGTGTGATTGCCGTTGGTCATCAAACTCTCCAGTCTCGCACATCGAGGCGGGCGGCCGGGGCGCACGTTGCGCCCGTATCGGGCCCGGCCGGCGGGGTGCGTTTACCGCCGGCACCCCCTGTCGCCGAAACTGAAGCATGGATTTACGCCGCGCCGTGCATGGAGGTCCAACAACCTCTGGTAGAAGCGGCGTCCTGCTTCATTTTTTCCTGCAGCGCGAACATCGCGCTCCCGGTACACGTATTATTGGGGAAAACCATTAACAAAGTAACAAACGCCACCATCACGAAACGTTTACGCGATATTTCTCGTTTACGAAGAAGTAAGCATAGTTTTTATTTGATTATAACAGTCTATGGAATCTCCCGCGTTCACGACAATGGTTAACAGGCCCGATTCGGAGCGGATTCGAGCGGTTGGGGGATTTTGTCGCATGCCGCCCGGTGGCCTGCGCCGGGGGCGGCACGTCACCGCCACTGCGGGTCGAGCGTTGGCCGGGGACCGGGCCGGTCGGTGACCCCGTCAGGCGATGGCGGCGATGCTCTCCAGGTCGGCCTGCACACTCTTGGTGTCGCGGTCGGCGAACGGGATGGTGACGAGTTGCGCGATGCGCTGCTCCAGTTGTTCGCAGACGGTCGCGAAGGCATCGTGCATCGCGGCCTCGTCACCGATCGCCGCGGCCGGATCGGGCAGGCTCCAGTGCACCCGGATGGGATCGCCCGGCAGCACCGGGCCGGCTTCGTTCGCGACCATGTCGCAAACGGTGATGACCAGATCCATGACCGGCGCGTGGGGGTTGGCGAACTCATTCCAGCTCTTGCTGCGCAGCCCGTGCACGGCGACGCTGCGTTCCTCCAGCAGCTTCAGCGCGATCGGGTGGGGCTCGTCCGCGGGCTGGCTGCCGGCGCTGAACGCCGTAAGCTGGCCTTCGCTCCAGTGCCGCAGCAGGGCCTCGGCCATGATGCTGCGGGCCGAGTTGTCGGTGCACAGGAACAACACATTCTGCATGACGCCGTCTCCACGATGAACCGGCACATTGTGTCATGAAATTGCAAACAGAAGGTTTCCAACATGGGCCGGCGGCTGCCCACTTCCGTACCCGTTTTGTTCGTGCTAGGCTTTCACCCATGCCGGGGATCCAGGCAGGAGATTTCATTCCGGACGGGCTGGCGGGCGATCTTGCCCGCGGCGTGATGCGCCTGTTCGGCGATCTGGGACAGAGCTGCCTTGCCGAATTGCCGCTGGGCAACGGGCGGCGGGTCGACGTGATGGCGCTCGACCGCGGCGGATTGCTGACCGTCGTCGAGATCAAGACCACCGCCGCCGATTACCGCTCCGACGCCAAGTGGCGCGAGTATCTGGCGTATTGCGACGCGTTCTACTTCGCGGTGCCGGAGACCTTCGACCGGTCGCTGCTGCCGGACCGCGTGGGGATCATCGTCGCCGACGGCTGGGGCGGCGCGATCCTCACCGCCGCGCCCGAATTCAAACTGGGCCCGGCGCGGCGCAAGGCGGTGACACTGCGCTTCGCCCGTACGGCCGGCCGGCGGCTGATGCGCCTCCACCGGCCGGATTATTCACAGCCTGCCGTTTGATCCGGCGTGCTTCACGTCTGCAGGAAATCCCGCGTCGCGCCTTCCAGCACCAGCGCCGTCAGCGGGCCGCCATAGACCGCCCCGGTATCGATGCCGATGCGGTTGGAGCGGATCTCGACCGCCTCGCACGGCGTGTGGCCGTGCACGACGATATGGCCGTGATCCGCCTTGGAATGGAGGAACGCCTCGCGGATCCACAACAGGTCGGCGCGCGACTGGTCCTCGAGCGTCCGGCCGGGCCGGAGTCCCGCGTGAACGAACAGATAGTCGCCTTCGATGCGATACAGGTCCAGCGCCTCGAAGAACCCGAGATGCGCCGGCGGCAGGCGGGACCGGAATTCGTCCCGCAGCTCCCGCGGATCCGCCATCCACGAATCGTGGCCGCGCGGGTCGACGTCATAGCTTTCCAGCGTCCGGATTCCGCCATTGTGGAACCAGGCGGACATCGAACCGGCGGCCTCCAGAAAATGCAGCAGGAATTCCTCGTGATTGCCCATCAGGAAGACGCGCTCGAACCCCGGCAGCGTATCGGCGATCAGCCGGTCGACGACGCCGGCGGAATCGGGCCCGCGGTCGACATAGTCCCCAAGGTAGACGGCGATCCGGCGTTCCGCCGCCCGCCCGCCCGCATCCGCGCGGATCATCGCATGAAGCCTGTCGAGCTTCGCGGTCTCGCCGTGGATGTCGCCGATCGCATAGACCACGCTGTCCGCGGGCACCGACGGCGGCGCGCCGCCGGGTGTGCCCGTCATGGCCGTTCGCCCCACCGCTCAGCTGCGCGGCGCGTATTTCGCAAGGATGCGCTGCAGGGTGCGGCGATGCATTTTCAGCCGCCGCGCGGTTTCCGATACGTTGCGGCCGCACTGCTCGTAGACCCGCTGGATATGCTCCCAGCGGACCCGGTCGGCCGACATCGGATCCTCCGGCGGCGGCGGCAGCGCCCGTTCGGTTTCAACCAGCGCCGCGGTGATCGCGTCGGCGTCGGCCGGCTTGGCGAGGTAGTCCACCGCCCCCGCCTTCACCGCGGCGACCGCCGTTGCGATGTTGCCGTATCCGGTCAGCATCACGATCCGCATGTCCTCGCGCGCCTCGCGCAGGGCCTCGACGACTTCCAGCCCGTTGCCATCGACCAGCTTCAGGTCGACGACCGCGTGCGACGGCGGATTCGACCGTGCCGTCGCAATCCCCTCGGCCACGCTGGCCGCCGTTAGTACGCTGAAACCGCGATCCTCCATTGCCCGCGCCAGCCGATTGCGCAGCGGCGCGTCGTCGTCAACGATCAGCAGGCTTTTGTCGCCACCGTCTTCACCCATCTCTTTGACTACCGGCCAATTTTATCACCGGTCCCCCGATTCAGTTTCTTCTATGGCTTCAAGCATAGCGCGCGGCCAGCGTATGACAACCTCGGCGCCATCGCTGTTGCGGAAGTTCAGCGTGGCGCCGGTCCGCTCCAGGACCGTCTGGGCGATAAAGACACCAAGGCCCATATGCTCCTCCTCGCCGGCGCGGCTTGAAACATAGGGCTCGCCCAGTGCCGCCAGGACGTCGGGTGCAAATCCCGGCCCGTCGTCGGAAATGACGATCTGGACTTCAGGGTACGTCCACGACGTCCGCACCTCGACCATCGTGCGGGCAAACTGCGTGGCGTTCTGGACGAGCGTGCCGAGCGCCAGCAGGACGTCCGGACTGCGCACCACCTGCGGCTCCGGCGCATCGGCGTCGGCGTCGCGCACGAACGACAACGCGACCTGATCGGTCTTCGCGTGCTCCGCCGCCTCCTCGACAAGCGCGCCCAGGGGCATCCGCTCGAAGGGCATGCCGCCCATTTCCTCGGGCCGGCGGGCCAGTTCGGCCAGAATATCCCGGCAGCGAGCCGACTGGCTGAGCAGCAGCTCGATATCCTCGGCAATGGGGCTGTCATTCGAGACGTTGCGTGAGAGTTCCTTTGCGACCACGGCGATCGTCGCCAGCGGCGAGCCGAGCTCGTGCGCCGCCGCGGCCGCAAGGCCGCCGAGCGCCGTAAAACGCTGCTCGCGCAACAGCGCCTGTCTCGCTTCGGCCAGGGCTTCCGACATGCGGCGCGCCTCTTCGGCGACGGACCAGACATAGGTCGATATGAACACCGTGGACACCGAGAGCGCGGTCCAGATGCCCAGAACATAAGGCGCCGGCTGGATGAACTCGCCCGGCGACCACGGCAGCGGCAGATGCCAGAACGCCAGAACCGTGATGCAGGCGATGGCCAGCCCGACCAGGATCGCGGTGGCGGCGCGCGACAGGATGGTCGCGGATACCGTAACCGGCCCCAGCATCAGGATAACGAACGGATTGTGCACGCCGCCGGTCAGGAACAGCAGGACGGTCAGCTGAACCAGGTCGAATCCCAGGAAGATGGCGGCCTCCTGGTTTCCGAGGCGGGCCCGCGGCGCGCGCCGCCTGGCCAGCCAGGCATTGGACGCCGCGGTGGCGGCGATCGCGGTGAAACAGGCGGCAAGAGGCAGGTCGAATCCGATTCCGAACTCCACCGCCAGCACCGCCACCGCCTGCCCGCCGGTGGCGATCCACCGGATCAGGATCAGCGTCCCGACCCGCAGCCGGCCCATCCGCGCAATCGCCGAGAGCCGCCGGCTGCTCAGCGCGCCCAATGGCTGATGTTGCTCGATGGTGGACATGGCCGGTAAGGCAGCATGTCGGGGCGCGGGGCGCAAGAAAATTACGGCTGCACGAGCCCCGTCATCTTCTCGCTGACCTCCCACAGGCGCAGCGCGTCCGCGTCGTTCAGCGCCTGCGGTGCGGGCTGCCGCTCCCTGCGGTCCTGAAAATACCGGCCCGTCACGCCGTCCAGCTGCGGCGCCGTCGCGAGCCAGACCGGCGTGTCCGCCCCCTGTCCGGCGCGGCGGCTGAACGGCCGGTACAGCGCCTGGAAATACGGCATCCAGCCGGTCCTGTTGTTTCGCCCGAAGCCGGTGGCCACGACACCGGGATGCAGCGCGTTCGCGGTGACGCCGGCGCCGTCCAGCCGCCGCGCCAGTTCGCGCGTGAACAGGATGTTGGCCAGTTTCGACTGGCCGTAGGCCCGCCAGGCGCCATACTGCCGCTCGCCGTTCAGATCGTCGAAGGCGATGCGGCCGTCGCCGTAACCCCGCCGATGCAGCGCGGACGCCACGTTGACGATCCGCGCCCGGCCGCTGTCGCGCAGCCGGTCGAGCAGCAACCGGGTCAGCAGAAAATAACCGAGATGATTGACCGCGAACGTGGTTTCGATCCCGTCCCCGGTCAGCGTCCGTTCCGCGTGGATCGCGCCGGCATTGTTCAGCAGCACGTGCAGCGGCCGGCCCGATTCGAGGAACGAAGCGGCGGCGGCGCGAATCTGCCGTTGCGACGACAGGTCGGCGACCAGCAGCGTGACGTCGCGATTGCCGGAACGTTCCGAAATCTCGGCCATCGCGGCCTCACCGCGCCCGCGGTCGCGGCACAGCAGCACCAGGCTTGCGCCCATCCCGGCGAGGTCGAGGGCGGCCGCCTTGCCGATCCCGTTGCTGGCCCCGGTCACGAGGCAGACCCGCCCCTGCATCGGCTGTTCCATCGCCGTCACTCCTTGCCGCTGACGCCCGCCTCGGCGAAGGTCGCCATGCCGGCATGGCAATTGACCGCCGCGCGCAGCAGGCCCAGCGCAAGCACCGCGCCGGACGCCTCGCCCAGCCGCATGCCGAGATCGAGCAACGGTTCCTGGCCGATTGCCTCCAGCAGGCGGCGATGGCCGGGCTCGGCCGAGCAATGCGCGACGACGCAGTGGTCGATGAGGTGCGGCGCGATCCGGTGCAGGATCGCCGCGGCGGCGGTGCAGGCATAGCCGTCCAGCAGCACCGGCACCCTTCCCATGCGTGCGGCGATGATGGCGCCGGCGATCGCCGCCAGCTCGCGCCCGCCCAGCCGGCGCAGGATCTCCAGCGGATCGTCCAGCGCCTCGCGGTGCAACGCCACCGCTTCGGCGACCACCTTCGTCTTGGCGTGCAGCGCCTTGCCCTCAACGCCGGTCCCCGGCCCGGTCCAGTCGGCCGCCGCGCCACCGAACATCGCATGGCAAAGGGCCGCCGCGCTGGTCGTGTTGGCGATGCCCATCTCGCCGAGGCAGATCACATCGAGCCCGTCCTCGACCGCCGTCATGCCGAAGGCCATCGCGGTTGCGCATTCCGCATCCGCCATCGCGGGACCCTGGGTGAAATCCGCGGTCGGCTGCTCCAACCCCATCTCGTAAACGCGCAGTTCCGCGTCGAACGTCCGGCACAGCTGGTTGATAGCGGCGCCGCCGGCCCGGAAATTCGCCACCATCTGCGCCGTGACCGCGGCCGGGTAGGCGGAAACCCCGCGCGCCGCAACCCCGTGACTGCCCGCGAACACCGCCGCCCGCGGCCGCTCGATGCGCGGCGGGTGCCGGCCCTGCCAGCGCGCCATCCATTGGCTCAGAACCTCGAGCCGCGCCAGCGCGCCCGGCGGTTTTGTGAGTTGTGCTTCGCGTGCGGCGGCCTTCGCCGCCGCGTCCTCGTCGGGGCCGGGAAGCCGGGTCAGGATTTGGCGGATTTCATCCAGCGAGGCGGCCGTGATGTCTCCCATGCGATCTCTCTGTCTGCTGTCCGAATGACGCCGCTGTTCCCGCGGCGCGGTGCAATGCTCTATAAACGATCGGGAGTGCCCATGGGCAGGGAAATATCGGGAAGAAGGACCGGCGTTACGCCATGAGCGACCACACCGGCGCGCCGCAGCGCGAATCTGGAACGCACCGCTGGCTGAGCGCCCTGCCGGTCGCCACAATGTTCCTCACGCGGCTTCCGGTCCGGGCCACCGATACGCGCGTCGCCCGCGCCGCCGTCGCGTTCCCCGTGGTCGGGCTGCTGGTCGGGGCGCTCGGCGGCGCGGCGTACTCGCTCGCCTGGCTCGCCGGCCTGCCGGCGCCGGCGTGCGCTTTCATCGGCGTCTGCGCCACCGTCGTCGTCACCGGCGCGCTGCATGAGGACGGCCTCGCCGACATGGCCGACGGAATGGCGGGCCGGACGCCCGACGACGCGATCCGCATCATGCGGGACAGCCGCACCGGCGGCTACGGGGTGCTGGCGCTGATCTTCAGCGTCGGGCTGCGCGTTTCGGCGCTGGCGGCGCTGGCCGGCCCGTTCGCCGCGGTCGGCGCGATGGCGTCGGCCGGCGCCCTGTCGCGGGCCGCGATGCCGGCCGTGATGCGCCTTCTGCCGCCGGCGAGCATGACCGGGCTTGCCGCGACCGCAGGCAGGCCGGAAGGCCTGGACGTGTTTCTTTGTGTCGGGATCGCGGTCTTGCTGGCTGTTGCGGTTTTGGGGCCGGGGCCGGCGCTGGCAATGGCCGGCGCGGCTTTCATCGCGGCCTGGGCGGCTGCAGCGCTTGCGCGGCGGCGGCTGGGCGGCTACACCGGCGACGTACTGGGCGCCGTGCAACAGGCTGCGGAGATCGCCGGCCTGCTCGCCATTGCCGCCATGACGTGAAGGAAAGGCCGATCATGACCGAAACCCGCTGGTGGTGGGTCCGCCATGCGCCCGTGCCAAACGCGCAGGGCCTCTGCTACGGCCAGGGCGACAAGGATTGCGACGTGTCCGACCGCGAATCCTTCGAGGGCCTCAGCAGCTTGCTGCCGGCCGGCGCGGTGCTGGTGACCAGCGACCTGCTGCGCACGAGGAAGACCGCGGCCGCGATCGCCGCCGCCGGACTCGACCTGCCGGACCCGATCGAGGAGCCGAGCCTGCGCGAGCAATCCTTCGGCGACTGGCAGGGCATGAAATACGCGGATATCTGGGAATCGCGGGGCGGCCGTCATCCCTACTGGCTGGCCCCGGCCTACGAGCGGCCGCCGGAAGGCGAGAGCTTCGCCGACGTGCTGGCGCGGCTGGCCCCGACCGTGCACCGGCTGACCCGCGAGTACGCCGGCCGCGATATCGTCTCGGTCGGCCATGGCGGCACGGTGCGCGCGGCGCTGTCCATCGCGCTCGGCATGCATCCCGAGTCGGCGCTGACCTTCACGGTCGAAAACCTGTCGCTGACCCGCATCGACCATATCGCCCTGCCCGGGGGCGGCGCGCACTGGCGCGTGGTGACGGTCAACCAGCGGCCGAAGATGAACGGGGCGTTCGTGCCTTTGGCGGGATGACGGAGGGCGGAGTCCTGCCCCGCGTTACCCTGGTGCTGGGCGGCGCCCGGTCCGGCAAGAGCCGGCATGCCGAATCGCTGATCGAATCCGCGCGCGCCGCCGGCCCCTACGCAAGCGCGACCTATATCGCCACCGCCGAGCCGCTGGATGCGGAGATGGCGGCGCGCATCGAGGAACATCGCCGGCGGCGCGGCGACGACTGGCGCACCGTGGAGGCGCCGCTCGAGCTGGTCGCCGCGCTGGCCGGACACGCCGATCCCTCCCGCCCGGTCCTGGTCGACTGCCTGACGCTCTGGCTCTCCAATATCATGGGCGCGGGCCGCGACGCGGAAGCGGAGGCGGCGGCCCTGGCCGCCCGGCTGCGGGACCTGCCGGGCCCGGTCGTGCTGGTCTCCAACGAGGTCGGGCTCGGCATCGTACCGGACAATGCGCTGGCCCGTGATTTCCGCGACCGCGCCGGCCGGCTCAATCAGACGGTGGCGGAGGTGGCCGACCGCGTGCTATTCGTCGCCTCCGGACTGCCGCTCGTCATGAAGGATAACAAGAGGGACTGACACCGCCATGGCCGCACGGATTCCCGCGACCGTCATCACCGGCTTCCTTGGCGCCGGCAAGACCAGCCTGATCCGGCATCTGATCGGGAACAACCAGGGGCGGCGGCTCGCCTTCCTGATCAACGAGTTCGGCGACCTCGGCATCGACCGTGAGCTGCTGCTCGGCTGCGGCATCGAGGGCTGCGGCGAAGACGATGTGGTGGAACTCGCCAATGGCTGCCTGTGCTGCACCGTGGCCGACGATTTCCTGCCCGCCATCGAGGCGATCCTCGACCGGCCGAACCCGCCCGACCATATCCTGATCGAAACCTCGGGCCTTGCCCTGCCGAAACCGCTGGTGCGCGCCTTCAACTGGCCGGAGGTGCGCGCCCGCGTCACCGTCGACGGGGTGATCGCCGTGGTCGACGCCGCCGCCGTCGCCGCCGGCCGCTTCGCCGATGACCCGGCGGCGGTGCTGGCGCAGCGCGCGGCCGACCCGTCGCTGGACCACGACAACCCGCTGGAAGAGGTGTTCGAGGACCAGCTGCTCTGCGCCGACATGGTGGTGCTGAACAAGGCCGACCTCCTGGACGGCGACACGCTCGCCCGGGTCGAGGCGGAGCTGGCGTCGGGCCTGCGACTCGGCGTGCATCCGGTGCGCAGCGCCCATGCGCGGGTCGACGCGGCGGCGCTGCTGGGCATCGCGGCGGCGGCGGAGGACGACCTCGATACCCGCCCGTCGCATCACGACGCCGAGGACGGCGAACACGACCACGACGATTTCGAGAGCTTCACCGTGGCGCTGGGCGCGGTGGCCGACGCGGACGCGCTGGAGGCCCGGTTGAAGGAGGTGGTGGAGGACCACGACGTCCTGCGCATCAAGGGCTTCCTCGACCGCCCCGGCCGCGCGCGGCGCGCGGTGCTGCAGGGCGTCGGACCCCGGTTCCAGCGCTACTACGACCGCGACTGGCGCGCGGGAGAGACACGCCGCAGCGAACTGGTGGTGATCGGCCTCAAGGGCCTCGACCGCGCGGCAATCGAGGCGGCGATCCGGGACGCGGTGACAACGGCCCAGGCGGCGGAGTAGGATCGGCCGCAGCGCACCCCCACCCAACCCTCCCCCATCAAGGGGGAGGGCTTTAAGGGAGCGAAATGCTCAACTCCCTCCCCCTTGATGGGGGAGGTTTGGGGAGGGGGTGGGGCAGCGGCACACAGGCGGAGTGTAATCGACCAGCCATGCATCTTCTCGCCGCACAGCCGGGGACCATCGAGGACGGATCGGAGGCCGTCGACCTCGGCCAGACGCCGGGCGACATCGTCTTCCTGACCGCCGCCGATACCGAGATCGCCTGCCTGGCGCAAGCGCAGGCGCGGCGACTGGCGGAAGAGTCCGATGCGCCCGCGCTGCGGCTCGCCGGCCTCCTGCACCTGGGGCACAACCTCTCCGTCGATCTCTATGTGGAGGAGGTCGCGCGGCACGCGAAACTGGTGATCGCGCGGCTGCTCGGCGGGCGCGCCTACTGGCCCTACGGGGTCGAGCAGCTGACCGCGACCTGCCGCAGGCACGGCATCGCGCTGGCCCTGCTGCCCGGCGACGACCAGCCCGACGCGGAACTCGCCGGCCTTTCCACATTGCCGGCCGAGGCGCAGCACCGGCTGTGGCAGTACTGCGTCCATGGCGGCGTCGACAACGCGGGTGAACTGCTGCGCTACGCCGCAAGCCTGATCGGCCGCAAGGCGGACTGGACCGAGCCCGCCCCGCTGTTGCGCGCCGGCCTCTACTGGCCGGGCGTGGCGCGCCCGGGGCTGGAGGATTTGCCGTGGCGCGGGGAATCCGGCGCGGATTCATTTCTCCCGGCTTCGCCGGTTCCCACCCCCTCCCAACCCTCCCCCGCCCAGGCGGGAGAGGGCTCAGTTGGAGCCGCGTCGCACGCAATAAGCCCCTCTCCCTTGAGAGGGGGAGGGGTTGGGGAGGGGGATGACCCTCGGCCTGCGGATGGAAGAGACGAATTCCGCCAGCCGGAAGCCCGCCCCGTGGCCGCGATCGTGTTCTACCGGGCGCTGGTGCAGGCGGGGAATCTCAAAGCCGTCGACGCGCTGATCGAGGCGCTCGGCCGGCACGGCGTCGATGCGCTGCCGGTCTATGCCGCAAGCCTGAAGGACCCGGTGTGCGACGCGACGATCCGCGAGCTGCTGGCCGCCTCGCCCCCGGACGTGATCCTGAACGCCACCGGCTTCGCGCTGTCGATGCCCGGCGCGGCGCGGTCGGAGACTCCCTTCGATGCCGCCGACTGCCCGGTGCTGCAGGTGGTGTTCTCGGGCGGCAACGAAGAGTCCTGGCGCGAAGGCACGCGCGGGCTCTCGGCACGGGACATCGCCATGAACGTCGCGCTGCCGGAGGTCGACGGGCGCATCCTCTCGCGCGCCGTCTCGTTCAAGGGAAGGGCCCGGCGCGACGCGGCGACAGAGGCGGACGTCGTGGAATACGTGCCGGTGCCGGACCGCGCGGCGTTCACGGCGGCGCTGGCGGCGGCCTGGGCGCGGCTGCGCCGCAAGACGCCGGACGAGCGCCGCGTCGCGCTGGTGCTGGCCAACTATCCGAACCGCGACGGGCGCATCGGCAACGGCGTCGGGCTCGACACGCCGGCCGCGACCGTCGTCGTCCTGCGCGCGCTGGACGCCGCCGGCTACCGGATCGACGATGCGCCGCCGGACGGCGATGCGCTGGTGCGGCGGCTCGCGGGAGGGCCGACCAATGCCGCCATCGCCGGCCGGCAGGTGCGCGAGACCCTGCCGTTCAGCGACTACCAGATCTTCTTCGCCGGCCTGCCAAAAGCGGTGCGCGACGCGGTGACCGAACGCTGGGGCGCTCCCGAGACCGACCCCTTCTTCGTGCCCGGCGAGACCGACTGCGGCGCCCTCGCGATCCCCGCGTTCCGCTGCGGCAACACAGTGGTCTGCCTGCAGCCGGCGCGCGGCTACAACATCGACCCGGTGGCTTCGTACCACGACCCGGCGCTGGTCCCGCCGCACAATTACCTCGCGTTCTACGCCTGGCTGCGTGAGTCCTTCCGCGCCGACGCCGTCATCCACATGGGCAAGCACGGCAACCTCGAATGGCTGCCGGGCAAGGCGCTGGCACTGTCGGAGGAATGCTTTCCCGAGGCGGCGCTGGGCCCGCTGCCGAACCTCTACCCCTTCATCGTCAACGACCCGGGCGAGGGCACCCAGGCCAAGCGGCGCAGCGCCGCCGTCATCGTCGACCATCTGACGCCGCCGCTGACCCGCGCCGAAAGCTACGGCCCGCTGCGGGACCTGGAGCAACTGGTCGACGAATATTACGAGGCCGCCGGAGTCGACCCGCGCCGGCTGAAGCTGCTGGGCCGGCAGATCGTCGAGCTGGCGCAGTCGATCGGCCTGGACAGGGATGCCGGCGTCGCGCCGAAGGCGGCGGAGGCGGAGACCCTGGCGGCCCTCGACAACTATCTTTGCGAGCTGAAGGAAATGCAGATCCGCGACGGGCTGCATGTCTTCGGCGAGTCGCCGTCGGGCGATCTCCTGACCGACCTGCTGGTGGCGCTGGCAAGGGTGCCGCGCGGCAAGGGCGAAGGGCCGGACCAGTCGCTGATCCGTGCAATTGCATGCGATTTTGATTTAAATGCGTTCGATCCGCTGGACTGCGTCCTCGGCGAGGCCTGGACCGGCCCCCGCCCCGAGGCCCTGGAGACCGCGGAAAACTGGCGCACGCAGGGCGATACGGTGGAGCGGCTGGAGCTGTTCGCGCGGCGCCTGGTGGCCGGCGAGGCCGATCCGCCGGGGCCGGCCAGCGCTGCCGTGCTCGACTGGATCAACGGGGACCTGCACCCATCGGTCGCCGCGTGCGGCGCGGCCGAGATCGCGGGCCTGCTGACCGGACTCGACGGAAGGTTCGTCGCCCCCGGCCCATCCGGCGCGCCGACGCGCGGCCGGCCCGACGTATTGCCGAGCGGCCGCAACTTCTATTCGGTCGACACCCGCACCGTGCCGACCCCGGCGGCCTGGCTGCTGGGCTGGAAATCGGCGCAGATGCTGGTCGAGCGCCACGCCCAGGAGCACGGCTCGTGGCCGAAGGCGATGGCGCTGTCGGCGTGGGGCACGTCGAACATGCGCACCGGCGGCGACGACATCGCGCAGGCGCTGGCGCTGATGGGCGTGCGGCCGACCTGGGACGCGGCGTCGCGCCGGGTCACCGGCTTCGAGATCCTGCCGCCGGACGTGCTCGACCGGCCGCGCGTCGACGTCACCCTGCGCATCTCCGGATTCTTCCGCGACGCCTTTCCCGGCCTGATCGACCTCGTCGATTCGGCGGCCCGCGCCGTCGCCGCGCTGGACGAGCCGGAGGCGAAGAACCCGCTGGCGGCGCGCGTGCGCGAGGAAGCCGCCCGCCTGGCCGGCAACGGGGCTGACGAGGCGGCCGCGCAGCGGCGGGCGGCGACACGGGTGTTCGGCTCCAAACCCGGCGCCTACGGGGCGGGGCTGCAGGCGCTGATCGACGAGCGCGGCTGGGACACCGACGCCGACCTCGCGCGCGCCTATGTCGCCTGGGGCGGCTATGCCTATGGCGCCGGCGTGGAAGGCGAGGCCGCGCACGGCCTGTTCGAAGCGCGGCTCAAATCCGTCGAGGCGGTGATCCACAACCAGGACAACCGCGAGCACGATTTGCTCGATTCCGACGACTACTACCAGTTCGAGGGCGGTATGACGGCGGCCGTGCGAACGCTTTCGGGGCAGCAGCCCGCGGTCTGGCACAACGACCACTCGCGGCCCGAAAGCCCGCGCATCCGCACGCTGCAGGAGGAAGTCGCCCGCGTCGTCCGCGCCCGCGTCGTCAACCCGAAATGGATCGCCGGCGTCATGCGGCACGGCTACAAGGGCGCCTTCGAGATGGCGGCGACGGTCGATTACCTGTTCGCCTTCGCCGCCACCGCGCGCTGCGTCGCCGACCACCATTTCGATGCGGTGTACGACGCCTATCTGGAGGACGCCGCGGTGCGCGATTTCATCGAGGCGCACAACCCCGCCGCCCTGCGCGAGATCGCCGACCGCCTGAAGGAGGCCCAGGACCGCGGCCTGTGGCGCCCGAGATCGAACCGCAGCTATGACGCGCTGCAGGATCTGGCGGCACGCGAACCCACCGCAGCCTCGCCCCCCCACCCAAACCCTCCCCCGCCAGGGGGGAGGGCTTAGTTCGTCGGGGATCACCTATTTCCCCCTCCCCCTCGATGGGGGAGGGCCGGGGTGGGGGTGCGCGGCAGTGGCCAGTAGGTTCTGGCATCGCGGGCTGCGTGATATGGTATCCGTGACAGGAACAGGGATGAGGGAGGAAACCGATATGCCAAGGCTGGAGCCGCTGCCCGAGTCCGAACTCGGCGAATTCGAGGAGACGTTCCGCCCGGCGCGGGAGCGCCTGGGCGGCGTGCCGAACAGCGTCAAGATCATGGCGCGCCGGCCGGAGATCACCAAGGCATGGTCGGCGATGAGCGCGAAGATCATGGGGCCGGGCACGGTGGACCGGGCGCTGAAGACCATGGTCGGCCATGTCGCCAGCCGCGCCGCAGGCTGCAATTACTGCATGGCGCACACGGCGCATGCGGGCGAACTGCTGGGGGTTCCGGCGGAAAAGGAAGAGGCGCTCTGGGACTTCGAGAACAGCCCCCTGTTCGATGACGGAGAGCGCGCGGCGCTGCGCGTGGCGCTGGGCGCCGGGCAGGTCCCGAACTGCGTCTCGGACGCGGATTTCGACGCTTTGCGCGCACATTTCGACGAGGAGCAGATCGTCGAGCTGATCGCCGTGATCAGCATGTACGGGTTCCTCAACCGGTGGAACGACACGCTGGCGACCGAGCTCGAATCCGCGCCGCTGGCGCACGGCCGCGCGCACCTGGCACAGCACGGCTGGGACCCGAAGAAGCACCTGCGTTCGGAGTAACTCCGGCGCGACCTCGCCCTTCGCGATGTCTGTCTCGTAGGCGTTGGGCCGTCATTGCGAGGCGCGAAGCGCCGCGGCAATCCAGGAGTGGGGCGGGCGTGGTTCTGGATTGCTTCGTCGGCGTTGCCTCCTCGCAATGACGGCGACGCGTAACCCGAGCACCTTTCAACAAGAAAGATCATCCCCGTGGCATCCGCGGGCCCTCCCGCCGGCATACCCCTCATGAAACGGATTTTCTGATTTTCCTGAATGAGGGAGTGATTCCATGAAACGCAAGACCATCGTGATCGCCGGTGTGACCGGCGCCCTGCTGGCCGGGGTGTCGGCGGCGGCCCTGCTGGGCTACCAATATCGCAATGCCGAACAGTCGAACGTCGCGGCGCAGGTGAAGAACGGTCATCTCGGGCAGCGCATCGATTTGGCCCCGTCGCCACCGGTGGAGCCGCAAGTGCCGTCGCAAGTGCAGCCGCAGCCGCAGGTGCAATACAGCCAGGACGACAAGCGCAAGCGCGACCAAGTCGCCGGCGCCTCCGGGCTGGTGATGGAGCGGGAAGGATTCGTTTCCGGAAAACCGGCCGCCGGTATCGTCGTGCAGGACGCGATCGCGCCGCAGAAGCGGCCCGGCACGGAGAACGAGCAATATGCCGAGTTCGACGACAACCCGGTCAAGCAGGTGGCGCTGGAGCCGGTCTCCACCTTCTCGATCGACGTCGACACGGCCGCCTATTCGGTGGTCCGGCGCTACCTGAACGAAGGCGTGCTGCCGCCGAAGGACGCGGTGCGCACCGAGGAGCTGATCAACTATTTCAACTACGATTACCAACTGCCCGACTCGCGCGACGAGCCCTTCGCGGCCGAGGTCGCGCTGTACGACACGCCGTGGGACGCGGGCACGCAGCTGATCCGCATCGGCCTGCAGGGCTACGACATCCCCGTGGAAACGCGGCCCGCCGCGAACCTGGTGTTCCTGGTCGATACGTCCGGTTCGATGAATTCGGCCGACAAGCTGCCGCTGCTCAAGAAGTCGCTGAAGCTGCTGGTCGACCAGATGGGCGCGGACGACACGATCGCCATCGTCGCCTATGCCGGGTCCGCGGGCGTGGTGCTGGAGCCGACCAAGGGCTCCGAGAAGCGCAAGATCATGTCTGCGCTGGACGGGTTCCGCGCCTCCGGCAGCACCGCCGGCGCCGAGGGCATCCGCCAGGCCTATGCGCTGGCCGAGGCGAACTTCCGGCAAGAGTCGGTCAACCGCGTGATCCTGGCGACCGACGGCGATTTCAACGTCGGCCACACCGAAAACAGCACGCTCGAGGGGTACATCTCCCGCAAGCGCGAGACCGGAATCTACCTCTCGATCCTCGGCTTCGGGCGCGGCAACTACAAGGACGACCGGATGCAGGTGCTGGCCCAGGCCGGCAACGGCAACGCCGCCTATATCGACAACCTCAGCGAGGCCCGCAAGGTGCTGGTCGACGAGATGGGCTCGACCCTGTTCACCATCGCCAACGACGTGAAGATCCAGGTCGAGTTCAACCCGGCCTATGTCGCGGAGTACCGCCTGATCGGCTATGAGACCCGCCTGCTGGCCCGCGAGGATTTCAATAACGATAAGGTCGATGCGGGCGAGGTCGGCAGCGGCCACGAGGTCACGGCGCTCTACGAGATCACCCCGCCGGACAGCGACTCGCGCCTGATCGACGATCTGCGGTACGGCAAACCCGCGGCAACGGACGGCGCAAAGAACGGCGAGATCGCCAATTTGCGCCTGCGCTACAAGCTGCCCGGCGAGGCGAAGAGCACCCTGTGGGAGCAGCCGATCATGGTCGAGGCCCGCACCGGCTTCGCCGAGGCGCCGCGGGAGGCCCGCTTCGCCACGGCCGTCGCCGGCTTCGGGCAGATCCTGCGCGGCGCGGTGAATGTCGAGGACTTCTCCCTCGACGACGTGATCGAAACTGCCCAGGCCGCAAGGGGCGACGACAAGTTCGGTTATCGCGCAGAGTTCCTCCAGCTCGTGCGCCTCGCCAAGGGCGCGCAGGGGCTGGAGACGTTGAACAACTGAGGACGACCCCGTGCCGGACATGAGCCCAGACCGGCACGCCAGCCGCCCCTGTTTCGCGGTAGCGGACGGGGGCGGCTGTCTTCGTTATTATGCCCTCATCATGAGTGGCCGGAAGACAGACTGGGCGGCGCAGGACTGGGACGATCTGGTGCCCCGGCTGCTGCTGCTCGCGGTCTCGCGGCTCTACCGCATGACCTGGCGCGGGCGGCGCGGCGAGGCCCCGCCGGGCGCCGCCGAGGCCGAGGACTACGTCAACGACGCGATCTCGAAGACCATCGCCGGCGTGCGCGTCTGGAACCCGGGCAACTGCACGCTGTTCCAGCACCTCGCCGGCGTCGTGGTCAGCGATATCAGCCACGCGGCGGAGTCGATGGAGAACCGCACCACCGTCGCGCCGCCGAAGAACCCGGGCGGCGACAGCTGGCCGCCCGATCCGGCCGACGACGCGCCGGACCCGGAGCGCGAAGCGGAATGGCGCTCGGAGCAAGACCGCCTCGTCGGCTGGCTCGAGGCCACCGACCCGGAGCTGGCCCGGATGGCGGAGCTGATGCTGACCCGCGACATGCAGGATACCGACTCGCTGAGCCGCGAACTCGGCGTCCCGGGCGCCGAGATCGCCAACCGGCGCAAGCGCCTGAAACGCGCCGTGCGCGCCTATATGGCGGAGGCGGCGGCATGACCGCGCACCCGACCCCGGCGGAACGGCTGCTGGCGATGCTGGCGGACGAGCATGCCTTCGAGGGCCTGCCGGCCGAGGAGATCCGCGCCGACCTGGACGCCGTCGGAGTCGACCCCTCGCGCTGCATCGCCGTCGCCCGGGCCCTGGCCGGCGGAATGGGCTCGCCCGGCGGCCGGCTGCTCGGCGCGATCGACATGGCCGAGGACGAAGCCGACGAGATCGCGCGGCTCGAATCCGCCGACATAGACGCGGTGCGGGCGCAGATTCCGGGCGCGAGCGCCGCCGCCATCGCCGCGGAGGCACGCCGGCAGGCCGGCGGGGACAGCAATATCGTCGCGATGAAGCCGCACCGGCGCGGCCGCATCCTGCGCTGGGGCGGGCCGTTTGCCGGCATCGCCGCCAGCGTCCTGCTGGTGGTGGTCGTGGGTGTCCAGCTTGCAGGTCCCGAGCGGCAGCCGGTGTCCGACGATATCGATTCGTACATGGCTGCGCCGCGCGATGTTTCACCCGCGGAGCCGGCGTATCGATTGGACGAGGCGCCCCAACCGTCCTCCCAATACGCGATACCGGAGGCGGAAAAGAGAAAACGCAGCGCCGAACAGGACAGCGGGCAGGACGCCAAGGGGATCGCCGACCAGCTCGCGAATCAGCAACGAAGCGAGATGGAGGCGCCCGCCGCGCCGGCGCCGTCCGCCGGAATCGTCGGCAACCTCAACGAGGAGCGTGCCCTGGCCGACAAGGACGCCCGCGATTTGCTCCGGCAGCAGGGCGCCGGGGCGGAGCCCCTTGCCGGGATGGAGGGGTTTGCGGCGGAACCCGGTATCGTCGAAGCGCCCGTCGCCGGCAAGCCGGACAGCGATGCGGGCGGCCTCCGGGGCGGCAGGGCGGCGGCGGCCACAATCGCCGCGATGGTGATCGTCGACACGTCGCAGGTCCCCCTTGCGGTCCAGTCTCAGGCGTTGCCGCAGCCGGACCTCGCCGCACGCATCGACGAGGCCCGCCGCCTCGCCGGGAGCCGGCCCGTCATCGCCCTCTACCGGGTCGCGGGGCCGGCCGGCCAGCAGGATTTCGCCCAGGTGCCGCTGGAACTGGCGATGACCCAGCAGATGCCGGCGCCGATCCCGCTGACGCTGCTGCTCGGCCCGGCCGCATTCGAGTACGACTTCCTGGCCCTGCCGGAGCGGTGAGCCGCGGGACACTGCACGGGGCTATACGGAGACCGAGCAACCTCATGCTGAGAGTCTGTGAATCTTTGGCTTTGTGGGTGCAATGCGCCGCCTGCGGCGGCGGGCCGTCATCCGTCCACCCCCTCCCCAACCCCTCCCCCGCCGAGGCGGGAGAGGGGCTTTATCGTTGCGGCGGCGCCACTTGGCCCCTCTCCCGCCTCGGCGGGGGAGGGGTTGGGGAGGGGGTGGGGAACTGACGGTTCGCCGGCGAAGCCGGCGGCAATACCCCGATTTCCTCCTTGTTCCGAAAGATTCACAAACTCTGAGGAGGTTGCAGAACAAAGGCCTCGAACGGTAAGGTTGCATGTTCGGCGCCGGTCAAACCGGATCGAAATCCACCCTGGGAGAATCGTGACGGCAATGTGACGGCGGCGGCGCGCGCTTCGCGCGCAATCGCCTGAAGGCCGGAGCGGAACCGGCGTGCCGGGCAAGCGTTCCCGGCGCCACCGAATCGTCACGGTTTCGGCAAATCCGCCACGGACCGGACCCGAAAACCGTCAAACAAGGCTGTCATCGTCGGCCCAATCAAAAATTCATCGACCGGGATGAGCGGGGCCGAATCCAGCCCATGGGGGGATCGCCATGAACGTCAAGAACCTGTTGCACGCATCGGCAATCGGCATCGCCACCATCCTGGTCGCCTGTACCGAGGTGGCCCAGGAGGCGGAATACGAAACTTCGACCGAGGCAACCACCACCTCTCCGGCCGCGCCGGCCGCGCCACCCGCGCCGGCCGCACCGGCGATGTCGGTGCAGGAACACCGCTCCAGTTTATATGGGCCCGCACCGCAGGCGTCGCTGATGTCGCAGCCGGCCTATTGGGACGAGGGCCGCGAAAGCTATCCGCAATTCGGCGACAACCCGGTCAAGCAGGTGGCCGAAGCGCCCGTGTCGACGTTTTCGATCGACGTGGACACCGCCTCCTACGCGCGGATGCGCCGGTTCCTCAACGACGGCGTGATGCCGCCGGCGGACGCCGTGCGCACCGAGGAGCTGGTCAACTACTTCACCTACGACTACGAGCGGCCCGAGAGCCGCGAGCAGCCGTTCCGCGCCGACATCGCCCTGTTCGACGCGCCGTGGGTCGCCGGGCGGCAGCTGCTGCGCATCGGCATGAAGGGCTTCGACATCCCGGCCGGCAAGCGGCCGCCGGCCAACCTCGTCTTCCTGATCGACACCTCCGGCTCGATGCGCAGCCCGGACAAGCTGCCGCTGGTGCAGCGGTCGCTGCGCATGCTGGCGGACGCGATGGATGACGACGACCGCATCGCGCTGGTCGCTTATGCCGGCGCCGCCGGCGTCGTTCTCAAACCGACGAAGGGCGGCGACAAGCGGAAGATCCTCAACGCCATCGAAGGCCTGCACGCCAGCGGCAGCACCGCCGGCGGGGCCGGAATCCAGCTCGCCTACGGCCTGGCCCTGGAGAATTTCCGCGACGGCGCCGTCAACCGCGTGATCCTGGCGACCGACGGCGATTTCAACGTCGGCATTTCCGATCCGTCCCGGCTCGAGAAACTGATCGCGGAAAAGCGCAAGTCCGGCGTCTATCTCTCGGTACTCGGCTTCGGCGAGGGCAATCTCCAGGACAGCACCATGCAGAGCCTGACCCAGGCCGGCAACGGCAACGCATCCTACATCGACACCTTCCAGGAGGCCCGCAAGGTGCTGGTCGACGAGATGGGCGGCACGCTGTTTCCGATCGCCGACGACGTGAAGGTGCAGGTCGAGTTCAACCCGGCCTATGTCGCCGAATACCGGCTGATCGGCTACGAGACCCGGATGCTGAGACGCGAGGACTTCAACAACGACCGCGTCGACGCCGGCGAAGTCGGCAGCGGCCACACCGTGACCGCGCTCTACGAGATCGTCTCGCCGCAAAGCGCGTCGCGGCGCGTCGATCCGCTGCGCTATGGCGACGACTCGCCGAAACGGAAGGCCGGCGTCGAGAACGGCGAGCTTGCCTGGCTGCGCATCCGCTACAAGCTGCCCGGCGAGCAGCAGAGCCGGCTGATCGAACAGCCGGTGGCCGTCGCCGCGCGCACCGGCTTCGCCGAAGCCCCCGCGGACGCCCGCTTCGCCGCAGCCGTGGCCGGTTTCGGCCAGCTGCTGCGCGGCAGCGACACGATCGGCGAATTCACCTGGAACGACGTGCTGGGGATAGCCAGCGACGCAAGGGGGGAGGACTCCTTCGGCTATCGCGCCGAGTTCACCCGGCTCGTCCGGACGGCGTCGAGCCTCGACCGTCTCGCCGCCGCCCAATGAGGCCGGGCGCCGCGGCGTTCTCCTGACCGCGGCGCCTGTCCTCAACCACCCGGCCCTCCCTTTGCATCCAGGGAGGGCCGGTCCACGCCGGACGGTCGTCCCGGACGGATGCCCCCAAAACCCGCGGAAAACGCCGGTGCATGGGGTTGTTCCACACACCATGACCCGGAGTGCCCGTCATGTTCATCGCCCATCTGCCGGCCGGCTACATCATGGCGCGACGCCTGGCGCCGCGCCTGGCCCCGGACGCACCGCAGGCCCGCCGGCTGATGGCGGTCTGCCTGGTGGCCGCGGTGCTGCCCGATATCGACCTGTTGTACTTCTACCTGGTCGACGGACGGCAGACCCTGCATCACGACTACTGGACCCATATCCCGGCCTTCTGGCTGCTCTCGACCGGCGCCGCCGTCACGCTCTTCCGCATCGCCCGGGCGCCGGTTCCGTGGCCCGCGGTCGCGGGGCTGCTGGCCGGGGTGTTCCTGCACCTGGCGCTGGACACGGTGACCGGCGGCATCGCCTGGCTGTATCCATACCATACCGGCAGCATCGTGCTGGTCGACGTCCCGGCGCGCTTCGGATGGTGGGTCTGGAACTTCGTCCTGCACTGGAGTTTCGTGCTGGAGCTCGCGGTCGTCATCTGGGCCGCCATCGAGCTGGGCGTGGTGCGGAGGATGCGGGAATTGAGGCAACGGCCTGCGATGGGTGTTCTCGCCCGCGCCGGCCGGCGGCGCGACTGACGGTTCACCCGCCGGTATTTCCCAGGGAGATGCCCGATGCCATGACGGACCTTGCGAACATCTCCACGCCGCGATTGATCCTGCGGCCCTGGCGCGACTCGGACCTCCCGGAATTCGCCGCCATGAACGCCGATCCGGAGGTGATGGCGTATTTCCCGCGCACTTATGACCGCGCCGAAAGCGAGGGGCAGGTCGCGCGCATCCGCAATCACTTCGCAGCGTACGGATTCGGTTTCTGGGCGGTCGAGGCGCCGGGCGCAGCGCCGTTCGTCGGGTTCACGGGACTGTGGACGACCAGTTTCGAGGCCCCGTTCACGCCCTGCCTGGAAATCGGCTGGCGGCTGGCGCGCCGGTTCTGGGGCCGCGGCTACGCCACCGAGGCCGCGCTGGCGTCGCTCGGCGTCGGTTTCGGGACATTGGGGCGGGACGAGATCGTCTCCTTTGCCGTAGCCGCCAACGGCCGCTCGCGCAGGGTCATGGAGCGCATCGGCATGTCGCGGGACGCGGCGGGCGATTTCGACCATCCGGCGATGCCGGACGGCGATCCGCGCCGCCGGCACGTCCTGTACCGCCTGTCGCGCGCGGACTGGATCCGCTCCACGGAAACGCGCGGTTTGTGACCGTGCGGCATCCGGCGTATTGTCTGCCGCAACCAAGCGCGGAAGAGGGGACCGAATGAAGACCGAAGGCATGACACCGGAGGAGATCGACGCACGGCACGCCGAGAAGATGGCCAGGAAAAAGGCCGCGCGGGACAGGATCCTGGCCACCAAGACGAGAAAGAAGGGGCTGCTCGCCGTCCACACCGGCAAGGGCAAGGGCAAGACGACGGCGGCCATGGGCCTGGCCATGCGCGCGGTCGGCAACGGCATGAAGGTGGGCATCGTACAGTTCGTAAAGGGCGTGTGGAACACCGGCGAGCGCGAGGTCCTCAAACACTTCCCTGAGCTCTGCGTGATGAAGGCGATGGGCGAGGGCTTCACCTGGGACACCCAGGACCGCCGGCGCGATATCGCGGCGGCGCAAAAGGCGTGGCGGGCGGCGCAGGCGATGATGGCGGACGAGAGCTTCCACATGGTCGTGCTGGACGAGCTCAACATCGTGCTGCGGTACGACTATCTCGATCTGGACTCGGTGGTCGCCGCGCTGCGCGACAGGCGACCGGGTCTGCACGTCGTGATCACCGGCCGCAACGCGAAGCCGGCGCTGCTGGAGATCGCCGATCTGGTGACCGAAATGACCGAGATCCGCCATCATTTCCGGGACGGGGTCAAGGCGCAGACCGGCATCGAGTTCTGAGGCCCGGACGGCGGCGCGGCCGCCGCAAAAAAGCCCAACTCGCATGGCATTTCTGCGCGTCGAGTCTATATCCTGCCGCGACCGCGATTTCAGGCGCTGTCGCGGCGCATTTGGAACGGGAGAATCGAGAACATGTTGAAACGCTTTACCACTGCGATCGCCGCGCTCGGCGTTGCGGCAGCCATGACCGGACCGGCGCAGGCCGCCGATACGGCCGAGGACATCGTCACCAAGGCCGAGCTCAGCGTCCAGAGCATGAGCAAGGACAAGGCGATCGGCGAATATGTCCGCCGCCATCTGAAGAACGCCAAGGGCGTGCTGATCGTCCCGCAAATGCTGAAGGGCGCCTTCATGGTCGGCGGCGAGGGCGGCAGCGGCGTGCTGCTGGTCAAGGACGCCAAGGGCAAGTGGAGCTACCCCGCCTTCTATACGCTCGGCGCGGTCAGCTTCGGCCTGCAGGCCGGCGGCTCGGCCTCCGAGGTGATGCTGCTGCTGATGACCGACAAGGGCGTGAAGGCCATGGTCGACGGCAACAGGATCAAGCTGGGCGCCGACGTGGGCGTCGCAGCCGGGCCCGTGGGCGGCGGCGCCGAAGCCGCGGTCACGCTGGGCAGCGCCGACGTGCTGGTCTATTCGCGGTCCAAGGGCGCCTATATCGGCGTCAGCCTCGAGGGTTCGGTGATCGAGCCGCGCAAGTCCCTCAACAAGGACTATTACGGGGCGGAGGTGGAATCCAAGCCGATCGTCATCGACCGCAAGTATTCCAACGCCCACGCCAGCGGGCTTCGCAACGCGCTCGCCACGGCCCGCCCGTAGCGCCGGACAAGCGGAACCGACGCCATGGCCGCCGCCCTGATGCTGCAGGGGACGGGCTCGGATGTCGGCAAATCCCTGCTGGTGGCCGGCCTCGCCCGCGCCTTCGTGCGGCGCGGGCTGGCCGTGCGGCCCTTCAAGCCGCAGAACATGTCGAACAACGCCGCCGTCGCCGCCGACGGCGGCGAGATCGGCCGGGCCCAGGCGCTGCAGGCGCGGGCCTGTGGCGTCGCGCCGTCGGTGCATATGAACCCGGTGCTGCTGAAGCCGCAGTCGGAGACAGGCGCGCAGGTGGTCGTGCGGGGACGCGTGGAGGGCAACGCGAAGGCGGCCGATTACCACGCCCTGAAACCGAAGCTGCTGCCGCGCGTGCTGGACAGCTTCGCGCAGGTCTCGGGCGCGGCCGACCTGGTGCTGGTGGAAGGCGCCGGCAGCCCGGCCGAAATCAACATCCGCGAAGGCGATATCGCCAATATGGGCTTCGCGCTGGCCGCACGGGTGCCGGTCGTCCTGGTCGCCGACATCGACCGCGGCGGCGTGCTGGCGGCGCTGGTCGGCACCCACATGCTGGTCGAGCCGGAGGAGCGCAACCTCTTGCGCGGCTACCTCGTCAACAAGTTCCGCGGCGACAAGGCGCTGTTCATGCCGGCCGTGGACATCGTCGCGAAACGCACCGGCCTCGTCTGCCATGGCGTGATCCCCTGGTTCGAGGATGCCCGTGCGCTGCCCGCCGAGGACGCGGTGGCGCTGGACAATCGCGCTCCCGCGAAGGCCGGCGCGATCCGCATTGCCGTGCCGCGCCTGTCGCGCATCGCCAATTTCGACGACCTCGACCCGCTGGCCGCCGAGCCGGACGTCGCCATCGACATCGTCGAACCCGGCCGGCCGATCCCGGCGGAGGCCGACCTCATCCTGCTGCCCGGCTCGAAATCGACGATCCCCGACCTCGCCGTGCTGCGCGCCGAGGGCTGGGACATCGACTTGAGGGCCCATCTGCGCCGCGGCCGCCCGGTGATCGGATTGTGCGCCGGTTACCAGATGCTGGGCGCGCGCCTCGACGACCCGGACGGCACGGAAGGCCCGCCCGGCGCGGTGGACGGGCTCGGCCTGCTCGATATCGAAACGGTCCTCACCGGCGACAAACGCCTCGTGGAGGCGGCGGGGAGGGAGCTCTCCACCGGCCAGCCGATCCGCGGCTACGAGATGCATATCGGCAAAACGACGGGCCCGGCCCTCGCCCGCCCCATGGTCGAAATCGACGGCACGGACGGCAGCGTACGCCCGGACGGCGCGGTGTCGCCGGACGGGCTGGTGGCGGGCTGCTACCTGCACGGCCTCTTCGCGTCCGACGACTTCCGCCGCGCCTTCCTCGCCCGCCTGCGCGACGGCCGCCCGCAGACGGAAGCCTACGAGTCAAAGGTCGAGTCCACCCTCGACGCCCTCGCCACCCACCTCGAGACCAACTGCGACCTCGACGCCCTGCTGGCCATCGCCGAACGCGGCGTGTGAGAGAAGGCCCCCTCCCCAACCCCTCCCCCGCAGGCGGGAGAGGGGCTTTACGGCGCGCTCCCGAAAAATAAAGCCCTCTCCCGCAGGGCGGGGAGGGTTGGGAGGGGGTGGGATTCGCTGGGCGCCAGCGAACCCGGCACAGGCGCAACAGCCGCAAGGCCCCAACCGTTAAACTTTCCTGAACCCGCGCCCGGCATACTGGCAACGGAAAGCGGACAGGTTGCGAGGGATGATGAACGGCCTCGAACATCTCAAGTCGAAGCGCTACTGGGCGTTGGTCCTGCTCGGCCCGCCGCTGCGGGTCATCTTCGCCTTTGCTGTTTTCGCGGGCCTGCATCTGGGTCTCGGCCTGCCCTGGCCGACGCTGGCGGACGCCGGCCTCGTCGCCAGCCTTCTGGAAGTCCTCGGCCTGATGGTTCTGCTGATCGCAGTTGACCACCTTGTTCTCGGTTGGATTTACGGAATGAATTTCTTCCGGTCCGGTTGGTTCAGCAGGAAGCAGGATATGGGAGTCGCCGAGATTCTTGGCGGCATACCCGGGATGACTCTCGGTTACGCAATTGTCCTCAAGATAACGGATGCCCTGTCCATGCAGGCAGTCGCTGACCTGACTGATGGCGGGTTCATCGTTTTCATGGTGACCTTCGCATCCATGTTCGGTTTCATGAATACCGTGAAGGAAGGCGAACGGAAACACTGGGACCGGGCCACCGGCGACGCCGAGGAGACCGGCGCATGATCACGGGCCTCGAATTTCTCAAATCCTGGCGTTTCTGGGTCGTGCTGACAGCATCGACCTCGGCGATCACGCTTGGGACAGCAGGCGTTTATATCGCGTCGGTCCAGTACCTCACCTTGGTGGGCGGCGAGCCCGATCCACTCTATATCTTTCTTGCAATCTATCTCGCAGGGTTCGCGTTATGCTTCCTCGCCGGAGCGGTCCTTTGGCTCTATTACCGGCGGGACGAGTCGGATCGCCACTATCCCGAGAAACACAGAACACGACTATTCCTCGGTTCAATCGGTGCAACCTCGATCGTCGTCTTATTTGAAAACACGGCAGTACATTGGCTGATCGTGCAGCAGATTGTTCAGGACCAGCCGGTCGGTGGTTTCTATTATATTGGCGCCATTCTCTTCGGGATCGGTTTCGGGCCTTTGATCGCGTCGAGGGAGTGGGCAGCAATGTTGGATACAGATGACGACCCGGATCGCGCCGCCACCCCAGGCCCACTCTGATCAGCAGGATCCCCGCCGCCAGAACGGTGTTCACCGCGCAGGCCGCCACATAGAACCTCACCCCCCCTCGATGCCTTTCGGACCGGTCGCGGCGGCTCAGTCCTCCACCCACATGCGCAGCAGATTGTTGTAGGTGTTGCCGACGGTCTCGATATAGGAGGCGGTGGCCTGGTCGCGCACCATTTCGCGGCGCAGCTGGTCCAGCCGGTGGATCATCAGGCGCTGCTGCTCGTCGCGGATCATGCTCTGGATCCACGAAAAGGCGCCGAGGCGTGCGCCGCGGGTGATCGGCTCGACCCGATGCAGCATGTTGCTGGGATAGAGAACCGCATCGCCCGCGGGCAGCTTGACCGGCACCTCGCCATAGGGCGAGACCATCACCAGCTCGCCCCCGTCATAGGCGTC
>CAMYKU010000043.1 GCA_947259105.1 uncultured Alphaproteobacteria bacterium
CACGCCGCCGCCGATCACCAGGAGATCCGTATCGATGCTGTTCCAGCCGTTGTTCACGTTCACGCCTCCGGGTCAGGCCGTACGCGCGCTGGCGCACACACCGCCCGTCGCGTTCCTGATGTCAGATGTTCTTCGAGGCCGTGGGCACGGCAGTGCGGGGCAATGCCTGAACGTAGCTGATTCCGGGCAACAATCCTCATTGAATCCAGAGCCTGACGACTGTTTCTGCGGGTCGCATCAAGTTCTCCGCCGCCACATCCAAATATGCCGGGCAAAATCGTATTACGGTAATATCGGAGTGTCAACCGGGTCCGCCGGCCCTCCTGGCTCCGGCATCGACCCTGCCCTACCGCTCGGCGCGTGTTGACACGCCGTACCCCGACTTGCTTCATAGCCTGCCGGGCGCTGTCCCTCGGCGCCGGCAGGAAACAATCGGCGGAGCCATGAGCAGCCATCACAACGACGAAAACGCGCTTGCCGCCGAACTCCAGCAGCGCCTCGCGGGCCGCACCGCGCGGATCGGCATCGTCGGCCTCGGCTATGTCGGGCTGCCGCTGACCGTTGCCTTCGCCGAAGCCGGTTTCGAGGTGGTGGGGTTCGATGTCAGCGGCTCAACAGGGGCGAGAGCTACATCCGCCATATCCCCTCGGAAAGTATCGGCGGGATCGTAAAGCAGGGCCGGTTTCGCGCAACGGCCGATTACGCGGAAGCGGGCGAGGTCGACGCCGTGCTGATCTGCGTGCCGACGCCGCTGACGCGGCAGCGCGAGCCCGACCTTCGTTTCGTGACCGCGACCGCTTGGGCGATCGCGCCGCACCTGCGGCCCGGGAGGCTCGTCATCCTGGAATCGACGACCTGGCCGGGGACCACCGACGAGGTCCTGCGGCCGATCCTGGAAGAGGGCGGGCTGAAATCCGGTGTCGACCTGTTCCTCGCCTACTCGCCGGAACGCGAAGACCCCGGGAACCGGGATCATCGCACGGCGACGATTCCCAAGATCGTGGGCGGCGACGACGACCTCGCGCGCAGCCTCGCCGAGGTCCTGTACGGGCAGATCGTCACCGAGGTCGTCCCGGTATCGTCGACCGCCACCGCGGAGGCGGTGAAGCTGACCGAGAATATCTTTCGCGCGGTCAATATCGCGCTGGTCAATGAATTGAAGCTGGTCTACGACCGCATGGGCATCGATGTCTGGGAGGTGATCGAGGCCGCGAAATCGAAGCCGTTCGGGTATATGCCGTTCTATCCCGGGCCCGGCCTCGGCGGACACTGCATTCCGATCGACCCGTTCTACCTGACCTGGAAGGCGCGCGAATACGGACTCACGACCCGTTTCGTAGAACTCGCCGGCGAGATCAACACCGAAATGCCGCGCCACGTGGTCGGGCGGCTGGCGCAGGCCCTGGACCAGCGCACCAGCAAGGGCCTGAACGGCGCCCGGATCCTCGTGCTTGGCGTCGCCTACAAGAAGAACGTCGACGACACCCGCGGCAGTCCCGCCTTCGTCATCATCGAGATGCTCGAGGCGCGCGGCGCCGCGGTTGCCTTCCATGACCCTTATGTCACCGAGATTCCCCCGACGCGCGACCATGCCGGCCTCGCCGGGCGCCGGTCGATCGAGCTGGACGCCAAGGCCCTGGCCGAATTCGACGCCGCGCTCATCGTCACCGATCACGATGCGGTGGATTATGCCGGGCTCGTGGCGCACAGCCGCCTGGTGGTCGACACAAGGAACGTCACCCGGGACGTTGCCGCGCACCGCGACCGTATCGTAAAGGCTTAGGTCTCGGAGACCAGCTCCGCCAGCCGGACGGCGTTGGCGAAGGCATGGCCGGCTTCGTCGTTGTCGAAGTAGCAGTAGACATCCAGCCCCTGCGCGCGCCACCGCGTGATGCGCCCGGCCCAGCGCGTCAGTGCCCGGTCGTGGTAACGTCCCCGGTAGGCCGCGCCGGGACCGTGCAAACGGACATACGCGAAATCCGCAGTGGTCAGCCGCGGCGATTGCTCGCCCGCCAGATCGAAGATGCAGAAAGCGGCATTGCGCCGCTCGAGCAGGGCCGCGATCTCGCCGCCGTGCCAGCTCGGGTCGCGGAATTCGAAGGCGTAGCGGTGCCCCGGCGGCAGCGAGTCAAGGAACACTTCGAGCCGCGCCGCGTCGCAGCGCCAGTGCGGCGGCAGCTGGAACAGCAAGGGTCCCAGCCGGTCGCCGAACGGCTGGATCGCTGCGAAGAAGCGCCAGAGCCCGGCGTCCGGATCCTTCAGCTTCTTCATATGGGTGAGGTAGCGGCTGGCCTTGACCGCGAATACGAACCCGGGTGGCGTCGCCGCCAGCCACGCCTCTATGCTCTTTTTCGGCGGCAGGCCGTAGAACGTGCTGTTGACCTCGACGGTGCGCAGGAAGCCGGCATAGTAGCTTAGCGAATCGTCCGGCCGCATGTCCTCCGGATAGACGGTCCCGCGCCAGTGGTCGTAGCGCCAGCCCGAGGTCCCGATGAAGCTATGCCCGCCGCGCGTCATCCGACGAACTTAGGACGTCGGACTGATAGGCCGCAACACCCCTCCCCATCTGCCGCGTTACGTCGGGATGATATAGAGCGCCACCGGCAACCGTCAGTGCAGCCGTGCCCAGATGAAGTATGGCCACGCCGTTCGGGCGGCGTCCTGCGGCAGCGGCAGGCGTTCCCAGCCATCTCCCGACAGGGGCAACTGGCGGTCGCTCAGGACCAGCCCTCCCTGCCGCACCAGCGGGCCGATCAGGGGGCCGATATCGCGAGCCAGCACCGCGTCGCGAGCCTGGTCCTCGCTGCCGATATCGGCATGGACCAAGGCCGCGACGTTCCCGAGCCGGTCAACGGCTGCGCGCAGCGTGTCACGAAAATCGCCGAGAAACAGTGTATCCGATGGTGGCTTGAGAGCCGGCGGGCAATGTGTATCGAGGTCAAAGACGAAAATGTCCCGGTCCGGCATGATCCGGCGGATTCGGTCGTAGGTACGACCCTTGCCGAGCCCCAACTCCAGAACCGGTCCCGGGAGGCCGGCAATTCGCGCCGCCGCGAAGTCGAGGCACGCCCGCTGCGTCGCAAGGCGGGCCAGCATCCGGTCAAGCGCGTCTCCCTGTTCCTGGGTCGACGCGGATTCATCGGTCGGTCGGCTGGACATCAGAGGCTGTCTACTCGGCCTGCCGGATCGCGTCAATACGGAGTCAGGCGCCGACTCGATACAGGTAGTATCGCCCTGCCGCCACCCCGTCGGGCGTTGCGATCTCCTGCCAGCCCTCGGCCGCAGGCAGAAGCTGGTCACTCAGGATGACACCTCCGGGACGGACAAGGTCAGCGATCAGGGGGCCGATCCGGGATGCCAGGCGCGCGTTGCGCGCCGCGTCACCGGTGCCGATATCGTTGTGCACCAGCGCGGCGGTGCGCCCGAGCCGGTCGCCCGCACGCGACAGCGTCTCCTGCACGTCGCCAAGGAGGAGATGATCCTCGTCCGGGACGCAGTCGGGATGGGCGTTGACCTGGCGCTCGAAAACAAAGATCTCGCGGTCGGGGAGCCGCTCGCGCAGGTGGTCGTAGGTCCGCCCGTTGCCGAGTCCGAGTTCGAGTACCGGGCCCGGCAGTTCCACGATTTCAGCCGCCGCCCAGTCGAGACAGGCCCGCTGCGCCTCGAGGCGGCGGATCATACTGTCCAGCCGGCTCACCGCGGGGCGCTCCCACGGGATGCACGGGCCAGGTGCGGGTGGGCTCCAACAGTCATTTCTCGCCACCCTTCTCCAGCGACATGGCCATCTCGCGCAGCTGCGCGTTGCTGTGCGCAAGACGGCGGGACAGTTCGCGCATGACCTCCTTCGCGATCTCGGGAAACTCGCCGATGAGCCTGAAGAAGAGGTCCTTTTCGATGCGCAGCGCCTTGAGGTCGGAGCGGGCCGTTACCGTCGCGGTCCGCGGCACGTCGCAGAGGATCGCGATTTCGCCGACGAAATCGTGATCGCCCAACGTCGCCACCGTCAACGGCCCCTTCTCCGTCTCGATGGTGACATCGGCCTCGCCCGCGATGATCAGGAACGCCGCATCACCCGTGTCGCCCTGGCGACACAGCACTTCGCCGCTGGCATAGGACAGTCGTTCACTGGTGAATGCCAGCAGCTTCAGCTGCGCGGGTTCGATGTTCGCGAACATCGGGATCTTGCGAAGCAATTCGACTTCCTGCTGCAAGCTCATGTCCGTGTCCTTCCCTGTTGCCCTCTGCCGGTCAATGATCATGAAGAAGGGCGCGGTAGGCGCCGCCCTCCTCGTTGGCCAGTTCGGCCGGAGAACCCTGCTCCACGATACGGCCGGCCTCCATAACCAGGACATGGGAGAACTTGCTCGCCATCGCCGCGTTGTTCAGCACCCAGACCACCGTGCGGCCGCGGCTCTCGTCGAGCACCCTGTCGACGACCGTGTTCTGCATCCGCGCGTCGAACCCCGCCGCGGCCTCGTTGATCAGCAGAATCTCGGGCCGCTTCAGCAGACACCGGGCGATCCCGATCTTTTGGCGCTGCACCGGCGACAGCCGCGAGCCGCCCGGGCCGGTCGGGCTGCGCAGGCCGGCCGACATCACCACCTCGCGCAGCTCCGGCTCGCTCAGAACCTCAGCGATCAGTTTTCCGACGTTCTGGGCGGCATTGGCCTGGCCGTAATCGATCTTGCCGAACAGGATGTTGTCCTGGATCGTGGCGCCGGGATTGTAGCGCTGCGGGTCGAAGAACGCGATTTCCCCGGCGAGTTCGTCCGGCAGGTCGGCGGCGAAGGCCCGCCGTGCCTCCAGCAGCCGCACCTGCAGGCCTTCGTCGCAAAGGTCGAGGCGGTGGCGGGCCGGGATGAGTTTGAAAGGGAGCGCGATGAGCCGGTTCCGGTCGCCCTCGCCGAGCGCGTCGAGTCCGCGCGACGCACGCCCGAGTATCGCCTGGAACTCGGGCAGATCCTCCGCGGAGATGAAGCTGAACCGCTCGAAGAACTCGTGCCCCGGCGGCAGGTCGGCGAAGATCTCGACCATGGTCTTGGCAACGCGCTCACCGATCGTCAGGAAATCGCCGGTCAGGCCCACCCGCTCCAGGATCCGCCGCATATAACGGTTTTCGGCGATGTTCTCCTCACTCAGCGCGTCGCCGAGGGGGAGACCGAACATCACGTTCTCGGCGACCGTCGCGTTCGTGTTGTAGCGCGCCGCGTCGAACGGCTCGACCAGTCTCGAGACCTGGGGATCGGCCAGGCGGTCGCACACCGCGGCACGGGCGTTCAGAACCTTCCGCGCGACATCCGGCCTGCGCTCGGGATCGATGGTTCCGCGCAGACCCCGTACGTAGACATCCTCGTCGAGGTCCACGGCGCGCAGTACGTCGATCATGCGCCGCTCCAGCTCGTCCGGGCCGGCGACGTCGGCGGCCGCATAATCGATCCAGTCGGCGCCGAAATCCAGGGTGGTGTTGCCGGCTTGCGCGGCCTCGTGGACTTCCTCCTGGCGACGCTTCACCGCGGCGCCCTCGTACTGCGCATCCTTTACTGGTTGGTGTTTGAGACCATAGGTCAGCGCGTCCGCAAAGGTACCGGCTTGGATATGGACGGCCGGCCCGACATAGGCAATGCGCCGGCCCGTCACGGCGCGCGGCAACGTGTTGATCTCCCTCTCGCCCAGCGTCACCGATCCGCCGGTCGGCGGTTGCAGGCCGGCGATCGCCACCGCCAGATCGCCCTTGCCGCTGTCGCCGGCCCCGACGACGGCGACGTGGGCGCCGCTCGGAATATCCGCCGTGGCGCCATCCAGTTTGCGGACTCCGTCGTCGTCGATCAGACTGACATTCTGTAGCCCTATCGCCGTGTCCACCGATCCATCCGCTTCGCCATCCGGTTCGCCCAGCAGCCTGTCCGTATCCAGGATGCCGGGGGGATCGAACTGCTCGATCACCTGTCCGTACTTGATCCGCACATCCTCCTTCTGCTGGTACCAGCTCAGCAATTCCTTCCAGGGCGAAGCGAGGTCCTTATATGCCGCAAGCACGGCGACCAGTGCGCCGAAGCTGAGCCCGCCTTCGATGACGAGCCAGCCGCCAATCGAAAAGAAGAAGAATGGCGTGAGCTTGTCGATGAAATTGTTGAGGAATTTAATGAAGAACTTGCGACGGTATATATCGTAGCGGATCCAGTAGATCATTCCGAGCCGTTCGGCGAAGCGCGACAATTCGAGCCTGGCGGTGTCGTGCGCGTGCACCTCGGCGACGCCCGATATGGACTCGCCGATATGGTCGGCGAGTCGTCGAACGTTGCGGACCCGTGCCTTGCCGAGTTCGTTCACGCGGCGCTGCAGCTTCGGGATCAGATAGATCTGCAGCGGATAGAACGCGATCGCGGCGGCACCCAGGATCGGATCCTGAACCAGGATGAAGGCGAGAATGATGAGCAGCTGCCCGCCCTGGAAAAGCGGGTCGGCAAAAGCGGTGCCGATGAATCCGCCCAGCGGCTCCACCTCGGAAGTGATCATCGGAATGATCTCCCCCTGGCTGACCTTGCGGAATTGCCGGAGCGGAAATCGCAGAATTCGCTCATAGAGCTGATAACGCAGGCGCCGCAGCAGCCGTTCGCCGAGCTGACCCTGATAGACGTTTATGTAGTATTTCAGGATACCGTTGATGAACACCAGCAGGAGGTAGATGAGGCTCAGCGTTATCAGGAATTCGATCTGGCCGGCCTGCAGGGTGAACACCGGGACGCCGAACAGGGGAATCTCGTAAGGCGGCCCCGTAGGGTCGCCGATCGCCCGGTTGACGATCAGCTTCGGCATGTCGAGCGAAAGGTAGAGGAACGGATAGGAAAAGACGATCACGGCGAGAAGCCAAAGCTGCTGCGCCTTGCTGTATTTCAGTATGAACCTGAAGATTGTCGGTTCCACTGGTGGCGCACGCCCCCTGATACGTCCCGATACCCCGCGCGTCGGGCCGGGCGAACCTTATCGCAGCTTTCGCGACGGCCAAAACATTCGTTGGAAAAAAAGTGAACAAGAGTGCTTCCGGGAACCATCGGGCCCGTGCCATAGTCTCGGCGCGAAACAGGAAGCTGCCGTTTCGGCGCGGCGGCGGGAGTAGTTTTTACCATGGGCAGCAACGACAGGGATGTCCGCGTCCTGATCTACAGCCATGACTCGTTCGGGCTGGGCCATCTGAGACGCTGCCGGGCGATCGCTCATTCACTGGTGGGCGAACGGCGGGCAATGTCGGTTCTGATCCTCACGGGATCGCCGATCATCGGCAATTTCGATTTCCGTGCCCGGGTCGACTTCGTTCGGGTACCTGGCGTCATCAAGCTTCGCAACGGCGACTACACCTCCCTGGCACTCCATATCGACATCGAGGAAACCCTGGCAATCCGGGCCTCCATCGTCCGGCACACTGCCGAGGCATTCGATCCGGACCTGTTCATCGTCGACAAGGAGCCGCTGGGCCTGCGCGGCGAGGTGGCCGATACGCTGGACCTGCTCAAGGGCCGTGGCGTGCCGCTGGTGCTGGGATTGCGCGATGTACTCGACGACCCGATGACCCTGAACCAGGAATGGGAGCGCAAGAAGGCGGTCCCTGCACTGCGGGACTATTACGACGAGATCTGGGTCTACGGCATGCCGGACATCTGCAACCCGCTGACCGGGATCGGCCTTCCCGCAAGCATCCGCAGCAAGGTCCGCTTCACCGGCTATCTCCGCCGCGATCTTCCGGCGGAACCGGTCGCGCACTCGCCGCTGTCCAAGATCACGCCACCCTACCTGCTGGTCACGCCGGGCGGCGGGGGTGACGGCCAGGAGATGGTGGACTGGGTTCTGAGCGCTTACGAATCGGCGCCGGATCTGCCCTACCCCGCGCTGATCGTGCTGGGACCCTTCATGGCGTCCGAGGACCAGGGGGAGTTCCTGGCCCGCTGCGAGCGGCTGCCGAACGTCGAGGCGATCACCTTCGACGCCCACATGGAAAGTCTCCTCGACCAGGCCGTGGGCGTGGTGGCAATGGGCGGTTACAACACGTTCTGCGAGATTCTGTCCTTCGACAAGCCGGCGCTGATCGTGCCCCGCATGGTCCCGCGCATGGAGCAGTATATCCGCGCCAGCCGCGCCCAGGATCTCGGCCTGGCGCGCATGTTGCTGAACGACGGTGTGCGCGACTCGGCGGTCATGGCGGAGACGCTGCGGCAACTCGGCGAGCTGCCGCCACCCTCCACGAACATGCCGCCCGGGATGCTGGCCGGACTCGACAACGTCAACGAACTGGCCGACCGGCTCCTGCACCGGAACGGACGGCAGCCGGGCGCGCTCCGTCCGGACCCCCCGCAGGCCGCCGCGGGGGCGGAGCAATAGCGCCGTGCCGGCGATCGCCGTCATCCTGAAAGGTTATCCCCGCCTGTCCGAAACCTTCATCGCGCAGGAAATGAGGGAGCTTGAGCGGCTGGGGGCGGAGCTCCGCCTCTTTTCGCTGCGGCATCCGACGGACCGACACCGACACCCGGTCCACCGCGAGATCGTCGCGCCGGTACGATACCTTCCCGAATATCTGCACCAGGAGCCACGCCGCGTCTTGCGCGGCCTGGCAGCGGCACGCCGTCATCCCGGATTCGCACGCGCCCGGGCGGCCTGGCTCCGCGATATGCGCCGCGACCCGACGCGCAACCGGGCCCGCCGTTTCGGACAGGCCTGCGTCCTCGCCGCCGAACTGGAACCCGATGTCACCCGTCTTCACGCCCACTTCCTGCATACGCCGGCTTCCGTCGCGCGCTACGCGGCGCTGATACTCGACCTGCCGTGGAGCTGCTCGGCGCATGCCAAGGACATCTGGACGACCCCGGATTGGGAAATCGCGGAGAAGCTTGCGGAGTTGGACTGGGCGGTGACCTGTACCGCCGCCGGCCGCGATCGCCTGCAGGCGCTGACGCCCGTACCGGACCGCATTGGCCTGGTCTATCACGGGCTCGACCTGGAGCGCTTTCCGCCTCCGCCCGGGGACCGGCCGCCGCGGGATGGTAGCGCCGCATCGGACCCGGTGATCATCCTCTCTGTGGGGCGGGCAGTCGAAAAGAAGGGCTACGACGACCTGCTCGATGCCCTGGCCCGGCTGAGGCCGGGCATTTCCTGGCGCCTGCGCCATATCGGCGGCGGCAGCCTTGGCAATCGGCTGAAGGCTCAGGCCACGCGGCTTGGGATCGCCGACAGGATCGACTGGCTCGGCGCCCGGCCCCAGGAAACGGTGCTCGAGGAGATGCGGCGTGCCGATTTGTTCGTTCTCGCCAGCAAAGTGGCAGCGGACGGGGACCGGGACGGGTTGCCGAACGTCCTGATGGAAGCCCAGAGCCAGGGGATGGCGGTCCTTGCGACCGGGGTCTCCGCTATTCCGGAGCTGATCGTCGACAAGCGGACCGGCATCCTCGCGCCGCCGGGCGACCCGGTATCGCTGGCCCGCGCCCTCACGTGTCTGATCCTCGACCCGATGCTGCGCCAGCATCTGGGACAGGCAGGGGCGACGCGCGTCCGCGACACTTTCTCGCTCGCCGCCAATATAGAGGGAATAGCCCTGCGTTTCGGTATCAATACCGGGACCCGGCAGGCCGTCGCATGCGAATAGCGTTCTATGCGCCGCTGAAATCCCCGGACCATCCCGTGCCGTCCGGCGACCGGCGCATGGCGCGGTTGTTCATGAAGGCGCTGCGGCAGGCCGGCCACGAGGTCGCGCTCGCGTCCCGCTTCCGCAGCTACGACGGTGCCGGGGATGCAGCGCGGCAGGCACGACTGTGCCGCCTCGGCGCGCGGCTGGCGTCCCGCTGTGTGGACCGGTGCCGGGCCGACCCGCCCGACCTCTGGTTCACATACCACCTTTACCACAAGGCGCCGGACTGGCTCGGCCCGGCGATCGCGCGAAGCCTGGACATACCGTATGTCGTGGCTGAGGCCAGCTTCGCCCCGAAGCAGCGGGGCGGGCCCTGGGCAGCCGGGCACACGGCGGTCGCCGATGCGGTGTATAACGCCGACCGGGTGATCTGCGTCAACCCTGACGACGCCGAATGCCTCCGCCCGCTGCTGCCGGACGCCAGCCGACTGATGGGCATGAAACCCTTTCTCGACGCGGAGCCGGCAGCACGCGCCAGGGCGGACCGGGCCGGCCATCGCGAAGCGCTCGCGGCGAGTCTCGGGATTGACCCCGGCGTCCCGTGGATCGCAGTCGCCGCGATGATGCGGCCGGGCGACAAACTTGCGTCCTACCGGCTGCTCGGCGATGCCCTGCGCCGCGTCACGGATCGGTACTGGGTCCTGCTGGTCGCCGGCGACGGCCCGGCGCGGGGGGACGTCACGGCGGCACTGAATTTCGGCGACCGCGTGCGGTACCTTGGGACGCTGGAGCGGGAGGGCATCGATAGGCTGCACGCCGCGGCGGACCTCGGTGCGTGGCCCGCAATCAACGAGGCCTACGGCATGGCGCTGCTGGAGGCACAGGCGGCGGGCCTGCCGCTGGTCGTCGGCGACCGCGACGGGATTCGGCAGTTTGTCGGGGAAGGCGAAACGGCACTCTTGGTTCGCACCGGCGATGCCGCGGCATTCGCGGCCGCCCTTGCTTCGTTGCTCGACGCGCCGACCCGGCGCGCAGCGATGGCCGACGCCGCCGTCGCGCGCGTGCGGCTGGAGCACGACCTGCCGGAAGCGGTCCGGCTGCTCGATACCGCGGTGACCGCTGCGCGGGTGGACCGGCTGCAGGCGGTAACGTCATGACGCTGCTGGCCGTCGTCCGCCACGGCCCGACCGAGTGGAACGCGATCGGCCGCGTCCAGGGCCGCACGGATGTCCCGCTCAGCCCCTGCGGAATGGAGGAGGTCCGCCGCTGGGTCCTGCCACCGGAGGTCGAAGGGTTTTCCTGGGTGTCCAGTCCGCTCGTCCGGACGGTCGAGACGGCCCGGATTCTGGGCGGTGACAGCATCAGGTGCGACGCGCGGCTGATCGAGATGGACTGGGCGGCCTGGGAGGGGGCGAGCTTGACCGCGCTGCGCGCCGAGTTGGGCGATCTGATGCGGGCCTGGGAGGCCAAGGGCCTGGACTTCCGTGCGCCGGGCGGCGAAAGCCCGCGTGACGTACAGGCCCGGATCGCACCGTTCCTGGCCGAGATCGCCGGGCGCGGCGAGGCCACCATGGCGGTCACCCACAAGGGGGTGATCCGGGCACTTTACGCGCTGGCCACCGGCTGGGACATGACCGGCAAGCCACCGCGCAAGCTGCACGACTCCGCCCTGCACCTGTTCCGCCTTGGGGCGGACGGGACACCGGTGCCAGAACGCCTGAACATTCCGCTGGCCGACCAGGGACCCCCATGAGCGGTGGCGCCGTCATGGTCTATGTCCAGCATCTGCTGGGGATCGGGCATCAGATGCGCGCCGCCGCGATCATCCGCGCGATGCAGGCGCACGGCCTGGCGGTAACCTGCGTCTCGGGCGGCGAGCCGGGCGGCATGCCCGATCTCGGCGGGGCCCGGCTCGTCCAGTTGCCGCCGATACGGGCCGCCGACGCCAGTTTCCGGCGCCTGGTGGATGCCGACGGGCGGGAGATCGACGAGGTTGGGCGCGAACGCCGGCGTGCGGCGCTGCTTGCTGCCTTCGTGGAGACCCGGCCGGAGGTCCTGCTGATCGAGACCTTCCCCTTCGGCCGCTGGCAGTTCCGCTTCGAACTGCTGCCGCTGTTGCAGGCGGCGCGGGAATCCGGGGCGTGGGTGGCATCGTCGGTGCGGGATATCCTGGTCGAGAAGAAAAAACCGGAACGCCTGGACGCGATCGTTGCGATCCTGCGCCGCTCGTTCGATGCCGTCCTGGTGCACGGCGACGCACGGCTGGTGCCGTTCGGCACAACCTTCGCGGCCGCCGACCGGATTGCCGACCTGATCCGTTATACGGGCTATGTCGCGCCTGCGCCGCCGGACTGTGCGCCGAACGGACCCGGGGCCGGCGAGGTCGTGGTTGCGGCCGGCGGCGGCGCGGTGGGCGGTGCTCTGCTGCGGATGGCGCTGGCCGCCCGGCCGTTGACCCGCATGGCGGATGCGCCATGGCGCCTCATCACCGGGCCGAACCTGCCGGCGGCGGAGCGGCGGGCGCTTGTCGCGCCGGCGGGCGTGACGATCGAAACCCTGCGCCACGACTATCGGGACGTCCTGAGTCGCGCCGCCATTTCGGTCAGCCAGGCGGGTTACAACACGGTCATGGATATCCTGATCACCGGCGTGCGCGCCGTGCTGGTGCCATTCAGCACCAGCACGGAGACCGAGCAGACCCTCCGTGCCCGCCTGCTTGCCGAGCGCGGGTGCGTGCGGACAGTCTCCGAGGCCGGGCTTTCGGCGCCGGTGCTGGCCACTGCGATCGACGGCGCCGCCGTGATGCCGCCGCCCGGGCCACCGGCATTCGATCTCGACGGCGCCAACGGGACCGCCCGGATCGTCGCCGAGCTGATGGCGTGCCGGCGGGCGTAACGGTCTCTATGCGATCCGGTCCAACTGTGCCTATACTCGCGAAATGGTTGGTGGGGTACAGGTAGAGGACATGACCGGGGTGGACGCCGTTGTTTCCACGTCGACGCAGGCAGGGCCTTGGGCCGCGCTGACGGCTGAGCTCGACGCCTGGGCGGCGGCCGGGCGTTCCGCCACGTTCTGGTGGCGAGACGACGACGCGACACGGTGCGGAGAGCGGATGTCCCGACTCCTCGACGTTGCCGGTACAACATCTCTGACGCTCGCGGTGATTCCCGCGGCCACCCGTGACGATCTCGCTGCGACCCTCGAAGCTCACACAGCGGCCGGTGGACGCGTCTTGGTCGTGCAGCACGGCTATGCACATTTGAACCACGCGCCGCCGACGGAAAAAACAGCCGAATACGGTCCTCACCGGACGGTGGAAGTGATGATTGCCGAGTTGGCACAGGGCCGCGAAGGTCTCGAATCGCTGTTCGGCGACGTCTTCTGTCCGATCCTGACGCCGCCGTGGAACCGAATCGCCCCGGCCCTTGTCTCGCGGCTCGGCGATGCGGGCTTGGTGGGCCTTTCCACCTTCGGCGCCAGGCCGGCCGGCGCCGGCTCGACGGTTACCAATGCCCATGTCGATATCATTGATTGGCGGGGAGGTCGTGGCTTTGCCGGCGAGGAAGCGGCCCTGAGCGCAGCCGTTTCCCACCTTTCGGCGCGCCGGACCGGCGCGGTCGATGCCGACGAACCGACAGGCCTGTTGACCCACCATCGGGACCACGACGACGGCTGCTGGCGATTCGTGGACCGTTTTATTGCCGCGGTCGCCAGCCACCCGGCCGGTCTCTGGATGGGCGGGCCTGCCGCCGCCGCGGGGTTGCGACAATGAGCCGGCACCGCTATTCCGGCAGGGTGCTGGCGGGGGATTACCTGCGCGCCGGATCGGGGCTCGCTATCACGGCCGGACCTGTCCTGTTGCTTGAGCCGGCGACCGCCGTTGCCACTGTCCTGAGCGCCCTGTCCTTGCTGTTCGGTGCATTTGCATTGCGTACCGGCCTGCGTCATCTCACGGTCATAGAGCTTACGGCTGACGGCATCGTTTCGCAGGGTCCGATTTCGTGCCATATCCCGTGGCGCGGGGTCACGCGGCTGCAACTGGACTATTTCTCGACCCGTCGCGAGGCACAACGCGGATGGATGCAGCTCAAGATCAGCAGCCGGTACCGCCGCATCCGCATCGATTCGACGATCGACGGCTTCGAGCAACTCGCCGCTGCAGTTGCAAGCACTGCGCGGGAGTATGCGATTCCCATGACCGACACGGCGGTCGCCAATTTCGGCGCGCTCGGAATCGCAGTGGACGGCAGCGACGGGGAGGTTGCGGCGTGAGGGACGATCTGCTGACCGTCCGTGACCTGCGGGTGTGCTTCGACCTAGCGGAAGGCCGGATCGAAGCGGTCCGCGGCGTTTCGTTCTCGGTGCGGCCGGGTTCGACGGTTGCCCTCGTCGGCGAATCCGGGTCCGGCAAGACCGTCGTGTCGCAGGCGATCATGGGCATCCTGCCGAAGGCGGCGCGGCTTACGTCCGGCTCGATCATGTTTCGCGATCCGACGCGGCCCGGGCCGATCGACATTGCCGCGCTCGACCCGGATGGACGCGAGATGCGATCGATCCGCGGCGGACGCATCTCGATCATCTTCCAGGAGCCGATGACGTCACTGTCGCCGCTGCATACGATCGGCGACCAGGTGTCCGAAGCGCTGCACCTGCACCGCACCTGCAGCCGAGCGGAGGGCCGCGAGGCCACACGCGAAGTGCTGCGGCTGGTTGGCTTCCCGGATCCGGCACGGGCGATGAAGACCTATCCCTTCGAGCTGTCCGGCGGCCTGCGTCAGCGGGCAATGATCGCAATGGCACTGATCTGCCGCCCCGCATTGCTGATTGCCGACGAGCCGACGACCGCGCTGGATGTGACCATCCAGGCGCAGATCCTCAAACAGATCATCGACCTGCAGCGCGAATTGGGAATGGCCGTCCTGATCATCACCCACGATCTGGGCGTTGTCGCGAACGTCGCCGAGGACGTGGTCGTGATGTATCACGGCGAAATCATGGAATCCGGACGCCTGGAGGACATCTTTCGCGCCCCCAGCCATCCTTACCTCAAGGCCTTGCTGGAAGCGGTGCCGCGGTTCGGCATGCAGCCGGGCGAACGGCTCGTCCCGATCCGCGAGATTGCACCGCCGGGCGGCGCCATGATGCAGCAAGCCGTCGGCGAGCCCGTGCCCGGCGAGGCCGTTGACACTCGTCCGCTCCTCTCGGTTCGCGACATACGGAAGACCTTCACGATCCGCAGGGAATCCTGGGTCGGCACATCGGAAGCCGCGCGTGTCGAGGCCGTCGCCGGCGTCAGCTTCGACATCCGGCGCGGCGAGTGTCTCGGCCTCGTCGGAGAGAGCGGGTGCGGCAAGACGACCCTCAGCAAGATCATAATGCGCGCTCTGACTGCGGATTCCGGCGAGATCACATACAACGGGCCCGACGGTCCGATGGACGTGCTGGCGCTGGAGGGGGCCGATCTCATGGCCTTTCGCCGCAAGATCCAGTTCATCTTCCAGGATCCGTTCGGGTCGCTCAATCCGCGCATGCGAGTCGCGGACATAGTCGGCGAGCCGCTGGTCATCCACGACATCGGCGATCCCGGGCACCGGAGCGAACTGGTCGAGGAACTGCTGCGCCTCGTCGGGCTCGATATCCGGCACGCCAGACGCTATCCGCACAGCTTCTCGGGCGGTCAGCGCCAGCGGATCGGCATCGCCCGCGCCCTGGCGCTACGCCCGAATCTGCTCATATGCGACGAGCCGGTCTCGGCGCTGGACGTGTCGATCCAGGCCCAGATCCTGAATCTTCTCAAGGACCTCCAGTCCGCGCTGGGACTGACCTACCTGTTCATCTCGCACAACCTCGCCGTCGTCGACTACATCGCCGACCGCATTGCCGTCATGTGCCGTGGTCGGCTGGTCGAGGTGGCGCCGCGGGAGGTCCTGTTCCGTCGTCCGGTTCACCCCTATACACAGGGACTGCTGGCGGCCATTCCGGAGCCGAGCCTGGATCATCCACTGCATTTCGAGCGCCTGATGGAAGAGCGCGCGTCGGACCCTGCGGCCTGGCCGGCGCCCTTCACCGACGATGCGGCGGCGGCGCCGGTACTGCGTGCCCTGGGCGGCGGTCATTATGTCCGCGCCGATGCCCGCGCCCACTTGCCAGAAATCGAAATGGAGACCACCTGATGCGATTGGTGCTTTTCTGCCTAGCTACAATCCTCGCCAGCCCTTTGGCCGCAGCCGTCGGCAGCCCCGCCGAGCCGCCCTACTTCGCAGAGGCCGTCGCGGCAGGCAAATTGCCGCCGGTCGAGGACCGCGTGCCGGACCCGCCACTGGTCGTCGAGATGGATCGCGGGCGAACGATCGGACGCCATGGCGGAACCCTGAACATCCTGATGGCGCGTTCCAAGGATGTCCGGCAGATGGTGGTGTATGGCTATGCCCGGCTGGTCCGGTACGGGCGCGACTACGAGATCGCCCCGGATATCCTGAAAGACGTGGAAATCGAGGATGGCCGCATCTTTACGCTGCACCTCCGCCCCGGACACCGGTGGTCGGACGGCGCGCCGTTCACGACCGAGGATTTTCGCTACTGGTGGGAAGACGTCGCCAACAATCCGAAGTTGTCACCTTCGGGCCCGCAGATCCAACTCAGAATCGATGGCGAGCTGCCCACCGTCGAAATCATCGACAAGACGACGATCCGCTTCAGCTGGTCACGGCCCAATCCGAAGTTCCTGCCCGCGCTGGCGTCGGCGAGCCCACTCTACATCTACCGCCCCGCCCACTACCTCAAACAGTTTCACGCGCGCTATACGGACGAGACGAAGCTCAACGAGCTCGCCAAGGAAATGGGTCAGCGCAACTGGGCGGCACTCCACAACAAGACGGATAGTCTGTACAAGAACGACAATATGGACCTGCCCAGCCTGCAGCCATGGGTGAACAGCACGCGGATGCCGGCAGACCGCTTCACCTTCGTGCGAAATCCGTATTTCCATCGGGTCGACGCGGAAGGCCGGCAGCTTCCCTACATCGATCGGGTCGTGATGCAGGTCGCCAGTGCGAAGATCATCCCGGCCAAGACGGGCACCGGCGAATCCGACCTCCAGGCGCGCTACCTGCGTTTCGACAACTACACATTTCTGAAGCAGAACGAGGAGCGGAACGGATTCCGGACGCTTCTGTGGCGCGACGGCAAGGGGTCGCACATGACCCTCTATCCGAACCTCAATGCGCAGGATCCGGTGTGGCGTGCACTGTTCCGCGACGTCCGGTTCCGGCGCGCATTATCGCTCGCGATCGATCGCAACGAGGTCAACCAGGTGATCTATTACGGGCTCGCCCTCGCCTCGCAGAATACGGTCCTGCCCTCGAGCCCGCTGTTCCGGGAAACCTATCAAAAGGCCTGGACGCAGTTCGATCTCGAACAGGCCAACCGGCTGCTCGACGAAGTCGGGCTGACCCAACGCAACAGTGAGGGCCTCCGGCTCCTGCCTGACGGGCGCGCCGCGGAAATCGTTATCGAGACGGCCGGCGAGAGCACCGAGCAGACGGACATCCTGTCGTTCGTGCGCGACAGCTGGCGCAAGATCGGTATCAAACTCTACAGCAAGCCGTCACAACGCGAGCTCGTCCGCAACCGGATCTATTCCGGCGAATCCCTGATGTCGATCTGGGAAGGGCTGGAAAACGGCCTGCCCGCGGCCAACACCATCCCCGAAGAACTCGCGCCGACGCACCAGATTCAGTACCAGTGGCCGAAGTGGGGCCAGTATATCGAAACCGGTGGGAGAAGCGGCGAGCCGGCGGATTTGGAAGAACCGAAGCAACTACTCGCCCTGCTCGACGAATGGTACAAGGCCGGCGACCGTGCGCGCCGTGAGGAAATCTGGCACCGGATGCTCGCCATCTGGACCGACCAGCTCTTCACCATCGGTATCGTCAGCGGGGCGATGCAGCCCGTCGTCGTCAATGCCAGGCTGCGCAATGTTCCCGAAGACGGCATGTATACCTGGGACCCGGGGGCGCATTTCGGCATCTACGGGCCCGACACTTTCTGGTTCGACACTTAGTCGCCCGCTGGCGTCCGGGATTCGGCGGAATGCTTCGCTATACGGTTCACAGGTTACTGGTCATGGTGCCGACGCTGCTCGCGGTCAGCGCCTTGGTATTCGTTATCATCCAGCTGCCGCCCGGCGACTATTTTACCTCCTATATCAACGAGCTGCAGAGCGAGGGCGAGTCCGTGAGCGCCGAGCGGATCGAGTTCCTGCGCCAGCAGTACGGCTTCGACAGATCGCCGGTGGAGCAGTATTTCGTGTGGCTCGCCGGGCTGCTGCGGGGTGATTTCGGCTATTCGTTCGAATACAGCCTCCCGGTCTCCGATGTCATCGGCGATCGCATCCTGCTGACCTTCATCGTCTCGTTCGCGACGATCGTCTTCACCTGGATCGTCTCCTTCGTCATCGGCACCTACTCGGCGGTGTATCAGTACAGCTTCGGCGATTACGCCCTGTCGTTCCTCGGATTCATCGGCCTCGCCACCCCGAATTTCCTGTTCGCGCTGGTGCTGCTGTGGATCGCCAACGTCTATTTCGGGACCTCGATCGGCGGCCTGATGGAGCCCGAGTACCTCGATCAGCCATGGAGCTGGGGCAAGGCGATGTCGGTGCTCGAGCATCTGTGGATCCCGGTCGTCGTGATCGGCACGTCGGGCACGGCCGGCATGATTCGCCGGTTGCGCGCCAACCTGCTGGACGAGTTGCACAAGCAGTACGTCGTGACGGCGCGCGCCAAGGGCCTCCATCCGTTCCGCATTCTGATCAAGTATCCGCTGCGCGTGGCCCTCAACCCGTTCATCGCCGATATCGGCAATCTGCTGCCGCAGGTGATCTCAGGCGCGGCGATCGTCTCGGTCGTCCTGTCGCTGCCGACGACCGGTCCGATGCTGCTGCGCGCGCTGCAGAGCCAGGACATGTACCTGGCGGGCTCGTTCCTGATGGTGCTCGCGCTGCTGACGGTGGTCGGCACTCTGGTCTCGGATCTCGCGCTGGCCGTTCTCGACCCGCGCATCCGTCTCGGCGGGGGAATGCAAAAATGACCGCCCGCGGCGACATCCCGCACTACGTCAACCCGGCGCCGTTCGACCCGCAGACGGTAGTGGACCTGACCCCGGAGCAAGAGCGCTACTATACGGCCTCACAGTGGAAACTGATGTGGTGGCGCTTCCGGCGGCACCGTATCGCCGTCGTCAGCGGCGTGTTTCTCCTGCTCATGTATCTCTCGATCACGCTCAGCGAATTCATCGCGCCGTACGAACTGCAGCACCGAAACACCGATTTCCTCTATGCCCCGCCGCAGCAGGTCCACCTCTTCCACGACGGCGCATTCGTCGGACCCTTCGTGCATCCCTACAAGAAGTCGCTCGACATGGCGAAGATGCGCTGGAACTATACCGCCGATCCGGCGCGGATTCAGCCGCTCCGGTTTTTCTGTGCTGGCGAATACGCCGGGTCCGAGTACCGGTTCTGGGGGCTGGTCGGCGGCCGCTTCCATCTGGTCTGCCCGGCGGAAGGTGGCCAACTGTTCCTGCTCGGCACCGATCGCCTCGGCCGCGATATGTTCTCGCGCATCGTCTACGGCGCACGCATATCGCTGACCGTCGGCCTGATCGGCATCACCATCAGTTTCCTCATGGGGCTGGTGATCGGGGGGGTCGCCGGTTATTACGGCGGCTTCGTGGACAGCGTGGTGCAGCGTATCATCGAAATCATCCGGTCTTTCCCGGAGCTGCCGCTGTGGATGGCGCTGTCGGCCGCGCTTCCGGTCACCTGGAGCCCGATGCTCGTCTTTCTTGGGATAACCGTGATCCTCGCCCTGCTCGACTGGCCGGGACTGGCGCGCGCGGTGCGGTCCAAGTTCCTCGCCCTGCGCGAAGAGGATTTCTGCACGGCGGCGCAGTTGATGGGGGCGCGGCCCGGCCGCGTCATTTTCCGGCACCTCATGCCCAGCTTCATGAGCCATCTGATCGCCTCGGCCACGCTCTCGATTCCGTCGATGATTCTGGCCGAGACGGCCCTGAGCTTCCTCGGGCTGGGCCTGCGCCCCCCGATCACGAGCTGGGGGGTGCTCCTGAACGAGGCACAGAATATCAATGTCGTCGCCATATACCCGTGGCTGATGTTGCCGGTGTTGCCGGTGATTCTGGTCGTGCTCGCCTTTCAGTTCCTCGGTGACGGCCTTCGCGATGCGGCGGACCCGTACAAGTAGGACCGATATCTATCTGGCGAGGATGTAAACCTCGACAGGCTCCTCGACGCCCAGGATATGGACCGGCCCGTAGCGCTCCGCCATGCCGGACGGCGCATAACCCTGCCGCACGGCCAGATCAAACGCGTCCGCGGCGGCCAGGGCGCGCGTCTCGCCCGCCTTGTTGTGCTTTTCCAGCTTCACCGCCAGATTCACGGCGTCGCCGATCACCGTATATTCGAGCCGCGTCTCGTCTCCAACCGCGCCGAACACGACGCGGCCGGTGGCGACCGCGGCGCCGATTCGCATCGGCCGGCGGTTCGCGGCCTCGCGGTCCTGCGTCCACTCGTCGGCCACCGCGATGACTGCCTCCAACGCGCGCATTGCGTCCGCCGCATGGGTGTCGCTGGGCGCCGCCGCCCCGAACGTCGCCAGGATCCCGTCGCCGAGGAACTTGTCGATGCTGCCGCCATGGGCCTGGATCACCGGAACCATGCGCGATTCATACTCGACCAGCGCGCCGATCAGCTCCGATGGCGGCAGCGACCTGGCGAGTTTAGTGAAACCGCGGATGTCGGTGGTCAGGATGGTGGCGTCGCGGGCCTCGCCGTGGCCGGGCCGGATCTGGTATTCCGCGCCGGTGATGCGCTCGGCGATCTCCGGAGCGAAGAAGCGGGAAAGGTCCCGCGCCGCGGCCTCTTCGACGACCGAGCGGATCAGCATCCGCCGGGCCCGCACCTGAGCCACCGCCAGGATCGCGGTGACCACCAGGATGGTGATGATCTTGTCGAGCTCGCCACCGATCAGCACCGAGTTCGCGGTGAGGTAATGGACGTAGTCCTGCGTGATCATGTTGTCGGCGGGATCGGAATAGACGGCATAGAGCACCATTGCCAGCCACCCGGCGGCGGCCGTGAAGCCCGCCAGGAGAACATAGCGCGCCTCGAACCTGAGGGCCCTGAGCGTGATGAAGATGAAGACGTAGAGTAGCGTTGGCGCCTTGAGATAGAAGGCCGGCGGCTGTTCGTACTGGATGTGGAAGCTCCAGATCAGGAGAAACAACAGGCAAAGCTCGACCATCACCGAGGCACCGACGAACCAGCCGGCCACGGGACCCCGGTGCACCAGGACGAGCCGCGCCGCCGCGGCGATGAAGAAGGCGCTCAGCGCGAATGTGACCGGCGGAAACATCCAGTCGCCGCTGTAGGTCTTCGGAGCAACCGCATAGAGTACGCCGAAGAAGAGGACGATGCCGAACTGCACCCAGGCGGCGAGCCGTTCGCTGGCATCCTGCTCGTGCTCTATCGCCGCACGGACACGCAACGGCAGATCCTCCGACGGCGGCGGAACCTTCGCCCGTCCCGTGAGAAGAGCCTTCATATCCATCCAGGAACCGTCCCCCTAGCCGACATTGTGCAGCGGCCGTCCTTCAGATAGCCCTTCGAGGGCGCCGGCGCAAAATCAAGCTTTGCGCGCGCGTGATCACCGTTTCTTGAGCCAAAGGCTCGATTCTCGTGCCCCGTCGGGCAGCGGGAGACGGCCGGCGATACCGCGCGCTACCCTGTCGGCCATCCGCGAAACGGCGTAATGGCTGGCGAATTCCACGGTCCAGCCCCCAAACGCCAGAAACGGCACGACGCCGAGCTGTTCGTTGTAGCCGCGCCAGTCCCACGACGGCGGGTAGTCGTCCGGCAGGAAGATGTCGTGGATATGCACCAGAACGCCGGCCGGCAGGTCGACGAGGATACGGTTGAACAGCATGTCGACATCGGTGCCGGGCATCAGGATGTGGCTGGAATCGATGGCCAGAATGTCCCCGGGCTGCAGGGCATGGAACGGTGCCTCGCCTGCCTCCTGGACGGTGCGCCGCTGCATCTCGACGTGCGAAAGGCCCGCCAGGTCGGCGCGCGGCGCAGGGTCGATCGCCACAATGCGGGTGTCGAGGCCGCCATCGGCAACGGCCCGCGCCAGGAACCGGGTGGAGTGGCCGCTGCCCGTCTCGACGACGAGCTGCGGCCGTGTCTCGCGCGTGACGGTGTAGGCAATCGCCGCATCGAGTCTCGGGAACCAGTCCTGGCTCCAGCGCGGTTGCGGCGGCGGCCGGTCGCCGATCGCCTGCAGTTCCGCGGCGTACGACTCCATTCGGTCGAGCCATGCCGAAAACCGGTCGCGGCAGCCGTCGAGGATGCGCTCGATACCGGCATAGGCTGGCCGGGATCCGGCGGCGGGAACATCGCCTGCATAGCGATAAGGGATGAAGAAGCCGCGCCGCGCGATGCCCAGCAACGTGGGAATCCCGAGTTGCAGGTGCCGGCGCCACGCCCGCAGCGCGGTCATCGCCGGTCAGTCCGAATCGCCGGAAGCGGGCGAGCCCGGCGACAGCTCCATGCCCTCGCGCGCAACGACGGTGCCCGGCCGCGCGGCCGCAGCCTCGACCGCGACCGCGTCCATGAACGTATCGTCGTGTGAGGGATCGTGATGGAAGATCACCAGCCGGTCGACGTTGGCGGCGTCGGCGATGCGCATGCCCTCCTGCCAGGTCGAGTGGCCGAAGTTACTGAATTGCGGAAATTCCTCGTCGGTGTACGTCGAATCGTAGATCATCATGTCCGAGCCCGAGACGAAATCGACCAGTGCGGCATCGCGCTGTCCGGCGACATGCCCGATGTCGGTAATGTAGCACAGCGACCGTCCGTTGAACTCGACACGGTAGCCGGTCGCTCTGTCCGGATGGTCGAGAAGCGCGGTTTTGATCGCAATGCCCGCAGCCGGTTGCAGCGTCTCGCCGGCAGCGAAATCGCGGTATTCGATGTCGGCGGCGAACACCTCTGGCGGGACCGGAAACAACGGCGACATCATCATCTGGCATACGACGGTCTTGAGCGCATAATCGGGCTTGAGATGGCCGGCCCAGATGCGGAAACGGTTCCGCGCGACAAAAAACGGCTGGAAGAACGGCAGGCCGTAAATGTGGTCGAGATGCGTGTGGGTCAGGAAAATATCCCCGTCGACGGGCGCACCGTTCGCGGCCATCGCATCACCGAGCGGACGGAGCCCCGTGCCGGCATCGAAGATCAACCGGCGGTCGCCGCACGACACCTCAAGGCAGGACGTGTTCCCGCCATAGCGCACGGTTTCGGCCCCCGGGCAGGCGATACTCCCGCGAACACCCCAGAAACGCACACTAAACGTTTCTACTTCGCCCAACGGTCAGCCCCCCTGCGCCGGTTCACGCGCTTATCTCCGCCCACGGTCATCGTCCGGGAGTCGCGTCGACGGAAGATAGCACGGGCAGCACCCACCGGCCCTAACATGGCATACTCTCGGCACATCGCACGATCCGCCAGCGCCCCCACGCGTGCCGGCTGGCCGCAACGCAACGGATCGAGCACGTGTGCATTCCCTGGCAAGCCTTCATGCATTAATCTTCAAAATTCCATTGTGCCAATGGTGGCCGGCCCGGAAGCTGCAGCGCCGGTGCACTGCGGAGCTTATCATGGCGAACGATTCTGACCAGCGCAACCTCACGGCCGGGTTCCCCGCCGGCACTTGTTGGACAGAATTTCCTGAACGAATAAGATTGGATGTCTTGCTCATCGTATTGCGTTAGAGGGCGCCGGGCAGGATAGCTTATCAGCGAAAGGTGAAGCCGGTGTCAGCGACGATCACAGGAAAGGGGTTCGGCGAGATGCGAAACATTGCCGGTGCTATATTCGCGCTGATTTTCCTGTCTGTTCCATCCAGCCTGATGGCCCAGCAGTTCACCGCCGATCCCACGCCGCCTGTCCCGCCAACGGCTGAGACGCTGGAGAATCTCTCCGCCGAAGAGAGGGCGGAGCTGCTGTCCCGTCTGTCCGATGAACAGGCCCGCGCCCTTTTGTCGGAGTATCTGAAGGCTGGTGCCGGGCCGAGGGCCGATGCATCGGAATCCGCGATCGAACAGCTTGAGGAGCGCGGCGAGTTGTTTCGGGCAAACTTCATTGCGGTCCTGAAAACCGCGCCGCAACTGCCGCAGGTCCCGTTGTTCGCCTATCAGCGGCTAAGCGAGGATCGCGATGCCTGGTACCCACTTCGGGTGCTGGCCTATCTCGTTGTAATACTGGCTCTCGCCTACGGCGGCGAATGGCTGGCCATGAGGCTGTTGTCGGCGGTCAAAACCCCCCTGAAGGCAGACGCCGGTGCGGACTTCCTGGGCCGGTTTGGCCGTGCCGCGGGCATGCTGCTGATCGACCTGCTGGGGCTGGCAATTTTCGCCGCCATCACCGTGATCCTGTTTTTTATCGCCTATGAGGGGCAGCACGAGCCGACACGGCTTTTCGTGCTCACGCTGATCACGGCGATTGTTCTGTTTCGTGTCGTCATGGCTGTTTCACGGATGCTGTTCGCACCGAGCAAGCGAATGCCGCGGGTCGTGCCGCTGGGCGATGCCGATGCCCGCACAGCGCATCGATACGCGGCGGCGGTCGGGGCGATCGGGTCATTCGGACTGCTCGGTTGCGACCTGATGCGGCTGCTCGGCCTCGACGAGGAACCGCATCAACTGTTGGTGCTGGGCGTGGGAACCCTGTTCTTTATCGTGCTCATCGCCGGGGTCTGGCGCGTCCGGCACGGCGTCGCCGCCTCGATGCTCGCCACGGGCGGGCATGGCGAGTCGAATCACAGATTGCTGCAGGGACTCGCCAATCTCTGGTACCTGCCGGTCATACTTTACATTGCGATCATTTATGTTCTCGCCGTGTTCAATGGCTTCTCCGGCAAGATCTCCGGCACTGCCCCCGGCGTGTCCAGCCTCGTCCTGATAGCGATGCTGCCTCTGGTCGACCGGATGCTATGCGGACTCGTCGGCCGCTACTTCGGGTCCGCGGACGATTCCCCCGGATCGTCTCAGCGGGTCTTCCGGCGGGCAATACACATTCTCGTCGGCGTCATCGCCGTGATCGCGCTGGCCGCAATCTGGCGCGCCGACCTGTTCAGCCTCGACGATGCCAGCATCGGCGGGCAGATGGCGCGCGCCGCTGTCGATATCGCGCTTACGGTCTTCGTCGGCTACGTCGCCTGGGGCTTGTTCAATGCTCTCCTGATGCGCCAAATGCCCGCCGAGACGGATGAGCAGCCCGGTGGCGACGAGGGCGGCGCCGCGAACGCCTCCCGGCTCGGCACGGTGTTGCCCCTGTTCGTGCGCTTTGCGCAGATTTCGATCGTCGTGATTGTGGCGATGGTGATCCTCTCGGCGCTTGGCGTGAATATCGGCCCGCTGCTGGCCGGCGCCGGGATTGTGGGTATTGCCATCGGTTTCGGTGCACAGACCCTGGTGCGCGATCTGGTATCGGGCCTGTTCTTTCTGATCGATGACGCCTTCCGGAGCGGCGAGTATGTCGACATCGGCAGCGTCAAGGGCACGGTGGAGAAGATCAACATGCGCTCGCTGGTGCTGCGCCATCACCTCGGCCCGCTGCACACCGTTCCTTACGGCGAGATCCAGCATCTGACCAATTACAGCCGCGACTGGATGATCATGAAGCTGGAGTTCCGCGTCGGTTACGACACCGACGTCGACAAGGTGAAGAAGATTTTCAAGCGAATCGGCCAGGAGATGCTGGAGCATCCCGAGATGGGGGAGGATTTTATCGAACCGTTCAAGAGCCAGGGCGTGAAGGCGATGGAGGATTCGGCGATGATCGTGCGCGGCAAGTTTACGACCAAGCCGGGCAAGCAGTTCTCGATCCGCAAGGAAATATACAGCCGCGTACAGAAGGCTTTCCAGGAGGCCGGCATCCAGTTCGCCCACCGCCGCGTTACCGTTGACTTCCCGGCCGACGCAGAGTTATCGGCCGGGAAGAAGAAGGAGATCGCCGAGGCCGCAGGCGCCGCCGCCATTGCCGCCGAAGAGGAGAAGAAGGCGTAGAAGGCGGCAGCCGGCCGGCCATGGCCTCGCCGGCCCCTCATCCCTCGGCGAGGCATTAGCCTTGAGCGTACCGCGTGCAGCGCGTTAGACTTCGGCGATCGCGCCGCGCCGGCTTGCAGCGAGGGTATTGTGTGAAATGACGGCAATTTTCGATTCGACTGAGCGCGCAATTCGGGCCCCATCCCGCAAGACCTGCCATGCAGCTCGAACCTCTCGAATTTCACCGCGCCTCAGCAGGCTGGGCCCCCTTGTCCTGGCCGGGCTGCTCGCGGCTTGCGGCGGCGGTGGCGAGTATCAGATCGATCTGATGCCGGCGCCCGCCGTCTACGAGGATGGCGTATTGAGCCCGTTCCCCGAGGGTTTCGAGCTCGACACCGATGAGCGCCGGGGCATTTTCTATGCCACGCTGCGCGAGCCGGCCGGCGCCGAGACCGAAAGCATGTCGCCGTACCTCGACAAGCGCGGCGAGGTCGGGCGGCTCGGCATGGGCAAGGTCGAACTCGCGAGCGGCCCTCCCGAATGGCAGGCGGTGATCGGAATATCGCTCGCCAGGGAACGCGAGGGCGACTATCGCCTCAGGCTGGTGGATGTAACGGAGTTCGGCATCCTTGGCGACACCGTCACCGGATTCACCGAGCCCGGCCTGCGCCCGCCGGATCCTTTGGCCGCAGGGCGGCGCTTTGCCGAATTGGTGAACAGGGAGCTACGGCAATCAGCGCGCAAGGACATCCTGGTCTATGTCCACGGCTACAAGGTGCCGTTCCCCGACCCCCTTCTCGTCTCGGCCGAACTCTGGCATTTCCTCGGCTACGAGGGCGTCGCCGTTGCCTTTTCCTGGCCATCGACACCCAGTCGTTTTGCCTATTTCTCGGATCTCGACACGGCCAGGGTCTCGGCATTCGGGTTTCGCAAGTTTCTGCAGTTCCTGGCGCGCGACACCGAGGTCGAGCGCATTCACATTCTCGGCTACAGCGCGGGGAGCCGGCTGGTTGCGCTGACCGTAAATCAACTTGCCCTTATCAACAAGGCTCTGGCCCCGGATGCTGCCCGCGCGAAAACCAAGCTGGGACAGGTCATCCTCGTTGGCGGCGATATCGACCGTGACCTCGTCGCGACCTATATCGCGGACGGGCTTCTCGATAACGTCGAGAGGCTCAGCATCTATATGTCGGGAACCGACAAGGCGCTCGGCGTTTCCCAATTTTTGCTCTCATACGAGCGGATGGGGCAGTTGGCCACGGGCGAGATTCCCACGGCCACCGCACAATTCCTCCTGAAGACCGGGAACTTGCACCTGATCAATGCGACCGACGCGGAAGGCGCGGCAAGCGGCAACGGTCACGGCTATTTCAGGAAGAGCCCGTGGGCGAGCAGCGATATCCTGGCCATGGTCCGATACGGTATGGATCCCGCACAACGCGGCTTGGTTCGCGAAGCCGGCTCGCCGATCTGGACCTTCCCGCCAGACTATGTCGCGCGGCTTCGGAAGGCGATCATCGCGCAGGAAGAGGCGGCACGCTGACAACGGCTCAACGGGCCCCCCGGCCCGGTGCGGCCAACCGCCGGGTCCCAGCCGGCCCGGATTACGTTCTGGGAAGCTTTCGGACGCCGGGTCGATGTATCGGCATCTCGTGCGCGGACTGATGGTCGCCGGCCAGGGCGAACCAGCGCAGGGCCTCTCGTTGCGGCGCGAAATGCGGCGCCACGGCGTCGTCCTGCCCGCGCCGGTCGGCATGTGCCTGAGCCAGGGCCTGCGCTTCCTTCAGGTAGTCCTCCAGGTCCGGAAGTGGCGTACGGCACGCTCGGGACTCATACCTGAGCGTGCCCGTTTGGTAATCCAGGTCGTCGAGGCTGGCCGGCGGCCGGCGGTCCCCATTGCGGTGCGTCCAGCGGGCCGTCGTCTCGCAGAATTCGTAATCCTGCAGGAATCGCCACCCCTCGCGGCCGATCCAGTCGACCGCATCGACAATGTAACTGAAGACGGACTCGGAGATGAAATAGTTGAAATTCACCCGGACCCAGCCCGGCTTCAGGATTTCGCACCCGGCCATGATCGCGTCGTCGAAACGCTGCGACGTCTCTTGGTCGATCCCCAGCAGCCGGTGGCCGTAGGGACCGGCGCACGAGCACCCGCCCCGCGCCTGGATTCCGAACAGATCGTTGAGCAGCGCAACGACGAAATCGTGGTGCAGATAGAAGCTGCCATGCCGGATCATCAGCGAGACGATCGAAAGCCGCCTGGCATCCGGATTTCCGAGGATCTCGATATCCGGGTTCCGCGACCAGCGTTGCAACGCGCGGCGAACAAAGCGCTCCTCCCGTTCCTTGATGACCGGTTCGGAAACCGCCTCCTTGAGCTGGAACACAAGACCGGCGCGGATGGACTCGATAATGGCTGGCGTTCCGCCCTCCTCGCGATGAACCGGGTCGTCGGTGTAGCGATGGGCCGTGGGGCTGACATAGGCGACTGTACCGCCCCCCGGCGTCGACGGGATCCGATTGGACAGCAGCTTGCGCTTGACGACCAGAACGCCGGGCGTGCCAGGGCCGCCGACGAACTTGTGGGGCGAAATGAAGATCGCATCCTTGTTGCGGAGATTGCCGACTTCGCCGGCATTCATGTCGATGGTCACGTACGGGGCGCTCGCCGCATAGTCCCAGAACGAAAGCGCCCCGTGCCTGTGCAGCGTCTCGGTCACTGCGTGCGTGTCGGTAAGGATGCCGGTCACATTGGACGCCGCCGAAAAACTCCCGATTTTCAGCGCCCGGCCGGCGTGACTCGTCAATTGCTCATCGAGCGCCTGGAGATCCACCTGGCCATCCCCGTCCTCGGGAATTTCGACCACGTCGGCAATCGACTCGCGCCACGGAAGCTCGTTGGAATGATGTTCGTACGGCCCGACGAACACCACCGGCCGATCACTGTCCGGAATCTGTTGCGCGAAGCCATAGGTGCGGTCCAGACGCGACGGAATGCGGATTTCCAGGATGTCGATCAGCTTGTTGATCGCGCCGGTGGCGCCCGAGCCGCAGAAAATGACCACGTCGTCGTCGGCGCCATGAACGCACCGCTTGATGATGCGCCGCGCATCTTCGCGGAACTGGCTGGTCTGCCGGCCCGTGCCGGAGCTTTCGGTATGGGTATTGGCATAGAACGGCATCACCGCTTCGCGGATGAAATCCTCAATAAACGACAGGGACCGCCCGGACGCTGTGTAGTCGGCATAAACCAGTCGCCGCGGTCCAAACGGCCCCTCCAGCGCCTGATTGTCGCCGATCAGCGCCTGCCGGATGTTCTCGATGAGATCTTCGGATCTGGATGACATGCCCACGCCTCCGTCGTCATACCCACGACGCATATATTAGTGCGGATTGGAAGAGATATCCTCCCGTTTATCACTCTTTTTTTCCTTGATTCCAGATAATTTCCCATTATCTTTCGAAATATGGGAAAACTTGACGATTATGATCGGAGTATCCTCCGATTTCTCCAGCGCAACGCAGATATCTCGATCGAGGATCTCGGCGAAAAGGTCTCCCTGTCGCGAAACGCCTGCTGGCGGCGCGTAAGGCGGCTTCAGGATGCCGCCGTGATCACAAGGACCGTCGCCCTGGTCGACCCCGAAGCGGTGAATTTGGGCCTTGCCGCCTTCATCACGATCCGGGCGTCCCGCCACGACGCCGAATGGCTGGGTCGGTTCAGCAAGGCTGTGCGGGACATTCCGGAGATCGTCGGCGTTTACAGGACCAGCGGCACCATCGATTATCTGCTGTATGCACGGATTCCCGAGATGGCGGCATACGACACCCTCTACCAGAGACTCATTTCCAAGGTCGACCTGATGGATGTGTCGGCCAGTTTCGTCATGGAGGAGATCAAGCACACGACGGAGTTGCCGCTTTAGCAGGCATGTCGAGCGCTGTCGGACTATTGGAACAGGGTGTCAAAGCGCGCAATGTCAGTCCGCCGGCCGAACCGCCCGAGGGTTGAGCGTCCCGGCAGGATTCGGCGTCAGCCGAAATCGCTCAGAATTCCACCACGCTGCGGATCGATTCGCCCGCATGCATCAGGTCGAAGGCGTCGTTGATCTTCTCCAGCGGCATGGTGTGGGTGATCAGGTCGTCGATATTGATCTTGCCCTCCATGTACCAGTCGACGATCTTCGGCACGTCGGTGCGGCCCTTGGCGCCGCCAAAGGCGGTTCCGCGCCAGACCCGCCCGGTGACCAGCTGGAAGGGGCGCGTCGAGATTTCCTGGCCGGCCCCGGCGACCCCGATGATGGTGCTCTCGCCCCAGCCCTTGTGGCAGCATTCCAGCGCCTGGCGCATGGTATTGACGTTGCCGATGCACTCGAAGCTGTGGTCCGCGCCGCCCTTCGTCAGATCGACGAGCCAGGGGACGAGGTCGCCCTCGACCTCCTTCGGGTTGACGAAATGGGTCATGCCGAATTTCTCGCCCAGCGGCTTGCGCGCCGGGTTGAGGTCGACACCGACGATCATGTCCGCGCCGACCAGCCGCGCCCCCTGGATAACGTTCAGGCCGATGCCGCCGAGCCCGAACACGACGACGTTGTCGCCGGGCCGGACCTTGGCCGTGTTGATGACCGCGCCAATGCCGGTCGTCACCCCGCAGCCGATATAGCAGATCTTGTCGAACGGCGCGTCCTCTCGCACCCTGGCGACCGCGATCTCGGGCAGCACGGTGTAATTCGAGAATGTCGAGGTGCCCATGTAATGCAGCACCGGCTCGCCGCCCAGCGAGAAGCGACTGGTGCCGTCGGGCATGACGCCGCGGCCTTGCGTCTCGCGGATCGCCTGGCACAGGTTGGTCCGGCCCGAGGTGCAATAGTCGCATTGCCGGCATTCCGGGGTGTACAGCGGGATCACATGGTCGCCCCTGGACACCGAGGTGACGCCCGGGCCGGTGTCGACCACCACGCCGGCGCCCTCGTGGCCGAGGATCGCCGGAAAGGCGCCCTCCGGGTCGGCGCCCGAGCGCGTGAATTCGTCGGTGTGGCAGATGCCGGTGGCCTTGATCTCCACCAGCACCTCGCCGTCCCTGGGTCCCTCGAGCTGGACCGTCTCGATCGAAAGAGGCTCGCCGGCCTTAAGGGCGACCGCCGCGCGCGTATCCATGATTGTTCCCCCTGTTCCGCAGTTCGTTGCCGTGCAGCAGTCTGGACGACGCGGCGAACGGCCTCGACGAGGTTATCTGAAGCTCAGACGGGGCCACCGACCCTTGCGGGACGGCGTGCCGCAGCCTGGAGCAGCGTTTTCCGTGCGACAACATACCGTTCCTCACCAGGAATTCCTGAGCTCCCTCAGCTTCACGAACACCGTCTTTGGGTCCGGATCTTCGGGCAGGTCATGGAAAACCTCGCGCAGTTTCTTGATTACGGTAGGGCTGTGCAGCCGAAAGAACGTATTGATCTCCTTCTCGAGAGCGAGCGTCGAAACGAGCGCGTTGTTCGGATCCTGGCGCTCGACCTCGTCGAGAAGCGCCGCAGCCCGCGCGTTATCGGGTTCCCGGTCCATTGTGAACTGCAGGTTATTGCCGAAGTAGTCGTGCCCGGGGTAGACGAGCGTCTCATCCGGCAGGTTGGCGAGCTGGGTTGCGAACGTGTTGTAAAGCTCGTTGGGATGACCGCCATGGTGACAGTTGCCGGCGCCGGCGTTGAACAGCGTGTCGCCGCAGAAGAGCGCGGGGGCGTCAGTGCGGGACAACAGGCATACGTGGGACATCGTGTGCCCCGGCGTGTCCAGCACCTCGAGCTCGACCGTCCGGCCGACCTTGATAATGTCGCCAGCGCCGAGACCCCGATCAACGCCAGGGATTTTGCCCTCGGCGTTCCTGTGGGCCGAAAGCTTTGCGCCCGTAGCCGCGACCATCGCCACGTTGCCTCCTGTGTGGTCAGCGTGCTCATGGGTATTGAGCACCTGCGTGATCCCCCACCCGTGGCGCGCGGCGGCGGCCAGACACTTCGCGTGGTCGAGGGGGTCGATCGCCAATGCCTCGCCGGTTTCGGGGCATGCAACGAGGTAGTTGAAATTGCGGTAATCGTTCGCCGTCCAAATCTGCTCAACGATCATGGCTTGCTCCGTTAATTAACGTGTCCGCCACTGTACCTCGTATTGGCATGACGGTCACCGGAGTCAATCCGCCAAACTCCTTCGGCGGCGCTTCGACCGCAGGTGATGGCATTGTCGTTTTTCGGATGTCCCGGCGAGATCCGCCTGATCTCCGGAGACGGCGAACTGGCGACCGTTGCGTGGCAACGCCTATGGTGAATTAAGGCTTGTCGCGGCGCAACCCTGGGTCCTGCAACGTCGTATCCTGTCCCTGGGGCGGGTTGTCGACCGCATCTTCCAGCGAGAAGGTTTCGATCCATTCTTCGGGCGGTCGCGCCGCTTCGCCGCGGGCAACCTGATCCAGACCCCAATAGATCTCGAGCCGGTGGCCATCGGGATCTGAAAATTCTACGGCAATCTGTACACCGGCCCTTCGACGGCCCTCATAGGCTATCTTGATGCCGTGTTCCTCCAGATGCGCACGCGCCTTGAAGACTTCATCCAGAGTCGCGACCTCGAACGCCATATGGTGCAACTCTCGGGATCGCGAATCTCCTTCCGCGCCGCCGACAAGGGCGACGCCGTGATGATCCTCGCTGAACCTCAGGAAAACCATCCGACCCGGCATCATGCTGTCCGGGTAGACGTCCGAGACCTCAAAACCCATGACACGGGTATAGAAATCGAGCGAGCGCTCAATGTCGGTCACTTTCAGGACCACATGCCCGATCTTGGTCACACGAAATGGCGTGTCCTCGCTGGCCGATTGGTTCCTGAGGCGCTGAATTTCATCCGATTTGAGCGCTTCATGGTCAACAATACCGCGTGCCATGAACTTACCCCTGCGTCTCGCGACTGATCATGTGGCGACGTCCCGACGTCTTCACTCCAATGCTTTCCCGTCCGTCAATTTACGGGTCGTCCGTCTGCTCTCCTGCACTACCCTGTCTTCGCAAGACAGCGCCTTGATGACCCGAAGTCCAACGACATTCGGCCCATCAAAGAACGGGCCATGGTGGCATACTTGCGGTCAATCCTTGTATGGCGGTTCGATGCGGTCCAGCACCCAGTAGCGGCAATTCTAGCCGCGCTTGAGAGCGGCTGCCCTGAATCTTGTACGGCAGTCCGCCAAATTCCAGTCACGTCCAGTCGGATGGGGGGCCGGGCAAAACCCTGGTCCAAAGAAATCTCGGCCCCGGGGATTCAGTCAGAAACCGTGCAGCCGTCTCCAGTTCCTCCGGCCGGGAAATTGTCATTACCGCCGATATGCCGGCTCCCTTGGCCATCAACTCGAGATCGGTTCTCTCTGCGGTGTGGCCTTTTTGGCCTCCCGTTTCGCCATGCTGTCCATTATCGATACAGATTATCGAAAGATTTTGCGGCGCGGCCGATGCGACCGTCGCCAGACTCCCGATATTCATCAACAACTCGCCATCGCCGGTAATGACCGCGATCTTCTTGTCCGGGGCGCAGAGCGCCATTCCCAGACCTATCGAAACGGCGGCTCCCATCGCCCCGCCCATCGTGAAAAGGTTGTCACCCTCAGAGGTTAGCGCGGCAGCATCGCGCGATGCACCCGCGAGGCCCGAGACGATCAGATATTCGGCGTGGCCCGGAAGAATTTTCGGGAGAAGCTCGCGGCGATCCAATGATGCGTCTACCATCTTCGTTTCTCCCCGTTCAAAAGGCCTTGGCGCCCAGAAAGCGCTGCGACAGCACGAGGGCAACGCCCTGGCCGCCCTTGAAACACGCCGATAAAGCGGCGCCCGTTGCGACCTCCAGGTCTTCCTCGGAATCAACGCGGAATATCAGCAGTCCCATGGCCTCCAGCACAGCATCGACCGCCTGGCCCATGGGATACTGCCAGGGGTTCATTTCGCCGTAATCGCCGCGCATCGTCACGATCAGAAAAACCGGAAACCGCCCGCCCTTGACGAGCGACAGGTGGTTCACGCAGTTGCCCACCCCCGACGACTGCATGCAAACCACGCTTCGACCACCGACCAGATCGGCGCCCGCACAGATTCCAACGCCTTCCTCTTCCGCCGAAAGAAGCACCGCACTGGTCTTGTTGTTCTGCTGGGCCAGTCGAATTAACGCAGCGTTTCCCGCGTCGGGAACGTGGGTGAACAAGGTAACGCCCCCTTCAACCAGCTGGGAATACAGGCTCCGGGCCCAGCGTGGTTCCTTGGATTCCGTCATGATGTCCTCTTGCCAAGTCCAATATGTTGAAACCGCCGCGCCGCCTGACGCGGGCGCCAAGACGCTTATGTTTCAAGGTCGTGGTCTATTTGATGGTGCCGCCGCGCGAGCTGCCGCAGCCCAGGAAAAGGTAGGGGATCGCGTCTTTGTGTCATCCAAGCGGCCAGGGCAGTTTGACAAATTCCTGGAGAAGTCCCGGCGGGAAGTCGCGATGAAGCATGCCCGCCATCGTCGTGATGAACGCGACCCCGGCTGCCGACATGATCAGGACGCGCGCCCAGCCGAGCCCCGCGCGTAAACGCAGGAAAGAGACGAGGAAGATCGAGAGCGCCAGCACGAAGCCCAGAAGAGACGAAAGGAGAAGCAGGCCCGCGAACCAGGAAAGCGTGCTCCAGAGCCCGTGTGCAGCCTCGGTCTCGTCGTGGCCTGCCGCACGATCGGTGAATATCGCGTCGGTCTCCGGCGCCCGTATCATCCGGATCAGAAGCAGCAGGCAGCAGACAAGGGTTATCGATGAAACCGTTACCGGGAAGATCTTGTCGCTCATCAGGTCGATCATCATTGCGTTGACCCAGGCGACCATCAAATAGGCGGTCACGACCAGAAGGAAGATCAGGGGTGCACGTTTCCGGCCGACGGGGACGTCGCCTTCGGGCAGTATCTGCCTGGCCTGCCGGACTCCTATGATGATCGAGGCGACGGTCAGGGCGAGGATCACCAGCACGATCGGCGAAGCGATATAGTCGAAGCCGGTCTCGAAGCTCCGCCGGAATTTCGCCCCGGCGACCTGGTTGGCCATGTTGCTGAAGTTTTCGGCCTGATGGGACAGGACGAAGCCGATCAGGAACGCGGGACGCGACCAGTCGAACCGCCGCAGGAAGATTCCAAGAAGGCCGACCGCAAAAAGCGCGACCAGGTCGCCGAGCGACTGACGCGATTGGAAGGCCGCAAATGAGATCATCATGAAAAGAAAGGGGCCGAGCAAGGTAAAGCGGATCGTGGTCAGGCGCGCGATCGCACTCGAAAACACGATGCAGAGACCCGCGCCGAAGACGTTGGCCAGGGCCAGCGACCAGACGATCGTGTAGGTCACGTCCAGATCGTTCCGGATCATCTGCGGTCCCGCGTCGTATCCCAATAGCGCGAGACCGCCGAGGAATACAGCCATCGAGCCGCTGCCCGGGATGCCGAAAATCAGCGTGGGGACGAGTCCACCGCCTTCCTTGGCGTTGTTCGAAGATTCCGGTCCGATCACCCCGCGTATGTCACCTGAACCGAAGCGGCTTTTGTCCTTGGCCAATTGCACGGTGTGGCCGTAGGCGATCCAGTCCACGACTGACCCTCCAAGGCCTGGAATAACGCCGACGATCACTCCGATGACGGAGCAACGGAACGACAGGAACAGATTGGCCCACCAGTCGCGGATCCCGTCCAGCCAGCCCGCGCCCAGACCGCCTGACCTGGAAATCGCCCGGTCCTGTCGGAGAAGCGCCACGATTTCGGGGATCGCGAAGATGCCGAGCCCGACGATGACCAGCGTCAGCCCGTCGATCAGGTAGGGGAGGTCATAGGTCGACATCCGCAGGCTGCCACCTGCTCCGGCTTCGCCGATGGTGCCCACCATCAGCCCGAGGCCCGCCGCCGCGACCCCTTTGATCGGGATGCGGCCGGCGAGGATCGCCACCATGGACAAGCCGAGAATCGTGATCATCAGCATCTCGGGCAGGCCGAAGGCCAGCACCAGGGGACGCGCGATCAGGATAAAGAATGTCAGGATGGTCGCGCCGAACAGGCCGCCGAAAAGCGATGACGCGAAGGCCGCCGACAGCGCGCGCGCGGCTTCCCCCTTCTTCGCCAGAGGGAAGCCGTCGAGCACCGTGGCCTGGCTGGCCGACGAGCCCGGAATCCCCATGAGGACCGACGCGAAAGTGTCCGACGTTGGGATCACCGCGATGAGGCCCACCATAAGCGCGAGCCCCGAGACAGGATCCATCCCGTAAATGAACGGCAGTACCAGTGACAGCCCGGCGATACCGCCGAGTCCGGGAAAGACCCCGACCGACAAACCAAGAAGGACGCCCAGGATCAAAAACATGATCTGCTGAGGCTGGAGAATGAGCGAAAACGCGTCTCCCAGCGCTGGCAGTGCGGTCGATAAAAGGTCTATGGTCCGGCCCTTCGGTTTCCCATGGGAAGAGTTCCCTCCGCGCAATGGCGCGGAGGGCAGGCGTTCTGTGGCCTATTTCAGCGAGACTCCGTAGCGCTCTTTCAGCCAGTTCTTGACGAAGGCCTTGGCTTCAAGAGGCACCTCAGTGCCGAGTTTCAACGTTGCCTTGGCCTGCGCGCCCGTCATCTGCGGATAAAGGCCGAGCGTGGCGGCCGACAATTTCGGGAAATCGCTGCGCGCGATGACATCGTCGAACGCTTTCTTGTATGTCGCGATCGCCGCGTCGGGCGCACCCTTGGGCAGGAAGACCATCTTCTGCGCCGGGAAGCCGGCGATGAAGAATGCTTTCCAGGCGCTCCATGCATCGCCCGAAGTCTTGCAGCCTTTGGTCGCCTCACAAACCTCCTTGAAGGTCGGCATATCAGGGAAGGTCGGGTCGCGCACGATATTGCCGTCGGCGTCGAGGGCGCCCCATGACATCATCGGTACGGCCAATCCCTGATCGACCAGCGGGACGACGCCCTTCAGGTATGCCGAAGAGGTCTGGTAATCGATACTGGCTTCGCCGCGCTCGAACATCAGGCGGCCGTCGCCGCGACCCTTGATGCCGAAGACCGGCTCAACCTTCATGCCCAGCATCTCCCATGCCAGGAGCGGCACGAGATCAAGACGCGTCGCGCCCTGTGAACCATAGATGAAATCGATTCCCTTCAGGCCGTCCGCGTCGCCGTCGAACTTCTTGGCGATATCGGGCGGCAGGTAGGCCACGCCGCCGGTGCCGGAAGCGAGAACCACGTTCCAGTCGCCATATTCATACTTCACGCGTGGATCGCCCAGAAGGTACGGGAACTGCGTCGAGCCCGACGAGCCGAAGATCACGGTGCCGTCTTCGTACTCCTGCTGCTGGAACCAGTTTGCGCCCTTGGTCGAACCAGCGCCCGGCATGTATTTCACGACAACGGTCGGCTTGCCCGGCAGTGCTTCGCTGAGGAGCGGCGCATAGAAGTTGGCCCATTTGGCCGATCCGCCTGATTCCGAAAACGGAATCACAAATTCGACAGTCTCGCCGGTCAGGTCGAGACTATCTTGTGCCGCCGCTGCTGCCGCGAATCCGGTCGCGCCGAGGCACATCACTGCCAGACTCGCAGCCGCACGACATGTGGCCGTCTTGATGTTCTTCATTTTCGTCCTCCCTGACGATTTGTTTTCGCGTTTTTCCGTTGTTTCAGGTCCCGTTCGGCGACTTCATCGGGTGTCCGCACGAAGGTTCGACCGACGGCCCTATGATCGATAGACGCACCAACATGGCACATCAGGTGCGATTCTTTCAAATTCAAACGGAAACCGGGTTGAACCCGAGGTGCCAAAAAGCTCCAGGCCATTCGTCGTCGTCTGTGCCCGCCCGGAATATGTCACGCAAAAAAAGCTGGCAAAGCGAATAGACTCATTCTCTTGCATTGGCTGCCCGCCGCATTCCGTCTGGTCGGGAAACGGCTATGGGATTTCGTGCCCCACGTTATTCGCTGAAGCGGCGAAACGCGGTCAAGAAACGCTTTGGTGTGCTCGTGCGCTAATATTGCAGTATCTTCAACGTAGAGGATAGCCGACACGGCCGCTGCGCGACCGGCGCGGGCCGGCGCCGCGGCGAACGAGAAACGAGGAGAAACAGAAATGAGCAAGGCAGCCCTTGTGGTCAGCGCCCATGCCGCCGATTTCGTCTGGCGCGCCGGCGGCGCCATCGCGCTGCATGCCGCGGCCGGCTACGACGTGACTGTCGTCTGCCTTTCTTACGGCGAGCGCGGCGAAAGCGCCAAACTGTGGAAACAGGGCAACGTTACACTCGACGAGGTCAAGGCCAGCCGGCACCGCGAGGCGGAAAATGCCGCCAACGCGCTCGGCGCGGCCGAACTGCTCTGCTTCGATGTCGGCGATTACCCGCTCAACCTCGACGCCGCTGCGGCCGACCGCCTTGTCGACGTCTTTCGCAGCGTTCAGCCCAGCTTCGTCCTGTCGCATTCGCTCGACGACCCGTACAATACCGACCATCCCGCAGCGACGCGATTTGCGCTGAACGCGCGGATGATCGCCCAGGCATGGGGCCACAAGCCGGGCGAAAAGGTGTTGGGTGCGCCGCAGATGTACCTGTTCGAGCCGCACCAGACCGAACAATGCGGCTGGAAACCGGACACGATCCTGGATATCACCGACGTATGGGATAAGAAACGCGCCGCCATCGAATGCATGGAAGGCCAGGAGCATTTGTGGGACTACTACACGAATGTGGCGGAAAACCGCGGCAACCAGTTTCGCCGCAACTCGGGCGGCCAGGCGGGCGGACGCCCGGCGCGTTACGGTGAAGCGTATCAGTCGATCTTCCCTAGAACCGTGGATCAGTTGTGATGGCGAACGTTGTTGTCCAGGGTATTGAACGCGCCGATCGTGCCGCAGCCGATGAATTGGCATCGTTTGGCGTCGCAACCGTGCACGAGGCGCAGGGACGTACCGGTCTGCTCGGCGCCCATATGCGTCCGATCTATCCAGACGCGCGGATCTCCGGTACGGCCGTAACGGTGTCGCTTCCGCCCTGCGACAACTGGATGATCCACGTCGCCGTGGAACAATGCCGGGCGGGCGACATTCTTGTCGTTGCCCCGACCTCGCCATCGAATGCCGGGTATTTCGGCGAGTTGCTGGCCTGCTCACTATCGGCGCGCGGCGTTCGCGGGCTGATCATCGAGGGAGGATGCCGCGACGTCCGGCCCCTGAAAGAAATGGGCTTCCCCGTCTGGTCGAGCGCGATCTCGGCTCAGGGCACGGTCAAAGAGACGCTGGGATCGGTGAACGTACCTGTCGTTTGCGCTGGCGCAGCCATCAAGCCGGGCGACGTGATCGTCGCCGACGACGACGGTGTGGTCGTCGTCCCGCGCGAAGACGCCGCCCTGGTGGTCCGGAAATCGAAGGAGCGGGAAGAGAAGGAAGCGAGCACCCGCAAGAGGCTTCTGGCCGGCGAGCTGGGTCTCGATATTTACGGCATGCGCGAGCGTCTCGAATCGAAAGGACTGAAATACATATGACGACCGATGACGGCATCGCATGCACCTGGATGCGCGGCGGGACGTCAAAGGGCGTATATTTCCTGAAAGACGACCTTCCTCGTGATCCGGCCGAACGGGACCAATTGCTGTTGTCGATCATGGGCTCTCCCGACCCGCGCCAGATCGACGGCATCGGCGGCGCCGATCCGCTGACGTCCAAAGTCGCGGTGGTATCCAGGTCCGACCGCAACGGTGTCGATGTCGACTACCTGTTCCTGCAGGTTTTCGTTGATCGGCCTGTCGTGACCGACGCCCAGAACTGCGGGAACATCCTGGCCGGCGTTGGCTATTTCGCGATTGAACGCGGGCTTGTCGAGGTGAAACCGGACATCACCGCGGTCGCCATTTTCATGGAGAATACCGGGCAGATCGCCGTCGCACATATTTCCACACCGGGTGGCAAGATCAACTACAGGGGCGATGCCCATATCGACGGTGTCCCTGGGACATCGGCCGCTGTTCCGATCGAGTTCAAGGACACGGCGGGATCGTCATGCGGCACGCTTTTGCCGACCGGCAATGTCGTCGACGTTATCGACGGCGTCGAGGTAACGATGATCGACAACGGAATGCCCTGCGTGGTGATGCGCGCCTCCGACATGGGCATCAGCGGCGAGGAAACGCCGGAGGACCTCGAGGCCGACGAACGGCTCCGCGGCAGGCTTGAAGCCATTCGACTGCAGTGCGGCCCGCTGATGAACCTGGGCGACGTCACGCAGAAATCGGTGCCCAAGATGACTTTGGTCAGCGCGCCCAGGACTGGCGGCGCCATTGCGACCCGCACGTTCATCCCGCATCGCTGCCACAAGACGATCGGCGTCCTTGGTGCCGCCAGTGTCGCAACGGCGTGTCTGCTGGGAGGCAGCCCGGCAAACACGCTGGCCAAGGTTGGCGAGGGCGCGGAGCTCAGCCTGGCCATAGAACACCCGACCGGGGAAATGACGGTCGTCGCATCGCTCGACGCCGACGGGGCCGTCGGAAGCACCGCGATCCTGCGCACGGCGCGCAAGCTGATGGACGGCGTGGTCTACGCCAAGTGAGGAAAACCTTTCAGTGCGGTCCCACGCGTTTTATGATGGAGTATTTTTCTCGCCATGCAGGGCCAGAATGGTCTCCGCAAGAACGCGGTAATCATCCGGTATGCCGTCTGGAAACCGTACGGACGGCGCAAGGTCGGCCATCCATTGCTGACGTTCGGCCGTGGCTGTCGCCATGGTTCCGCCGATGCCCATGTCTTCCAGGGTGGCCGCGACCTCCCGCATTTCCGCCGCCCGCCGCTGGCCATGCCTGACGACACGCTCCATCATGTAGCCGGCGCGCCTCTTCCATTCCATGCCCGGAAAACTCTTCTCCAGCGAGTCCAGAATACGGTCGTCGATGCCCGCCTTGACTGCGGCAAGGACGCATTCGACGGTCAGGCTTTCGATCCCCTTGATCATGATGCTCCGCACCATTTTCACGGTCGATGCGTCACCGACATCTTCCGAAACGATCTCGAAATTCATGCGCAGCCGTTTGAACAGGGCCTCTATACGCTTGGCGCCGGGGCCGCCAATCAACAGGGGTGTCCGGTGAAGGCCGGGATGCACCGGCGCCATGACCGCAACATCGACATAACTGCCGCCCGCTTCGGCAATGCGTTCCGCGGCCCGCTGTTTCTTCGACGGGGCCGCGGAATTGATATCGAGATAAAGCTGGCCGGCCCCAAGCGCGGGCAGCACGCTGTCCGCCGCGTCCAGGATGGCGTCGGCGGTCACCGCCGAGACGATGATGTCGGCGCCCATGGCCGCTTCCACCGCCGACAACGCGGGAGTTACGCCATGCCGGGCGTAGTCGTCCAGCTTACCGTCTCTGGTCAGCGGATCATCGGTCTTTATGTCGTAAGACCGAATCTCCATGTCGGCCTCCGACCGCCAACCTTGGGCGAAGGCCTGGCCGGCTTCGCCGAAGCCTACGAAAGCGATGGTTTCACTCAAACGGGGACGGCTTTCTTTCATCTCGAGCGCCCATTTCGTGATGTGTTCGTTCAGGTTTCGGCCGAATCCCTCTCCGGTCCTCCAGCTATACCATAGTACGGTCTGTATTTCCCTCCCGCGAGCGGGCCAAGACGGTTGTCCCGCATCATTAGCTTGGTATCGTGTACCGGAGCGGATTGCAGGTGGAGCAGTGGATGTTCGAGAATTTTGAGCGCGTCAGCATCGATGTCCCGGACCGTGGTTTCGGTCCCGCGACAATACATCTGCGGCACGGCGGGAACGGCCCCCCATTGCTGCTTCTGCACGGCAATCCCATGACCCATGTGTCCTGGCACAAGATCGCCGACGATCTGGCAGAACGATTTCGCGTAGTCGCAACCGACCTGCGCGGCTATGGCGATAGCGTCGGCCCCGAGGATGGCGGTGAGAACCACATCAACTTTTCCTTCCGCGCCATGGCGCAGGACCAGGTCGATGTCATGAAGGCACTCGGGTTCGACAGGTTCCAGCTGGCCGGACACGACCGGGGCGCACGGACCGCGCACCGGCTGTGTCTCGATCATCCCGGCAGGGTCGAGCGCGCCGCGGTGGTGGATATCCTGCCCAACCGCCACATCTGGGCCAACGTCTCGAAGGACTGGGCGATGAAATCCTGGCACTGGCTGTTCATGGCCCAGCCCCATGACATGCCCGAGCGGATGATGGCGGGGGTTCCGGCGCGCTACTACATGGAAAAGAAGCTGTCCAAGAAGGGCGTAGGGCTCGCGCCCTTCAGCGCCGAAGCCTTCGACGAATACGTGCGCTGCTTTACGTGGAGGACGATCCGGGGGTCCTGCGAGGACTACCGTGCCTGCGCGACCTCAGACCTGGAAATGGACGAGGCGGATTATGAGGCGGGCCGCCGGGTTGCGTGCCCCCTGCTGGCCATTTGGGGCGCGCGCAGCCACACTGGCACGGTGTACGGCGATGTGCGCGAGATATGGCAGGACTATGCGACCTCGACTGTCGAAGGCGGTCCGATCGACTGCGGTCACTACGTTCAGGAAGAGGCACCCGAGGCGACACTCGAGGCGTTCTTGGGGTTCTTTGTCGGGAACTGATCGAACACCTGAACCTGGTCCGCTGCGTGTCAAGAGGCGAAAGACCCTCATCGCGTCGGCAGACGCAGTCTGACCAACACGGCTGGTTCCCGGTGGTTTGGTTGCGGGGTGATTTGGACCTGCTGCCCTGACCTGTTGATTTCATTAACCTGGGATTGCTCGACAAAACGAAAGCCCCGCAACTCATTGAGTTGAAGGATTTTTGTCTGCTGGATTGGTTGCGGGAGCCCGCAGCCACCTATACCGAGCAAGCATTAGGTGGTTAAGCCAATCCATCAAAGTTTCAGCCCGGACCATCTTGTCTGCCAGGTCACGCCGCGGTCACCCACGCAGCTGCCTTGCGGCTGAAGCATAGCCGCCATCGGCGCCGTCAACGAAGTGCATGTGGTCCGAGGTCAGCACCGATGGCACGACACAGGTTATAAGAGCTTGGTCCTGCAGGTGCAGGCCGTAGCGAACAACGCCCGCGGTGGTTGCCTCGTCCAATACCTCGCGTAGCCGTAAAGCGGCGTCCGGTGAGCAATCGACCGTCATCATCAGCGCATCGTCGAATTTTCGAAAATCGGTGTTGACGGCGATCTCGCGTCGGTAACGATCAGGATCGAAGCGGCCGATGCGGATGCGCAGCTTGAACACAAGCCAGGTCAGCGCCGTCGTTACCAGAACGTGCAGGCGCCGCCTCCACCCGGGATACGCCCTGCGGGCGATGCGTGCCTGAAGACCAATGGCGGTGGATGGCCAGCGCACGTCAGGCCCGTCCGCCGGCACGGGGCTTGCAGCGGCGGCCTCTTCTAGGAGCGCGATCACCCCGGATGTGATCTCGGCAAAACGTTCTTTCGATGCGCCCGGCTCTGGCTTGACAATCAGTGACAGTATCTTCCCCTGCCGCGGCAGGATGGGTCCCCATTGGCAGGAAAGGCCGGTCAGGTTCGGCTCCTCATGTTCTGGCGCCGGCAGAAGGCTGATGGCACCACTCTTCAACTGGGCTTCCGCCCATTCCAGCCCTCCGCCCGTGAACATGGCGTAGCGAACATGGTCGGAGGCTTGCCAGAACGCGACCCGAGCATCGAAGCCGGCGGCGCGAACCTCGGCCACACTCGTCATGCCCACGCGCAGGCGCAGGTTCAATTCACGCTCCGCCCACATGGCGACGCGGGAGAGCGCATCGGCTGCAGCCGGGGCCTGAATCGGGGGAACAGAGAACCGGGCCCCGTCGCCGCCGAACACGAACAGCGAAAACTCGCGCCCAAGCGCGTTGGCGACTGCGCTGATGGTGCCGGCGCCCGCAAGATTCACAGCCTTGTAACGGCCGGCCTCGATCGCGCTGGTCGAATCCACCACATCGGAAACGCCGAGATGCCAATCGTCCGGGAGAGGCGCATAATGGGACGGATCGGCTACCTTTTCGAAGTGATCCAACACCGGTACGGTGTCCACCCATCTATCGCTCACAGGGCTCTCCTCTCCCGTTCCGTAAAGCTGCGACACGTCACATTAAACGGTATTGGGCGCGAAACAGCCGGAGTGTCTCTCCGGCGCCGGACCGAGGTCCCATACAGGTGGTTGGAGCGAAGCTGCCGCCAGATTCAGCGATGCAAACCGTCGCGAACGGCCATGAGCAGCCTTGACGCAGCACGCCATCCCGCAAGGTCATATGCCGAGCAATGGCTGCACCATCCGCGCTGCGAAGCTCGAGAAACGGAGCGGTGCATCGGTGATGGCCAGGCAGATACAGTCTTCTCCCGGCTCTGCATGGGGCTGATGCTCGAGGTTTTCGTCTGCCTCCTGAAGATCGCCACGCCCATAACGACCGGTCGCGTCCGAAAAGGCGCCCGACAGGACGAGTGTCAGTTCCAGCCCGCGGTGGGAATGCCTCGGCACCGGCCGGCCCGCCGGGATGCGAAGCAGCCTTAC
>CAMYKU010000044.1 GCA_947259105.1 uncultured Alphaproteobacteria bacterium
ATCGGTCTTGTTGCGCTTGACGTACGGCTTCACATATTGCGGCGGGATCAGGCGCACATCGTGCCCCAGCGCCCGCAGCTCCCGCCCCCAATGATGCCCGGTGGCGCAGGCCTCGAGCCCGATCAGGCAGGGCGGCAGCTTTGCGAAATAATCCAGCATCTGGCCGCGGCGAAGCTGCCGGCGCACGACAACCGCGCCGCTCTCGTCAACGCCGTGAACCTGAAAAACATGCTTGGCGATATCCAGCCCGATAACCGATATACTGCTCATGGACGGTCCCCTTCGATTGGAAGTTTCAACGAACCACCAGTCTGGCACACAGATGCCGCATGTGGGGCCGTCCACCCCATCAGTATTGGACTGGACCCCTTGGGTGAGACAGTAAATCAGGGACAGGTTGCGTGGCATCGCCTCCGGCGATCCGCCAACCCGGTGAATCGGCCCTGGCTTTAATAGAAAGAGCGGATTCACGCGATCGATCGTGAGCACGATCAATCCCGACCCGCTCTAGGCGTAGCTCCTGTCCGGCCCTATAATCGCGGGAATGGACGACCTTCGGCATATCCTGGTGGTGGACGACGACAGGCGGCTGCGCGAGCTGTTGCACCGCTACCTCAGCGACAACGGGTTTCTGGTGACCTCCGCCCGCGACGCAACGGAGGCGCGGAACCTGCAGAAGGGGATGGCGTTCGACCTGATCGTGCTGGATGTGATGATGCCGGGGGAAAGCGGGCTCGAGCTGGCGCGCTCGTTGCGGGAGATGCGCAACAACGTTCCGATCCTCATGCTGACCGCGATGGGCGAGCCCTCCGACCGGATCGGCGGTCTTGAGGCCGGCGCGGACGACTACCTGCCGAAGCCGTTCGAGCCGCGCGAACTGCTGCTGCGCATCCGGACCATCCTGAGGCGCGCCACGACGGGCATGCCGCAAACCGAACCGGCGCCGGAAATCCGGTTGGGTCCGCTGCGCTTCGACCGCGAGCGCGCGATCCTGGTGGACCGGGACGGCGGCGTCGTTCGCGTGACGACGGCGGAAGCCAGCCTGCTGGACGTTCTTTCCGAGGCGCCGGGGGAGGTGTTGAGCCGCGAGTCGCTGGGCGATCGTTGCGCCATCGACGGTGGCGACCGGGCGGTCGACGTTCAGGTCGCACGATTGCGGCGCAAGATCGAAACGGACCCGAAGAACCCGCGCTACCTGCAGACCGTCCGCGGGCGCGGCTATGTTCTGCGCCCGGACTGACGCATTGCGATGCTTCTGAGCCTCCTGAAAACCAGTATCGTGCCGCGCTCCCTGTTCGGGCGGTCGCTGCTGATCATCGTCATGCCCTTGATCCTCCTTCAACTGGTGTCCACCTGGATCTTCTACGACCGCCACTGGGATACCATCACCCGCCGCCTGTCGAATTCGATCGCCGGCGACATCGCACAGGTCATTGAACTCGGCCGGCAGAGCCCGGGCGAGGACTCACGCGCCGCAATCTTCGATATGGCGCGGCGCAACTTCGGCCTCGTGATCTCGCTCCGCGAGGGCGCAATACTGCCGGCGGACAACAGCGGCAACAATGCGCGCATCGACTTTTTCCTCTCGCAGGCCCTGAACAGCCGGATCCAGCGCCCGCACCAGATCGATTCCTCGTCATACCGTGAACGCGTGATCGTCGACATCCAGCTGCAGGACGCGGTCATGACCGTCGTGGTCCCGGGCAAACGGCTGTTCAGCACCACCACCTACATCTTCATCATGTGGATGGTTGGGACCTCGCTGGTGCTGTTCGCGGTGGCGTCGATCTTCATGCGCAACCAGGTGCGGCCGATTTCCCGGCTGGCGCATGCCGCGGACCAGTTCGGCAAGGGCCGCGACCTTGACGTGAATTTCAAGCCGGAAGGCGCCCAGGAAGTGCGTCAGGCGGCCTCGGCCTTCAACGTCATGCGCGAGAGGCTGCGCCGGCAGATCCGCCAGCGCACCGACATGCTGTCCGGCGTCAGCCACGATCTGCGCACCCCGATCACGCGAATGAAACTGCAGCTGGCGATGCAGCCGGAAAGCGAGGCGGTCACGGGACTCTTGGACGACGTCGCGGAGATGGAGCGGATGATCGAGGGGTACCTCACCTTCGCCCGCGGCGAGGACGACGAGGCCGGCAAGCGCGTCGATCTCGGTGCGATCGTCGAGGACGTGGTGGCCGGCTGGCGGCGCAACAATGTCAAGATCGACTGCCACGTCGAGGGAACCCTCGAAGCCTGGCTGCGGCCGGACGCGGTACGGCGGACGCTCGACAATCTGCTGGTCAACGCCCGGCGCTACGGCCAGAACATCTGGGTCCGCGCGGGTCGGCGGGGCGAGGCCATCGAGATTACCGTGGACGACGACGGGCCCGGCATCGCCGAAGCCCATCGCGAGGACGTGTTCAGGCCGTTCTACAGGCTCGACGAATCGCGCAACCCGGATACCGGCGGCACGGGGCTGGGCCTCGCCATCGCCCGCGACCTGGTGCGCGGCCACGGCGGTGATATCACACTCGAGGATTCGCCGCATGGCGGCTTGCGCGTGCGCATCAGGCTGCCTCTTTAGAGCCGATCCGGATTGTGTGGAATCGCCCTCGGCCGGGCGCCGCGATCAATACATGCGCCCGCCGTCGGGCACCTTCCGGCTGGGACCAAGCAGCACGACCTCGCCATCCTCGTCGGGCACGCCAAGCACCAGAACCTCGGACCGCATCGGGCCGATCTGTTTGGCCGGGAAGTTCACGACAGCCACCACCTGGCGGCCGGCCAGCGCATCGAGTGCGTAGTGCCGCGTGATCTGGGCCGACGTCTTTCGCTCGCCGATCTCCGCGCCGAAATCGATCCAGAGCCGGTAAGCCGGACTGCGGGCCTCGGGAAACGGCTCGGCGCGGACGACGGTGCCGATGCGGATATCGACCTTCAGGAAATCGTCGAACGAGATGGTCATGCTGTCCTCTCCCTGTCCGCGCCCACATCTGCGGACGCTAGAGCATTGTCCGTTCAGTTGGAATCGGGTCCTACCGGCGGCGCGATCTCATACTTCGAGACGCCCCTTCGGGGCTCCTCAGCATGAGGGCACAAGCATTTGAGCCTCACCCTGAGGAGGTTGCGGAGCAACCGTCTCGAAGGGTGAGGTCGCTCTGGCCCAGCCGAACACAACATAACGGATAGTACGCTAGCACCGTGCCAGCCCGATGAAAACGGTTGCCGCAAAGAAAACAGCCGCTCCCGCGAGGCGGGAGCGGCCGGAGCCTTCGGACGAGGGAGGAGATCGTCCGAAGGGGGTCTTCGCAGTGAATTACTTCTTGCCGTTCTTGACCAGGCCCTTGACCTCGTCGAGACCCTCGACGAAGCGCTTGTTCAGGATCTCGAACACGGCGCCGTTGGTCTTGGCAACGGATTCGTTGAGTTCCTTGAGGTTCACAACGGCGCGCTCGACGCCTTCACGGGTCAGTTCGGCGTGACGCGCGACCTTGTCTTTCGGCTCGCCCGCGGCGAGCATTTCCTGCGTCGCGGCGGTCAGCTCTTCGATGTTCTCGCGGACGATCGCGGCCTGGCGCTCGAACAGGCCCTGCGCGGCCTCGGTGGCAAGCTTGTTGGCGGAGGCCAGCGTCTCGATGTTCTTCTTCTGCGCGGTCATGATCTTGTCGACATCGAAGGCCGGAACCTTGAAGTCGCCCATGAACTTGGTGAAGTCGAAAGTACCGAAGGGGTTGGCGGTCGTCATTTTCTGTCTCCTGAAATCCTGATTGCGGTGCACAACACATTATGTTGCGATGCAGCATTTCGGGATTATATCCCCCGCATACAAGAGGTCAAGAAGTTTTTTTTGCAGTGCAGCATTTTTGTGCACCGCATGATAATCCCCTGTCAGGCGCCTTCCGCCACGGGCCGCGCGCGGCGGCCGAACAGAACCTCCGCGCAGCGCCCGGCACGTCCCAGATTGCGGTCGAGCGCCGCCATGGTCCGCGCAAGGTCCGGCGTGTCGTCGTCGAGCCAGACCCGGAAGGTTCTGGCCCAGACGCCGGCGAGGCCCGCGGCCTTGGCGCCGCCAGCGGCACCGTCCGAGGCGATCTCGGCCGCCTCGAGCATCCAGGTCATGGAACACCCGAACGCAGGCAACGTCGCGAGCGCGGCCAGCGGATCGAACATCAGCCCGGCCCGGATCCGGCGCAGCGCCTCGCGGTAGGGGCGAAGCACATCGAAGCGCCGCATGACGACCTCGAACAGCCGGTCACGCGCCGTGTCTTCCGGTGCGAACGCGAAATCCGACGCCACGACCGCCTTGTCGACGCGGCGCGCGAAGGCGGCGAGAATGGCGGCCCGCGATCCGAAAGCCGGATGAAGATCGGCCAGCTTGACGCCGGCGTCCCGGGCGATCGCGGTGACACTCAGGCCGCGCCAGCCCTCTGTTTCGGCAAGCGCGAGCATGGCGTCGACCAGCCTGCTTTCGATATCCTTCGCGCCGCTTTTCGGGGCCTCCGCTTTCGGGGCCGATGGTTTCTTGGCCATGATTCAGACTCCCTTCTTGGGTTCCGACGGTCCGGCGGGTCCCGTCATCCAGTTCCTTTATAAATAAAACGAATCAGCGGCGCCGCAAGGCAATCTCTGCGACCGTGCCGCCGGTGAGGTCCGCCAGGGCCCCGGGATCGAGCCTGAACACCGCGAAGGGGGTGCCGGCCGCGGCCCAGATCTCCTCGAACACAAGGAGGTCCGCATCGATGAACGTGACCACCGGCCGGTCGTGCCCGACCGGCGGCACGCCGCCGATGACGAATCCGGTTTCGCGGCGCACGAAACCGGCGTCCGCCTTGCCGAGCGCCTCGCCGAGCAACGCGCCCACCGCCGTCTCGTCGACGCGGTTGACGCCGCTGGCGACGACCAGCACCGCGCGGCCGCTCGCGGCGCCGCGAAAGACGATCGACTTGGCGATCTGGGCGACGTCGCAGCCCACCGCCGCCGCGGCCTCCACCGCCGTGCGGGTCGATTGGTCGAGCTCCCGGATTTCGAAGGAAAAGCCGCGTGCCGCAAGCGCCGCCCGGACCTTCGCGGCACTCGACGACAATTTCGGCATCTATCCGGCCAGTTCCCGCCCGCGCCGTGTGGCGGCGGCGACCGCGCGGGTCATCAGCGACTGCAGGCCATCCTCCGCCATCAGAATGTCCAGCGCGGCCTGCGTGGTGCCGCCCGGGCTGGTCACGTTCTTGCGGAGCTGCGCCGGCGCGTCGTCGCCACGCAGCGCAAGCTGCCCGGCCCCCGCCACCGTCACCAGCGCGAGGCGGTCTGCGAGCGCGCGCGGCAGGCCGGCCTCGACTCCCGCCTCGGCCAGACACTCGATCAGCAGGAACACATAGGCGGGGCCGCTGCCCGATACCGCCGTAACCGGGTCGATCAGCGCCTCGTCGTCGACCGTCAGGACCGCGCCGACCGCGCCGAGCAGCGCCGCGCAGATGGCAATCTGCGCCTTCGAGACCGCGGCGCTGGGGCAGGCCACCGTGATTCCCTGGCCGATCGCCGCCGGGGTGTTCGGCATGGCGCGGACGATGGCCGCATCCGCGCCGAGATGACCGGCGAAATAACCGATCGTCGTGCCCGCCGCGATCGACAGAAACACCGTGCCGGGCCCGGCAAACCGCGCGGCGGCCGGCGCGGCGGCGTCCATCTGCTGCGGCTTGACGGCGAATACCACGACCTCGGGGTCGAGATCGCCGGGGAGCGCGTCCATCGCCTCGTAAACCGTGACCTGGCCATGGCCCGCGAACTCCGGCGCGCCAAGCGGGTCGACGGCGGCGACCCCGGCGCCGGCAATGCCGCTCTCCAGCCAGCGGGACAGCATGGCGCCGCCCATCTTGCCGCAGCCGACGAGCAGCAGCGGCCGGGTCAGATGCGGGTCCGCGGGAGCCATGGCGGGCCTCAGGCCTCGCCGACCGTCTCGATCATTGCGGCCGCAAGCGCGTCGCCGGGTGGCTGGCCGGCCCACAGCACGAACTGGAAAGCCGGGTAGTAGCGGTCGCATTCGTCGAGCGCGACCTCGACCAGGTCTTCGAGCTGCTCGACGCCCGGGGCGAACTGCCCCCGCGTGAGCAGCGTATGGCGGAAGGTCGGCGCCGGGTCGTCGGCGGCAACCTCGAAATGGCCGAGCCAGAGGCGCTCGTTGATCGAGGCCAGCAGGTCGTTGATGTCCCGCCGTTTCTCTTCGGGAACCCTGATATCGATGCTGCAATGAAGATGCAGCGCGTCCAGATCCTGCTGCCAGATGAAGTGCAGCTTGTAGGCGCACCAGCGGCGGGACGGTTCGGTCACGAATTCATCGTCGGCCGCGCGCATGTGCGGCCACCCCTGGGTGCTGGCAAGCTCCTCGAGAAGATCGAGCGGATTGGCTGTGCGGCTGCCGGCTCCTTCAAGCGTCATACCCATCGGCACCCCCTTGCGCATCGGGTTCGGGTTGCGATCGCCCGCGCAACATATTGCGGTCACCGCCACGAATACCACAAAACCTAGATTGCCACAGGGGGATTCCGCGGCGCAAGCCCGGAAAAGACGATTGCGGGATTTTCTTGTGGATAGTCAGCCGGCGGACTTGCCCGGCCGCTTGCGTTTCGCCGCCCCGGCCGCCGCCGGTGTTTTCTTCGCGGCGGGTGCTTTCTCCTCGGCAGGTGTCCGGCCGGCGAGCGCCGATTCCAGCGCGGCGACGCGTTTTTCCAGGGCCTCCTGCTCGATCCGGGCCTTCGCCGCCATCGCCTTCACCGCCTCGAATTCCTCACGGGGCACGATGTCCATCTCGGCAAGGATACGCTCGAACTGCTGCTTCAGCCGGGCCTCGACCTCACCGCGCACACCGGACAGGGCGCCCGCGGCGCCGCTGGCCATCCGGGCAAGATCATCGAGCAGTCGGTTGTCCACCTGCATTGGAGACGCTCCATCGGTCGCTAGAAGAATTCGGGTCACCTATACGCCGCGCAGCCGGCGGGCGCAACCGGCCGCCGTGCCTTGCGAACGGGCGTCGCGGTTCCTATAACAGGGGCAGCCCGCGCCTCGCGCCGGAACGCACAGGCGGCGGACTTCCCGTCGGAAGCAAGGATCAGCCGCATATGGAAGCCTTCGTCGTCAATTTCGACCCGGTCATGTTCAGCATACCGCTGCCGTTCACCGACCTGTCCCTGCCGATCCGATGGTATGCCCTGTCCTATATCGTCGGGATCATGCTGGCCTGGCAGTACTGCATGCGCCTCGCCGCCCGCCCGCCGAACCTGGTGACGCCCCGGCAGATCGACGATTTCCTGCTGTGGGCGACGCTGGGTGTGATCTTGGGCGCGCGGCTGGGCATCGTGCTGTTTTACCGTCCCGGTTATTACATCGCCGATCCGGTGGAAATCCTGAAAATCTGGGAGGGCGGCATGTCGTTCCACGGGGGGCTGGTGGGCGTAATAATCGCGATGGTCGTGTTCGCGCGCCGGTACCGGATCCCGCTGCTGGCCCTGACCGACATCGTCGGCGCCGCCGCGCCGATCGGCCTGTTCCTGGGGCGTCTTGCGAATTTCATCAACGGCGAATTGTGGGGCCGGCCGACCGACGTGCCGTGGGCCATGATCTTCCCGCAAGCGCTGGACGGGCTGCCGCGCCACCCGAGCCAGTTGTACGAGGCGACGCTGGAGGGGCTGGTGCTGTTCGCGGTCCTCGCCTTCATGGTGCTCGGGCCATGGAAGACGTTGCGCCGACCTGGCCTCACGACCGGCGTGTTCCTGACCGGTTATGCGCTGGGGCGCGGCTTCGTTGAAACGATGCGCGAGCCGGACAGCTATCTTGGCCTGTACAGCTTCGGGACCACCTGGGGCCAGTGGCTGTCGCTGCCGATGCTGCTGGGCGGCGTGTATCTCATCTGGCGGGCGCTGAAGCGGGAGCCGGTGGCCGCTTGACCGAGACGCTGGCCGACGTGCTGCGGGGCCGGATCGCCAGGACCGGCCCGGTCGGCATCGCGGACTTCATGGCCGAGGCGCTGGGCCATCCCGACCACGGCTACTACATGACCCGCGACCCGCTGGGCGCAGCCGGCGATTTCATTACCGCGCCGGAAATCAGCCAGATGTTCGGCGAACTGATCGGACTGTGGTGCGCGGAGATGTGGCGCAGCGACCTCGCGCCCCGGCCGGCGGGACTGGTCGAGCTCGGCCCCGGGCGCGGCACCCTGATGGCGGATGCCTTGCGCGCCGCGCGCATGATGCCCGGATTCGCCGATGCGCTGACGGTCCACCTGGTGGAGACCAGCCCGCCGCTGCAGGCGATGCAGCAACGCGCGCTCGCCGGTTGCGGCGGAGCGTGGCATCGCAGCCTCGCGGAGGTCCCCGACGGGCCCCTGCTGCTGATCGCCAACGAGTTCTTCGACGCCCTGCCGGTCCGCCAGTTCGCGCTGACCCAGGAAGGCTGGCGCGAACGGATGGTGGCGCTCGATGCGGCAGGCGGCGGGTTCCGCTTCGTGCTGGCGTCCGAAATTCTGGCGGCGGACACCGCGATCCCGCAGGAGATCCTTGCATTGGCGCAGCCCGGCGACATCGCCGAGACCTGCCCGGCGGGTCTCGCGCTGGCCGAGGACATCGGCCGCCGCATCGTCCGGCATGGCGGCGCGGCGCTGATCATCGACTACGGCCATGCGGCCAGCGCGCCTGGCGAGACCCTGCAGGCTGTCCGCGCGCACGAGCGCCACGATCCGCTCGACGCGCCCGGCGAGGCCGACCTCACGGCGCATGTCGATTTCGCGGCCCTGTCGCGGGCGGCGGCGCGGGCCGGCGCGGCGACGCACGGCCCGACGCCCCAGGGCCTGTTCCTGTCGCGCCTGGGGATCGCGGAGCGGGTCGAGCGGTTGCGCCGAAGCGCGACGCCGGACCAGGCGCTGGATGTCGAGACCGCGTGCCACCGCTTGATCGCGGCCGAGGAAATGGGCACCCTGTTCAAGGCGCTGGCGATCACGCCGCCGACGATGCCCGCGCCGCCCGGATTCCTGTCGCTGCCGGAAGATGCCGCGAGCCCATGACCGATCCGCATCCGCCGCTGATCACCGACCCGGCCCTGGCCGCGCTGGGCGGTCTGCGCCACGCCTTCTTCACCCGGCGGGGCGGCGTCAGCAAGGGCGTCTACGAGTCGCTGAACACGGGCTATGGCTCGGGCGATGAACGTGACAGCATCGCCGAGAACAGGCGCCGCGCCATGGCCGCCTTCGGCCTGCCGGCGGCGGCGCTGAACACGGTCTACCAGATCCACGGCACCGGGGTCGCGCTGGCCGACCGCAACTGGGACCCGGCGGACGCGCCGCGCGCCGACGCGCAGGTCACCGACCGGCCCGGCATCGCCATCGGCATCCTGACCGCCGACTGCGCGCCGGTGCTTCTCGCGGGAAGGAAGGCGGATGGCGGGCCGGTGATCGGCGCGGCGCACGCCGGCTGGAAGGGCGCCGTGGCCGGCGTGCTGGCGGAGGCGGTGGCCGCCATGGAGGCGCTGGGCGCCCGGCGCGAGACGATCCATGCCGCGGTCGGGCCGTGCATCGGGCAGGACTCGTACGAGGTCGGCCCGGAGTTCCCGGACCCGTTTGTGGACCAGGATCCGGCCAGCACGCGATTTTTCCGGCCGGGCCGGCGCGACGGCCATTCGATGTTCGACATCGCCGGTTACGTCGAAAGCCGGCTGGCCGCCCTGTCGATCGCGGCGGTGGGCCGGATCGATGCCGATACCTGCGCCGAGCCGGACCGCTTCTTCAGCTATCGCCGCACCACCCTGGCCGGCGAACCCGATTACGGGCGCGAACTGTCGGCGATCGTCATAGCGGGATAGAACGCGGCGATGGAACGGCATCTCCACTTCAGCGAAGCGGAACTCGCGGGACGGCGCGACCGCGCCTGCGCGGCGATGCAGCGCGAGGGATTCGACGGGCTGCTGGTGTTCCGCCAGGAGAGCATGTACTGGCTCACCGGCTACGACAGTTTCGGCTACGTCTGGTTTCAGTGCCTCTATCTCGGCGCCGACGGCACGATGTTCCTGCTGACCCGCGCGCCGGACCTGCGCCAGGCGCAGTTCACCTCGGTCATTCCGCCGGCCCGGATTCACGTCTGGGCGGACCGCGAGGGCGCGGACCCGGTGGCCGACCTGAAGGCCCTGATCGAGTCCGAGGGATGCCGCGGCCAGCGTCTGGGTGTCGAATGGGAATCGTACGGCCTGAACGCCCGCAACGGGCTGCGCCTGAAGGACGCGCTGGAGGGCTTCGCCGCCCTGGAGGACGCCTCGTTCCTGGTCAGCCGGCTGCGTCTGACCAAGAGTCCGTCGGAGCTGGACTATGTGCGAAAGGCCGCCGAGCTGGCCGACGCCTCGTGGGACGAGGCGGTGGCGCTGGCCAAGCCCGGCGCCTTCGAGGGCGACATCCTGGCCGCCATGCAGGGCGCGGTGTTCCGGGGCGGCGGCGACGATCCGGCCAACGAGACCATCATCGGCTCCGGCCCCGGCGCCCTGATGTGCCGCTATTACACGGGGCGCCGGACGCTGGCCGTGCAGGACCAGCTGACCCTGGAATTCGCGGGCGTCTACCGGCACTACCATGCGGCCCTGATGCGGACCATCGTGGTCGGCAAGCCCGCTTCCCGGCATATCGGCCTGCACGCGGCGGCAAGCGACGCCCTGGCGGCCTGCGAGGAAGCGCTGCAGCCGGGACGGCCGGTCGGCGAGGTGTTCGACGCCCATGCAAGCGTGCTGGACGCGGCGGGCCTGGCCGAACACCGGATGAACGCCTGCGGCTACAGCCTGGGCGCAACCTTTGCGCCGAACTGGATGGACTGGCCGATGCTGTATCGCGGCAACCCGGTGGAGGCCGCGCCGGGCATGGTGTTCTTCATCCACATGATCCTGTTCGATTCCGCAGCCGGCATCGCCATGACGCTGGCCCGCACGTCGCTGGTCACCGAAACCGGCAGCGCGCCGCTCTCGAAGGCCTCGCTGGACCTGGTGGTGGCCTGAGCCGGGCGCGTTTGGGCCATTGAGCGTTTACAGCGCCGCGGCCGCTTGATATAGAAGGCGCGCCCTGACCGCCGCGTGGCGACGGCGGGGCTGTGTATTTTCTGCGCGGGGGCGCGGACCGGGGGCCGGATCCAGGGGATACGGGACGCAAGATGAAGATCCTCAGTGGCAACAGCAACCGGCCGCTGTCAGAGGCTATTTCCGCCAAGCTTGGCGTACCCTTGACCGAGGCGGCGATCCGCCGGTTCTCGGACCAGGAGGTGTTCGTCGAGATTCTCGAGAACGTGCGCGGCGAGGACGTGTTCGTCGTGCAGTCGACCTGTTTCCCCGCGAACGACAATCTCATGGAATTGCTGGTAATCATCGATGCCCTGCGGCGCGGTTCGGCGCGGCGGATCACCGCGGTGATTCCGTATTTCGGTTACGCCCGCCAGGACCGCAAGACCGGGCCGCGCACGCCGATTTCGGCGAAGCTGGTGGCGAATTTGATCACCACCGCCGGCGCCGACCGGGTGCTGACGCTGGAGCTGCATGCGGGGCAGATCCAGGGCTTCTTCGACATCCCGACCGACAACCTGTTCTCGTCGCCGGTGTTCGTCGCCCATATCGAAGCCCACAAGAAAAAGCAGGGCAACGAGCTGGTGATCGTGTCGCCCGACGTGGGCGGCGTGGTGCGCGCACGCGGCCTCGCCAAGCGGCTGGAGGCCGACCTTGCGATCATCGACAAGCGGCGCGAGCACGCCGGCGTATCGGAGGTGATGAACATCATCGGCGACGTCGATGGGCGGACCTGCCTGCTGGTGGACGATATCATCGATTCCGCGGGCACGCTGTGCAACGCGGCGCAGGCGCTCGTCGACCAGGGCGCCAAATCGGTGTCCGCATACGTTACCCACGGCGTGCTGTCCGGCGGCGCGGTGGCGCGCGTCACATCGTCGCCGATGGAAGGCCTGGTGATCACCGACAGCATCCCGCCGACCGAGGCCGTCCGGGTGGCCCACAATATCGTGCAGGTGTCGATCGCGCCGCTGCTGGCCGACGCGATCGAACGCATCGCCGGCGAAAAATCGGTTTCCAGCCTGTTCGATTGAGTGTAGAACAGCGCCCGCCGCCCGGATGTGGCGGCATCAGTGGCAGCGGCACCCCTGGAGGCCGCGCCGCGCATCGAGACGTCCAAGGAGCAGATACATGAGTGATTCCAACGTTATCAGCGCAGAGACGCGCGACCGGGCCGGAAAGGGGGCCGCCCGGGCCGTACGCCGCGCGGGCCGCGTGCCCGCCGTGATCTACGGCGACACCAAGACCCCCGTCATGATTTCGCTGGAGCCGCGCGAACTGCGCAAGCAGCTCGATACCGGCAGTTTTTTCGCAGTCGTCTATTCGGTGGACATCGGCGGCGGCGGGTCGGAACGGGTGCTGCCGCGCGACGTGCAGTTCCATCCGGTGAACGGCCAGGCACTGCATGTGGATTTCCTGCGGGTCACCAAGACGACGCGCACCAACGTCGACGTGCCCTGCGTCTTCGTGAACGAAGAGGAGAGCCCGGGCCTCAAGCGCGGCGGCCTGTTGAACATCGTGCGCCACGAGATCGAAGTGGTGTGCGGCGTCGATGACATTCCCGAGCAGTTCGTGTTCGACCTGACCGGCCTCGACATCGGCGACAGCGTCCACATCAGCGCCATCGAGATGCCCGAGGGCGTCGCACCGACCATCACCGACCGCGACTTCACGGTCGCCACCATCGCCGCAGCGCTTCTCCAGGAAGAGGAGGAGGAAGTGGAAGGCGAAGAGGGCGAGGAAGGCGAGGAAGGCGAAGAGGGCGAGGAAGGCGAGGAAGGCGAAGAGGGCGCCGGAGACTCCTCCGAGGACTGACCGGGCGGACCGATGCTTCTTCTCGTCGGCCTGGGCAATCCGGGCCCCAAATACGAAAAGAACCGGCACAATATCGGGTTCATGGCGGTGGACGAAATCGTCCGCCGCCATTCCTTTGGCGCCTGGCGCGCGCGCTTTCAGGCGCTGACGGCGGAAGGGCGGATCGGCGGCGACAAGGTTCTGGCGATGAAGCCGACCACCTACATGAACGAATCCGGCCGCGCGGTCGGCGAGGCGCTGCGCTTCTTCAAGCTCGCCCCGTCCGATACGATCGTCATCTACGACGAGCTCGATCTCGCTCCGGGCAAGGTGCGCGTCAGGCAGGGCGGCGGGCTGGCCGGCCATAACGGGCTGCGCAGCATCGATGCGCATATCGGCAACGATTTCCGCCGGGTGCGGGTCGGCATCGGCCATCCGGGCGACAAGCACCGCGTCCATGGCCACGTGCTGAGCGATATCGCCAAGGCCGAACTGCCGGTGATGGCGCGGGTGGTGGACGCGATCGCCGACGCCATCCCGATCCTGGTCGCCGGCGACGACGGCGCCTTCATGAGCCGGGTCGCGCTGCTGGTCTTCCCGCCGCCGCCGAAACCGCCACGGCCCGATGGCGACGAACCGCCACCGCGCGACAACGAAGGCTGAATGCGCCGCGCATCAAGGAAAAGACAGTCATGGGTTTCAAATGCGGCATCGTCGGCCTGCCCAATGTCGGCAAGTCGACGCTTTTCAATGCACTCACGCAGACCGCGGCGGCGGAATCCGCGAACTATCCGTTCTGCACCATCGAGCCCAATGTCGGGCGGGTGGCGGTGCCGGATGCGCGTCTGGACAGGATCGCCGAACTGGCGAAATCGGCGCAGGAAATCCCGACATTCCTGGAGTTCGTCGATATCGCCGGCCTGGTGCGCGGCGCATCGAAGGGCGAAGGCCTCGGCAACCAGTTCCTGGCCAACATCCGCGAGGTCGATGCGATCGTGCATGTGCTGCGCTGCTTCGAGGGCGACGTCACCCATGTCGAGACCACCGTCGATCCGATCCGCGATGCCGAAATCGTCGAGACCGAGCTGATGCTGGCCGACCTTGAAAGCCTGGAGCGCCGCATCGCGCCGCTGGAAAAGCGCGCGACGAGCGGCGACAAGGCGGCGAAGGCGCAGGTCGCGGTCATGCGCAAGGCGCTGGACCTGTTGCAGGAGGGACGGCCGGCGCGCGAGGCGCGGCTCGATGCCGGGGAGCGCCGCCCGTTCCAGGCGCTGCAACTGCTGACCGCGAAGCCGGTGCTCTACGCCTGCAACGTCGACGAGGACAGCGCCGCCACCGGCAACGCGCTCTCGGCCCGCGTCGCCGAACGGGCGGAACGGACCGGCGCGGCCTGCGTCGTTATTTCCGCCGCCATCGAGGCGGAGGTCGCAGCGCTCGACTCGGAACCCGAAAAGCAGGAGTTCCTGGAATCGCTGGGGCTGGCGGAAACCGGCCTCGCCCGCGTCATCCGCGCCGGCTACGCGCTGCTCGACCTGATCACCTTCTTCACCGCCGGGCCCAAGGAGGCGCGCGCCTGGACCGTGCGGCGCGGGGCGAAGGCGCCGGAGGCCGCCGGCGTCATCCACACCGATTTCGAGAAGGGCTTCATCCGGGCGGAAACCATCTCGTACGAGGACTACGTGCAGCACGGCGGCGAACAGGCCGCCAAGGACGCCGGCCGCATGCGGCTGGAGGGCAAGGACTACGTCGCCCGCGACGGCGACGTCTTCCACTTCCGCTTCAACGTGTGATCGCGCATAATCCGGACCGGATCGGCGGAAGACATCTGGAGGACAGGGAGGACGGCATGGGCGAGACCATCACACTGAAGGCATCGGACGGCCACGAACTGGCGGCGTACAGGGCGGATCCCACGGGCCCGGCGCGCGGCGGGCTTGTCGTCATCCAGGAGATCTTCGGCGTCAACTCGCACATCCGCGCCGTCGCCGACGGCTTCGCGGCGGATGGCTATGCCGCCATAGCCCCGGCGTTGTTCGACCGGGTCGAGCGCGGCGTCGAGCTTGGCTACGAAGAGGACGGCCGCACAAACGGCCGGGCCATCCGCGCGGACATCGCATGGGACGACGCCGTGAAGGACGTCGCGGCGGCGGTCGCGGCGCTGTCCGGCATGCAGGTCGGCGTCGTCGGTTATTGCTGGGGCGGCTCGCTGGCCTGGCTGGCGGCGACCCGGCTCGACGGCGTTGCCGCTTCGGTCGGCTACTACGGCGGCCAGATCAAGGATTTCAAGGACGAGACGCCGCGATGCCCGGTGATGCTGCATTTCGGCACCGAGGACGCCAGCATCCCGATGGACGCGGTTGCCGCCGTCCAGGCGGCGCAGCCGGACGTCCCGGTACATATCTACGAGGGCGCCGGGCACGGCTTCAACTGCGACCAGCGCGGCAGCCATCACGCGCAGGCCGCCGCCACGGCGCGGGAGCGGACCCTTGCGTTCCTGCGGGAGAAGGTGGGTTAGTCCAATACCCTGCCGCACGTTCGCAGCGCCGAGCGACCCCATACTTCGAGACGCGGCTTAGCCGCTCCTCAGGATGGAGACATTTGCACGAATGCCTTATCCCGGCTTCGCCGGCCGCCCACCCCCTCCCAACCCTCCCCCGCCCCGGCGGGAGAGGGCTTAAATGGCGCCAATCGGACGACAAAAAGCCCATCTCCCTCGCACGGTGACGGGACGTCGGTCCCGGCGCTCTATGGGGGGAGGGGTTGGGGAGGGGGTGACGCGCGCGTTTCGTTTCATGCAAAGGCCTCCAGCAAGAGGATCCTTAGATCTTTGAGTTTCCTCACCCTGAGGAGGCTGCGTCAGCAGCCGTCTCGAAGGGCGAGGTTGCGCCGCCGCAGCGAGGCCGAAACGTCACGAGACCATACGATCGCGTTTCATGATTCCTCGGCGAACGCGATAACCGCGCCGCAGGCGTCTTCCGGGGGCACAGCGATGCCATTGTCGGTGCGCCAGCAGGCGACCCCCGCTTCGGCGAGGCACGCCGCCGCGGCAACCAGGTCGGTCACGGCAACGGTCATGGCGGCGATCGTCCCGGATTTCGGCGCAGGCATTTCGATTCCATCGAATGCGCCCGCCAGCGCGTGCCGGGTCATGAAGTCCAGCCGTGCGGTCCCGGTCTCGACCGTCAGCCGGCCGCCCGCCGGGGCAACCGCGCCGGCGCCGAATACCCGCCTCCAGCCTTCGGCCAGCGCCGCCGGCTCGTCGGCCACGATGGCGTAGGACGCGATTCCGGTCGCGCCGTTGCGGTGCCGACACCATTCCGGCCGCCGCAGCAGGCCTGGGGTCAGATGCTGGACCACGAAGCCGGCCAGCCCCGGCATCGCCGCCGCCTGCGGGTGCACCAGGCGGAATTTCGGAAGAACGGTGCCCTCCGGCGCCTCCAGTTCGCGGGCGAGCTCCGCGACCGGCTCCGGAGCGAGCCCGTGCCGGGCGAAGAATTCGTGGGTCGCCCCGGCATCGCCGCTGGCCAGCGCCAGCTTGAGGATGCCCTCGCCCCGTTCGGCCAGAATTCCGTCGAGGCCGGCACTGTAGGCGCCGGGCTCGACGATGCCGAGCAACTCGATGTAGTCGTCCGGGAACATGATGCAGTAGTTCGCGGTGGCCCAGCCGATATGGCGGCCGCGCGGCGTGAGGGTGAAACCGAGGCTCCGGTAACGGGCCCGCGCGGCCTCCAGATCGCGGACGCCGACGATGCTGTGGTCGACGCCCGATATGGCCGCTTTCAGGCGAGCGGCGGGCCCCGCCGGGTCAGCCACCCAGGACCCGTCCGGCGACCGCGTCCAGCTTCTTCAGCACCGCGGGGTCGCGCGCCTCCGGCGCGGTGATGAGCGCCGCGTCCAGCGCCCTGTGGCAGCCGGCGCTGCACTGGCCGGTGCGGCCCGCCAGCAGCGGCGTGATCTCGCGGACCAGCACGCGCGCCCGCTCGGCATTGTCGAGCAGCACCTTGATGACCGCGTCCACGGTCACGTCGTCGTGCCCGGGGTGCCAGCAGTCATAGTCGGTGACCATGGCGATCGTCGCGTAGCAGATCTCGGCTTCGCGGGCGAGCTTGGCCTCCGGCATGTTGGTCATGCCGATCACATCGCAGCCCCAGCCGCGGTACAGCTCGGATTCGGCGCGGCTCGAGAACTGCGGGCCCTCCATGACGAGGTAGGTGCCGCCATGCACCGCTTGGATGCCGGCCCGGCGCGCCGCCGCCTCGATATGGCCGCCGAGCCGGCGGCAGACCGGGTCGGCCATCGATACGTGCCCGACCATGCCGGTCTCGAAGAACGATTTCACGCGCGCGAAGCTGCGGTCGATGAACTGGTCGACGATGACGAAGGTGCCGGGGTCGAGCTCTTCCTTCAGCGAACCGACGGCGGAAAGCGACAGGATTTCGGTAACGCCGGCCCGCTTCAGGGCGTCGATATTGGCCCTGAAGTTGATCTCGGTCGGCGGAATCCGGTGGCCGCGCCCGTGCCGCGGCAGGAAGACCATCTTCTGGCCCGCGAGTTGCGCGAACATGAGCTCGTCCGACGGCGCGCCGAAGGGGCTCTCGACCCTGCGCCACTCGACGGACTCCAGCCCGTCCATGTCGTAGATCCCGCTGCCGCCGATGATGCCGACGACCGGCGGCGTCCCCGCCTCGCCCATGAATCCCCCCTGGCTATAAATGGCATGCTGGCCGGAGTATCGGGCGAGACGCCGCCGGGATCAACCGGCAATGCCGCAATACGAAAGGGCCGCGGTGCGCCCGCGGCCCTCTTCCAAATTCCTCGGGTTACGAGCGGGCTACTTCTTCACGTCGGACCATACCCGCCGCTTCACGGCGACCATGATGACGAACAGGCCGGCCAGATAAGCAAGGACCCAGATGCCCAGGCTCTTGCGCTCCTCGAGTTCGGGCTCCGCCGTCCAGGCCAGGAACGCCGTGACGTCCACGGCCATCTGCTCCACCGTCGCCTCCGTGCCGTCGGCATACTCCACCCCGCCCTCATACAGCGGCGGCGGCATGGCGATCTGGTGGCCGGGGAAATACCTGTTGTAGCTCATTCCGTCCATCAGTTCGAACCCTTCGGGCGGCTCGTCCGCATAACCCATAAGTAGCCCGAACAGGTGGTTGGCGCCGTTCTTCCGCGCCTTGGTCATCAGCGAAAGGTCGGGCGGGTAAGCGCCGTTGTTGGAGGCGCGGGCCGCCTGCTCGTTCGGAAACGGCGGCACGAAACGGTCCGACGGAATGGCCGGGCGGGTGAACATCTCGCCCTGGTCGTTGGGGCCGTCGTGTATCTCGTAATTCAAGGCGTAGGCCTTGATCTCCTCCTCGCCATAACCGAGCGCTTCGAGATTGCGGTAGGCCACCAGGCGCAGGCTGTGACACGACGCGCAGATTTCGGTGTAGACCTGCAGGCCGCGCTGCAGCTCCGCCCGGTCGAAACTCCCGATCGGTCCCTGCCAGGACCAGTTCCGGTCCGGAAGCTCGATCTTCTCGCCCGCGGCCTGGACGCCGGTCACACCGGCAAGGACCGCCGCCGCGGCAATAACGAGGCTCCGCATCGTCCGCATCACCTCTTCTCCTTGAGGACCGGCTCGCTGATACTGGCCGGCAGGGGTCTTGGCCGCTCGAACATGCTGACCAGCGGGACCAGGACCAGGAAATGCGCAAAGTACCAGATCGTGCCGATACGGCCGCCCCAGACGAACCAGCCCTCCGCCGGATTGGCGCCGATGTATCCAAGGAACAGGCAGTCCGCCAGGAAGATCCAGAACAGCCCGTTATGGATCGGCCGGTAGTTTGCGCTGCGGACCTTCGACCTGTCGAGCCAGGGCAGCACGAACAGCACCGCGATCGACGCAAACATCGCGATCACGCCCAGCAGCTTGTGCGGGACCGCCCGCAGGATCGCATAGAACGGCAGGAAGTACCATTCCGGCACGATGTGCGCGGGCGTCTGCAGCGGGTTCGCCTTGATGTAATTGTCGGGCTCGCCGAAGAGGTTCGGCGCGAAGAACACCACCGCCGCGAAGAACATCAGGAACGCGACCAGCCCCACCGAATCCTTGGCGGTGAAATAGGGGTGGAACGAAACCGTGTCGCGCGGCGCCTGGACATCGATGCCCGTCGGATTGTTCGAGCCGGTGACATGCACCGCCACCACATGCAGCCCGACCACCGCGAAGAGCACGAACGGCAACAGGTAGTGCAGGGCGAAAAAGCGGTTCAGCGTCGGGTTGTCGACCGAGAAGCCGCCCCACAGCCAGGTCACGATGGCGTCGCCGACCCAGGGGATGGCCGAGAACAGATTGGTGATGACGGTGGCGCCCCAGAAGCTCATCTGGCCCCAGGGCAGCACGTAGCCCATGAAGGAGGTCCCCATCATCAGCAGCACGATGACCACGCCCAGCATCCACAGAAGCTCGCGCGGCGCCTTGTACGACCCGTAATACATGCCGCGGAAGAGGTGGATGAAGACGACGATGAAGAACATCGAGGCGCCGTTCATGTGGATATACTGCAACAGCCAGCCGTAATTCACGTCGCGCCGGATGCGGTCGACGCTTTCGAAGGCGAGGTCCACATGCGCCGTGTACTGCATGGCCAGCACGATGCCGGTGACGATCATCAGCACCAGCACGACGGAGGCGAGCGCGCCGAAGTTCCACCAGTAGTTCAGGTTCTTCGGCATCGGGAACTGGTTGTATTCGTGATCCAGATAGGTGAACACCGGCAGCCGGTCGTCGACCCAGCGGATCAGCGGATTCTTGAATTCGGTCCTGGTTGCCATGATCCCGCCCCGTCAGCCGATGCGCACGATGCCGTCGGCAAGGAAAGTGTAATGCGGCACCGCCAGGTTCTCGGGCGCCGGGCCCTTGCGGATACGGCCTGACGTGTCGTAGTGCGAGCCGTGGCAGGGGCAGAACCAGCCGCCGAATTCGCCTTTCGGATCGCCGGTTTTCTGGCCCAGCGGAATGCAGCCGAGATGGGTGCACACACCGACCAGGATCAGCCATTCGGGCCGTTCAACGCGATCCGCATCGGCTTGCCGATCGGGCAGCTCGGCGGCATCGTCCGCCCGCGCCTGTTGGATCTCCCCGGCCGTACGGTGGCGGATGAAGACGGGCTTGCCGCGCCATTTCACCGTGATGCCCTGGCCCGCCACGATCGAGCCGATATCCACCTCGATCGAGGACAGCGCCAGCACATCCGCCGCCGGGTTCATGCTGTCGATGAGAGGCCATACGAACGCCCCGCCGAGACCCGCGCCGGCGGCCAGCGTCGCCAGGTACAGGAAATCCCGCCGGGATGACTCTTCGCCATCCGCGTCCGACGCCTGAACCTCATCCGCCATGCTTCGATCCTCGCCGTTGGCACGTCGCCCGCAGAACACGGGCGGCACCGGAATTGCCCCCTTGCGGCAGCCGACAAGAGCACTGTGCCACCGCGCCGCGGACCGTATAATGCAAATCCCGGCGGAAAGCAAAGCCTCCGGCAGCCGTTTTTTCTGAAAAGTGGATTTGCTGCGACCATGCGTCTCGCCCTCTATCAGCCCGACATTCCGCAGAACACCGGCGCGATCCTTCGGCTGGCCGCCTGTATGGGCATCGGCGCCGACATTATCGAGCCATGCGGTTTCGTGTGGTCGGACCGCCATCTGCGGCGCGCCGGCATGGATTACCTGGACCGGGTCGCGCTGACGCGGCACGCGTCGTGGCGCGCCTTCGTGCAGGGCCGGGCCGCCTCCGGGCGTCTCGTGCTGTTGACGACGCGGGCCTCCATCGCGCATACAGCGTTCGCCTTTCGCGCGGACGACACGTTGCTGCTGGGCCGCGAGAGCGCCGGCGTCCCCGATGACGTACACGCGGCGGCGGATGCCCGCATACGGGTGCCGCTTGCCGCCGGGGCGCGATCGCTCAACGTGGCGATGGCGGCGGCGATGGCGCTCGGAGAAGCGCTACGGCAATGCGGCGGTTATCCGCCGGTGGATTAGAAAGAGAGCCGGGACGGGACATGGACAAAGCGGAACAGAGGAAAAACCAGGCCCGGGCCTGGTTCGAGGCGCTGCGGGACGATATCTGCGCCGCCTTCGAGGGGCTCGAGGACGAACTCGCGGGCCCGCTGTCGGACCGCCCCGCCGGACGGTTCGAGCGCGAGGCGTGGGAGCGGCCGGATCCTTCGGGCAGCGGCGGCGGCGGCGTCATGTCGGTGATGCGCGGCCGGGTCTTCGAGAAGGTCGGGGTCAACGTCTCGACGGTGCACGGCACCTTTTCCGAGGAGTTCCGCAAGCAGATCCCCGGCACCGGTGCGGCGGGCCGCTTCTGGGCCAGCGGCATCTCGCTGGTCGCGCACATGCAGTCGCCTCTGGTGCCGGCGGTGCACATGAACACCCGCCATATCGTGACCGAAAAGAGCTGGTTCGGCGGCGGCGCCGACCTGACGCCAACCTATCCCGACGACGACGACACCGCGGCCTTCCATGCCGCCCTGAAGGCCGCGTGCGACGCGCACGATCCCGGCTATCACGAACGCTTCCGGAAATGGTGCGACGAGTATTTCTTCCTCGCGCACCGCGACGAGCCGCGCGGCGTCGGCGGCATCTTCTTCGACAATCTGGACACCGGCGACTGGGACGCCGATCTGGCCTTCACCCGGGATGTCGGCCGGGCGTTTCTGGAGGCCTACCCGAAAATCGTGCGGCGCCACATGAACGACCGCTGGACCGACGCGCAGAAGCAGCACCAGCTGGTGCGCCGGGGCCGCTACGTCGAATTCAACCTGCTCTATGACCGGGGCACGAAATTCGGCCTGATGACAGGCGGCAACGTCGATGCGATCCTGATGTCCATGCCGCCGGAAGTTCGTTGGCCTTAGGGCGAAATTGACCTAGACTCTGTGTGTAGCTTCGGAAGCCGGATATCGATATGCGGATACTGTACTGTTTCGTAGCGATGGGACTGGCGCTGATCGCGGCCGGTCCGGCGGCGTTCGCCCAGCAAAGGCTGCCCGATGCATTCGACGGCAAGTTTCACGGCGTACTCTCCGACAGGAGCGGGAAAACCGGCGAGTTCACGGTCGTCATAAAAAAGATCGGCGGCGGATTCACGATGACATGGCCGCCACGGATCGCTGCGCGATTCGAGCCGGCGGGCCGCCCCGGCGTATTCAGGACCGCGGCAAAATCGCAGGTCCTGGAGGGCGACCCGGTCTACTGGGCGCGCATCGAAAACGAAAGCCTGATCGTCTATTCGGCGCAGATCGGCGATCGGGGCGGTTATCGTATCCACAGTTTCATATACACGCCGTCCGGAGACGCCCTGGACCTCGTTATCCGGTATGTCATGACCGGCGCCGAGCCTCAGATCTCAGGCGGAAAGCTGAAGCGGTATGGCGGCTGAGCGGCAGCATATCCGGGCGCTGTACGGCGCATTCGCCGCCATCCTGCTGCTCACGGCACAGGCCGGCGCCGCCGAGCGGGACGCCACGATCGAGGATTTCTTCGGCACCTATGTCGGCAACGCGCGTATCGAGGCCAACAGCCAGTTCCGCGACATCATCGTGGCCATCGAACCGGCCCACAAGGGGTTCTCGATCTATACCTCGACGGTCATCCGCAAGGGGCCGGTGCGCGCCGTACCCGATGTCAAATGGCGCGCGGAAACGCAGAGATTCGTGCAGTCGGACATGCCGCATCTGTACGAACCGATGCTGCGCGAAAGCATGTTCATGCAGCGCCGCACCCCGAATCTCCTCAGTGGCGATACCGTCGCCTGGGCCAGCATCCGGGGCCGCACGCTGGGCGTCTATGCGATGCACGTGCTGGAGGACGGCCATTACGAACTGCGTGTCTACGAGCGCACGCTGACCGAACTCGGGATGGATCTCAGCTTCATCCGCTACAGGGACGGCCTCGCGGTGCGCGAGCTGAGCGGTATTCTGGCCCGCACCAAAGACGACTGATCACGGCGCGGAGCCCACAAGGCGCTCCAGCCGGGCGAGGCATTCCTTTCGGCCCGCCTTGAAATCGCCGTCGATCCACCACGACTCGACCGCCCGCAGCGTTTCGCCCACGGACGCGCCTTCGGCAACGCCGAGCCGCTTCACGTCGGCCCCGGTGACCGGGAATCTGGGCTGCTTCCAGCTTTTCGACTCGGCAATCAGGCCGCGCCAGCCGGCATCGGTCGGATCCGCCGTTCCGTCCGCCCAGGCGACGAGCACGAGGTCGGCCCAGGTCGCGGCCCCCAGACGATAGAGCGCGCGGCGGCGGGCAGGGCCATCCATGTCGGGCGTCACCGCCTCATCGGGTTCCGCCATCGCCACCAGCCGGTCGCGCTCTGCCTTGGAAAGGCGCAGGCCGTGCGCAAGATGGCTTGCCGTATCGGCGTCGACCGGCAACAGCGCGGCCAGCCGGCGCAGCGGGTCGTTCAGGCCCAGCGCGGCCTCGATCGCGGCCATCCTGTCCAGCCGGCCGATCGCCGTGGCATGGGCCAGGAAATGATCCAGCACCCCCTCGTCGCGCATCAGCCCGACGACCGCCGCCGGGTCCGGCGCCGCCAGCAGCTTCAGGAGTTCCACCCGCACCCGTTCGGCGGACAGCCGCGGCAGCAGGTGCGCCATCTCGCGGCAGGCAAGCAGCGCGTCCGGGTCCGGCGGCGGCGTTCCGTAATGGGCGTAGAACCGGAAGAATCGCAGCAGGCGCAGCACGTCCTCCGCGATCCGCTGATGCGGGTCGCCGACGAAGCGGACGCGCCCGGCGCGCAGGTCCGCGATGCCTCCGAACGGGTCGTGCAGCAATCCGCCGGGCTCCAGCGACAGGGCGTTCATGGTGAAGTCGCGGCGCGCCGCGTCGGCCTCCCAGTCGTCGGTGAAGGCGACGACGGCGCGGCGGCCGTCGGTCTCGACATCGTGCCGCAATGTCGTCACCTCATAGGGGCGGCCGGCGGAGACCGCCGTCACCGTGCCATGGTCGATGCCGGTCGGGATCGCCTTGAGTCCGGCCGCCTTGAGCAGTTCGACGACCCGTTCGGGCGGTGCGTCGGTGGCCAGGTCGATGTCGGCGATCGCACGGCCCGCCACCGCGTCGCGCACGCAACCGCCGACAAACCGCACGGTGGCGCCGCCGGCCCGCAACGCATCGAGCACGGCACGGGTCTCGGGCGCCACCATCCAGGGCTGCGTTTCGATCCGGTTGTCCGTCATGGTCCGCGGCTCACCGTTGCGGCGTTGCCTTCGTGGTCCCGGCGCGGCCTGTTTGACCATCCAGGATATCGACGAAATTGACCAGCATGGCCGCCGTCGCACCCCAGATATACCGGTGTTCGTACTGCAGTACATAGAACGACCGCTGCACGCCCCGGAACTCCCGGCTCTGACGCTGGTGATTGCCGCGATCCATGACGAAGGACAGCGGCACCTCGAAGACCTCGGCCACCTCGAACGGATCGGGGTCGATGTCGAACGGCGGATGCACGAAGCCGACGGCCGGCGTCACAATGAACCCGGTGCGCACGATATAGGTGTCGAGCCGGCCGATCAGCGCGATCTTCTTCCGCGACAGGCCGACCTCCTCCTCGGTCTCACGCAGCGCCGCCGCTTCGGGGCTCTCGTCATCCGTCTCGATCCGGCCGCCGGGAAAGCTGATCTGGCCGGCATGGTCGTACAGATGGTCGGTGCGCTGGGTCAGCAGGATCGTCGGCCCGTCCGCACGCAGCACCAGCGGCACCAGGACCGCAGCCGGGGTCAGCGGTCCCGGCGGCCGGAGTCCGGGGTTGAGGTCGTGGTCGCCGTGCGGGGAGCGCGCCTGCCGTTCGGCACGCCATTCGTCGGCGCGCTCGATGCACTCGACGATCGCCTCGTGCGGCATTGGCCCCGGCCTCACCCGCACTCTCCCAGCTCGAAGAAAACACCGTCGCTCCAGACGCCCAGCACCCGCCGTCCGTCGCGCCGCACGGACGCGGCGATGTCGACCAGCTCATAGAACACGGACCGGACGATCAGGGCATCCAGGCCGTCACGCACCCGGATATAGGGGGACGGCTCGCCGCTGGCGGGGTCGAACGTCACGCTGATCGGATGGTCTGGCCCGGCGGTCACCCAGTCGTCGAAATTGTTGCGGAACCGGAGCACCATTGCCCGCCCTTCACCCTCGGCGGCCAGTTCGACCGCGGTGAACGGCGCGTCGTCGACCTCGATCGTGCCCCGCTCCGCCGGGGTCTCGAGCCAGTACCGGCCATCGTCGCCGCGCCGCAGCACCGTCGAGAAGAGCCGCGCGAGCTCGATGCGCCGGATCGGCGATCCGCGGTAGAACCACACGCCGTCGCGCGCGATGCGGATCGGGAACGCACCGTCGGCATCGGCGGCAAGCGGCAGCGAGCCGGCATCGCCGGCCGCATCGGCACCGGGCGGATTCTTCACATTAACTCGATGCGAGCCTTGTCTTCTCATGATGCTGCCATATACCTGTTATAGTAATATCTGCATTGGATTAATATCCGCACCATATTAAGAGACCGTAACACTGGAGATAGGCGTGAGCAGCACGGATACAAACCCCCCGGCATCGCCGGGCAAGGCGGACGCCGAGGCGCACAGGCTCGCCGGCGAAATCGAGAAGCTCGGCGACACGCTGGAGACGACGCGCGAACAAATCGGCCGGATCATCTTCGGCCAGCGGGACATCGTCGAGCAGACGCTGATCACGCTGCTGTCCGGCGGCCACGCGCTGCTGGTCGGCGTGCCCGGCCTGGGCAAGACCAAGCTGGTCGAGACCCTGGGGCAGGTGCTGGGTCTCGGCGAGCGGCGCGTGCAGTTCACGCCCGACCTGATGCCGGCGGACATCCTGGGATCCGAGGTGCTCGAGGAATCCGAGACCGGCACGCGCAGCTTCCGCTTCATCGAGGGCCCGGTGTTCTGCCAGCTGCTGATGGCCGACGAGATCAACCGCGCCAGCCCGCGCACCCAGTCGGCCCTGCTGCAGGCGATGCAGGAACACAGGGTTTCGGTCGCCGGCCACTACCATCCCCTGCCGGCGCCGTTCCACGTGCTGGCAACCCAGAACCCGCTTGAACAGGAGGGCACCTATCCGCTGCCCGAGGCGCAGCTGGACCGGTTTCTGCTGGAAATCGACGTCGGTTATCCGGATGTGGACGCCGAGCGCCGCATGATGACGATCACGACCGGCCTGGTCGAGGAGACCCCGAGCGCCGTGTTCGACGGCGAGTCGCTGATCGCCGCGCAGCGCCTGGTGCGCCAGTCGCCGGTCGGCGAAAAGGTGGCGGACGCGATCCTGACGCTGGTTCGCTCCGGCCGGCCGGAGAGCAGCGACATTGCCGAGATCAAGGCGCATGTCGCGTGGGGACCGGGGCCGCGCGCCAGCCAGGCCCTGATGCTGGCCTGCCGTGCCCGCGCCGTGCTGGACGGGCGCCTCGCGCCGTCGATCGAGGACGTGGTCGCGCTGGCCGGGCCGGTGTTGCGCCATCGCATGGCGTTGAATTTTGCGGCCCGCGCCGAAGGCGTGACGATCGAGCAGATCATCGCCCGGCTCGCAGAGCCGCTGGCCTGACCACGAGGAGGCGGATGCAGGGCGTCATACGAAAACAACCGGCGGCCGGACGCCGGCAGGAAGCCGAACGGCTCGGCGGCGCACTGCCGCCGCTGCTGGTTGCCGCCGACCGCGTCGCCCAGACCGTGGCGCAGGGCGTGCATGGCCGGCGGCGCGTCGGCCAGGGCGAATCCTTCTGGCAGTTCCGGCGCTACGAACCCGGTGATTCGACGACCAGCATCGACTGGCGGCAGTCGGCGAAGTCGCAGGCCGTGTTCGTCCGCGAGCGCGAATGGGAAGCGGCGCAGAGCGTGTGGCTGTGGCGCGACGCCTCGCCGTCGATGGAATACGCGTCGGGCGCCGAACTGGTCACCAAACGCGATCGCGCGGATTTGCTGCTGCTGGCCACCGCGGCGCTTCTGGTGCGTGGCGGCGAGCGCGTGACGATGCTGGGCGGCGGCCAGTTGCCGGCCACCGGCCGCGCCGGCTTCAACCGCGTCGCCGACACCGTGCTGAACGACCAACCGGGCGACGAGAGTCTTCCGGCGGTCGCGCCCCTGCCCCGCGCCGCGCATGTCGCGCTGTTCGGCGATTTTCTGTCGGACGTCGAGGATTTCCGCGCGATCGTGACCGGCTATGCGGGCCGCGGCGTGCGCGGCCAGATCGTCCAGATACTCGATCCGGCGGAGGAGAGCCTGCCGTTCAAGGGGCGGGTCCGCTTCGCCGGTTTCGAGGGCGAGGGTGAAGCCCTGATGGGCCGGGTGGAGGCCGTGCGCGACGGCTACCGGGACCGGCTCGCGGCCCACCGCGATGCGATCCGCGAGATCGCCCGGCGGGCCGGCTGGGGCTTCATCCTGCATCACACCGATCATCCGCCGCAGACGGCGTTGCTGCCGCTCTATACCGCGATGGCCGGCATGGTCGAGTGGACGGGGCGCAAGTGATGCTCGAGCTCGGACCCATCGCCTTCGCATCGCCTGCCATGCTGCTGGCGCTGCTGCTGCTGCCGGCGCTGTGGTGGCTGCTGCGCATTACCCCGCCGATGCCCCGCATTCTGCGCTTTCCACCGATCCGCCTGCTGTTCGGCCTGCAGTCGAAAGAGGAGACCCCGGCCACCGCGCCGCTGTGGCTGATCCTGCTGCGCCTGACCGTGGCGGCGTTGCTGATGATCGGCCTCGCCCACCCGCTGCTCAATCCCGGCGGCGCGCTGACCGGCAACGGCGCGCTGATGCTGGTGATCGATGACGGGTGGGCCGCCGCCGCGGACTGGGACAAGCGGCGCGAGGCGCTGACCGCCCTGATCGACCGCGCGGACCGCACCGACCGGCCGGTGATCCTGCTGCCGACGGCGTCGAACGAGGCGGGCCAGGCGCCGGCGCCGAGCGGCCTGCTGCGCGCCACCGAGGCGCGGAACCTGGCCGGGGCGCTGCAGCCCAAGCCCTGGCCGGTCGACCGTGTGGCGACCGTCGATGCATTGTCCGGCCTGGACATGAACGAGGTCGGGTTGATCGTATGGTTGAGCGACGGGTTGCAGGATTCCGGCAGCGAGGCACTGGCACAAGCGCTGCGGCGCATGGCGCAGCTTCATGTCCTCACCGAGTCGCCGCTCCTGCTGCCGCCTGTCGTGCTGCCGCCGGATCCCGGCGCGGTCGAGTTCGCGGTGACCGTCCGGCGCGCCACAGGCGGCGCGGCACCGGGCCTGCGCCTGCGCGCGATCGCGGAAGACGGGCGGGTCGTGGCCGGCGAGGACGTCCGGTTCGAGTCCGGCAAGACCGCGGCCAAGGTGACTTTCTCGCTGCCGCTGGAGCTGCGCAACGAAGTCGTGCGGATCGAGATCGAGAATGCGGGCACGGCCGGCGCGGTCGCGCTGCTGGACGATCGCTGGCGGCGCCGGCCGGTGGGGCTGGTTTCGGCGAGCCCGCTGGACGCCGACCTGTCGCTGCTCGACGAGCTCTACTACATCGAACGCGCACTCAATCCCTACGGCGAGGTGCAGCGGGCGCCGCTCGACGAACTGATGGCCGCCAATCGCGCCGCCATCGTGCTGCCCGACGGGCACACGCTGGTGTCCACCGATGCGCGGGCGCTGAACAGCTGGATCGAACAGGGCGGCCTGGTGCTGCGGTTCGCCGGGCCCCGCATGGCGCAGAGCGAGGATGACGGCATGTCGCCGGTGCTGCTGCGCAGCGGCGGCCGCGCGCTCGGCGGCGCGATGCTGTGGACCGAGCCCGCGCAGCTTGCGCCCTTCGCCGAGGAGAGCCCGTTTCGTGGCCTGGATATCCCGCGCGACGTGCGGGTCGCGCGGCAGGTGCTGGCCGAACCCTCGATCGAGCTGCCGGCGAAAACCTGGGCGCGGCTGCAGGACGGCACGCCGCTGGTGACCGCGGAGCGGCGTGGCCAGGGCTGGCTGGTGCTGGTGCATACGACCGCCAACCCGGACTGGTCGAACCTCGCCATGTCCGGGCTGTTCGTCGAGATGCTGGAGCGCACCGTGGCGATGAGCCGGGGCGTCGGCGGCGACTCGGCCTCGAACCGACCGCTGCCGCCGCTCGAAGTGCTGGACGGCGCCGGGCGCCTGACCCGCGCGACGCCCGCGGCAACGCCGATCCGGGCCGATGCGTTCGATGCGGCGGAGCCGGGCCCGCGCACGCCGCCGGGCTATTACGGCACCGACGCGGAACGGCGGGCGCTGAACCTTGGCCCATCGGTCGGCAATCTCGAGCCGCTCGCGCTGCCGGACGGAATCCCGTCGTCGCCCTATTTCGAGGCCACCGAGTTCGACCTCATGCCCTGGATGCTGGCGGCGGCGTTGATCCTGCTTCTGGCGGACGGACTGGCGACCCTGGTGATGCGCGGGTTTGCGCGGCCGCGGCAGCGCCGGCCGGCGCTGGCCACCGCGGCGCTGGTTGCCGCCACCGCGACGGGCCTCATGCTGTCGCCCGACACCGCATCGGCACAGGGCGGCAGCGATCCCGACGTGCTGGCGCTGGAGGCCACGCTGGAAACGCGGCTCGCCTACGTCATCACGGGCATCGAGTCGATCGACAACACCAGCAGGGCGGGCCTGGACGGGCTGACGCTGGTCCTCAAGCGGCGGACCGCGGTGGAGGCCGGCCCGCCGCTCGGCGTCGACGTCACGCGGGACGAACTCGCATTCTTCCCGCTCCTGTACTGGCCGATCTCCCAGGAGCAGGCGCCGCTGTCGCCGGAAACCGTGGCGCGCGTCAACCTCTATATGGATAACGGCGGGACGATCCTGTTCGATACCCGCGACGGCAATTATGGCGGCGCCGGCCTCGGGCCCGGCACGCAGCAGCTTCGCGCGTTGGCGCGCGGCCTGGATATCCCGCGCCTGCTGCCGGTGCCGGTCGACCACGTGCTGACCAAGGCGTTCTACCTGACCCAGGAGTTCCCCGGCCGCTGGGCCGGCGACCGGGTCTGGGTCGAGCAGCCGGGCGAGCGCGTGAACGACGGCGTCTCGCGAGTCATCGTCGGCGGCAACGACTGGGCCGCCGCCTGGGCGGTCGACGAGTCCGGGCTGCCGGTCTATCCGGCGGTGCCCGGCGGCGAGGCGCAGCGCGAGATGGCCTTCCGGTTCGGCGTCAATCTCGTCATGTATACGCTGACCGGGAACTACAAATCCGACCAGGTCCACGTTCCGGCGATCCTGGAACGGCTGGGGCAGTAGGGAGCGGGAATGTCGACGACGGCCATAGAATTCGCACCGCTTTTCCCATGGACCGCGCTGGCGGTTCTGGCGGCGATCGCCATCCTGGCGCTGTTGCCCGGACTCTGGGCGCAGGCGCGGGGCACCGGATTCCGGGTGCTGGCCGCGGCGGCGATCCTCCTGACCCTTGCCAACCCGTCGCTGGTCGAGGAGGAGCGCGAGCCGCTCAAGGATGTGGCGGCGGTGGTGGTGGATGATACGCCGAGCCAGTCGGTGGGCGCGCGCCGCGCGCAGTTGAACGAGGCGCTTGCGGCGATCCGCGAGAGGCTCGGTGCGCACGAGGATACGCTCGAGGTCCGGGTCCTGACGCTGCGCCACGAATCGATTGCCGCCGCCGAGGAAGGCACGCGGGTCGTCGAGCCCCTCACCCGGCTTCTGGCCGACGTCCCGCCACGGCGGCTGGCCGGCACGATCGTGCTGACCGACGGCCAGATCCACGACCTGCCGGAGGACCCGGCCGAGGCCGGCCTGCCCGGCCCGGTCCACGTGTTGCTGACCGGCGAACCCGACGAGCGGGACCGCCGCCTGGTGGTGAGGCGGGCGCCGAGCTACGGCATCGTCGACGGCCTGTTGAGCGTCACGGTGCGGGTCGAGGACCAGGGCGCCGCCCCGGGCGGCGAAGCGGTGGTCGAGCTGCGCCATCCGGACGGCAGGGTCGAGGGCTTCACCGCGAGGATCGGCGAGGATACGGAGATTCCGGTGACCCTGGAGCATGCCGGGCCGACGATCCTGGAACTGTCGGTCGACGGCGGCCCGTCGGAACTGACCCTGGCCAACAACCGCGCGGTGATCGAGATCAACGGCGTGCGCGACCGGCTGCGGGTGCTGCTGGTTTCGGGCGAGCCGCATGCGGGCGAGCGCACCTGGCGGAACCTCCTCAAGTCCGATCCGTCGGTGGATCTGGTGCATTTCACCATTCTGCGGCCGCCGGAGAAGCAGGACGGCACGCCGATCAACGAGCTGTCGCTGATCTCCTTCCCAACGCGCGAGCTGTTCGAGGTCAAGCTGCACGAGTTCGACCTGGTGATCTTCGACCGCTATCGCCGGCGCGGCGTGCTGCCGCCGGTCTACCTGCAGAACATCGTCGATTACGTGCTCGGCGGCGGGGCGCTGCTGGAAGCCGTGGGTCCGACCTTCGCCAGCCCCTACAGCATCTATCGCACGCCGCTCGGGGCGGCGCTTCCCGGCGAGCCCACCGGGGCGATCATCGAACGCGGCTTCAAGCCGACGGTCACTGAAATGGGCAACCGCCACCCGGTCACCGCCGACCTGCCCGGCCACGGCGATGCCGAAGAGGAGCCCAGATGGGGCCGCTGGTTCCGCCAGATCGACGTCGACGCGACCCGCGGCCACGTGCTGATGAACGGGGCCGAGGGACGCCCGCTGCTGATCCTCGACCGGATCGGCTTCGGCCGCGTGGCGCAGATCAACAGCGACCATATCTGGCTGTGGGCCCGCGGCTTCGAGGGCGGCGGCCCGCAGGCGGAACTGCTGCGCCGGATGGCCCACTGGCTGATGCAGGAGCCGGACCTCGAGGAAGAGTCGATCGTCGCGACGGTCGAGGAGGACAAGCTGAAGATCGTGCGGCGCAGCATCGAGCCCGACGAGTGGCCGATCGAGGTGCTGAAGCCGGACGGAGAGACCCTGTCGGTGGAACTCACCGAGACCAGACCCGGCCGCTACGAGGCCACCCTGCCGGTGACCGAAGCCGGCCTCTACAGGGTCAGCGACGGCATCAACGTCGCGATGGCCGCGGTCGGCGCGCTCAACCCGCTGGAATTCGCCGATGTCCGGGCGAGCGCCGACGTCGCGGCGCCGATCGCGGAGGCAACGCAGGGTTCGGTGAGCTGGCTTGCCGACGGGCTGCCCTCGATCCGGCGGGTCAAGCCGGAACGGACACGGTCGGGCCGGGGCTGGATCGGCCTCGTCGCCAACGGCGACTTTCTGGTCACCGGGGTGCGGCAGGTGCCGGCCTACCCGGCGCTGATCGCCCTGATCCTGGCCCTCGGCGCCATGGTCATCGCCTGGCGCCGCGAGGG
>CAMYKU010000045.1 GCA_947259105.1 uncultured Alphaproteobacteria bacterium
AAACAGGATTGCCAGCAACAGGGGCAGCGAGAGCCATGGCAGGATCCACAATTTGAACAGGTCACCGATCTTGCCGTGAAAGGTGAACGGCCGGTTGCCCAGGTGCATGTTCTCGATCTCGCGGCGCACCAGCGCGATCCGCATTACGGGCGACGCCAGCCCCAGCGTCGCCATGACCAGGATCGTATAGCCCATGGCGGCAAGCGCGTATTTTACCGACGATCCGGTGAGGGTCCCCCGGATGCCGCGCCACAGGGTTCGCGTCAGACGGTACCGGCGGGCCCGGTAGATCGCCACGTACATCAGGAACACGACGACCAGGATATACAGGGCGTAGACCACGCCAAACACCACCGGATCGTCCCCGAACAGGACCATCACGAGCGTAAAGCCCCCGATCACCGGGAAAAGGATGACCGCCATTACGATCAGGAAGCCGAGGAACAGTTCCAGGCCGGTGCCGGTATATTCCAGCCGGTCGTCACCCAGGCGCACGTGCGACCACAGATATTTCCGCTCCCTGGTCCGTGCCCAGAACCGGAATATCATCCCGGTCAGAAGCTGATAGAGTGCGTTGACCGCGACGATCTTGGCGAACGGCACATGCTGGCCGTCATATTCCAACCTGAGGGTCTGTTCCGTCATGTCAGCCATGTTCAATCCTTGCCGTTCGGGCCAAACCGCCTCGCAAATCAAGCGCCGGAACCGGGTGTTTCGCAGCACTCCACATGGCGGGCCCGGACCGATCGAATATTCATTTAAATCAGCGCTATTATGGCGTGACGCCGGTTATCAAATCCTTACCTCCTTTGCCGTTATGGCGTTCGCGGGTTCGCTGTTCGCCTGACGCCCGGGCGCCGCACCTGCCACGTCCGGCGCCATTCGTTGACGCGCGCACCGCCCCATGCCTAAATGCCGGCGGTGCCGCCGTGACACAACAGGCGCAATTTCCGGTATTTCGTCAGTGCGGCCCGTACCAAGGTCAGACGGCCTTCTGCCGGCCGTGTGCGCGGCGCATGACCCGTCCGGATCCAGGGTCGCACGCCAACTACAAAAAGCTTGGAGGCTTGAAACAATGAAACTTACAGGGATCAGCCATGCATTTCTTGCCGCGGCGGCGGCGCTGGCTTTCGGTATGGCGCCGGCCAACGCCGATGTCGTGAAGTGGGACATGGCCAACGAATACAACGCCACCTCCAACCACGGCGAGGGCGACACCTTCTTCGCCAATACCCTGCGTGAGAAATCGCGGGGCCAGATCGAGATCACCCTGCATTTCGGTGCGTCGCTAGGCTACAAGTCCAAGGACCAGCTCGACGCCGTCGGCGATGGGGCGATTCCGATCGCCGATACCTATGTCGGACCGCTGGGGGGCATCAATCCGATGTTCCTGCTGCCCTCGCTGCCGTTCCTTGCGGCCACGACCGAAGAGGCCGCCACCCTGTTCGAGGTGGCGCGGCCCTATTACGATGCGATCTTCGCCGAAAACAACCAGAAACTGCTTTATGCGTCGCCCTGGGCGCCGTCCGGCATCTGGGCGAAGAAACCGGTGGACGGTATTGCGGCGCTCACGAACCTGAAAATCCGCACCTACGACCCGAACGGCACGATCACCCTTCAGGAGGCCGGCGCCGCGCCGATCCAGCTCAGTTGGGCGGATGTCGTACCGCAGCTCGGCACCGGCGGAATCGAGGCGGTCCTGACCTCGGCGGAAGGCGGCACCAATTCCAAGTTCTGGGAGCATCTGAGTCACTTCACCGAGATCAATTACGCCATGCCGCTCAACATGGTGCATATCAATCTGGACGTCTTCAACGGGCTCTCCCCGGAACTCCAGAAGGCGGTTCTGGATGCCGCGGCGGAAACCAGCGCGCGCAACTGGAAGGGCGTGAACGCGCGCAACGCCCGCAACTACGCGACGATGCAACAGAACGGCATGACCGTCGTAACCGGCGTATCGCCGGATTATCTGAAGGCTCTGGGCGCGGCCGGCCAGAAGGCGCTGGACCAGTGGCTGGTGAAGACCGGCGACAAGGGCCACAAGATTATCGCCGAATACAAGAAGCGGACGGGCAAGTAAGGTCGATCGCGTGACGCGGCCCGGCGGATCTCCGCCGGGTCGCCGGCGCGGCCGCATCGACCCGGAGCCGGCATGGCGGGACCGATGGATCGCCTGATCCGAGCGGTGGAGCGGCTGTCGCAAGCGGCGGGCGTGGTGTCCGCGATCCTGCTGATCGGGATGGTGCTTCACATCCTTCTCGAAATCGTACTCAGGTCTTTCTTCTCGAGCTCCACGTTCGTGCTCGACGAATTCGTCGGCTACGGCGTGGCGGCGATGACGTTCCTGTCGCTCGGCTACGCGCTGAACGAGGGTGCGCTGATCCGGGTGAACATCCTGCTGGGGCGCACAACGGGCCGGCCGCGCATCGGGATCGAGATATTCTCCGTCGCCGTCACGCTGGCCATGACCGTCTTCATCGCGGCCTATTTCTGGCGCAGCGTCGCGCGCAACTGGAGGCGCGAGGCCGTCAGCGAAAGCATCGCCGAGATCCCGCTCTGGATTCCCGAGGGACTGGTGCTGGCCGGCATGAGCCTGTTTGCGATCCAGCTCGCGGCCTATCTGCTGCGGCTGATCGCCGGCGACCGCAAGATCGTCGGCGAAGATACGGAAAGCCTGGAGCAGGTCGAGTGAGGGCCGCATGGACGCGCTGATCGCGGGGCTTGTGATCCTGGTGCTGGTGTTCCTGTTCCTGGGCGCCGGGACATGGGTGTTCGCGGGGCTGCTGCTGGTCAGCACCACCGGGCTGCTGATCCTGCTGCCGGACAGCTTTTCGGCCCACCGCGTCGGCGTCGTCATCACCAAGATCATGTACCGCTACGCCAGCACGTGGGAGCTGGCGGCGATCCCGATGTTCATCTGGATGGGCGAGATCATCTTCCGCACCGATATTTCCGAGCGCCTGTTCAAGGGCCTCGCGCCGCTGGTCGACCGGGTGCCCGGCCGGCTGCTGCACACCAACATCGCGGGATGCACCCTGTTCGCCGCGGTCAGCGGGTCGAGCGCCGCGACCACCGCCACGGTCGGCAAGATCACCACGACGGAGCTCGCCCGGCGCAATTACGACACCGACCTGGCGATCGGATCGCTGGCCGGGGCCGGCAGCCTGGGCCTGCTGATTCCGCCGTCGATCGTGATGATCATCTACGGGCTGCTGGCCGAGGTCTCGGTCTCGCGCCTGTTCGCGGCAGGCGTCTTCCCGGGGCTGCTGATCGCGGCGCTCTATTCCGGCTATATCCTGGTGCGCTGCGCCATGAACCCTTCGCTGTCGCCCGCGGCGGCCGAGAGTTATACCTGGATCGACCGCGTCCGCGCCGTCGGCAATCTGATCCCGGTGATCATCCTGATGGTGATCGTCCTGGGTTCGATCTATTCGGGCCTCGCGACCCCGTCGGAGGCCGCGGCGGTGGGGGCGACGGCGGCGCTGCTGCTGGCGCTGATGATGGGGCAGCTGACCTGGGAGGTCTTCAAGACCTCGATCATGGGCGCGGTGCGGACCTCCTGCATGGTGTGCATCATCCTCGTTTCGGCTGCTTTTCTCTCGACCGCGATGGGCTACCTGCACGTGCCGACCGACCTCGCCGCGGCAATCGGCGCGCTGGGCCTGTCGCCCTACGGCCTGATCATCATCCTGTCGCTGTTCTACATCATGCTGGGGCTGTTCCTGGACGGCATCTCGATCACCGTGATGAGCCTGCCGATCGCCCTGCCGCTGGTCACCCAGGCCGGCTTCGATCCGGTGTGGTTCGGCGTCTACCTGGTGATCATGGTGGAGCTCGGCCAGGTAACGCCGCCGGTCGGTTTCAACCTGTTCGTGCTGCAGGGGCTGACCGGCCATTCCATCGGCCGCGTGGCGGTCGCGGCGCTGCCGTTCTTCGTGCTGATGTGCATCGGCGTCGCCATCGTCACGCTGTTCCCGGAAATCGCCCTGTGGCTGCCCGATACCCTGTTCAACCGGCCGGTGGGCTGAGGGGAGCGCGGGCCGACCCGGTGAAACAACCCCATGCACCGGCGATTCCTGCGGGTTTCGGAACGGCGCGCGCCGGGCACGCCTCAGGATGGAGAGCCTTGCACGAATATCGTCCCAGGCGGGCCGCTATCCCAGCTCGTTCTTGCAGAACACGCCGTCCTTCATGATCGCCGGCATGTGCCGGCCCTGGTCCTGCAGCAGGGCGAGGTCGTCGAGGGGGTTGCCGTCGACCACCAGCAGGTCCGCGCGGGCGCCCTCTGCGACGACGCCGATCTGCCCGGCGAGGCCGAACAGCTCGGCCGCGACGGTGGTGGCGGAACGGATGATGCTGTCCGGCGCCTGCACCTGCGCGCGCAGCGTGAACTCGTTCGACTGGTGGCGGTGCATCGCGCCGAGCAGGTCGGTGCCGTAGGCGATCCTGACACCGTTCCTGTCGGCTAGCTCCAGCGCCGCCATGCCGGCATCCATCACCTCGGCGATCTTGCCGTGCATGTCGGCGGGCAGGCCCGCCTCTACCCCCTCGTCCCACAAGGCGTGGTAGGTCGAAAGCGTCGGCACCAGGAACGCGTCCATCTTCTGGAACAGGTCGATCGAGCCGCGGTCGAGCAGGTTGCCATGCTCGATCGAGCGCACGCCGCATGTCAGCGCCCGGTTGACCGCGTCGGCCGTGTAGGCGTGCGCCATGACATACAGCCCGGCCGCCTCTGCCTCGGCGACAATCGCCGATATCTCCTCGATCGAGAACTGCAGGTTGGAGATCCGGTCGGTCGGCGAGGAGACGCCGCCGGAGGCCATGATCTTGATCTGGTTTGCGCCCTTGCGGATCTCGTTGCGCGCGGCCCGCCGCACCTCCGTCACCCCGTCGCAGACATGGCCCAGTCCGGCGCAGCAGAAGCATTCTCCCAGGCCGTGTTCGCCGGGCGACCGCATGTCGCCATGGCCGCCCGTCTGCGACAGCGCCTTGCCGCAGAACAGGATGCGCGGGCCGGCGAGATAGCCCTCGTCGATCGCCCTGGCGAGGCCGAAATCGGCGCCCCCGGCATCACGCACCGTGGTGAAGCCCCGCATCAGCATGCCCTCGAGAACCTCCGCCGCGCGCGCCGTCACATATGACGGCGACCAGTGGCGCAGCGCGGCGAAATCCGGCGTCACCGCGGTCACGTGGACATGCGCGTCGCACAGCCCGGGCATCAGCGTCCTGCCCTCGAGGTCGCAGACCTGCGCGTCCTTGCGCGGGACCGCTTCCCCGGAGACGGCGGTGATCACCCCGTCGTCGACCAGCACATTGCGTTCGCCGGTCAGCGCACCCTTTTCAGGGTCCAGGACCACGGCGTTCCTGAAAACGATTCTGCTCACGGGCGGGTCCCTTCCATCCCCCATCATAGCGGTATTTATCCCGACCGACAGCCTTCCGTTCGCGCCGCGACCGGCGGCGCGCATCTTGCCGTAACCGTGAAACAGGGTTATTTAGGCAGGTCGCAATCAGTACACCGGGACGACACGGAATGGCGGCTCGGACCGCGAAGGAACCTGGCAGCGTCGGCAAATATGTCCTGGAAGATCAGGTCGGTCACCTGCTGCGCCGGGCCCACCAGCGCGCATCGGCGATCTTCCAGGAATATATCGCCGAAGGTCTGACGCCGCAGCAATATGCGGCGCTGATCAAGGTCCGCGATTTCGGATCGGTTTCACAGAATCGCCTGGGGCGCGCGGTGGCCATGGACCCGGCGACCAGCCAGGGCGTCGTGCAGCGCCTGGTCGCGAAACACCTGATCCGGCGCGAGCGCGACCCGAAAGACCGGCGCCGGAGCATGCTGAGCCTGACGCCCCTGGGCGAGGAAATGGCCGAAAAACTGGTCCCGCTGGGACGGAAGATCACCGCCGAGACGCTCGCGCCATTGTCGAAGGACGAGAAGGCCACCTTCCTGAAACTCCTGAACAAGCTGACCTGACGCGGTATTCGTCTCCGGCCGCCGGGGCTTGACAGAACAGCGGTGCGTGCCTCTATCATGTTTGTATACACATAAAATCCGGGCATCGTTGCGGCAACGGGGTCGTGTCGTGACGACCCGGATGGAGAGCCGGCGATGGGCAGCTATCTGCGCCCGGATTCATTGACAGAGGCGCTGGCCGCGCTCGAGGCCGGGCCGCGGACGGTTCTTGCGGGCGGGACCGACTATTATCCGGCGCGGGTCGGCCTGCCGCTGGACGACGATATTCTCGATATCACGGCGATCGGCGAGTTGCGCGGCATAGAGGCCGGGAACGGCGAAATCCGGATCGGCGCGCTGGTGCGCTGGTGCGAACTCGCGGACGCCCCGCTTCCGCCCGCCTGCGACGGGCTGCGCCGCGCGGCACGACAGATCGGCGGCATGCAGGTGCAGAACGCGGGTACGGTTTGCGGCAATGTCTGCAATGCCTCGCCGGCAGCGGACGGAATTCCGAACCTGCTTGTGCTCGACGCATCGGTGGAACTGGCGTCCGCCTCGGGCATCCGCACCGTGCCGATCGGCGCGTTCGTCACCGGCAACCGGACCACCACGCGTCGCGCCGACGAACTGGCGACCGCACTGGTCATGCCCGCGCCGCCCGAAGGCGCCCGCGGTTGCTTCGGCAAGCTCGGGGCGCGGGCCTATCTGGTCATCTCGATCGCCATGGTGGCGGCCCTGATCGCGCCCGGACGCGATGGGACGGTGGCGGTGGCGCGCATCGCGGTCGGCGCCTGTTCCGCCGTGGCGCAGCGGCTGGCCGGGCTCGAGCAGGCGCTGTCCGGCGCCACGATCGGGCCGGAGCTCGGCAGCATTCCCGATGCCGCTCACCTGGCGCCGCTGACGCCCATCGACGACGTGCGCGGCAGCGCCGAATACCGCATCGAGGCCGCCTTGACGCTGATCCGGCGGGCGCTGGCCGAGCTCGGCGAAGCCGCGCGATGAGCCGGCGGCGTATCGCGTTTACCGTCAATGGCCGCGTCGTCACGGTTGCCGTTGCGCCCGCCGCCCGGCTCAGCGATGTGCTGCGCGAAGAGCTGGGGCTGATTGGAACCAAGGTCGGCTGTGAGGCCGGCGATTGCGGCGCCTGCACCGTGCTGCTCGACGGCGCGCAGGTCTGCGCCTGCATGCTGCCGGCGGCGCAGGTTGCGGGCCGCGCCGTGGAAACCGTCGAGGGGCTGACGGCGGACCCGGCCATGCGCCGGCTTCAGGAGTCCTTTCACCGCCACAATGCCGCGCAGTGCGGGATGTGCACGCCCGGAATGCTGATGGCGTCGGCGGATCTGCTGCGCAGGACGCCGCGCCCGGACGAGCGGCAGGTCAAGGATGCGCTGGGCGGTGTGCTGTGCCGCTGTACCGGCTACCGGGCGATCATAAGGGCGGTACTCGGCGCAGCCGGCGAGACGCCGGCCGACCCGCCTGTCGCCGGCAAGGCGGTCGGCTGGGCGATGCCCAAGGTCGACGGCATGGCCAAGGTGACCGGAACCGAGATCTTTGCCGCCGACGACGCGCCGGACGGCGCGCTGTGGCTGCGGGCCCTGCGTTCGCCGCATCCGCGGGCGCGCTTTGCGATCGGCGCGCTGGACGGCCTGTATGCGCGCTTCCCGGGCCTCGTCAGGGTTCTGGCCGCACGGGATGTTCCGGGCCGCAACGGTTTCGGCATTTATCCGCATATCAAGGATCAGCCGGTTCTGGCGGACGGCGTCGCGCGGTTCCGGGGCGAGCCGGTTCTGGCGCTGGTCGGCGACGCCGAGACGATCCGCGGCATTCGTGATTCAGATGTTCCCGTCCAGTGGGAAATTCTCGATCCCGTGACCGGCATCGATGGCGGGCTGGCCGACGGCGCGCCGCTGGTTCAGGACGACGGGCCGGGGAATATCCTGACCCGTGGGCGCCTGTACAAGGGCGATCCGGAGGCCGCGATGGCGGCCGCAGCCCACACCGCCGAGGCACGTATGGAGACCGGCTTCGTCGAACACGCCTATATCGAGCCGGAGGCCGGCTGGGCCCGGCGCGTGGGCGACCGCCTGGAGATGTTCGTGACCACCCAGTCCCCGTACATGGACCGGGACGAAACGGCGGCGATCCTCGGCATCGAGCCCACGTGCGTGCGCATCATCCCCTCGGCCTGCGGCGGCGGTTTCGGCAGCAAGCTCGACCAGTCGGTTCAACCGCTGCTCGGATTGGCCGCGTGGCTTCTCGACCGCCCCGTACGCTGTACGTACACACGGCCCGAATCGATGATGTCGACGACCAAGCGCCATCCCGCCCGGATGGCGGCGAAAGCAGGCTGCGACGGCGCCGGCCGGTTGGCCGCGTTCGATTTCGCCGGCGACTTCGACACCGGTGCGTACGCCTCGTGGGGGCCGACCGTGGCCGACCGCGTGCCGATCCATGCCACCGGGCCCTACAGGGTCCCGAACGTACGGGCAGCGACCCGCGCGGTGCTGACGAACATGGCGCCGTCGGGCGCGTTCCGGGGCTTCGGCGTGCCGCAATGCGCGCTGGTGCACGAGGCGCTGATGGATGCGCTGGCCGCGAAATGCGGCATCGACCCGCTGGAATTCCGCCTGATCAACGCGCTCCGGCCGGGCGACGCGATCTCCACCGGCTACGTCCTGGAGGCCAGCGCCGGCCAGGCGCAGTGCCTGGAGGCGCTGCGGGAACGCTGGTCCGAATGGCGCGAAGCGGTCGAATCGTTCAACCGCGGGAGGGAATCCGTATACCGGCGCGGCGTCGGCATCGGCAGCGTCTGGTATGGCTGCGGCAACACTGCGCTCCCCAACCCGTCGACCATGCATGTCGGCATCGCCCGCGACGGCACGGTGATGCTGTATAGTGGCGCCGTCGATATCGGCGAGGGGGCGAACACGGTGATGGTCCAGATCGCGGCGGACGCGCTGGGCGTTCCGGCGGCCCGGCTGCGCTACATCATGGGCGATACCGACCTGACGGCCGACGCCGGCAAGACCTCGGGGTCGCGTCAGACCTACGTCTCCGGCAAGGCGGCGCAGCTTGCCGGCGAAGGCCTGCGGGCGCAGCTCCTGCGCATGACCAATGCCGGCGAGGCGGCCTCGATCGAAGTGGGGTCCGGGCGCGTAGTCGTGCGCGACGGCGACGCCACCCATGAAGTCGACCTGCGGGCGCTGCCGGAAAACGGGCGGGGCGATGTGCTGACGGGCGAAGGTTCCTTCGATCCGCCGACCACGCCGCTTGACGAAAACGCCCAGGGCAGGCCGTACGGCACCTTCGGATTCGGCGCGCAGATCGCCCTGGTCGAAGTGGATATGGAACTCGGCCGGGTGAACGTTCTGGGCATCGCGGCGGCGCATGACGTCGGCCGGGCGATCAATCCGGCACAGCTTGAAGGCCAGGTCCACGGCGGGGTCGCCCAGGGGCTGGGCTACGCGCTGATGGAGGCGTACGTGCCGGGACGTACGGAAAATCTGCACGACTACCTGATTCCCACCATCGGCGACCTGCCGCCGATCGAGGTCATCCTGATCGAAGATCCCGAACCGACCGGTCCCTACGGCGCGAAGGGTATCGGCGAGCATTCCCTGATCCCGACGGCGCCCGCGATCCTGGGCGGCATCGAACACGCCGCCGGCATCCGGATCGGCGAACTGCCGGCAACGCCCGGCCGGGTCCGCGCCGCGCTGAGGGCGAACGGCCATGGCTGAGCACGGACCTTCGGGCCGCAAGGACGCCGGTATCGTGACCTGCGATGCCTGCCCCGTCCTGTGCCGCATCCGCGAGGGGCGCGCCGGCGCCTGCGACCGTTACGCCAACAGGGACGGCCGCCTGATGCGCGTCGATCCGGTGGTGATCGTACGGAAACTGGCGGACACCGAGGGCAAACTGGCCCCGTTCCTGAGCGGCGCCGGGGACTGGGACGGCGACATCATGCCGCGGGGCGAAAGCCTCCTGACCGGGATTGGCGCCGGCACAACGTATCCCGACTACAAGCCGGCGCCGTTCATCGTCTCCAGCATGCATGACGGGGTCGATATGGTGACCGTCGTCACCGAGGGAATCTTCAGTTACTGCGGCGTCAAGGTGAAGATCGATACCGACCGCTATGTCGGCCCGGAACAGGCGACCGTACGCTGCGAGGGCGAGCCGGTCGGGCACGTCACCACCGCCGAGTACGGCTCGCAGATGCTGGCGCTCGGCGGTGTACGCCACTTCACCGGCGGCAGCAAGAACGAAGGCAATGCGACCTGCCGGATGATGCTGTCACTATGCAACAAGCAGGCGGTCGAACTGGCGGTCGACGGCGGCGCGGAGCTGATCCTTCGGGCCGGCCATCCGCCGGTGGTCGGCGGCGTCCGCGAGGAACGCATGCGGGTCGGCTGCGGCTCCGCGGCGATCGGCATGTTCGCCCGGCAATGGTACGGCCATGCCGACGAGGTGGTCGTGGTCGACGATCACATAACCGGCGTGCTGTCGGAACACCAGGCCGGCAAGTTCCTCGGCATGCCGCCGACGGGCGTACGCGTACGGGGGCGGCGCTCCACGCCTGGCCGATACTTCCAGGTCGCCGGGCCGGGAACCGGCTGGGGCGGCACCGACGTGACCGACCCGCTCACGATCATCGAGTCCATCGATCCGGATACCGCCCGTCCCGGGCTGCGCCTTCTGATGGTCAGCACGACCGGACAGGATGCCGGGTATTACGTTCTCGACGAAAATCTGCAGCCGACACCGGCGGACATGCCCGCGGAGATCGCCAGGGTCGTGGACAGGATCGGCGAGAATTGCGAGCCGGCGCTGACATCCGTCCTGTTCGTGGCCGGGGCGGGCGGCAGTTTGCGGGCCGGCGTGACAGAGAACCCGGTCGGCCTGACGCGATCGGTCAAGGATGCACTGACCCGCGTCACCTGCGGCGGCGTTCCGGTCTACGTGTGGCCGGGCGGCGGGATCACCGTCATGGTCGATGTCGCGCGGATGCCGGACAATGCATTCGGCTCCGTGCCGACCCCGGCCCTGGTTGGCCCGATCGAGTTCACCATGCGCCGCGAGGATTACCGGGCGCTCGGCGGCCATATGGAGCGTATCCGCGATTTCGGCGAAGCCACGCGTACGGTGGAAACGCGGCTGACCGGACCGCACGGGGATACCCCCGGGCCTACCGGCAAACCCGGGACCGGCGATGGCTGACGCGATGCACGGACCGAAAGCGACGATGCTCCCCGACGGAAGGCGGCTCCATCTGCAGCACGGACCCATCGACCTCTTGATCGACGCCTCCGGGCCGCCGGACGAGGTGGCCGCGGCATACCGGCAGGCCGTCGCGCGGTTTCGAACCGTTCTCGTTGAACTTGTCGGCGAACTCCGGGAATTGCGTAAACCGGCCGGCCCGGCGATATCGGAAGCGGATTTCCGCGGGCCGACGGCGCGTCGCATGGCGCGCGCCGTTCGCGCGCATGCCGGCGCCTTCATCACGCCGATGGCGGCGGTCGCGGGCGCCGTCGCCGACGAGATCCTGGCGGCGATGCAGGAAGGGCGCGGGCTTTCCCGCGCCTATGTGAACAATGGCGGCGATATCGCGCTGCACCTGGCGCCGGGCGAGAGCTATGCGGCGGGGCTGGTAAGCCGCCTCGACCATCCCCGGCCGGATGGAACGTGCGCGATAACCCACGACATGCCGGTGCGCGGGATCGCGACCAGCGGCCGCAGCGGGCGCAGCTTCAGCCTCGGCATCGCGGACGCGGTGACCGTGCTGGCCCGGAATGCGGCGGCGGCCGATGCTGCAGCCACGCTGATCGCCAATGCGGTGACGGTCGATCATCCAGCGATTCGCCGCGCCGCGGCCGAAACGCTGGACCCGGACAGCGATCTGGGTAAGCTGCTGGTTACGACGGCGGTGGGGCCGCTGGAAGACGGCGCGGTCGGGGCGGCACTGGCCGGCGGCGTCGCCACGGCGACCCGGATGACGGATTCCGGCCTTATTCACGGCGCAGTGTTGTGCCTGAACGAACATTACAGGGTGGTCGGCGCCGATCTGTCCGTCGCCCCGCCCACGGTGAAACGGGCCCAGGCAGGACGAATTGCTGCAAGCGGACCAGGCCCTGATCAGCGGGATGCGGCTGTCTTCGGCCGATGACCCGGACAATAACAGCAGAGCAGGAGCAAGGGAGACGAACCATGACGACAAGACGGGTATTCCTGGCGGCCGCGGCGGCGGTACTGGCGGCATCGGTCTTCGGCGCGGCCGCGCGGGCCGAAGAGACGATCAGGATCGGCGAGATCAACAGCTACACGCGGCTTCCCGCCTTTACCCAGCCGTACAGGAACGGCTGGGAACTGGCGGTCGAGGAAATCAACACGGCGGGCGGCGTGCTCGGCCGCAAGATCGAGGTCATCTCGCGCGACGACAACGGCAAGCCGACGGATGCGGTCAAGATCGCCGAGGAACTGGTGAGCCGCGACGGCGTGGTCATGCTGGCGGGCACGTTCTTCTCGCATATCGGCCTCGCCGTGGCCGACTTCGCCCAGCAGAAAGAGGTCATGTTCGTGGCGGCGGAACCGCTGTCCGACGCGCTGACCTGGGCCAAGGGCAATCGCTACACCTTCCGCCTGCGCCCCAACACGACGATGCAGGCGGCCATGCTTGCCGAGGAGGCGGCGAAGCTGCCGGCCAGGCGCTGGGCCACCATCGCGCCGAATTACAAGTACGGGCAGGACGCGGTGGCGGCCTTCAAGGCGGAACTGCTGAAACGGAACCCGGACGTCGAATTCGTCGCCGAACAATGGCCGCCGCTGTTCAAGATCGACGCCGGCGCCGAAGCCCAGGCGCTGGCGAACGCGGACCCCGAGGCGATCTACAACGTCACCTTCGGCGGGGATCTCGCGAAGTTCGTGCGCGAGGGCAAGCTGCGCGGCCTGTTCGAAGGGCGCGAGGTGGTCAGCCTGCTGTCGGGAGAGCCGGAATATCTCGACGCGCTGAAGGACGAGGCGCCGGCCGGCTGGATCGTCACCGGCTACCCCTGGTACGCCATCGATACACCGGAACATCGCGTTTTCGTCAACGCCTACCGGGCGAAGTTCAACGATTATCCGCGGCTCGGTTCGGTGGTCGGGTACAACACCTTCAAGGCGATCGCCGCAATCATTGCAAAGGCGGGCTCGACCGATACCGACAAGATGATCGCCGCGGCCGAGGGCATCACCGTCGAGTCGCCGACCGGCCCCTTCATCTTCCGGGCGATCGACCATCAGGCGACGATGGGCGCCTATGTGGGGCGCACTGCGCTGAAGGACGGCAAGGGAATAATGGTCGACTGGTTCTACGCCGACGGGGCCGATTACATGCCCAGCGAAGAGGAAATCAGGCAGATGCGGCCCAGCAACTGAGCCGCGCCGGACGGACCAAACCCGATCCGGGCGGCCGGGCCGGAACCACCGGGACGCAGGAGGATATATGCCCGTCGGGGAGAAACGGCCGCCGAACGGTGCGGGTGATCGCCCGGCACATTCGTTCGGCGGGTCCGCGACATGACCGGACAGATCGTCGTCCAGTTCCTGACCGGGCTGGCCAGCGCGGCATCGCTGTTCCTGATCGCCGCCGGCCTGTCGATCATCTTCGGCGTCACGCGGATCGTCAATTTCGCGCACGGCTCCCTGTACATGCTGGGCGCCTTTATCGCCTACAGCCTGACCCAGCGCCTGGCGGCCGGCACCGCATACGGGTTCTGGATCTCGGTGCTGCTGGCCGCGTTCGTGGTGGCCCTGATCGGCGTCGTCATCGAAATCCTGATGCTGCGGCGAATCTATCGGGCGCCCGAGCTGTTCCAGCTGCTCGCCACGTTCGGCGTGGTGCTGGTGGTCCAGGACGCCGCCTTGTGGATCTGGGGGCCGGTCGATCTGATGGGGCCGCGGGCGCCGGGCCTGGACTCGGCGGTCGATATCCTGGGCCAGCGCCTGCCGGAATACGATATTGCGCTGATCGTCATCAGCCCCGTGGTTCTGGGGCTGCTGTGGCTGCTGTTCCACCGGACGCGCTGGGGCATCCTGGTGCGGGCCGCGACCCAGGACCGCGAGATGGTCGGCGCGCTCGGCCGCAACCAGGCCTGGCTGTTCACCTCGGTGTTCTTTGTCGGCGCCTTTCTCGCCGGGCTCGGCGGCGCCATACAGCTGCCGAAGGGCGGGGCCGACCTGCTGATCGACCTCAACGTCATCGCCGCGGCCTTCGTCGTCGTCGTTGTCGGGGGTATGGGCAGCATCACCGGCGCCTTCCTGGCGGCGATCCTGATCGGCGAGCTTCAGGCATTCGCGGTGCTCGTGCTGCCCGAAAGCACGCTGGTCATCATGTTCCTGGCGATGGCCGTGGTGCTGGTAGTCCGGCCATGGGGTCTGCTGGGACGCCCGATGGGGGAACACGCACCGGGGCAGGCGGCGGAACCCCTGCTGCGGCCCGCCACCCCGCGGGCCAGGCTGGCCTGGGCGGCGTTGATCGGACTGCTGCTGGTGCTGCCGCTCATCGCGGAGGACTTCACGCTCACGCTCACCATCGAGATCGTCATCCTCGCGCTGTTCGCGGCGAGCCTGCATTTCATCATGGGGCCCGGCGGCATGGTGAGTTTCGGTCATGCCGCCTATTTCGGCCTCGGCGCATACGGTGCGGCGCTCCTGGCCACCACGCTGAACACGCCGATGGAGCTGGCGCTGCTCGCGGCGCCGGTGGTCGCCGGGCTCGGGGCCCTGGTGTTCGGCTGGTTCTGCGTTCGGCTTTCGGGGGTCTATCTTGCGATGCTGACCCTGGCCTTCGCGCAGATCGCCTGGTCCGTCGTCTTCCAGTGGTACGAATTCACCGGCGGCGAGGACGGCCTGCTCGGCATCCGGCGAACCCCGTGGGCCGACGACAGGATCGTGTTCTACTACCTGGTCCTGGCGGCCTGCGGCGTCGCCATATACGCCATGCGGCGGATGATCTTCGCGCCCTTCGGCTATGCCGTAAGGGCAGGGCGGGACTCCCGTCTGCGCGCGGACGCGATCGGGATCGATTGCCGGCGCTTCGACTGGATGGCCTTCCTCGTCGCCGGGGCAATGGCGGGCATCGCCGGGGGGCTTTACGTGTATTCCAAGGGCAGCGTGTTTCCCGACGAAATGTCGATACCGCGCTCGGTGGACGGGCTGGTGATGGTCTTGCTGGGCGGCGTGCAGACGCTGTCCGGCCCGATCTTCGGCGCCGCCGGCTTCACCTGGCTGCAGGACGAAATTTCCCGTCTGGAGTACTGGCGGTTCATCCTGGGGGGCACGATCATCGGTCTGGTGCTCGCGTTCCCGCAAGGCCTCGGCGGCATCTGGCGGCAGATCGAGGCGCTGATCCGGCGCCGGCGCGCAACCGGAATCGAGGCAGGGCGGTGACGGTCCTGGAGGTGCGCGACCTGTACAAGGGCTTCGGCGGCGTGCAGGCGGTCGCCGGCATCTCCTTCGGCGTCGCCGAGGGCGAGTTGCTGGCGATGATCGGGCCGAATGGCGCCGGCAAGTCCACCTGCTTCAACATGCTGAACGGGCAATTGCGGCCCGACGGCGGCTCGGTGCATCTCAACGGACGGGACATCACCGGTTTGCCGCCGCGCGACGTCAGCCGGCTCGGTGTCGGGCGGACCTTCCAGATCACCGCCACCTTCGGCTCCATGACGGTTGCCGAAAACGTGCAGACTACGCTGATCGCCCATCACCGCGGGCTGCGCGGCCTGTGGCGGCCCGCCGCTGCACTGCACCGCGACGCGGCGATGGCGTTGCTGGAGCGCGTCGGCATGGCGGAACAGGCGGACCGCGCCTGCGGCGTGCTGGCCTATGGCGACCTCAAGCGCGTCGAACTCGCCGTGGCGCTGGCCAACGACCCGATGCTGCTGCTGATGGACGAGCCGACCGCCGGCATGGCGCCGGGCGAACGCGTGGAATTGATGGCGCTGACCGCCGAGATCACGCGCGAGCGCAACATCGCGGTGCTGTTCACCGAACACGACATGGACGTGGTCTTCACCCATGCCGACCGGGTCATCGTCCTGAATCGCGGCAAACTGATCGCCGAGGGCACGCCCGAGGACGTTCGCGCCAACCGCCGCGTGCGCGAACTCTACCTCGGCGAGAGCGCGGAGGCGGGGTGACGGGCGCCGCGCCCATGCTCGAGGTCGCCGGGATCAGCAGCTTCTACGGCTGGGCGCGGATCCTGTTCGACCTCTCGCTTTCGGTCGGCCGCGGCGAGGTCGCCGTGCTGCTGGGACGTAATGGCGCGGGCAAGTCGACCACCCTGAAATCCATTGTCGGGCTGGTCCGCCCGTCCGGCGGATCGGTCGCCTTCCAGGGCACCGAGATCGCGGGCATGCCGCCGCACCGCATCGTCCGCATGGGACTGGGCTATGTACCCGAGGAACGCCGCATCTTTACCGATCTCACGGTTGCCGAGAATCTGGAAGTGGGCCGCCAGCGGCCCCGCGCGGATGCCCCGGAATGGTCGGTGGACAAGCTTTTCGCACTTTTCCCGAACCTGGCCGAGATGCAGGGCCGGCCAGCCGGGCGGATGAGCGGCGGCGAGCAACAGATGCTGTGCGTGGCCCGCACCCTGATGGGCAATCCGTCGCTGATCCTGCTCGACGAGCCCTCCGAGGGCCTGGCCCCGGTCATCGTCGACCAGATGGCGGCCACGATCGGCGAGCTGAAGAGCCGGGGGCTCTCGATACTCCTGTCTGAACAGAATCTCCGTTTCGCCCGGATGGTCTCCGATCGCGCCTACATCATCGAGAAGGGCCGTATTCGCTGGCAGGGCAGCATGGACGATCTGGAGTCGGACGAAGCGGTCAAGCAACAGTACCTGGTGGTGTGAAACATGCTAAACTCCGTGTTAAGTAATCGGCCGTAGGGTTGCGGGACCGGGCCGAGTCCCGAAGCTGGCAAGGCAAGCGAAGATGAGACGGCTGCCCGTTCTGATATTTGTCACGGCGCTGATACTGGCCGGCTGCGCACAGCCGCTTGCGGCCGGTGAGCAGATCGTGTCCCTCGGGCCGAATGGCGGGCTGGCGCTGCGCGTCCCCGCCGGCTGGACAATGGACAAGCGCGAGACGCCCGACGACCTGCTCGTCACCCTGACCTTCGGGCCCGAGGTCGGCGACGAGTTCACGGTGCTGCTGACACCCATCTGGCCGGAATTGGGTGCAGACCCGGATTTCGGCTCGCCTACAAGCGTCTACCGGATCGTCGCGGCGGCCGCGCAGGACGTCGCGGCCGACGCCGCGGAAGCGGAGCTGGAAGTCAGGGAATTCGATGGCGGCGGTGTCGGCTATTATTTCTGGGCCACCGACCGGGACCTCGTGGGCAAGAGCCGGATTCCGCCGGGCGAGTACCTGCACCTCACCCAGGGGGCAATCATGGTCGGCGATCTGCTGTGCACCTTTACGGTCCTGACCAATGACCGCCCCTCGGGCATAATCGACGCCGCGATGATGATGTTGCGCACGGCAGTGCACCGCACGGGCGCCTGATACGGCGAACGCGCGACGGAAGTGTCCGTGCCGGGGCGAGGCGCGGTCAGCGCGTCACGAGGCCTTGCCCGCCGCCGTCGCGTCGGCCACCTCGTTCAGCCGTCCCGACCTGACGTCATAGATATAACCGTAGATCGGGACATTCGCCGGCACCAGCGGGTGGTTCCGGATCCTCGCCACATCCGCGACGACGCTCCTGGCATTGTCGGCGATCGTCAGCCAGTCGATATAGTCGCCCTCGGTCGAGCCCGGGCCCTTGCCCGTATCGCGCCACCCGTTCTCGTCCACGGTGGCGGTCTCGAGGCTGCTGGCCAGCAGGCCGCGCATGATCTCGTCAGTGAAGGTCTCCATGCCGCAATCGGTATGATGGATCACGAACCATTCCCCCGTCCCGAGCAGCTTGTGGGAGATCACCAGGGACCGGATGGCGTCGTCGCTGGCCCGTCCGCCGGCATTGCGGATGACGTGCGCATCGCCCTCGGCAAGGCCGGCGTATTTTGCCGGGTCCAGCCGGGCATCCATGCAGGTCAGTATGGCGAAGCGGCGACCCGGCGGCATCGGCAGCTGCGCCTTGTCACCGAAATCGGCAGCATAGGACTCGTTGGCTGCCACAACCTCTTTTACGACATTGCTCATTGTTGCCTCCCGTGTTGACCGAAAAACTCTACACGCTGGTTCGCGTCGGCGTGAAGGCAATTGTCAGCGCGCGAAACCCGGCGCCCTTCGGGAACTTCATCGGGACGGCAAGCACCGGGCAGCCGGCAAGCGCACCCGGATCAGGGAGTTGCTGACGCGTGCGTGTCCGATGCGCTATGGATAGGCGGCGAAAATTCAAGGTGGTGCGCAGGGGCGGGCGCCATGGCAGGGCACATTATCGGCGTCGATGTCGGCGGGACCTTCACGGACCTCGTCCTGATGGATGAGGGCGGCCCGCCGCGTGTCGCCAAGGTGCCGTCGACTCCCGAAAACCAGGCGTTCGGCGTGTTGGCCGCGATCGCCGAGGCCGGCGCGGCGCTGGCCGACGTCGCCGGCATCGTGCACGGCACCACCATCACCACCAACGCCCTCCTGGAGCGCAAGCTGGCCAAAGTCGGCCTGATCACGACCCGTGGCTTCCGCGACGTGCTGGAACTGGGCCGCCGCACCCGGCCCAAACCATACGGTATGAAAGGGCAGTTCGTGCCGCTGATCCCGCGCGAGCTGCGGATGGAGGTGAACGAGCGGATCGACGCCGATGGCGAGGTCCTTACGCCGCTGGATACGGACGATGTGCGGACGGCCTGTGAATTCCTGCTCGCGCATGGCTGCGAGGCACTGGTGATCCATTTCCTTCACGCCTACCGGAACCCGGTGCATGAGAACCATGCCGCGGAGATCGCCGCCGAGATCTGGCCGAACCGTTTCGTCACGCGGGGCCATGCCATCCTCTCCGAGTACCGGGAGTACGAGCGCGGTGTGACGGCCGCCGTGAACGCCGCCGTCCAGCCGGTTCTGCACCGCTACATCGAGCGCCTGACCGAAGAGCTGGCGGACAAGGGCTACGGCCGCGAGCTGCTGGTCATGCAGGGCAATGGCGGCACCGTGACCGCCGAACTGGTGCCCGAACACGCGGTCAACACGGTGATGTCGGGCCCAGCCTCCGGCGTGATGGCGGCGGCGCACACGGGTGGGCGTGCCGGTTTTCCGGATCTGTTGACCTACGACATGGGCGGCACCAGCTGCGACGTCGGCGTGATCCGCGATGCGATCCCGCAGGTGAGCTCCGAACTTGAGCTGGAATACGCCATGCCGATCCACGTGCCGATGGTGGATGTGCATACGATCGGCGCGGGCGGCGGCTCGATCGCCTGGATCGACGAGGCCGGCATGCTGCAGGTCGGCCCGGAAAGCGCCGGCGCGGTGCCGGGCCCGATCTGCTATGGGCGCGGCGGCGAACGGCCGACCATCACCGACGCCAATCTGGCGCTGGGCCGCCTGAACCCCGATGCGCTGCTGGCGGTCGAGACCCCGGTAACGCTGGACCATGTCCGATCGGCCCTGGCGCATCGGGTAGGCGCGCCGCTGAGGCTCGACGCCGACGGCGCGGCGGCGGCCGTCGTCCGGGTCGCCAACGCCCGCATGGCCGGCGCGCTGCGCATGGTCTCGCTGGCCCGCGGCCACGATCCGCGCGATTTTGCCTTGTTCGCGTTCGGCGGGGCCGGCCCGCTGCATGCGGTGGCGCTGGCGCGGGAACTCGGGATCCCGAAGGTGCTGATCCCGGCGCGGCCCGGAATCACGAATGCCATCGGCTGCGTGGTCGCCGACCTGCGGCATGACTACGTCAACACGATCAATACGCCGGTCGACCGGCTGGACATGGCCGAGGTCGCGGCCATCGTCGAAGACCAGATGCGCGAAGGCCGCGAGACCATAGAACGCGAAGGCGTCGCGGTCGAAGACCTGCGCTGCATCCACGACGCCGACATGCAGTTCCTGGGGCAGAGCCATATCCTGACCGTGCCGATTCCCGGCCCCGATGTGACGCGGGAACACCTCGCCGCATTGTTCGAGGCGGCCTACTGGGAACGTTTCGCCGTCGAACTGCCGGAAATCCGCCCGGTTCTGGTAAACCTGCACACCGCCGTCATCGGCCGCCGGCCCCAGGCCGACATCGCCGCGCTGGCAGGGGGCCGCGAGGACGGCGGGCCGCAAGCTGCCGCCACCCGACCGGTCTGGTTCACGCAGGGCTGGCAGGACACGCCGATTTACCGCCGCGCGGACATCGCCGTTGGCACCGAGCTGAACGGCCCCGCCATTGTCGAGCAAATGGACACCACCATCGTCATCGAGCCCGGCTGCGCAGCCGTGGCCGACGCGTTGGGGAATCTGATCGTCAGCGTGGAGGGCGAGGGATGATGGCGGTCTCGAAGTTGACCACAGAGACACAGAGACACAGAGGGATTGGCGTTTCCAGTGCGCTCCCCCAAAAGGACTTTATCCCCTTATCTTTCATCGGTTGGTCCGACGATCAGCCCGGGACCGCGATGAAGGGGTTGGAAGCGCTGGAATCTCTGTGTCTCTGTGTCTCTGTGGTTCCCGTTCACTACTGCATGGAACAGCGCGAGGGCCACGGATCATGACCGCCATCGACCCCGTCACTCTCGCGGTGGTGCAGAGCGGGTTGAGCCAGGTCTGCAACGAGATGGACCTGGCCTTCGTGCGCGCCGCCTTCAGCCCGGTGATTTCCGAGGCGCTGGACCGCTCGGACGGCATCTACCACCGCGACGACGGGGCGCTGATCGCCCAGGGCGATCTCGGCCTGCCGGTCTTCGTCGGCACCATGCAGTTCGGTACGCGCGAGGTGATAAAGCGCGCCCGGGGCCTGAAGCCCGGCGACATGTACATCGTCAACGATCCCTATCTCGGCGGCACGCACCTGATGGATGTGCGCTTCGTCAAACCGTTCTTCTACGAGGGCGAGATCTTCGCCTGGCTGGCCAATACCGGACACTGGCCGGACACCGGCGGCGCGGTGCCAGGCGGCTTTTCCGCCAACGCCACCGAGGTCGAGCAGGAGGGGCTGCGCCTGCCGCCGGTCAAGCTGTTCAAGGAAGGCGTGATGGACGAGGAGATCCTGTCGATCATCCTCTCCAACATCCGCATCGCCGACCAGCGGATCGGCGACATCAAGGCGCAAGCCGCGGCGCTGACCGTCGGCGAGCGGCGTTTCACGGCGTTGCTGGACCGCTACGGCAAGGACGTGGTCGAGGCCTGCATCGCCGAGTTGCGGGTACGCGCCGAGCAGCAGATGCGGGCGAAGATCGCGACCATTCCCGACGGCGATTATCACGGTGCGGCCTACGTCGATTCCGACGGCGTTGTCGATGAACCGCTGAAGATCGACATGAGAATCCGCAAACAGGGTACCGATCTGCATTTCGACATGTCGGGGTCGAGCCCGCCGTGCCGCGGTCCGATGAACAGCGTCATCGCGACGACGCGCTCGTCGGTCTATCTCGCCATCAAGCATATCTTCCCGGAGGTGCCGCTCAACGCCGGGACCTTCGCGCCGCTGCATATCAAGGACCCGGACGGGACATTTCTCTACGCGACCTATCCGCGGCCGGTTTCCGGTTGCGCGGCGGAGGTCAGCCAGCGCATTGCGGAGGCGGTGTTCGCGGCGCTGACCCCCGCCCTTCCGGACCAGCTTTTCGCCGCGCCCGCCGGCACCAGCGGCAATTTCGCGCTGGGCGGCGACGATCCGAAGACCGGCCGCTCCTATGTGCTGTATCTGATTTCCGGTGGCGGATACGGCGGCAGCGAAGACGGCGACGGGCTGTCCAACGGCTGCTCGACGATCGGCATCTCGAAGACCACACCGATCGAGGTGGTCGAGCAGCGCTATCCGGTGCTGATCGAGCAATATGCGCTGCACGAGGGTTCGGGCGGCGCCGGCGCGCACCGGGGCGGCTTCGGCGTAAACTACACGGTGAGGATCCGCCGCGGTGCGGCGCGCGCCTCGTTCGTCATGGATCATGGCCGCTACGGTCCGCAGGGCGCACTGGGCGGCAGGGACGGCGGCCCAAACAAGGTGCGCGTCCAGCGCAACGGACAGCCCGACTATGTCCCGCCGCACCTGTCCAAGGACCAGGATATCCAGGTCGCGGAGGGCGACCGCATTCACGTCTCGACGCCCGGCGGCGGCGGGTTCGGCGACCCCCTGAAGCGCGACCCGCAGGCCGTGCTGCGCGACGTGATGCGCGGGTACTACACGGTCGCCGAGGTGGAGGACCTGTTCGGCGTCGCCGTGTCCGACGGGAAGGTTGACGAAGACACGACGGCGAAGTTGCGGGCGGGGAAAGCGGCACAGGCGACCTGACGGCACCGAGCGACCTCACCCTTCGACCCGGCGCCGGGCGGGCAGCCCCGGGCGCGGCCATTCAACCCCATGCACCGGTGTTTTCTGCGGGTTTGCGGAAGGGGCGTCTCGACGCATGAGGTCGCCGACCTCAGATGCTGAAATCCATCGCCTCGTACTTGCCGCCCTGGGTTTCGTAGCCGGCCTTCTTCCAGGCGTCGATGCCGCCGGCGAGGTTGTAGAGCTTGCCAAAACCGGCTTCGGCAAGCTGCTTCTGCGCGGCGGCCGAACGCTTGCCCACGGCGCACATGACGACCACCTTGGCCTCGCCGAGCGGCGGAAAGCAGTCCGCGTCCAGGAACGACAGCGGCAGCAGCAGCGCGCCCGGCACATTTTCGAACTCGTACTCATGCGCCTCCCGCACGTCCAGCAGGATCGCCTCGCGCGCGTCCAGCCACGCCCAGGCGGTGACGGCGTCGATCTCCGGCAATGGGTTCTGTTCGCTCACCATTGTTTCCCTTTCGGAACCGGTCGGTCCCGGCAGCCGATTGTAACGCCTCGCCTTTCAAATTGCACGGTTGAAATAGTAATTTGAATATTTTCACGTAATTATTTATGTAATATACGGCCCAGCGAACCCGACAGGCGGGCCATCGCCTTGCCCGGCGCCGTGCCGGACGACTCCGGGGGAATACGGCTCGTGTGGCTACCTGTCGAAGGTGAAGGACGCCGCGGCCGCGATGGGGCCGCCGCCGGCGCGCTGCAGCAGGACGGCGCAGCCGCCGTCGCCCTGCATCTCGTCCAGCGTCACCGTCAGGGCGACGGGCGCCCCGGCCCACTGTCCGACGCGGTTGAAGCCGCGCACGACGTTGACTTCGACCAGGGTCTTGCCGCGATTTTCGCCGGCCGTAACCAGCGTCTCGTGCCTCCGGTCATAAGTGACCAGCAATATGTCGTAGATTCCGGCCGGCCCGCTGCCATCGACCGTGATGGTGGCCTCCCGGCCCCTGCTTTCGACGGTCAGAAGGCGCGCGTCGGCGATCCCGGGCCGGGCGCTGCGGATCCGGGTTTCGGCCTGTTGCCGATTCGAACCCACCACATGAGCCGCGCCGCCGACCACCATGAACGGCGTGTACTCGTAGCGCGCCCCCAGGGATTGGGCGTATCCCCGCCAGCGCCTTGTATGGTCCGCGCGGCCGAACGGATCCTTCCAGCCCGCGTAGTCGTAATAATCGATGTGGAATTCCAGCGCGATGACGTCGTCGCGCCGCGCGAGGTCGCGCAGATAGGCCTCGGCCGGCGGACAGGCCGGGCACCCCTGGCTGGTGAACAGCTCGACGACGACGGGCGGCGCCGATTGCGCGCCCGCAGCCGCCGGAAGAACCAGCGCCACCAGCGCGGTCAACAGGAAAGCGAGTCGTTTCATGCGCCGCGACACTATCCGCGGATGGCCCGCCGCGCGAATCAAGATTAAGTGACGGCGGGTTTACCGCATGGACCCGCGGAGCCGACCCTCACCCCGCCTTCGCCAGGTTCCGCAGCACGTACTGCAGGATCCCGCCGTGTCGGAAGTATTCGACCTCGTCCAGCGTGTCGATGCGGCAGCTGAGCTGGATTTCCTCGGTCGAGCCGTCGGCGCGGGCGATGCGGCAGGCGACGTCCTGGCGCGGCTCGATGCCGTCGGCGACGCCCGAGATGTCGAACATCTCGGTGCCGTCCAGCTTCAGGGTCTTGCGGCTGACGCCCGCCTTGAACTCCAGTGGCAACACGCCCATGCCGACGAGGTTGGAGCGGTGGATGCGCTCGAAGCTCTCGACGATCACCGCCTTGACGCCCAGCAGGCGCGTGCCCTTGGCGGCCCAGTCGCGCGACGAGCCGGTGCCGTATTCCTTGCCGCCGACGATGACCAGCGGCACGCCCTCTGCCTTGTATTTCATGGCGGCATCGTAAATCGGCATGACCTCGCCGTCGGGCTGGTGTCTGGTCACGCCGCCCTCGGTGCCGGCGGCCATCTCGTTGCGGATGCGGATATTGGCGAAGGTGCCGCGCATCATCACTTCGTGGTTGCCGCGGCGCGAGCCGTAGGAATTGAACTCGCTGGGGCGCACCTGGTGGCTGGTCAGGTACCCGCCGGCCGGGCTCTCCTCCTTGATGGCGCCGGCCGGAGAGATGTGGTCGGTGGTCACCGAGTCGGCCAGGATCGCCAGCGGCCGCGCGCCGGCGACGTCCTCGATCGGCGGCAGTTCGGCGCTCATTTTCTCGAAGAAGGGCGGAAACCGCACATAGGTGCTGACCGCATCCCAGTCGTAGGTGAGGCTGGAGGAGGCCTTGATGGCCTGCCATTCGGGCGTGCCCTCGGACATGTTGGCGTAACGGCTGCGGAACATCTCGGGTGTCAGCGCCGCTTCGATCGTCCGGGCGATCTCGGCGTTGGTCGGCCAGACATCCTTCAGGTAGACCGGCTGGCCGTCCGTCCCCTTGCCGAGCGGCTCGCCCAGGAGGTCACGGTTCATCGTCCCGGCCAGCGCGTAGGCGACGACCAGCGGCGGCGAAGCGAGGTAGTTGAGCCGCACCTGCGCATGCACGCGGCCCTCGAAATTGCGGTTGCCGGACAGCACCGCCGCGACGTGCAGACCGCCGCTCTCGACCGCTTCGGACACCGGCTCCGGCAGCGGCCCGGAATTGCCGATGCAGGTCGTGCAGCCGAAACCGACGATGTTGAAGCCCAGCGCATCGAGATGGTCCTGCAGGCCCGACGCCTTCAGGTAATCGGCGACCACCTGCGAGCCGGGCGCCAGCGAGGTCTTGACCCAGGGCTTGACCTGCAGCCCCATTGCCCGCGCATTACGGGCGACCAGACCGGCCGCGACGAGAACATTGGGGTTCGAGGTGTTGGTGCAGCTGGTGATCGCGGCGATGACGATGTCGCCGTGACGCATTTCGTAATCCGCGCCTGCGACCGGCACCCGTTTGGCCGGGTCGGCGCCGCCCTCGGATATCGCGGCCTTGGTGGCCGCGGCGGCGGCCGACAGCGCGATACGGTCCTGCGGGCGCTTGGGGCCGGCGATGCTGCTCTCCACCGTGCCGAGGTCGAGTTCCAGCGTCTCGGTGAAGACCGGATCCGGCGAGTCGGCATCGCGCCACATGCCCTGGGCCTTCGCATAGGCCTCGACCAGCGCCACGCGTTCCGGATCGCGGCCGGTGAAATTGAGGTAGCGGATGGTTTCCTCGTCGACCGGGAAGAAACCGCAGGTCGCGCCGTATTCCGGCGCCATGTTGGCGATCGTCGCCTGGTCGGCCAGGGTCAGATGATCGAGGCCCGATCCATAGAATTCGACGAACTTGCCGACCACGCCGTGCGCACGCAGTATCTGGGTGACCGTCAGCACGAGATCGGTCGCCGTCGTGCCTTCGGGCAGCGCGCCGGTCAGCTTCATGCCGACCACTTCGGGGATCAGCATCGAGATCGGCTGGCCCAGCATGGCCGCCTCGGCCTCGATGCCGCCGACGCCCCAGCCCAGTACGGCGAGGCCGTTGACCATCGTCGTGTGGCTGTCGGTGCCGACCAGGGTGTCGGGATAGGCGACGGTGCGGCCGCCGTCGTCGCGCGTCCAGACGACCTGCGAGAGATTTTCGAGGTTCACCTGGTGGCAGATCCCGGTGCCCGGCGGAACGACGCGGAAATTGTCGAACGTCTCCTGGCCCCAGCGCAGGAATTCATAGCGCTCCTTGTTGCGCTCGAACTCTATTTTGACGTTGTTGCGGTATGCCTGGGGCGTTCCGAACTCATCGATCATCACCGAATGGTCGATGACCAGATCGACCGGGGAGAGCGGATTGATGCGCCGCGGATCGCCACCCAGATCGATCATCGCCGCGCGCATGGACGCGAGATCGACCACCGCCGGCACGCCGGTCAAATCCTGCATCAGGACACGCGCCGGCCGGTAGGCGATTTCATGATCGCTGCGGCGCTCGGCAAGCCACGCGGCCAAGCTCTTTATATCGTCGACGGTGACGCTGCGCCCGTCCTCGTAACGCAACAGGTTTTCGAGCAGGACCTTCAGCGAATAGGGTAATCGGGAGACGTCGCCGATCGCGGCGCCGGCGGCCTCGAAGCTGAAATAATCGTACTCGCGGTCGCCGACCTTCAAGGTCCGGCGGGTATTCAGGCTGTCCTGGCCGAAAACGCTCACGGCGATGCTCCCTTGCGAGATTTGGGGTCAGCGAATAAATGTGTGGCTCGCGCCCGCCACGGCAATGCTTACGGGCGGCAGTTGTATAAGCCGAATCACCGGCGATTTGAAGACTCAATTGCTGCGGCGCAGCAAGCGCATTGATTTCAGTCGAGACAATCGGCGACAAAATCCGCGATCAAGGGCAAGAGCGGTTCTTCCGCCTGCACATGCGGGGTATGCTTGCAGTCCGGCAGAACAATGGACCGGGCTCGCCCGGAAACGCCGTTGACGACGGCCTCTACCTGACGCACCGTGCCGTACTCATCGTCTTCGCCCTGAACGGCCAGCACGGGGCTCGTGATGCGCGACAGGCAGTCCTCGATATTCCAGGACGCGAATTCGTCCGATTGCCAGGTATTGGCCCAGGCGAAGAAAAGCGCTTCCGTCTTGTCGCCGTGATAGCGGGCGAGGCGGGCCGGAAGATCGGTATTGCGCCACGCCGCCATCGCCTCGCGGATACCGGCCCGCGTGACGTCCTCGACGAACACATGGGCCGCCTCGGTGACGACCGCGCGGGCCGGATATCGCGAGGCGTACAGCAGCGCGATCGATCCGCCGTCCGAATGTCCGATCAAAACCGGATCGGTAACGCCAGCGGCCGCGAGAACCTGCGGAAGAACCTCGAGGGCTTCGCGCTCGAGATAGCCCGGATTGCGCGGACCGGCCAGGGTACCGGACCGGCCGTGCCCATGCCTGTCGTACACCAGCGCCGGCAGGCCGGTCATGCCGGACAGTCGCGCCGGCACGTCCTTCCACATGGCGATGCAGCCGAGCGCCTCGTGCAGGAATACCAGGGTCGGCCCGTTGCTGCCGGGTTCTCCGGCCGGGCGGATGCGCCGGGCGGCGATGGGCCCACCGGCAAGGGCGAGGGAAAAGTCGTCCGGTTGGACGGATGGTGGCAGTTGGTTGCGCACGGCGGCCGGATCACCGGTAAATCGGTTGGCGGGACAGTCCGGGAACTATCGGCTCGACTCTTGACCAAAGTCCCTGCAACATATACCGGAATTGCATGTCCCGGTATGGGGCCAACAAAAAAAGACTATCGCAGGGAGAACGAACAGGTGCTTTCAGGCACGCTGCCCAGCCGTCCGGCATCGTTTGGCCGCGGCGACCGTTCCGCCGTAATGGCGGCGGGAGCCGGGCGATGAGCGACACCGATACCTTCCCGAAACTGTTGCTGGAGAACGCGTCACGGATCGGCAACCGGCCGGGCTGCCGGGAAAAGGACCTCGGGATCTGGCAGACCTGGACCTGGGCCCAGGTCGCCGACGAGGTCCGGGCGCTGGCCTGCGGGCTGGCGGCACTCGGCTTCGGGCGCGGCGACAAGCTGATCATCATCGGCGACAACCGGCCGCGGCTTTACTGGAGCATGACGGCGGCGCAGGCGATCGGCGGCGTCCCGGTGCCGGTCTACCAGGATTCCGCTGCAAAGGAGATGGGCTTCGTGATCGACCACGCGGAGGCCCGCTTTGCCCTTGCCGAGGACCAGGAGCAGGTCGACAAGTTGCTGGAAATCAAGGGGACCAACCAGACGCTGGAGAGTATCGTTTACGACGACGCGCGGGGAATGCGGAACTACGATCAGGCGTTCCTGCACGATTTCGATAAGGTGCAGGAGATGGGCCGCGCGTTCGACCGCGACAATCCGGGGTTTTACGACGACGCGGTCGCCGCGGGCAAAGGGTCGGACATCTCGGTGATGCTCTACACCTCGGGCACGACCGGCAACCCGAAGGGCGTGGTGCTGACCCATACCAACGTCATGCGCACGGCCGAGAACAACGAGAAGATGGAAGGCCTCAAGGAGAGCGACGAGATCCTCGCCTATTTGCCGATGGCCTGGGTCGGCGACCATATCTTCTCGTTCGGCCAGAACTACACGGCGGGGTTCTGCGTGAACTGCCCGGAGTCGTCCGCGACCGTGATGCAGGACCTGCGCGATATAGGGCCGACCTATTTCTTTGCGCCGCCGCGCATCTTCGAGAACATCCTGACCACCGTGATGGTGCGGATGGAGGACGCCGCGCCGATCAAGCGCCGCCTGTTCCACTATTTCATGGACGTCGCGCAGCGCGCCGGCACGCGGATTCTCGACGGCAAGCCGGTTTCGTCAATGGACCGGCTGCTCTATGCGCTCGGCAACGTGCTCGTTTACGGGCCGCTGAAGAATACGCTCGGCTTCAGCCGCATCCGGTTGGCCTATACGGCGGGCGAGGCGATCGGCCCGGACATCTTCGATTTCTTCCGTGCGCTCGGCATCAACCTGAAACAGCTCTATGGGATGACCGAGGCCAGCGTCTTCATCACGGTCCAGCCGGACGGCCAGATCCGCCCCGATACGGTCGGCGTGCCGGCGCCGGAGGTGGAGGTGAAGATCGCCGACAACGGCGAAGTGCTGTTCCGCGGCCCGGGCAGTTTCCAGGAATACTACAAGAGCGCGGAGGCGACATCCGAGACCAAGGATCCGGAAGGATGGGTCCATACCGGCGACGCCGGGGTGTTCACCGAAGACGGGCACCTGAAGATCATCGACCGCGCAAAGGACGTGGGACGATTGAACGACGGCACCCTCGTCGCCCCGAAATACCTCGAGAACAAGCTGAAATTCTTCCCGAACATCAAGGAAGCGGTGGCCTTCGGCCATCAGCGGGACTACGTCGCCGCGTTCATCAATATCGACCTCGTCGCCATGGGCAACTGGGCGGAACGGCACAACGTGGCCTACGGCGGGTACCAGGAGCTGGCGGCCTACCCGGACGTCCAGGATATCGTCCGCGAACATGTGGAGCAGGTGAACCGCGACCTGGCGTCGGACCCGCAGCTGGGCGGATCGCAGATCCGGCGATTCCTGGTGCTGCCCAAGGAGCTGGATGCCGATGACGGCGAACTGACGCGCACCCGAAAGGTCCGTCGGAGCTTCGTCGCCGACCGCTACGCGGAACTCATCGAGGCGCTGTATTCGGATCGGAACACGTGCCACGTGGAAACCGAAGTGACCTTCGAGGACGGCCGCAAGGGCATGCTTGCGGCGGACCTGCGGATACTCGATGCGAAGACCTTCCCGGTCGCCGAAGCGATGCGGGAAGCGAGCTGAGGCCGGCGTGATGACCGAACACCGCAGAATCGTCGGCGATACCCTGCTGAAAGTGGAGAATATCAGCCTTGGCTTCGGCGGCGTGCAGGCTCTGAGCGGCATCAGTTTCGAAATCCGCGAACACGAGATCCTCGCCATCATCGGGCCCAACGGCGCCGGCAAGACCTCGATGCTGAACGTGATCAACGGCTTCTACCACCCGCAGGAAGGCGCGATCGCCTTCAAGGGCGAGGTCCGCCGGACGATGCGCCCGCATCGTGCCGCCAAGCAGGGCATCGCGCGCACCTTCCAGAACGTGGCGCTGTTCAAGGGCATGTCGACGCTGGACAACATCATGTCCGGGCGCAATTTGCGCATGCACAGGAATATCCTGTGGCAGATGCTGTATTACGGCCCGGCGCGGAACGAGGAAATGGAGCATCGCCACCGGGTCGAGGAAATCATCGATTTCCTCGAGATCCAGGCGATCCGGCGCACGCCGGTGGGGCGTCTGCCCTACGGCCTGCAGAAGCGCGTCGAGCTGGCCCGCGCCCTGGCGATGGAGCCGGAGTTGCTGCTGCTGGACGAGCCGATGGCCGGCATGAACGTCGAGGAGAAGGAGGACATGTGCCGCTTCATCATCGACGTGAACGAGCAGTTCGGCACCACGATCGCGCTGATCGAGCATGACATGGGCGTGGTGATGGACATTTCGGACCGCGTGGTGGTGCTGGATTACGGCCGCAAGCTGGCCGAAGGCACGCCCGACGAAGTCCGCGCCAATCAGGATGTGATCGACGCCTATCTGGGCGTCCCGCACGAAGAGGAACTGGTCTAATGGACGGCGCACCGGTTGACCTCCTTAACTTTGTTATGGGCGTTTTCGGCGGCCTGTTCCTCGATCCGGTCGTCAGCATGTTCAATCGCCCCGACAAACTGATCCAGCTTTTCACACAAGGGCTGAGCGCGGGGGTCATGTACTCGCTGATCGCCTTGGGTTTCGTGCTTATCTTCAAGGCTTCGGGCGTGTTCAATTTCGCCCAGGGGATCATGGTCGTTTTTGCCGGGCTCACGGTTGTCACGCTGATGGAGGCCGGCGTGCCGGCGCTCCTTGCCATTGGTGGTGCCATCGTGGCAATGATCGCGCTGGCGTTTGCCATCGAGCGGGCCGTCCTGCGCCCGCTGGTCAATCAGGACGGCATCATCCTGTTTATGGCCACGATCGGATTGGCCTTCTTCCTCGAAGGTCTGGGCCAAACCATCTTCGGCGCCGACCCGAAACCGGTTCCGGTCGACAAACTCTTGATCCCGGACGGGAAGTTGCGGCTATGGGGTGATGTGTTTCCGAAGCCGGTCCGGATCTACGAACTCGACCTGACGGCGGCGATCTTCGGCGCACTCATGGTGGCGGCCATCCTTTTGTTCCTTAACAGAACCAAGATGGGCCGGGCACTGCGCGCGGTTGCGGACGACAACCAGGCGGCGCTGTCGGTCGGGATTTCGCTGCAGACGATCTGGGTCATCGTTTGGTCCCTGGCAGGGTTCGTGGCGATTTTCGCCGGGATCATGTGGGGGGCGCAGAGCCAAGCCGGTTTCAGCCTGGCCGTGCTGGCCCTTAAGGCATTGCCCGTGCTGATACTGGGCGGCTTCACCTCTATTCCGGGCGCTATTGCCGGCGGCCTGATCATCGGCGTGGGCGAGAAACTGGGCGAATTCTATTGGCGCGGCGTGCTGGGAGATGGCGTCGAGCAGTGGTTCGGTTACGTCATCGCGCTGTTCGTGCTGCTGTTCCGACCGCAAGGCCTGTTCGGCGAGAAGATTATCGAGAGGGTTTGAGTCGATGCTCTATCGCGAGGCAGGTCAGTTCAAGACCAGTTACGAGATCGATCAGCAGGTCTTCCCGATTCGACAGGACCGGATCGGCGTTGTGCTTGCACTTCTCGTTGCGGTCGTGGTTATCCCGTTGATGGGAAGCGAATATTTCCTCGAGATCATAATGATCAACGTGCTGTTCTTTTCGATCGCGGCGATCGGTTTGAACATCCTGACGGGCTATACCGGACAGATATCGCTCGGCACGGGCGGATTCATGGCTGTGGGCGCGGTCAGCAGCTACAAGATGGCGGTCCTGTTTCCCGACATGAACATCCTAATCATCTTTGTTCTATCGGGCCTGTTTGCGGCGGCCGTTGGAGTGGTATTCGGCCTGCCCAGTCTGCGCATCAAGGGTTTCTATCTGGCGGTGGCGACGCTGGCGGCACAGTTCTTCCTTGATTGGCTGTTCCTTCGTGTCGACTGGTTCACAAACTCCAGCACCGCGATCGAGGGCGTTCCGCGGGCGCTGTTCGGCGTAATGATCACCGGCCCGTCTGCGTCTCCCGTTGCGAAATACTACGTGGCGTTGGGCTTGACCGTCGTGTTTGCGGTTATAGCCAAGAACTTTGTGCGGGGCCATATGGGACGCGCCTGGATGGCGATCCGGG
>CAMYKU010000046.1:0-21587 GCA_947259105.1 uncultured Alphaproteobacteria bacterium
CGCGAGGAACACCATCATGCCGATTCCGACAAACATGATTGCGCCGGCCTCCTTGACGATCTCGCCAATACTGTTGCTTGCTTTCGCAGCCGCATCGGCAGAGAGGCTCTCGCGGATTCGGGAGAGCGCCTCGGTGGCCCGGTCCTTGGCGGCCACGGCCCGGCGCTGGTCGGCGATAACCGCCTTGCGCATTTCAAGAATGTCATTGTAATTCCCGAAACTGGCCATCAGCTCTGGCAGATGCTCATAGTCACTGGCGCCGAGACCGGCCAGGGGCAGGTTTCCGGTCAGGATGACCAGCCGTTCGCTCATCACTTCGAACCGCGCCGCCGCGGCGTCGAGCGCGGCCTCGTCTTCCAGCGTCACCGCAGTGAGCAGGATATTCCGGCCGGCACGCACGCTGATAATAAGCTCGCGGCTGATCGTATTGACCCGCAGCGTATCGATGATCTCACGGCGGAGGTTTTCTTCCATGCCGCTCTCTGCGCTCTCTTCGAGCGTTCGGCGCATCCAGAAGCTGCTGTCGTCGATGATGACCGCCTTCGGCAATGAGACGCCCGGCTTCGTTGACAGACGATTTCAGCCTGCCATCGACATCGCTCGCCAGTCCGGCCGCCAGTTGGGCGGCCAGTTCGGCAGACTCTGCACGTGCGGCGTCGTCCGGTACGCGCAGCACGAGTTCGGCATAGCGCGCGAGGCGCTCGGCCTCGAGCGCGTGACGGTTCTGCGAAACCGACTCCGGTATCGTCGCGTTCTGCGTTTCCATCGCGAGATTCGTGATGTCATAGAGCCTCGCGCCCATCGTGACCGCGACGACACCAATGACGACGAGGACGGCGAACGCCAGCACAAAGACGGTACGACGCAAGCTCGCGCGCTTCGCCCTGATCGGGGGCGATGTGCCGGCGTTCGTTTCTGCCGTGTCGCTCACGAGTGGACCATCAACCTGCTGCTGCGGCGGCAGTCGCTCTTGTCGACCGCCATGGTGCGGTTCTCCACATCAATTGCCGTAGTCACCGGTCTGCAGGAGCCATGTCTCCGACACGCTGTGTCTTTCGTTGTCGACGTCGTTCAGCACCGCGACCGCAAAAAGGATCCGGCCGGAAGCCGGGATCGCCGTGTCGTCCTCGTGGCCGGTATCCAGCTTGCGCGCCATCTCGAGATACCAGCGCCCGTCGCGCCAGACACCCTTGGCCCGGACATCCGCAATACTGCCCCGCGGCGACAGGTTGACCTCGTAGCGGGACATTACGTCCTCATGCTTCGTGTCGTGCTTGACCGCCCGATAGAGGCGATCGCCCGCGTCGCTGGGCCGGGCGAGGTAGACGGTCTGCCCGTCCTCCGTGGTGAATTTCTTCGCACCCGGAAATTCGCTGCGCGACACGCGCCACATCTTGTCGTGCGCGATCCCCGCCGGGTCCGAGCGCGAGGCCTTCCAGTGCCAGACGTCGGCGGTGAATTCGGCGCCCGAAAGCTTGTTGTGGGAGAATTCGCCCGACATCGGGAATGAAATCGCAAAGCGATCCTCCAACTCACCGCTGCGACGGTAGGACAGCGTTTGCTCGTCCCATCGATACGGCTTGTGCAGCCGGGTTTCGGTCGTATCCGCCCAGACCGCCAGCACATAGATCGTATCGCCATGGATCGCGAACTTCATCTCCACGGACTCGACGCCGCCCCGGCCCGTCAGGCCGATGCTGTGCGACGGCACGCCGGCCCAGTCGCCGGGATCTCCGTCCACCTGGATCGGGGCCGACAGCGTCGCCGCGTCGACCGATGTCTGTGCCGCCGCCGGCAATGCGGTTCCGCCGGCCGATGCCAGGATGAAGGATGCCGCAAGACCGTATTTTTGCATCTTATGGTTGAACATGTCGTCCCCTTTCCCTTGGGAAACAAACGCTGATCCAAAGGGGACGATACGAAGGGAAAAAGCCAGCCCTCAAAACGGTTCCGGCATTTGCCATACGCACCGCCGGCCCAATTCCTTGTGACCGCCGGTGCTTGACGCACCATCCCCTCTGACCCGCACGACCTGAGGTCAATAGTATGTTGATAAGGTTAAGCGTATATTAAGCGGGATGCCTCGCGCGGCTCGGCACCCAGCAATACCCGTCGGGATCAAGCAGATAGACCTCCCGCAAGCCATGGGGCTTGTCGCTGGCGCCGGCGAGGACGATGTGGCCGGCGGCGCGGGCCGCCGCCTCGGCCGCGTCCGGGTCGCAATCGTAGAGCCGCAATTCCACACCGGCGCCACGCCCCGCGCCGCCGCCGACAAACCCGTGCAGCGGGTTGTCTTCATAGGTATGGTCGGCGTGCAACAGCCATTCGGCATCCCCACACCGCAGCACCGCGAAGTCCGCGTCGCTGTAGACCACGGCGGCGCCGAGGACGCCGGTCGCGAAGCCGACCGCGGCGTCGATATCGCGCACCAGCAGGTTGACGCCGAACCCCCGCAGCGTCCGGCCGAACGCATCGGCAGACATCCACGGCGTTCCGGTCCGCTTCACGGCCATAGCGGCCTCCACCATCCGTCCAAACAAAAACGCCCGCCGGACTTTCGTCGGGGGGCGCCTGTTATCGTGCGTGCAATGGCGACGTCACTTCGGTCCTAGTAACCCTCGCGCTGCTTGCGCTTGCGCAACAATTTCCGGTGACGGCGGATCGCTTCCGCCTTTTCGCGGGCCTTGCGCTCGGAAGGCTTCTCGTAGGCCCGGCGCAGCTTCATCTCACGGAAGATGCCCTCGCGCTGCATTTTCTTCTTCAGCGCCCTCAGGGCCTGTTCGACGTTGTTGTCGCGTACGGTTACCTGCACGTTTCGCTCACCTTTCATCATTGCACGGCGTACACCGACCACGCCGTTCCGGCGCTCCGGATCGGCGGGCAGCGGTGTATAACATAGCACATACGGCTTGTGAAGGGCGGGATTCTGCAATGCGGCAAGATATTTCCGGCGAATTTCGGGCTTTACGGGCCGGACCGGCCAACCCATATTGCCGTCCATGGCTATTCTGAAGATCGCCCGCATGGGGCATCCGGTGCTGCGTCAGACCGCAACGCCGGTCGAGGATCCCGCGGCGCCGCGGATTCGCGCGCTCATCCGCAATATGGTCGAAACCATGCACGACGCCAACGGCGCCGGGCTGGCGGCGCCGCAGGTGCATGTCCCGCTGCGGGTGGTCGTCTTCCATGTGCCCGAGGACCGCGCCGACGAAGGCGACGGAGGCGAAGGGGCCGCCGCGCAGCCGCTTACCGTGCTGATCAACCCCGAGATCGAGCCGCTGACCGCGGATACGGAGCTGGGCTGGGAGGGCTGCCTTTCGGTGCCGGGGCTGGTTGGCGCGGTGCCGCGCTTCACGAAAATCCGCTATGGCGGGTTTGCCCCGGACGGCAGCCGGATCGAGCGCGAGGCCGAGGGTTTCCATGCAAGGGTCGTCCAGCACGAATGCGATCATCTGGACGGAATCCTTTATCCGCAACGCATGACCGACCTGTCGCTGCTGCTGTTCCAGGAGGAGTTGCGGCACGGCGTTCCCGAGGCGATGCAGGGTGCGGAAGAGCCGGAAGCGGAGGCAGTATGACGGATGCGGCGGAAACGGCGAAGCTGCGCGACGCGCTGACCGAGGCGGCGCTGCCGCACGTCCCGTTCGACGGCTGGACCATCGCGGCGCTGCGCCACGGGGCGGCGGAGGCGGGGCTGGACGCGGCTATGGCTGTGCACGCGTTCCCGGGCGGCGGCCGCGACATGGTCGCGCATTTCAGCGCGCTGTCGGACCGCCGCATGCTCGAAGCGCTGGAGCGCATGGATCTGCCGTCGATGGGTGTAACCGCACGGGTACGCGCCGCCGTGCGCGTGCGTCTGGAACAGGCGGAGCCGCACCGCGAGGCCATCCGCCGGACCCTCGCCTTCCTCGCCATGCCGCAGAATACGCTGCTTGGCGCAAAGCTGCTTCACCGCACCGTGGACGCGATCTGGCACGCCGCCGGCGATACCGCCACGGACTGGAACTGGTACAGCAAGCGCGGCCTGCTGGCCGGCGTGCTCGGCGCGACGGTGCTTTTCTGGCTGAACGACACGTCGGAAGGCCACGCGGATACCTGGGATTTCCTCGACCGCCGGCTGGCCGATGTGGGCCGCTTCGGCAAGGCCACCGGAAAATTGAAGGAGCGCCTCAAGGGCGTCCCCCGGCCGTACCGCCCCTACCGGCGCTGAGCGCGGGGCAGGGGGCATCCGAGCAACCTCATACTTCGAGACGGGCCTGCGGCCCTCCTCAGCATGAGGGCATTTGCGCTGGAGCCTCATGCTGAGGAGCGGCACAGCCGCGTCTCGAAGTATGAGGTTGCGCCGCTGTCGTCAGCGCGCCTATCCCCGATCCTTCCTCGGTTTCAGCCTTGTCACATGGCCCATCTTGCGGCCCGGGCGGGTTTCGGCCTTGCCGTAGAGGTGCAGCCGCGCGCCGGGCTCCGCCAGGATCTGCGGCCAGGCGTCGACCTCATCGCCGATCAGGTTCTTCATGACGGCATCCGAATGCCGGACCGTCGCGCCGAGCGGCAGGCCGCATACGATCCGGACGAGCTGTTCGAACTGGCTGGTATCGCAGGCATCGATGGTCCAGTGTCCCGAATTGTGCGGACGCGGCGCCAGCTCATTGACCAGGACGCGGTCTTCGCCGGTGACGAACATTTCCACGCCCATCACGCCGACGAGGCCGATCTGCTGCGCGACATGCCGGGCGATCTCCTCCGCCTTCGCCGCGAGGGCGGGCGACAGCTCTGCCGGGGCGATCGTCGTGTCGAGGATGTGCTGGACATGGCGGTTCTCGACCGCGGGCCAGCTTGCGACCGCCCCGTCCAGCCCGCGCGCCACGATCACCGAGATCTCGCAGGCGAAGTCGACGAAGCCTTCGAAGATGCAGCGCTGTGCGCCGACGGATTTCAGTGCGTCCACCAGACCGTCCCCGGGCCGCAGCGCAACCTGGCCTTTGCCGTCATAGCCGAACCGCGTGCTTTTCAGGACCGCGGGCCGGCCGATCGCCGCATCGGCCTGCTCGAGTGTGGCAAGGTCCGAAACCCCGGCCCAGGGCGCCGTCGCAACGCCGACGCGGTTCAGGAAGCCCTTTTCGATCAATCGGTCCTGGCAGATTTCCAGCACCTCGGCGCCGGGATGAACCGGTGTGATTTCATTCACCCGGCGCACCGCCTCGACCGGGATATTCTCGAATTCCAGCGTTACCACATCCACGCGGCGCGCAAACGCCTCCAGCGCCGCCGCATCGTCGTACGCCGCACGGGTCGTCCCGGCGGACACCTGCGATGCCGGAATGTCATCCTCCGGGGCGTAGATATGGCACTTGTAGCCCAGCCGCGCCGCCGCCATGGCCGTCATGCGGCCAAGCTGGCCGCCGCCGAAGATGCCGATGGTGGAATTGGGCGGCAGCCGCCTAGTACCCACGATCACAACTCCGCGGTACGTGGGTGCTAGAGCAGTTCAACTTAGTTTGGATTCGCGCTTTTGCCGGCGGCGCGACCTCATACTTCGAGACGCCCCTTCGGGGCTCCTCAGCATGAGGCTCAAACGCTTGTGCCCTCATCCTGAGGAGGCGCGAAGCGCCGTCTCGAAGGGCGAGGTCGCTCGATGCCGGTGCCGAACAATCTTGAAATGCTCTACTCATCCCGGGGTTCTTCGGCCACGGACTCGGTCTGGCTGCGCCGCCAGTCGGTCAGCGCCCGGTCCGCCGCTTTGTCCTGCAGCGCCACCACCGCAGCGGCCAGCAGCGCCGCGTTGATGGCGCCGGCCTTGCCGATGGCCAGCGTCCCGACCGGCACGCCGCCCGGCATCTGGACGATCGACAGCAGGCTGTCCATCCCCTTCAGCGCCTTGCTCTCGATCGGCACGCCGAACACCGGCAGCGTCGTCATCGCAGCCACCATACCCGGCAGGTGCGCGGCGCCCCCGGCGCCCGCGATGATGACCTTGAGGCCGCGCGCCCTGGCGCTTTCGGCATACTCCGTCATGCGTTTCGGCGTGCGGTGGGCGGACACGATGCGCGTTTCGTGGGCAATGCCCAGCGCCGCCAGCGTTTCCGCGGCGTGGCGCATGGTCTTCCAGTCGGACTGGCTGCCCATGATGATCCCGACGAGCGGCGTACCGGCCATGTGTCCAGCCTCATTTTTGACGCGATGAGTTGATACAGAGGCGGTGGATTATAGGATTCGCTGCGGCGGGCGCAAGACCGCGTCCCATATGCTTGCCTGTTTGGAAAAATCGCCTGCAATACAAAATAAACAGCTTGACGTTTAGAAATGATTTTTATTTATCGGTTTATATAGAGCAATAAAACACAAGGGACACTGGGGTTTATAGTTAATAATAGATTAACGAACTATGATATTTGGTAAATTAATATTTCATTAACTTGAACAACATTTTGATAAAATTGTATAATACCACCCAAATTGGCCTCCCGGAATTGGGTTGGAGCCATGAAAGGAAAACCCCATGCCGTTCGAAAAAGCTTTTCTTATCCTGCCAAACCCGGTGCTCTCGGGCATTCTGTGGTTTGTCCTGCTGTCCGCGCTGCTGTATCTCGCGCGGCAGCCGGCACATATGGCGATACTGTCGCTGACCAGAGCCATCTATCGCGGGTTCCGGATCGCCGCCCAGTCGATCCGCCGTGCCGAGGTGAATTTCTCGATTCGCAATCGCGAGGTGCTGCTGTCGCACGGCCGCGACCACAAGGAACGCGTTATCGAGCGTGAGTTCGAGCGCATCGAAAATGCCGTCCGGCGCGATCTTGCCGATACGCCGGCCCTTTACCGGCGCATCAGCGAGCGCATCACCAAGATCGAGGAAGACCATCTGGAAAGTACCGACGTGCCGCCCTCGCCGCCGGGATGGGTGGAGGCCGTCAAAGCGGTCGCCAAAATCGAATCCAAGGGCGACCCGATGGTGGCCAAGATTCTCGAGGTCATCCATTCCTCGCTTGTGAAGGCGCATGCTGTCGCGACAGATGAATACCGCAAGGCGACCCAGACTCGGCACAAGTTCCTCACCACCATGATGCCGCATGTCCGCAATCTCGAGACCACGCTGGGACTGAGCGACAAGAACGTCTCGGCGCTGCTCGAGAAATCCCAGGTGATCGACCGCCATATGGCCGAGTACGAGGGAATCCTGAAGAAGACCGACCAGGCGCAGCGCATGCTGGCGACCTCGGCCTTCACCTATTTCATTATCTCCGCGGTGGTGCTGGCGGTGGCCACGTTCGGCGCCGGCATCAACTTCCGCCTGATTGCCCGGCCGATGGCCGAGATGGTCGGCGGCAACGCCATCGTCGGCGGCCTGAAGGTTTCGGAAGTCGGCGCCCTCGTCATCATCCTGCTGGAAGTCTTCACCGGCGTGTTCCTGATGGAGGCCCTGCGCATCACCAATCTGTTCCCGGTGATCGGGGCATTGAAGGATTCCACCCGCGTGAAGATGGCCGTGGTGTTCCTGTTCCTGCTGACCATGTTCGCCAGCATCGAGGCGGGCCTTGCGCTGATGCGCGAGATCCTGGTGCAGGACGAGCAGGCGACCAACGCATTCCTGCGCGGCGATGTGGCGACCGCGGCGGCGAGCGAATCGTTCCGCTGGATCACCACCGCGGCCCAGATGGGCCTTGGCTTCTTCCTGCCCTTCGTCCTGGCGGTCGTGGCCATTCCGCTGGAAACGTTCTTCCATACCGCGCGCAGCGTGCTCGGCACGGCGACCGCGGCCGGCATGCGCGGCACGGCCGCGCTTCTGCGCGTGATCGGGAGCGTGGTGCGTCATCTCGGGTTGATGCTCGTCCATCTCTACGACGTCTTCGCGGTCGTCGGCGTTGCCATCGTGACGCTGGCCGCGATCGCAAAACGGTCCGGCTCGTCCGGTGGCGCCGCGTCGCGGCGCGAACCCCGCTCGACGCTCGGCAAGGAGGTGCTGTGATGTTTAAAACGCTAACCAGAACCGCCGCGGCCCTGGCGATCGCCTTCGGGCTGACGAGTTGTGGCGATTCAAGCTCCGGTGCGCAGGGGTACTACATGCTGCTGGATACCTCGGGCACCTATGCAAGGGAGTTGAAGCAGGCGCAGAAGATCGTCCTGGCGATCCTCACGCGGCTGGAGCCCGGCGACAGCTTCGCCATCGCCCGCATCGACACCGGCAGTTTCAGCGAGAAGGACATTGTCGCCAAGGTGACGCTGGACGACCGGCCGAGCGTGGCCAATCAGCAGAAGCGGCTGTTCCAGGCCGATGTCGCCAAGTTCATCAAATCGGTGAAACCGGCCCAGTACACCGACATCACCGGCGGCATCCTGCAGGGCAGTGAATTCCTGACCGAGAAGCGCGTCGGCCGGAAGACCATCGTCATCTACTCCGACCTGCAGGAAGAGCTGAAAAAGGGCTTCGTGCGCAAGGGCCTGAATTTCGAGCTCGAGGGATTCCGTGTCGTGGCGCTGAACGTCACCAAACTGCGCACCGACAACGTCGATCCGCGCGTCTACCTGAAGCGGCTCGACCAGTGGCAGGCCCGCGTCGAGAAGGGCGGCGGCGAGTGGCAGGTCATCAACAATCTGGACAATCTCGACGAGTTGATGCCGAGTTGAGCGGCAGGGGCAGGGAGGCCCCGGGGTGGCCCGTCACCGGGAAGCCGGTGGCGGGCCGTCTTTAGTACTAGGGCAATTTCAAAGGGCGAGCAGCTTTATCCGAACACGTGGAACCGCGAAAAGCGATTCCACGTGTTCGGATGCTGCTCTAGTTCGTATGCAGCGCCGCCAGCAGGCGGTTCAGTAGCCCGATCCCGCGAAGCGGGCCGTCGGGTATCGGGAATCGTGCGGCATAGCGTTCCGCGGCCTTCTCCATGCCACCGTTCTCGCATCCGAGAAGGTCGTAGAACTGGCTGTCCAGATCGGCGAAGGGGCTGTTCCCGCCATCGCCGGCATCCCCGGGGTCGAGCGCGTCGAGCGCGTCCTGGCGTTCCTCGCGATCGCGGGGATAGGGTTCGCCGAAGCTTGCCACGGCGGTCGCCACCACGGCAGCCGTCCGCGTCATACCGATGGCCCTGAACCCGGCCACGGCCTCGGGCGCCAGCACGCCGGTCGAATTGAAGAAAAACTGGTGGAAGCCGCCGTTGCAGATCTCGGACGCACACCAGTGCAGCGCGAACAGATGCGCGGCATGCTCCGGCGTTTCCGTGAAATGCTGCAGGAATTCCTCCGGCCCGTCGTAGATGCTGACGGTTTCCCAGAACGGCTCCACGTGTTCCCAGTAACCCTCAGCCATACGCATGCCCTCCAGGCGACGTCCGGCGCCGCTATGACGGGCCCCACTATGACCGAAAAATGCTTAATATTACGCAAACGCAACCACGCTACGCCCCGGCTCAGCCCGGCGCGTCCAGTCCCGCCGCCTTCAGCGCGGCGGCCTGGCGTTTCGCCAGCGCCTTTTCGTCGAAATCGCCGATCAGGCCGTGGAACAGGTCGTGCCAGTTGACCTCGGCCTTGAGGCGCAGGAAGACGGAACCGAGGCCGATGGCGGCGCGGTCCATCAGGACGAATTCGCGCGGCGGGGTGACGCCGCCGAGGCGGCGCAGCTCATTGTGCAGCCGGCTGGCGATCCTGGCGCCGTAGACCCCGCTTTCCGATTCCTGGATGCGCTGGACCTTGTCCTCCATCAGCGGCGAATAGACGAACTCGGCCCAGATATTGAGGGTATCGATCATCTCGGCGCTCAGATCCGCGAAACCCCAGGTCTCGTAGGCATGCACCGCGAGGTCGCGGTCGCCGTTCCGCAGCGCGTGATAGAGGTCGATCACGCCGCGCACGAAGGACGGCGGGAAGATCCGGATACAGCCGAAATCGAGCAGGTTGATCGAGCCGTCGGGGCGGGCGCTGTAATTGCCCAGATGCGGGTCGCCGTGGATCACGCCGCACTCGTAGAACGGCACGTACCAGGCGCGGAACATGTTGCGGGCAATCGTGTTGCGGAACTCAAGATCGGATTCCCCGAACCGGGTCAGCGAATGCCCGTCGAGCCAGGTCATGGTCAGGAGCCGGTCCGTGGACAGCGCGGCCACCGGTTCCGGCACATACACCCCGTCGTCGCCGTCCAGCATCGCTGTATAGAGCCGCATGTGGCGCGCCTCGCGTTCGTAGTCCAACTCCTCGTGCAGGCGCTCGGAGATTTCGGCGTGGATCTGCTGCGTCGCAATCGCCTTGTCGTAGCGCTCGTAAATCGAAAATATCAGCTTCAGTTGGCGCAGGTCGGCCTCCACCGCCGAGGCCATGTCCGGATACTGCAGCTTGCAGGCAAGCTCGCACCCGTCCAGGGCGATGGCGCGATGCACCTGGCCGAGCGACGCGGCATGCGCCGCCTCGCGGTCGAACTCCTCGAACCGGGCGCGCCAGTCCGGGCCCAGCTCCGTTGCCATGCGGCGCCGCACGAACGGCCAGCCCATCGACGGCGCGTCCGACTGCAGCTGCGCCAGCTCCGCCGCATATTCGGCGGGCAGCGCGTCCGGAATCGTGGCCAGCAGCTGCGCCACCTTCATCAGCGGCCCCTTGAGGCCGCCCAGCGCCCGGGTCAGCTCCGCCGCGTGGCGGTCGCGGTCCAGCTCGATGCCGAACAGCCGGGAGCCGGCGAAGCGCGCGGCAACGCCGCCGACGGCCCCGCCGACGCGGGCGTACCGGCGCATGCGGCCACTGAATCTGCTGCTTTCCGAATCTGGCATGTCATCAACAATGGGGTGGTGCGCTCTGTTTACAAGGTTACGGAGCGAACCGGCGGCTGGATCACAATCGCACGAACGCCCATCAAGAAACGCTGTGCCGCCGTCATCGCAAAAGGCCTCTGTCGTGGGAGTTTCGACGTCGAGAGCGAATTCGACACCAGTCCGGGAGTCCCGGCCGCCAGCAATCCGGCGACCTAAACCGCCGACTTGCGGCCGGGCTTTACCAGTTCGGTAACCTTCAGGGCGTCGAGCTTGTGTGCCAGCGCGACGACACCCTCTCGTTTCGCCAGCGCCAGTTCGTCCGGATCAAGCATGACCACGCCGAAGAAATCGATGACCTTGCCGTCGCCGGCATCGAGACACCAGAAGGCATCCGGAACCGTTACCGGCGGGGCCAGGAGCACGCCGGCGAAGCCGGTTGCCGCGGCAAGGTCCGGCAGTCCGCCGCCATCGATGCACAGGCCGAAATCATAGGCGGCGTTGTGCTCATGCGGCAACTGGCCCAACGCCCGCAATATCGCGATCGGCCACGCTGTGCTGTCCTCGTCCAGTGCCTCGTCGGTCATCGGCCAATCGGGCGGCAGGCTCATCACCAGTTCGCCGAACTTGACACCTGCACCCTTCGGCATCGGCCTGTCGCTCATGCCGGTGGTAATCAGGGTGTGTGCCTTGCGCTTTTTGGTCGGCGGGACGTGATGGATGTCGATCCCAACGCCGTCCGGGTCGAACTCGTGGAACACCGAATCGACCACGCCGATATGCTCCCGGATATGCGCAAGAATCGCAGCGGCGGCAGCCGCATCACCGATCTCAGGCTCGTCTTTCACGATCAACTACCCCGCGTCTCAGTCGCATGTTCGGCGGAAGGTCACACGTTTGCACCGATTACGGCCACCGGCGCGGTACGGTCGCAAGCGCCCTGACCGGGGCTCGCCACCCGACCGCATGAAACCATCTAGAAATGAATAAATCCGTAACTTCAGAACCCCTGCGCCGCCAACCAGCCGTCGATGCGCGCGGCCACGTCCCTCCAGCCGCGCTCCAGCATCAGCGCGTGGCCGAGTCCGGGCAGGATTTCCGCCGTCGTTCCCAGCAACCGCGCCGCGGAGCGGGTGAACGCCGGCGGGATGACGCGGTCCTCGGCGCCGCCGACGACCATCAACGGCACGTCGGGGATGCGGCCGGCATCGATGAAGGCGGGCTGGCACATCTCGAACCAGGCGCGGTGCGATTCGTCGGTGAAACGTTTGCCGTAGCCATCGAATCCGTCGTCCGCCCGGCGGCCGAATACGGCTTCGAACAGAACCGCCGGATCGGCTGCATGGCGGCCGAATTCATGCGCGAGTCCCATATCGACGAACAGGCCTGGATTGGTCGCCGCCATGGCAAGCCCCGCGCCGCACAGGCCCGTCGCCGGCACCGGCGCCATCAGCACCGCCGCCATCGCCTTGTGCCGCTCCAGGTAGCGCTGGGCGACGAAACCGCCCATGGAATGGCCGATCAGGACCGGCGGCCGATCCAGCCTGCCGGCAATCCGGACAATATCGGACACGTAGTCGTCTATGCCGGACTCATGCAGCTCGGCCGCGCCCTCGCTGCCGCCGTGCCCCCGCAGGCTGGGCGCATGGCAGTCCCAGCCGCATGCGGCAAACCAGTCGAGGAAGTTCTCGGCCCAGCACCACGCGGCAACGAACCCGCCATGGATGAACAGCAGCGGCGGACGCGCGCCGGCCGCCCCGCCCTTCGGCGCGCGGCGCAGCACCTCCAGCTTGGGCTGGCGCTCGCCGGCGAAGTTCAAGACAGCGCCTCGAGCTCGTCGATCAGGCCGGCGACGACGGCAAGCCCCCGGCCCCAGAACTCGGGATCGCCCGCATCCAGCCCGAAGGGCGCCAGAAGCTCCTTGTGGCGCAGCGTGCCCCCGGCCCGCAGCATGTCGAGGTAGCGCGCGGCGAAGCCCGCCTCGGCTTCCTGGTACGCCGCGTAGAGGGAGTTCACGAGGCAGTCGCCGAACGCATACGCGTACACGTAGAAGGGCGAATGGACGAAGTGGGGAATATAGGCCCAGAACACCCGGTAATTGTCGTCGAAGCGCAGCGCCGGGCCCAGGCTCTCGACCTGTATGTCCATCCAGATCTCGCCCAGGCGGTCGGGCATCAGCTCGCCATCGCGGCGCTCATGGTGTACGCGTTTCTCGAATTCGTAGAAGGCGATCTGGCGGACCACCGTATTCAGCATGTCCTCGACTTTGCCGGCCAGCATGGCGCGGCGGGCCGCCGGGTCCTCCGTCTGCTTCAGCATCGCCCGAAATGTCAGCATCTCGCCGAACACCGACGCCGTCTCGGCCAGCGTCAGCGGCGTATCCGCCATCAGATGGCCCTGCGCCCCGGCCAGCACCTGGTGCACGCCGTGGCCCAGCTCATGCGCCAGCGTCATCACGTCGCGCGTCCTGCCCTGATAGTTGAGCAGCAGATAGGGATGGGCCGACGGCACGGTGGGATGCGCGAAGGCGCCCGACGCCTTGCCGGGCCGCGCCGGGGCGTCGATCCAGTCATTGTCGAAGAAGCGCCTGCCGACATCGGCCATGTCCGGCGAGAACGCCGCGTAGGCGTCGAGCACGGTGCGGCGCGCCTCGTCCCAGGCGATCGTCCGGTCGTCGGACTCGGGCAGCGGTGCGTTGCGGTCCCAGTAGTCCAGCCGGTCGCCGCCGAACCATTTCGCCTTCAGCGCGTAATAGCGGTGCGACAGATCGGGGTATGCGCTGCGCACGGCCGCGGACAGCGCGTCGACGACCTCGTCCTCGACGAAGTTGGTGAGGTTCCGCGACGAGTCCGGACGCGGGAAGTTGCGCCACCCGTCTTCGATCTCCTTGTCCTTGGCCAGCGTATTGGTGATCAGCGCCAGCGTGCGGATATTTTCACCCAGGACCCCGCCGAGGCTTCCGGCGGCTTCGCGCCGCTTTTCTCCGTCGGGATCGGACATCAGGTTGAGAATCTCGGCCTCGGTCAGCATCGCGTCGCGGAACGGAAACCGCAGTCCGGCCATCGTCTCGTCGAACAGGCGGACCCAGGCGGCGCGCCCCACCACGTGCTTTTCATGCAGTACCCGCTCGATCTCGTCGTCCAGCTGGTGCGGCCGCATCGCCCGCACGTCGCGCAGCCAGGGCCGGTAGCGCGCCAGTCCCGCATCCGCCGTCAGCGCGTCCAGATGGGCATCGTCCAGCCGATTGAGCTCCAGCGTAAAGAACAGAAGCTGCGTTGCGATCTCGTTCAGGCGCTCGTGGATTCCCTGGTAGAACTTGCCATTCGCCGGGTCCGACTGATCGCCCGCATAGACGAGCTGGGCATAGCTGCCGACCCTCGAGAGGATTTCGTCGAGCCGTTCGTATTCGGCTATGGCGGCGCCCAGCGCAGCGCCGTCGAGCGCGGGCAGCTTGCCCTTGTATGCCGCCGAAAACGCCGCCGCGGCCGCGGCCGCATGATCGAGATCGGCGGAGAGCTCCTTCGAGTCCGGCCCCGCATAGAGATCGGCGAGATCCCACTCCGGCAACGTGCCTAGCGCTGAACCACTGGTCATGCATATAATCCCTCTTGTTTCCGGCTTGGCCCGATATATGCCGGATGGACGCAATGGGCAAGAAGCGTGCACAAGCGAACGCAGCCGACCGAGAGGGAACGACCATGGATTACGAGTCCGTCCGCAACCTCCCTATCATGTTCTTCGAACAGGCGGAACGCTATGCGGATCGCCCGTTCCTGTGGTCCAAGCGGGACGCGGAATGGCGGAGCCAGAGCTGGTCGGAGATCGCGGCGCGAATCAGCGCGCTGTCCCGAACACTGCGGGCGCTGGGCGTCGAACCCGGCGACCGGGTGGCGCTGGTTTCCGAGAACCGGCCGGCCTGGCTGATCGCCGATATCGCGATCATGGCCGCGGGCGCGATCGCCGTGCCCACCTATACGACGAATTCCGAGGCTGACCACTACTACCTGCTGAACGACAGCGGCGCAAAGGGGCTCATCATCTCCACCAAGGCACTGGCGAAACGCGCCCTGCCGGCGGCGATGCGAACCCCGGCCACGGAGTTCGCGATCTGCCTCGAGGCGCCGGAACCGGTGCCCGGCCAGGGATTGCGCATCTTCACCTGGGAGGAAGCGCTGGAGAAGGGCCGCGATCTCCCGGACGACGTACGCGAATTTGCGGCGAAATCGGAGCGCACGGACACCTGCTGTCTGATTTACACGTCGGGTACCGGCGGCCAGCCCAAGGGTGTGATGCTGAGCCACGGGGCGATCATCTGCAACTGCATGGGGGCCCACGACGTGATCGCGCGCCTTCCCGGCTATGCCGAGCCCGGCGAGGTCTTCGTGAGTTTTCTGCCGCTCTCGCACGCCTACGAGCACACCGCCGGGCAGTTCTTCCCGATCTCGATCGGCGCCGAGATCTATTATGCGGAATCGCTGGAGAAGCTGGTCGCGAACATTGCCGAGGCGCGCCCGACGATCATGACCGCGGTGCCGCGGCTCTACGAATCGATTTATGCGCGGATCCTGCGCGGGCTGAAGAGCCAGAGCGCATTCAGGCAGAAACTGTTCATGAAGACCGTGGCGCTTGGCCGCAAGCGCTACGAGGACCCGGACAGCCTGAGCATCGGCGAGCGGCTGCAGGACGCGCTGCTGGACAAGCTGGTCCGCAAGAAAGTCGCAGGGCGTTTCGGCGGGCGGCTCAAGGCATTCGTGTCCGGCGGCGCAGCGCTTAACTACGAGATCGGCGTTTTTTTCGTGGCCCTGGGGGTGCGGCTGCTTCAGGGCTACGGCCAGACCGAGGCGGCCCCCGTGATCTCCGTCAACAGACACCAGCCCAACAAGCTCGATACGGTCGGCCCGCCAATGAAGGGGGTCGAGGTGCGGATCGCGGACGACGGCGAGATTCTGGCGCGCGGCGAGTTGTTGATGAACGGCTACTGGAACGATCAGGAAGCTACGGACGACGTCCTGAAAGACGGCTGGCTGCATACCGGAGACATCGGACTGATCGACAATGACGGTTGTATCAAGATCACCGACCGCAAGAAGGATATCATCGTCAATTCGGGCGGCGACAATGTCTCGCCGCAGCGAATCGAGGGAATGCTGACCGTCGAGCCGGAAATCGCGCAGGTCATGGTCTATGGCGACAAGAGGCCGCATCTGGTGGCGCTGATCGTGCCGGACGAGGAATTCGCCTCGGCTTGGACTGCGGAAAACAATCGGCGCGAAGGCCTTGCCGCGCTGATTGACGATACCGATTTCATAAAGACGATCGGCGAGGCCGTGGACCGGGTCAACCAAAAGCTCTCCGTCATCGAGCGGGTGCGTAAGTTCATCCTGACCGAAGAGAGTTTTTCGATCGAAAACCGCATGCTGACCCCCAGCATGAAGATCCGCAGGCACATTATCAGGGAAAAATATGGCAACGCTCTCGACACGCTTTACGGCAAATGACGCTCGGCGGCGCGGTGCCTCATCCGCAATGCAACGGGGCGAGGGAGCATCTCGAACATGACATCGTCCTGCCGCTATTCTGCGGCCGTGCTGGTAATGGCGTCGCTGGCGGCGTCCGGCTGCCAGAGCCCGACTGTCGTCGTACTCGAGGATCCGCGGACGTATGTCGAGGAAAGAGGCATCTTCGTTGCACGCGAAGACGCGCGCATAAGGCTGGACATTCAGGCCCTGTACGTCGAGCAGGAAGTCGGCTGGCTGAAGAACGTGACGGTCGAAGTCTACGAGGGCGCCGTGCTGCTGACCGGGACCGTCGTCGATCCGGCCGGCAAGGATATGGCGGTTACGCTGGCCACTTCGGTCGAGGGCGCAAGCCCGATCTACAACGAGATTCAGATTATTCCCGATGCGAACCTGCGGGACACGGCGGCCGACCTGGCGATCGAGACGAAGATCAAGAAGGCGTTGCGCGCCACGGACGAAGTCAAATCGGCAAACCTGCGCTGGCACTGCGTGAATGGCACCGTTTACATTTTCGGCCGCGCTTTGAGCGTCGCGGAACGCGACCTGGCGACGGACATCGTCGGCAAGGTGCCGGGTGTCAAAAACATCGTAGACCGGATCAAGGTGGTCCCGCTCGGCTAAGGATGAGAAGAATGACCGGAATCGCTGTATGATTCTTGCGGTCCCGATCTCGATAGGGAAACTTTCGGGCCGGCGCCGCGCCCGGGCAGCGCGGATTCTTTCGATTCTCCGCGCAGCGGCCAGGACAGATTGAATTCCGCGCCACGGTAGCTACCCTTCCTGTTTATGATAATAATATCGCGGGACCGGGAAACGCTTTCGGAGGGTTGGGAGCGATGCCGCTTGCGGACGTGACCCTGAACGACAAGTACGAGCGCGAGACCGGCCGCGTCTACCTGACCGGTACCCAGGCCCTGGTGCGCCTGCCGATGCTGCAGCGCCAGCGGGACGCGGCGGCCGGGCTGAATACCGCCTGCTTCATTTCCGGTTATCGCGGTTCGCCGCTGGGCGGCCTCGACACGGCGATGTGGCAGGCGCAGCCGTTTCTTGCGCGCAACCACATCCATTTCCAGCCCGGCGTGAACGAGGATCTGGCAGCGACCGCCGCATGGGGCAGCCAGCAGGTCGGCCTGTTCCCGGGCGCCAGGTACGACGGCGTGTTCGCCATGTGGTATGGCAAGGGCCCGGGCGTCGACCGGTCGGGTGACGCGCTGAAGCACGCGAACAACGCCGGCACGTCGCGTCATGGCGGGGTCCTGGCCCTGGCCGGCGACGACCATACGTGCCGGTCTTCGACGCTGCCGCACCAGTCCGACTACGCCTTCGCGGACGCCAGCATCCCGGTGCTCAATCCCGCCGGCGTGCAGGAAGTGATCGACCTGGGACTCTTCGGCTACGCGATGTCCCGCTATTCGGGCTGCTGGATCGGTTTCAAGACCGTGGCGGAAACGGTGGAGACCTCGGCGTCGGTCGAGATCGACCCGCTGCGCCTCCGGATCGCAACACCCGACGATTTCGAGATGCCCGAAGGCGGGCTCAACATCCGCTGGCCCGACGCCCCGAACGCCCAGGAATACAGGCTGCACCGGTACAAGCTCTATGCGGCGATCGCCTTCGCCCGCGCCAACCGCCTGGACCGGGTGGCCATCGCCAGTCCAAAACCGCGCTTCGGCATCGTCACGACGGGAAAATCCTATCTCGACGTTCGCCAGGCGCTGGAGGATCTTGGCATAGACGAGGCCTACGCCGCCGAAATCGGCCTCACGGTGTACAAGGTGGCGCTCACCTGGCCGCTGGAGAACGAGGGCATCCGCCAGTTTGCGGAGGGGCTGGAGGAAATCCTCGTCGTCGAGGAGAAGCGCGCGCTGATCGAAAACCAGCTGAAGGAACAGCTCTACAACTGGGACGCTTCGAGGCGGCCGCGCATCATCGGCAAGTTCGACGAGGCGGGCGAGTGGATCCTGCCGTCGGCCGGCGCGCTGACCCCGGCCCGCATCGCCCGGGTCGTCGCCGGACGGATCGCGCGCTTTCACACGAGCCCGAAGATCGACGAGCGGCTCGCGTTTCTCGCCGCCAAGGACAAGGCCCTGGACTCGCTGCATCCGGCGCCGCAGCGCGTCCCCTATTTCTGTTCCGGCTGCCCGCACAACACGTCGACCCGGGTGCCCGAGGGCAGCCGGGCGCTGGCCGGGATCGGCTGCCACTACATGGCCCAGTGGATGGACCGGAACACCCAGACATTCACCCAGATGGGCGCCGAGGGCGTGACCTGGGTGGGGCAGGCGCCGTTCACCGACGAGCGCCACGTGTTCGTCAATATCGGCGATGGCACGTATTTCCACTCCGGCCTGCTGGCGGTCCGGCAGGCCGTCGCGTCCGGCGCCAACGTCACCTACAAGGTGCTGTTCAACGACGCGGTGGCGATGACCGGCGGCCAGCCGGTGGACGGCCCGATGTCGGTGCCGCAGATCACCAACCAGCTCTATGGCGAGGGCGTCGCGAAGACCGTCGTGGTGAGCGACGAGCCGGATAAATATCCGGCCCGCGCGGGCTGGGCCCCGGACGTGACCATCCATCACCGCGACGAACTGGACCGCATCCAGAAGCAGTTGCGCGAAATTCCCGGCGTTACGGCGATCATTTACGACCAGACCTGCGCCACCGAAAAGCGGCGGCGGCGCAAGCGCGGAAAGATGCCGGACCCGCCCCTGCGCGCCTTTATCAACGAGGCGGTGTGCGAGGGCTGCGGCGACTGCTCGGCGGTGTCGAATTGCCTGTCGGTCGTGCCGGTGGCGACCGAGTTCGGCCGCAAGAGGGCCATCGACCAGTCCTCCTGCAACAAGGATTTTTCCTGCCTCAAGGGCTTTTGCCCCAGCTTCGTGACCATCGAGGGCGGCGCACTGCGCAAGCCCGAGCGGAAGACCGCCGACGGCGACCCGCCCTTCCCGACCGCGCTGCCGGAGCCGGAATTGCCCGCGCTGGATGCGCCGTACAGCATCCTCGTCACCGGGATCGGCGGCACCGGCGTGGTGACCGTCGCGCAGTTGCTGGGCATGGCCGCGCATCTGGAGGGCAAGGGCGTCGGTGTCCTGGATATCGCGGGCCTGGCCCAGAAATACGGGGCCGTCACCAGCCACATCCGGATCGCGTCGCGGCCCGGGGACATCCACGCGGTGCAGATCGCCGCCGGCGGCGCGAATCTGATTATCGGCTGCGACCTGGTGGTCAGCGCCGGCGCGGAGTCGCTTGCCAAGATGCAGGCCGGCGTGACCCGGGCCGTCGTCAACACCCACGAGACCGTGACCGGCGATTTCACCCGCAACCGCGACTTCGTGCTGCCCGCCGATGACATGCGCAGCGTCATCGTCGAGGCGACGGGCGCGGGCAAGGCCGGATTTGTCGCGGCAACACGGCTGGCCCTGGCGCTGGTCGGCGATTCGATCGGCGCCAACCTGTTCATGGTCGGCTTCGCCTGGCAGCAGGGGCTGATCCCGCTGTCGCACGAGGCGCTGATGCGGGCGATCGAGCTGAACGGCGTGGCCGAGGCAGCCAACAAACAGGCCTTCCTGTGGGGCCGCCGCGCCGCCGCCGACCTGCCCGCGGTCGAGAAGATCGCCGAGGCCGCCGGCGCGCCGCCGGCGCCGGACCTCGCGCGCACGCTGGACGAGATCATCGCAAGGCGCGTCGCCTATCTGACCGATTACCAGGATGCCGCCTACGCGCGGCGCTATGCCGACCTGGTCGCACACGTGCGGGCCACGGAGACGGAGCGGACGCCGGGCCATGAGGAACTGGCCGAGGCCGTGGCGCGCAACTGGTTCAAGCTGCTGGCCATCAAGGACGAGTACGAGGTTGCCCGACTCTATTGCACAGAAGATTTCCGCACCGCCCTCAAGGAAAGGTTCACGGGAGATTTCAAGGTCCGCGTCCACCTGGCGCCGCCGCTGCTGGCCCGGCGCGACCGGGACACCGGCCACAAGAAGAAGACCGTTTTCGGGGCCTGGATTTTCCCGATGTTCCGGTTGCTGACGAAACTGAAGCGCCTGCGCGGCACGATTTTCGACGTTTTCGGGTATACCGCCGAACGCAGGGCCGAACGCGGGCTGGCCCGGGACTACGAGGCGACGGTGCACAAACTGCTGCCGGACCTCGACGCCGACAATCGCGCGCTGGCCGTTGAGATCGCGGCGCTTCCGGACGGCATTCGCGGCTTCGGACACATCAAGGACAAGGCGATCCGGGACGCAAAGGTCCGCGAGGCGGAACTGATGACCGCGTTTCGCGCCAACGAACCGATACCCAGCGCCGCGGAATAACGCGCCTCCGTCAACCGCCACGCGGCAGGACGATGAGGATCGCCGGAACGCACAAGGCGGCGATGACGGCGCCGGCGCCGAACGTCCAGGCGGGGCCCGTGCTCTGCCAGAGCCAGCCGGCGATGATACTGGCCAGCAGCACGGCGAGCCCGGTGACCAGATGAAAGACCCCGAACGCCGTGCCGCGACGGCGTGCGGGCGCCGTGTCGGCGACCAGAGCGGCCAGGATGCCCTGGGTCAGGCCCATATGCACGCCCCACAGCATGGCGCCGGACAGCACCGTGCCCGCCGCTTCCGCCGAGGCGAGCACGAGATCGGCGATCACCAGGACAAGATAGCCACCGGCCAGCATGCCGCGCCGCCCCAGCCTGTCGGACAGGCTTCCCGCGGGATAGGCGGTCAGCAGATACCCGATATTCATCGCGACCAGCACCAGCGGGACGAACGCCGCGGTGAGCGCCGGGCCGCCGCCGCGCAGGATCAGGAACGCCTCGCTGAAGCGCGGCAGCATCAGGAAACCGGCCACCGCCACGGTCATCCAGTAACGGCGGCCCAGGCTCCGCAAAGCCGCCCGGCGAAGCGGATTCCGTGGCGCATCGCCCCGGACAGGCTGCGGCGGATCCCGCACGAAAACCACGAGCACCAGGACCGCAGCGAGGGCCGGAATCACGGCAATCCAGAACACGCCCCGGATGTCGCCGAGAAACACGACCATCAGCAGGATGGCGATCAGCGGCCCGGCCAACGCCCCGGCCGTGTCGAGCGCCTGCCGCAGACCGTAGGCGGCGCCGCGAAGATGTGCCGGCGTCAGGTCGGCCACCAGGGCATCCCGCGGCGCGCCGCGGATTCCCTTGCCGACGCGGTCGGCAAACCGGGCGAAGAACACCCATCCCGCGGTCCCCGCCAGCGGAAACACCGGCCTGGTCAGCGCCGCGAGGCCATATCCGGCGAGGGCCAGCAGCTTGCGCCGCCCCAGACGGTCGCTGAGCGCCCCGGAAAACGCCTTGGTGATCGACGCGGTGGCTTCGGCG
>CAMYKU010000046.1:21601-93711 GCA_947259105.1 uncultured Alphaproteobacteria bacterium
CCGACCCCGAGTTCGACCACGAGAAAGACGGGCAGCAGGCTGTGGATCATTTCCGAGCTGACATCCATCAGCAGGCTGACGAATCCAAGCGCCCAGACGCTGCGGGGAATACGGCGCAGCCTGCTGAATTTCACATGCCGGTGGTTGCTGTCGGCAGCCATGAAAAGGCCTGCTTCGGTCGTGGTCGGGCAGCAGCCATATCACGGTGCGGCCGCGACCGTCACGCATCGGCTGTGCGACATCACGGTTCGGCGGGCCGATACCCAACACCCCGGTGCATCAAGACAAAAACCGCCGAGCAATCGAAATCTCCGCCATGCTAATATCCGCATCATGGATTTCCTCGAATCGATCATCCAGTTTGTTTCGAGCCACCGCGAACTCGCCTACGCGATGGTCTTCCTGCTCGCCTTTCTGGAATCGATGCCGGCGTTGGGGCTGTTCGTACCGGGATCCACCCTGATCATCGGCGCCGCGATCCTGGTGCCGTCCGGCGCGCTTTCGCTGACTCCGCTGCTGGCTTCCGCGACCCTCGGATCCTTGGCCGGAGATACGGCATCCTTCTGGCTGGGCCGGCATTACGGGCGGAAACTCCTGTCATTCGGCCCGCTGGCGCGGCGGCCCGAACTGGTCGAGAGGGCAGAGCGTCTGTTCCGCCGACATGGCGGCAAGGGAATCTTGTTCGGCCGCTTTACGCCGCCCTTGCGCGGCATCATCCCGGCGTTCGCCGGCATCGCCCGGATCGGCTGGGGCCGGTTCCTTGGGGCCGCCGCGCTCGCAGCCCTGGCCTGGGCGCCGGCCCATGTCTTGCCCGGGGCGCTGATCGGCGCCAGCCTGCAGCTGGCCGGCGAAGTCACCGCGCGGCTGGCGGCGTTCATATTGCTGATCCTGCTGTTCGGATATCTGCTGATCGTGGTGATGCGGGCCCTGATGTTCTGGGGGATTCCGGCGGGCGCCGCGGCGGTGCGACGGGCCCTGCTATGGGCCCGTGCGCACGACAACGTCGTCGGGCGGGAGATTCTGGCGCTGCTCGACCCCGAACACCGCGAAGCGAAGGCGCTGGCCGTCCTTTCCGTCCTGCTGATCCTCGGCGGCTGGGGCTTCCTTGCCATCCTGGAGGACGTCGCCACCGGCGATCCCCTGGTCCGCGCCGACGCGGCCATATTCAACGCGCTTCAGGCGCTGCGGTCGCCCTGGGGCGACATGATCATGGTCGCGATCACCGAGCTGGGCGACGCCAAAGTGACCGTCCCCGTCGCAGTCGCGGCGATCGGCTGGCTGGCCTGGCGGCGCGCCTGGACCGATGCCGCCTATCTGGCGGCGGCCATCGTATTCGCGCAGGCGTTTGCCGCCGCCATCAAGATCGCGCTGCACACGCCCCGCCCGATCCCGGAGCTCTACCATGGCTGGAGCGCGTTTTCCTTCCCCAGCGGCCACGCCACGATAACTGCCGTGATGTACGGCTTTCTGGCGGTCATGACCGTGCGGCAGGCCGGACCGCTGCTGCGGCCGGCGATCGCCGGCGGCCTCGCGCTGCTGATCGGTCTGATCGCGCTGTCGCGGCTCTATCTGGGCGCCCACTGGTTTTCCGACGTCGCGGCCGGCCTGGCCTTCGGCGCCGCCTGGGTGGGATTGCTGGGCATCACCTACATCCGCCACTGCCCGGCCCGACCGCAGATCAGGGGTCTGCTGCCGGTAGCCGCGGCAGTTCTGGCGATTGCCGGAGCGATCAACATCGCCGGCTCCCACGCGCGCGATCTGGCCCGCTATCAGCCACGCCCCGATTCCCCCACGATGGCGGCCGCCGAATGGATCACCGGCGGCTGGGAAACCTTGCCGTCGCACCGAATCGACCTCGCCGGCGAATTCGAGGAACCGTTCGTCCTGCAGCTCGCCGGCCCGCCCGCGTACCTGGCCGACACGCTGACCGCCTCGGGCTGGCGGCAACCGGTCGCCTGGGATGCCATCGGCGCCCTGGCCTGGCTGGCCGCCGGCGGCATCACCTCGCTGCCGGTCCTGCCCAAACTGCACGACGGGCTGGCGCCCGTACTCATGCTGGAGCGGCCGGAGGCGGATGATCGGACCCGGATCGTCCTGCGGCTGTGGGACTCCCATGCCCGGCTGCAACAAGGCGAGATATCGCAGCCATTATGGCTCGCCACGGTGACCCGTGAAGATCTCCACCAACCGCTGGGCATGCTCAGTGTCACGGTGACCGAGGGGGACGCGAACGGTCCCCGCGATCTGCTGGCCCGCACGATACCGGCGCTACGCCGCGATCGGGCGGACTTTCCGGCGGGCGATGCGGCGTGGGACGGTGCGCTGCTGCTGACTGCCGGCGGACGCACCCCGGACCCGGACCGTTAAGTCCCGAATCGAATATCCGTTTCCGCCGTTACCGGCGGTGGGGCGGCAGCCATTTGCTAGCCTAATTATATATTTTTATTACCAAAAATGGTGAGGATCGGTAGTTTGTTTACAACATATTCGAATTTCTTTAATCTTTCGTGCGAATCGGGAGGACACACACAGGAAGCAGGCTGAAGCAAACGGATTTCGCAGAGACCCTCGGCGCAGTCGGCGGCGCGTCCGCGACACAAGGCAGGCGGAAACAACGCCGCAACCGGAATCGCCGATCGCGATGGTCCTGTAAAGCAATGTGCTTCGGCTTGCGGATTGGCAGGCGATCTCCCCAATAAGAGGGATACCGGCATTTGCCGCCCGAAGCGGGTTGGGCGGCATAACGGACGGGCAGACAAATGATCGTGTGGCACAACACGACGATCCACGCGTCCCTACCCGCCATGACCCGCATGTTCATGGCAGGCCCCTCCGGGGCGGTGAAATCGTTTAGCGAAACAACCCGCCATGTGCCGGAAGCTCCGGCGTCTCGAATCGAGCCGACCGGGGGTCCGACCCCGTTCTTCGACCGCATCGACAGACTGCTCGACGCTCCTCATGGCGGCGTATGCGCCGTCTCGTGGATACGCGCCATGGATAAGACAGAAACGTAGAGGATTTCACGGAAACAACAGCGGAGACTTGCGCGATGGTATACACGAAGAAAAACCCGGCCCTACTGACTATGGGCGTGCTGCTGCTGGCACTCGGCGCCGCGACGCAATACGGCGTCCTGGACGGCGTGGTCGGATACCTGAAGATCGGCAGCAAGACGGGTGAGATCATCAATCTCAGCTTTGCTTTCGGCGCCATCAGCGTCGTCGTCGGCGCCTGGAGCCTGTGGGGCAAACACGAGGAAGGCAACCTGGATTACTACCTGTCCACCGTTGCCGGCGGCATGTTCATCCTGCTGATCGCCATGATCGTCACCTGGTTCGCCGCCCCGCTCGTCGCCGTCATCAGCAAGGGGTTCGGACCGGTGATGTCCAACAAGTATCTGCATGACGTTCTGGGCCTGAACTATATCGTCCTGGGCATCCTTGCCGGTATTATCACGGTCAATGTGTTCAAGATTCCCGGATGGGCGGAAAACGGGGTCAGGCTGTCCCGCCTTGGCCTCAAGACCGGGGTGATCCTGCTCGGCACGCTGTACAGTCTGGCGGAACTCGCCCATCTCGGCCGGCTTTCGGTCGTGATGATCGGGTTCTTCGTGCTCGGGTCGGTCGGCCTCGTGCTGTTCCTGGGCCGGCGCAGGAAAATCCCCAACTCGATGGGCGGCGTGCTGTCGGCGGGGATGGGCGTCTGCGGCGTTTCCGCCACGGTGGCGGCAGCGCCGGTCGTGCAGGCCAAGCCGACGGAAATCGCCTATACCATCGGCACCATCCTGATCTGGGGCGTGGGCTGCATGTTCCTGTTCCCGGTGATCGGCCATCTCCTCAACCTCGGGCACATCCAGTTCGGCGCATGGGCGGGGACGGGCATTCTCAACTCGGCCCAGGTCGCAGGCGCGGCCCTGGCCTATCAGCCGGACGGGATCGAAACCCTGAAGGTCGCCGAGATCTTCAACATCACCCGCGTGCTGTTCCTGCCGCTGATCGTCCTGTGGCTGGCGGTCTGGTATGTGCGCCGGGAGGAAACGGCCTCCGCCACGCAGGTCAATGTCGGGAAAGTCGTGGTCGAGAAATTCCCGCTTTTCGTGCTTGGCTTCATCCTGATGTTCGCGCTGTCGTCGACCGGCATCTTCGCCCCGGCGCAGCATTACAAGGGCAAGTATTTCGACAACGACATCGGGGAATCGAAGCTGCTGACGGAAACGGAAGCGGCCCTGCTCGCGTCCGAAGCCGGCAAGGTGCAGAGCCCGACCCGCGCCGAGGCGCTGGCCCGGCTGATCGACAACCGCAAGATCATGAACATCGACGACGACGCGACGATACGCGGCCTGACCAACGCCAAGGTCCTCTCGAGGGATGCCAACGAAGCCCTCAAGAAGGCCCATAAGGTCGTGTACCATACGGCGAAAAAGGTCGCCGCATTCCGGAAGTGGATCACCTGGCTGTTCGCCTTCGGCCTCACGGGCCTCGGCATGCAAATCACCGGGGCGGCGATGCGTCAGGCCGGCGGCCAGCCGCTGGTCATCGGCGGAATCGTCGGCACGATCAAGGCCGTGCTGTCGCTGATCGTGATCCTGCTGTTCGTCAGCGAAACCATTTGAGTGGAGGGAATATCATGTCAGAGGATAACAGCCAGAACATCGACCTTCAGAAGGAAGCGGGGGCCAAGTTCCATCGCGGTTCGGCCCTGTCCATCTTCGGCAGCGACCGCCGGGAAGATCTTGTCGCGCTGGCGTGCGCCCTGCTGATCGCCCTTGGCGTATATATCTTCGCCGGGTAACGCCCGACACTGAAACCGACAGGCCCGGCGCGTCCCTCGGGATACGCCGGGCCGCTTTTTTCGCGGATGAGACAGGGAACGCGATGACGCCTGCGACGATCCTTCTTGCGAGCCACGGCACCGCCGGGGCCCGCGCCGCCGAGGAAGCGGCGCTGGCGTTGTGCGCCCCGGGCGGGACGATCCGCCATCTGGAGGTCGTGCCCGACTTCTGGAAGGGCATGCGCGGCGACGACTGGCTGAACAACGCCATCACCCAGCATCGATTCGGCGAATATCTCGAATCACAGCTGCAGCGGGAAATCGCGGAACATGCCGAATCGCTGGGCCGCGAGGCGGCGGACAGGGGCCTCGCCTATGAGAGCATCTCGGTGCTCGGCAAGCCTGCGGAATGCCTGCTCGCGGCCGTGGAGGGCGCGGATTGCGACCTGGTCGTCGTCGGCTCGCCCCGCCCCAGGGGGATTCCGGGCTACCGTTCGCGCTTGAAGATGGAAACCGTCGTCCGGGCGCTGCGGGTTTCGCTTCTGGTCGTTCCGTACCCGGGCCGGTGAAGGGGGCGCCGTTCATGGCAGAGGACACGGCCGCGCCGGAGGACAGCAGGGACGCCGCCTGGGTGACCGTCGACACCCCGCTGTCCGGCAGCGCGCTCCTGGCCTTCTGCCGCGAGGACGTGGAACGCCTGTTCCGCATCAACTCGCTTCTGCGATTCGACGAATGGCGCCGTCTCGGCGCCGACGAGCACCATGTCCGTCTGCGCAATCTGAGCAACGGGCGGACGCTTGAGACCAAACTGCATGTCGAACGGCTGCCGGATGGTCTGCGCGCGGTTTACGGCAGCGGCCTGAAGACGACCACCACGTTCCGGGTTACGGGTACTGCCGGCGGCGCGCAGCTGGTCGTGACCGACGACTATTCCGGGACGCCGGTCGAGGAACGCCGGGCCCGCGCCGATGAGGCCGACCGGAGCCTCGTGCAGTGGGGCCACGACCTGCACCACTATCTGGCAAGATGGAGCCGATGGTCCCGCCATGCCGCGTGGCGCTGGTACATGAACCGGATCTGGCAGCCGATGACGCCCGCCGGCCGCCGCGTGGTCTTCGCGCTGGTGGTCATTTCGGCGCTGGAGTTCTTCGCCTTCCTGGCGGTGCTGGCGATCTTCGTCCTGGAGCTGGACCGGTTCGTTGGCCTGTGATCAGGCCGCCGCCGTTGCAAGCCGCAATCGCCCTGCCCGGCTTCAGTAACGTGACCGGCGCCCGGTTTCGGCGATCTTTGCAAGGACGGTGTTCATCGCGAATTCGAGCGACCGGCGCGGCAGACCGCCGCCGAAATTAAGCGTCTCACGGTCGCTGGCGACCGCCAGGGCGGGGCGCGAGCCGCTCGATTTACGGGCGATCGTCACGGTTTCGATCCGGGCGGTCTCGATTCGTTTGCCTTTGCTTTCGCTGCCGCTGTAGGCCCGGTTCACCGACACACCGGCCGGACCGACCCGCAGGCGTTGCCGCGACAGCAGGTCGACAAGCACGCCGATAACGAACGCCACCTCGAAGAGGACGCCAAGGCCACCGAACAGATACCGCATGAACATGGGCATATCCGGCGCATAGATCGCCACGCCGACAAAAATCAGCGGGAAAAGCACGGCAATCAGCGAACCCCACCAGGCATTGGCCGGGCCGGTGCGGGTCAATACGGCAACATCGCCCTCGAACGACACGGCGAGTCCCTTCGCCGGCCGCGAAAGCGTATCGTAGTCGATCTCGACCTTGCCCTCGGCGATCAGTTCGCCGACGGACTTGTCGAGGTCCGCGGCCTCACGCCGGACCATCCCGCCCTCGCCCTCCTCGAGCGCCGGGAGGGACAGGCGGCGGGCGAACGCCTCCCACTTGTCGCGGAACCCGCCGTCGCTCGTGTCCGTGTAAAGGTTGATCCTGCGGTCGCTGTCGGGATGAACGAGATCGATCATGTAAAGCGTATAGCTGCTGTTCTTGGTCCTCACGCGCCTCGTATGCCGCATCACGCCATGGTAGGCTGAGAGAGGCTCGCGCCATTGCCTGGTGCCCTTGAGCCCATGTTCCGCCACCGTGAACGCGCTGCCGTCGAAAGCGATCCTGCGGCGCCACAGCAGGCTGTGCGCCCCGAACAGCAACAGGCCGACCCCGATCACCGGAAAGACAAGAAATAGAAGGGTTTCGACCCCGAACCTGCCGGCTTCAAGTTCCGAGACCAGGCCCAGAACGGGAAGACCGCCCCAGAAGAGCGCGAAAACGACGAGAAACACACCCATCGCCCTGCTGCCCGTCTGAATCCGTTCCGCGGGCAGGGTGGACAGATCCATCTCCCACCGCCGGCCGCGGGCGCCAAGATTGATCGTAATCGGCATGTTGGTCCTCAACGCCTGTTTGCGCCACTCGCCCGCAGGAGTATGCGGGCCCGGGCGTTAACATCAGGCTTACCGCTTGCAGATACAGTGTGAACGCCCGACCCATACCAAACCCGCTTGCGGACGACCCGCAGGGCGGCTAGGGTCCGGGCCAAACGGCCCAACAGCGACACGGCGGTACCCGGTGAACATGAAACTCGGACGGCCCATCCTGGCATTCCTGCTCTCGGTTGCGGCGGCGCTGACCCTGCTTGCAGGCGAGGCGCCGGCCCAGTTGATCGAAAAGGAAATCCGCCGCGGTGTGATGGACAACCCGATCAGGCTCGACCCGCATTTTGCGACGCTGCCCTCAGAGCGGGCCATCCTGGCGGATCTGTTTCTCGGGCTGGTCACCGAAGACGCGGCCGGCGGCATCCAGCCGGGCGCCGCAGAGAGCTGGGAGGTGCGCGACGCCGGCCGGACCTGGGTCTTCAAACTGCGCGCAGATCAGACATGGTCGGACGGGCGCCCGCTCGAGGCGAAAGACTTCGAATACACGTTCCAGCGCCTGCTGGCGCCGCTGTCGGGCCTGCCGTTCGCATCGATGTACTACAACATCAGCGGCGCCGAAGCGCTGCACAAGGGGCGCGCGGACGACGTGCGCACTCTTGGCGTAACGGCCAGGGACAAGTCGACCCTCATTTTCAGTCTGGTCGAACGGAGTCCCCAGTTTCTGGCGCAACTCGTCCATCATAGCGCCTATCCGCTGCGCAAGGACCATGTGGAGCGGGCCGATGAATCGTGGACGCGGCCGGGCAAGATGGTCACCAACGGCCCGTACATTCTCAGCGAATGGCTGCCGGGCAACTACGCGAAACTCGCCAAGAACTGGCGCTTCTACGACCCCGCCTCGGTCACCATCGACAACGTCTACTACGACGTCGTGGAGTTCATCGAAAGCGCAACCGAGCGGTTTTTCGCCGGCACCCTGCATACGCTGTCGCAGGTTCCGCGCGAAGCGGTCGCCGGGCTCATGGAGGCGGCGCCGGAAGTGGTCCGGATCTATCCGTCGCTGACAGTCGATTATCTGGTCATCAATACCAAAAAGCCGCCGTTCAACGACCCGAGGGTCCGCGAGGCCCTGACGCTGGCCATCGATTCGCCGACGCTGGTGCGCCGGGTTCTGGAGGGGGGCGACATTCCGGCTGACGGCCTGCTGCCCGAGGGCCTGGCGGGCATCCGCGAACCGGAGCCCGTGCAGCGGCAGGGACCGTATCCCGTGCCGCGCCCGCTGTCGGCGGGAGAAAAGCGCGCGGCCGCCAAGCTGCTGCTGACCGACGCGGGATTCGGGGTGCAGGACACGATGCGCCTGACCCTGCATTACAACGCCAACGGTGCACATCAGAAGATCGCCGAAGCGATTGCCGACATGTGGAAACGGGTCGGCGTTCGTACCGACCTGTACAGCAGCGACTACACCGTGCATTACGGCGATCTCGGACTGAGTGAATTCGACGTCGCGCGGGCCGGCTGGATCGCCGATTACAACGACCCCTCAGCGTTCCTGATGCTGTTCGATCCGAAGTCGGAGCAGTTCAACTACGGCCGCTTCGCCGACCCGGAATTCGAGAAGCTTCTGGCGGCGGCGGCAAAACAGGAGCCGCCGGCGCGCGCGGTAACGCTGCACCGCGCCGAACAACTGGCGATGAAGAAGTTCCCGATCATTCCGCTCTATCACCACGCCTCGCGGAATCTGGTCGCCACCAGCGTCTCGGGATGGGAGGACAACGTCCGGGACATCCACCCCAGCCGTTACCTCGAACTCAGGGAATAGCCGGCCGGTCCTTTCAGGGCGGGATTCGGCCGCGGCCTATTCCGCCATCCCGAGTGCGGACTTGTAGAGATCCAGCAGCGTTTCCTGCTCCTGGCGGTCGGCGCTGTCGAGTTTGCGCAGACGTACGATCTGCCGCATCGTCTTCGGCTCGAAACCGGTCCCCTTGGCCTCGGCATAGACTTCGCGGATATCGGCGGCAAGCGCCGCCTTTTCCTCTTCGAGCCGCTCGATCCGCTCGATAAAGGAACGAAGTTGGCTGCCCGCGATGCCGCCCGATTCGGCCATGAAATCCTCCCGGCTTTTCGTTGAAGGGCGGCGAACATATCCCGCCGCCGGTAGGTGCGCAAGGGCGTTGCGCTTACCGGACCGCGGTTCCCCTCCGACACATCCTTCGACAAGCTCAGGATGGGGGGCAAGCGGTTGGATTCAAGAACTAATCCTCATCCTGAGCTTGCCGAAGGACGCGCCACTCGGCCGTCATTTCCAGGCAATTCAAGACGTCAATGCCCTGGATTGACCTCGTCGAATTTCGCGATCTTCTCGGGCGATGCCTCGGTCTGATAGCGTTCCTTCCACTCGTCGTAGGTCATGCCGTAGACGATTTCGCGGGCGTCGTCGTAGGACATCTCGATGCCCCTCTCCTCGGCCGCCGCCCGGTACCATTTGGAGAGGCAGTTGCGGCAGAAGCCGGAAAGGTTCATCAGGTCGATGTTCTGCACGTCGGTGCGCGTGCGCAGATGCTCGACGAGGGTGCGGAAGGCCGCCGCCTCAAGCTCGATGCGGGTCTTGTCGTCCATGTCTCTCTTCCCGTTCGTTTGGAATTGCTTTTCTGAGGCTATAGATAGCATTCCGGGGCGCCACGGACACCCTGCCCTATCCATCAAGCCCCCGTACCGTCTCCTCGACCAGCCAGTCGACGACGGCCTTGAGCGCCTCTTGCTTGCCGGCGCCGCCTTCCATCGCCTCGTCGTAGACCGCGATCTGGCGGTGGGCGCTGGTGCCGCGCTCGATGATATCGCGCGCATTTTCGATCTCGGCGACGCAGTCCAGCCGTTCGGCGTCGGGCCGCAGCAGATCGAACAGCTCCTCGAGCAGTTCGGGGTAGGGCACGATCTTGCCGCGGCCGAAATCGATGAGTCCCTCATCGAAACCATAGCGCTGCGCGCGCCAGCGATTCTCGTCGAGCAGCATGTTGGCATAGTTGCGCCAGCGCTGGTTCGAGCGCCGCAGCCGGATCAGCATGGAGATCACGCAGGCATACAGGGCGGCGATGGTGATGCCGTCGTCCAGGCGGGTGCAGATATCGGCGATCCGCATTTCCATGGTCGGGAACCGGGTGTGCGGGCGGATGTCCCACCAGATCTTCGACGCATCCCCGATCACGCCGGCGTCGACCAGGACCTGCACGTGACGCAGGTACTCGCCATAGCTTTCGAACCGCGACGGCAGGCCGGTCCGCGGGAGCTCGTCGAACACGCTCAACCGGTAGCACATCAGGCCGGTCTTCTCGCCGCGCCAGAACGGCGACGACGTGCCGAGCGCAAGCAGGTGCGGCAGGAAATAGGAAACCTGGTTCAGAAGATCGATCCGCAGGTCGTCGTCGTCGACGCCGACATGGACATGCATGCCGCAGATCAGCAGCCGCCGCGCCACCGCCTGCATGTCCTCGGCCAGCACGTTGTACCGCTCCTTGTCGGTGTGGTGCAGGTCGGACCACTCGGCGAACGGGTGCGTCGAGGCCGCGATCGTTGCAAGACCGTGTTTGCGGGCGGCGTCGGCGACACTGCGGCGGAGCAGCGCCAGCTTCGATCGCACCTCCTTGATCGAGCCGCAAACGGCGGTCCCCACTTCGACCTGCGCACGCAGGAATTCCGGCACCACCAGCCCGATGTCCTCGTCGACGCCGGCCGCGCAATCGGACAGGATTTCCTCGGTCGGCTCGTCGGCCAGTACGCCGGTCTGCGGATCGACGAGGAGATACTCCTCCTCGATCCCGATGGTGAAACCGGCGGCATCGGCCCGGCTCATGATGCCTCCCGCACGTCCGCCCCGATCGCCCGGACCAGTTCGGGATGGGCCATGACCGCCCGCAGCGCCGCCCCCACAAGCGCCGCCCAGTGCTGCGCGCCATGCTGGGTGTCCACGAGGTCCTGGCGGATTTCCAGCAGGACGTTGGGCCGTCCGGCGGGCAGGGCATGGGTCTCGATCGAATAGCCGTGCGGGTCGAGGCCGGAATACGGCTGGTTGTCGCCGATACACAGCGTGGAATCGCGGGACAACTCGGCGATCAGCAGGTCCGCCATGCGGCGGTCGACGTTCGACAGCACGCCGACATGCCAGGGCCGCTCGAAATCCTTCATCACCGGCGTACAGGTATGGATGGAGATGATCGCCGGGACGACCCCTTGCGCGGCGACCCGCTCGACGGTTGCGGTGACGGCGCTGTGGTACGGCCAGTAGCAGGCCTCGGCGCGCTCGGCGCGCGCATTCGCATCGAGCCCCCGGTTGCCGGGCACGATCGTTCCGTCGCTGATCTGGCGCATGGCGGTCGGATCGTCCACCGCGCGGTTGCAGTCCACGACCAGCCGGGAATATCCCGAAAGCAGGGCCGGTGCGTCGAGCAGGGCCGCGAGGTGCCGGGTGACCTCCGCGGCGCCAACGTCCCAGGCGATATGCCGCGACCGGGCGGCCTCGTCGAGCCCGAGTTCGTCCAGCGCCGACGGCACCCGGTTGCTGGCGTGGTCGCACAGCAGGACAGCCGGCGCCCCGCCTTCGGGGTTCAGGATCGAAAAAGGCGGCGGATCGTGCGGGCCCAGCAGGTCCCCGCCGACACCCTGTCTGGGAATTACGCCGGTCATGGCCCCAATATAACCGAAATCAGTGCTACGGAAAGCGACGAGCGTCGGTCACGCCCGGTTGCGCCGGTCCGGCCGCACGCGCTACACCGGGACTCGGCAAGGAGCCGGGGCCGGGACAAACCGAATATGACCGAACGCGTATCATCGCCACAGGCGGGAACCGCCGACCGGGGGGCTCTCGCGGCGCTGCTGCTGGGGGCGGTGCTGGTGGGCGCCTCGCCGATCTTCGTGCGGCTCAGCGAACTGGGGCCCATGGCGACGGCCTTCTACCGGCCGTTCCTGGCGATCCCGGTCCTGGCATTGTGGATGGCGGCCGACCGGCGGAACGATCCCGCGACCAGAAGGCCCGTGTCCCGCGGCGACTTTCTGCGGCTGCTGCTGGCCGGCGCCTTCTTCGCCGGGGACCTTGCCTTCTGGCACCTGTCGATCCTCCACACCAGCGTCGCCAACGCGACGCTGTTCGCGAATTTCGCACCGATCTTCGTAACGTTGGCCGCATGGCTGCTGTTCGCCCACAGGGTGACCCGGCTGTACCTCGCGGGCATGGCGCTGGCGCTGGCCGGCGCCGCGCTGCTGGCGGGCGGCAGCCTCGTGGACCAGCCCGGCAACCTGCTGGGCGATTTCTTCGGCATCGTAACCGCGATGTTTCTGGCCAGCTACATCCTGGCGATATCCCGCCTGCGAGCCGGTTTTTCGGCCGCGACGACCATGACCTGGAGCTCGATCGGCACCGCCGCGGTGCTGCTGCCGGTCGCCTGGATCATGGGCGAGGATTTGATCGCGGTCACGCCGTACGGTTGGGCCATGCTGGTCGGTCTTGCGCTGCTGTCCCACGCCATGGGCCAGGGGTTGATCGCCTATGCGCTGGCGCATCTGCGGCCCGGTTTCTCTTCGGTCGGGCTGCTGCTCGAACCCGTGGCGGCGGCGATCCTCGCATGGATCATCCTGTTCGAAGCGGTGACCCCCTGGCAGGCGGCAGGCGGCGCCGTAATCCTCTGGGGCATTTATCTCGCGCGCAGGGGGAGCCGGTGATGCGGCCCTGGGGATCCGGTCCGGGCGGAATCGCAGGGCGCATAGCCGCGAGCTTCGCACGGGAGGCCCGCAGCGGCATCCGGCACGCGACGATCGCCCGCTCGGTCACTCTGATAAGCTTCATCGGCTGGGTCGCCATGTTCCAGTCGTTTCCGCGGGCGTGGTTCTATATCGGGTTGCTGGGGCTGCTCCTGGTTCTCGGCCTCGCCCAGGGGTACGTCGCGCGCCGCGTCGCCCCGTACATCTGGCCGAGCGCGTTGTTCATCCTTGCCGATTCGTGCGTGCTCGCCTTCGCCCTGACGGCGCCCAACCCGTTCGTGGCGATCCCCGCACCATCTCCGATCGGACTGCGATCCGGCAACTTCGCGCTGTTCTACGTGCTTCTCGCCGGCTCGCTGCTGACCTATTCGCCGCGGCTGGTGCTGTGGTGCGGGGCAACGGCGGCCACGGCGTGGGGCGCCGCCGTCGCATGGGTCGCATGGCTGCCCGACTCGCGGACCCAGTTCGACATCATCGGCTGGGGGGCGCTGGAACCGGGGCAGCACGTGCCCTACCGCATGGATCCCCACTTCGTGACATTGCCGCAGCATGCGAAGGAGATCCTTATCTTCGCGGCCGTGACGATCATCCTTGCGACCGTCGTGCAACGAGTCCGGCTGCTCGCCTTTCGCGAGGCCGAGTTCGAACGCGAGCGCGCCAATCTGGCGCGACATTTCTCGCCCAACATGGTCGACATTCTCGCCCATTCGGACGAGCCGCTCGACGCGGTGCGCAAGCAGCATGCGGCCGTGCTGTTCGCCGACATCGTCGGATTCTCGTTGCTTGCCGAGCGATTGGGACCCGAGCGGACGATGGACATCCTGCGCCGGACCCATTCGGTCATGTCGGACGAGGTGTTCGCGCATGACGGAACGCTCGACAAGTTCATCGGCGACGCGGTGATGGCGACGTTCGGGGTCCCCTTGACCGGCGCGGGGGACGCCGCCAACGCCGTGGCCTGCGCCCGATCGATCCAGGCGGCCCTTGCGAGAGACAATCCCCAGCCGGCGGACCCCGTGCAGGTCGGGATCGGCGTTCATTACGGCGAGGTCGTGATGGGCAACCTGGGCGGTGCGGGACGAATGGAATACGGAGTCATCGGAGACACGGTCAATGTCGCCAGCCGGCTGGAAGCGCTGACCCGCGAGATCGGCGCCGGCATCGTCCTGAGCGACGACCTCGTGCGGGCGGCGCTCGACAACCCGGACGCCGATCCGTCCCTTCTGAACGGTTTCGAGAAAATCCCGGCCCAGCCGCTGCACGGCCGTCACGAGCCGATCGACATCTGGGTCCTGAAAATGCCATGACCGGACGGACCTGTGTTTCTCCCGCCTGCGCCGCATTGCCGACGTGACAGACGTGAGGAAATCGTTACCTTAGCGCTATGATTCGCCAACACCGCACAAAGATCGTCGCCACGCTCGGGCCGGCCAGTTCGACGCCGAAAACCATAGAGGCGCTGTTCCGCAAGGGGGTGGACGTGTTCCGCCTGAACTTCAGCCATGGCGAGCAGGACGACCACCAACAGCGTTACGAAATCATCCGCGATCTGGAAAAGCGCCTGGACCGGCCGACCGGCGTGCTGGCCGACCTCCAGGGACCGAAGCTTCGGGTCGGTACGTTCGTGCAGGGCTCGGTCGACCTCAAGCCGCGGCAGGCCTTCCGCCTGGACCTGGACGAAGAGCCCGGCGACAGGCGCCGCGTGACGCTGCCGCACAAGGAGATTTTCGAGGCCCTGCGAAAGGGCTCGGAACTGCTGCTCGATGATGGGCGGATCAGGCTCAAGGTCTCGAAATGCGGGCCTGATTTTGCCGAGACGAAGGTCGTCACAGGCGGTGTGCTCTCCGACCGTAAGGGGGTCAATGTCCCCGGCGCCGTGCTGCCGCTGACACCGATCACCAAGAAAGACCGCGCCGACCTGCGCTTCGCGCTGGATCTCGGCGTGGACTGGATCGCCCTGAGTTTCGTCCAGAGGCCCGAAGACATCGCCGAGGCCCGGCAGCTGGTCGCCGGGCGCAGCGCCATCATGGCGAAACTCGAGAAACCGGCCGCCCTGGACCACCTTAACGAGATCGTCGAGCTTTGCGACGGCATCATGGTGGCGCGCGGAGACCTGGGCGTCGAGATGCCGCCCGAGGACGTGCCGGTGCTCCAGAAGCGCATCCTGCGCGCCTGCCGCAAGATCGGCCGGCCCGTGGTCGTCGCAACGCAGATGCTCGAATCGATGGTGCACGCGCCGACACCGACCCGGGCGGAGGCATCGGACGTCGCCACTGCGGTCTATGACGGCGCCGACGCGGTGATGCTCTCGGCCGAGACCGCCGCGGGTGAATACCCGGTGGAGGCCGCGGCCATCATGGACCGGATCATCGGCCGCGTGGAGCAGGACCCGCTGTACTGGAAGATCATGGAAGCCGAACGGGTGGAGCCGGAAGCGACGGCGGCGGACGCGATCAGCGCCGCCGCACGCCAGGTGGCCCACACCTTGTCGGCGACGGGCATCGTCACCTACACCTCGTCCGGCTCAACGACCCTGCGCATCGCCCGCGAGCGGCCCGATGTGCCGATCATGGGCCTGACCCCGAACCTGGCGACGGCGCGGCGGCTGGCCGTCGTCTGGGGAGTCCGGTCGATCCACACCGCCGATGCGCGCAGTTTTCCCGATATGGAACGCAAAGCGTGCACCGCCGCGCTCACCTATAAATTCGCGGATTCCGGCGCGCGGATCGTGATCACCGCGGGCGTGCCGTTCGGAACACCGGGGACGACCAACATCCTGCGGATCGCCCGCATCGGGAAGGAATAGCGCCGTATCGGCGACACGCGCGCCGGCCAGGCACTCAGAGTTCGATGCCCTCGACCTCCTCGACAAGTTCCTTCAGCCGGTCGCTGATGCTTTCCATGTGGGGGTTGATCTCCAGGGCGGCGCGGAACGCCTCGACGGCCGCTTTCTTTTCGTCCAGCGAATCGTAGATCAGGCCGAGACCCGAAAGCGCGCCGAAATGCCGTTCTTCCAGGGCCAGCGTGCGTTTGATGTCTTCGATGGAGCCCTGGTAATCACCCATCAGGTAGCGGACGGTCGCGCGCTTGTTCCAGCCCTCGGCAAATTCCGGCGCCAGCTCGACGACGGCGTCGAAATTCGCCTGCGCCGCCTCATGCTTGCCTTCGTTCATATACCCCGTGCCCTGACGCAGCATCAGATTGGCCCCCGCCGACGGCGAGCGCGACCAGATGAACCAGATCATCTGTTCGATCTCATGGGCTTCGCGGGCATCGCCCGTGGCCTTGAGTCCGGCGAACAAGTCGTCCAGCCGCGGATCGTTCTGGTCCGCGGCGGCCGGCGCGGATAAGCCCGCGACCAATACCCCTAGAATCGCGATTGCACAAAGGCGACACATGAGGAGAATATGGAACGCTTTCGACGGAACGGCAAATGACTCGCATCGCCCCGGCGGCGGCGGTAACTTCCCGGTCGGATTCGATGGGTGGACCGAGAATGGACGCTGAGGCGTTTTTTGCCGAAAATTACCGGAGCGCACGCGGCAAGTTCCTGTCGGCATGCCGGGCGCTGCGGCTTCTGCCCCAGGCGCACCGGGCTTCCACGGGGCCCGAGGACCCCGATCCGCCGCTTGTCGATTCTATCCGTCTGGGCGACCCGGCGGCGCGTCACGTGCTGGTGATCTGTGGCGGCGACCGCCAGGTCGATGCACTGTGCTGCTCGGCGATCGAAGTCGGCTGGCTCAACGAGTTCGCCGACGCCAACCTGCCGCATGATACGGCGATCCTGCTTCTGCATCACGGCCCAGTACCGCCCGAGGGCGGGGACGCTCCGGCGCGCGGCGGACCGCCGCCGGAGTGGGAGGACGATCTCCTGGCGAAGGTCGAAAAGCGCTATGCGGAATACGCGCGCCGGAAGGGCGTCGATTCGTTGGGCGCACCATTGGCGGCGGCCGAGATGCAGGGCGTTGCGGGCTACCCCGGCACGGTGCTGGATTCGGTGTCGAAATGGCTCAGTTCGGCTGCTGCGGGGCGTATCGCCTTCGTCGATGTCAGGGTCGGTCTCGGCCCCTACGGCGAGGCGGAGATAACACCTTGCCACCCGCCGGATACCACGGCCGCAAAGAGGGTCAGGTCCTGGTTCGGCCTTGCCGACCCGCCGGAAGAGCACGCAGCAGTCCCGCAGGAACCCGACAGCCTGGCGGCGGGGCTGATCCGCCGGTTCCCGGAAGCGGAAATTACGGCGTTTTCCGCCACCTTCGGGACCTATTCCATGATGTCCGTGCTGGATAGTCTCGCGACCCGCCCTGAGGGCGAGGCAGTCCCGGATCCGCGCCAGCTGCTGTCTCCCAGCGACGAGGCATGGCGAAACGCCGTGTGGCGCGACGCGATAATCGTGATCCAGCGGACCCTGACGGCGCTGCACTCGAGTTAAGACGCCGCCGGGGCGGCGGCCAGCCCCGGGTCAGGACGCGATCCGGCTCGCGACGATCGTTTCGGCATGCAGCGTCTTGTGCACCGGGCATTTGTCGGCGATCTCCAGCAGGCGGTCCTTCTGTGCCTGGTCCAACGGGCCGGCAAGCGTGATGTCCCGGTCGATCCAGTCCACCCTGCCCTCTCGGGTTTCGCACTCGGCGCAATCCTCGGCATGGATCTTCTTGTGCCGCAGCCGCACGGAAACACGCTCCAGCGGCCATTCCTTGCGCTCGGCATACATGCGAATCGTCATCGACGTACAGGCGCCCAGCCCGGCGAGCAGATAGTCGTATGGGCCCGGCCCGCTGTCGTCGCCGCCCACCGACTTCGGCTCGTCCGCCGTGAGCTCGTGGCGCCCGGCGCGGACGCGCTGCGCAAAGCGTCCCTCTCCCGTTTCCTCAACGATGACCTCGCCCTCGCCAAGCGCGGTATGCGGTGCCTCCGACTCGTCGATATCGATGTACCGGTCCGCCCAGGACGCCAGGACGCCCGCCACCCAGTGCGCGTCCTCCTTGCGGCCGAGCATGTGGTCGGCGCTGTCCAGGGAAACGAAACTCTTGGGGTGCTTGGCCGCCTTGAAGATGGTTTCGGCATTCTTGATGCCGACGACTTCGTCCTGCGGCGCATGAAATACGATCAGCGCCTTGCGCAGCCCTGCGGTGGCCTCCCGGAGCTTCTGCCCTTCGATGTCGTCGAGGAATTCCTTACGGATACAGAACGACCGTCCGGCGATCTTGACCTCCGCCACACCCCTCGCCTCGATCTCGGGCCGCGCGGCTTCGAGGTGACTCGCGACATGGGCCGGTTCGGCGGGGGCGCCGATGGTGGCGACGGCCCGGGCCTCCGGAATCCCGGCGGCGGCGGCCAGTACCGCCGCGCCGCCGAGGCTGTGTCCGATCAGCAGCGACGGCGCCTCATACTGCGCGCGCAGATGGCCGGCCGCCTTCAGCAGGTCGGCCACGTTCGACGAGAAATCGGTATTGGCGAAATCGCCGCCGCTGCCGCCAAGCCCGGTGAAATCGAAGCGCAATACGGCAAACCCGTGCGCAACCAGCGCCTCGGCGATTCGGGCGGCCGCAAGCGTATCCTTCGAGCAGGTGAAACAGTGGGCGAACAGCGCATAAGCCCGGACCGCGCCATCCGGCCGATCCAGGCGCGCGGCCAGGGCGTCGTCGTGGGACCCGGGGAACGTTATTTTTTCGGAGTGCATTTCTCGCGGTTTCCTCTTTCCGGAATGTGCTGCATGGCGCAGCGGCAGTGCCGTCCACCCTGCCATGAGATTAGGACGCGTATCCGATCACCGCGAGAAAAGATCGCGCAAAGTTGAATTGCGGCGCCGGCGAAAACCGCGTGCCGGAACGATCCTATTCCGCGGCGATCGTGGTGGCGCTGAGCGCGGCCACCGGCCCCAGGTCGCGGCCCTGCAACGCTGCGGGCAGAGGGCCGCCGGTGGCCCAGTCGAGCAGTTCGACCGTGTGCACCACCGGTTTCTCCGTGCCGCTGGCGATCTGCGCCATGCAACCGATGTTGCCGGCCGCGACCACCGGCGCGCCGGTGGCGTCGATATTGCCGATCTTGCGATCCCGCAGCCGGGTGGCCAGAACCGGCTGCATGATGTTGTAGGTGCCCGCCGAACCGCAACACAGATGGCCTTCCGCGATCTCACGGACTTCGAATCCTGCCTGCCGCAGCAGATCCTTCGGGACGGTGGTGATCTTCTGTCCATGCTGCATCGAGCAGGCCGAATGATAGGCGACCGGAAAGGCGCCGGGCCGGCGCGTCTCGCGCAGGCCGATCTCGGCGATGTACTCGGTAATATCGCGGGTCATCCGCGCGACCTTTTCCGCATCCGCGGCCAGCGTCTTGTCGCCCCGGAGCATGAAACCGTAATCCTTGACCTGCGTCCCGCAGCCGCTGGTGTTGATGATGATCGCATCGAGCCCGCCGCGCTCTATCTCGCGGGTCCAGGCGCCGATATTCCGCGCCGCCTGGGCATGCGCCGAGGCCGTGCGTCCCATATGATGGACCAGCGCCCCGCAGCAGCCCTGCCCGCGCGGGATGACGACCTCGATGCCGTGGCGTGTCAGGAGCCGCGCCGTCGCCTCGTTGATCTCCGGGCTGAGCACCTGCTGGGCGCAGCCGGTCATGAGGGCCACCCGCCCGCGCCGGGCGCCGGACACCGGGATCACCTGCGGGCGGCCGATCGGCGACGGGGGCGAGAGGCGTTCCGGCGCCAGAGCCATCATCGCGGCGATCCGACGCGGCAGCAACCGGCGAAACGGCCGCGCGAAATACGCGCTGGCCAGCGCAATCCGGAACAGGATAGGGCGCGGCAGCACCAGCGCCAGCAGGTTGCGCAACAAGCGCTCTGCCAGCGGCCGCCGATAGGTCTTCTCGATGTGCGCGCGGCCGATATCGACCAGATGCATGTAATGCACGCCGGACGGACATGTCGTCATGCAGGACAGGCACGACAGGCAGCGGTCGACATGCTTGACCACGCCGGCGGGCGCCGGGCGGTTCTCCTCCAGCATGTCCTTGATCTGGTAGATGCGGCCGCGCGGGCTGTCCAGCTCGTCGCCCAGCAAGACATATGTCGGGCAGGTCGCGGTGCAGAATCCGCAGTGAACGCAGGCGCGCAGGATATCATTGACCACCTTGATGTCCGGATCGGCAAGCTGTTCGGGCGAGAAACGGGTCTGCATGGTGGGCCTCTCCGACTCTCAGTATTCCGCGTACATGCGGCCGGGATTGAGGATATCGGCCGGATCGAACGCAACCTTGATGCGCCTGGTCAGCGCCGCCTTCGCTGCCTCCTGCGGATGGAACACGGGGATGCGGCCGCGCAGCTCCGACGGCGCGCGAAACAGTGTCGCGTGGCCGCCAGTCGGCCCGACCGCCGCGCGAACGGCGTCTTCCCGCGCATCGGCGCCGGCCGGTACGGCAAGCCAGACCAGCCCGCCGCCCCAGTCGAGGAAGGCATCGGCGCCGTCCTCCGCGGCGAGCGCGGTGACGACGGCCGGCCCCGATGCCGGCGGAACCGAAATTCTCCAGACCGGCCGATCGTCACCGGGGCTGGCAAACGGCATGACGTCGCGAATTTCGCGCCAGAACCGGATGGAGTTGGCGCTGTGCAACTCCTCGGTTGCGCCCAGTGCCCCCAGCTGTTCGCGCAAGGCCCCGCACCGGTATTCCACCGATGGACCGAATCCCTCGACCCGGACCGCGGCGACGGGCGCCTTCCGGGCCGAGGCCAGGTCGACGGGCGACCGCGCCGCCAGCGAAGCGGACAGCCAGGCCGCCGCGGAAACGTCGTACGGGCTGTTCATCGCCATGGCCAGCGCCCGCCCGCCGGTCACGGCATCGCCGCCGAACAGCAGGACCGTCCGCGTCTTTTCGGGTGCTGGCAGGACCTTGATCGTCACGTCCGTCGTCACCGCCAGGGTTCCCCATGAACCCGCCATGAGCTTGCTCAGATCGTAGCCGGTGACGTTCTTGACCACCCGGCCGCCGGACTTGAAGAGCGTCCCGTGTCCCGATACCGCGGTAAAACCCAGGAAATGATCGCGCGCGGCGCCGCTCTTGACCCGGCGGGGGCCGGACAGGTTGCAGGCGAGGACACCGCCCAGCGTACCGGACTGCGGGTTCGATTTGTCGGGTGCACCACCGTGCACGCCGGACGCGGCAGCCAGCACCGGGCCGTAATCGGGCGGCTCGAATTCCAACTGCTGTTTCTTTTCGGCCAGCGCCGCTTCGATTTCGGCCAGTGGCGTGGACGTGCCGGCCGACAGCACCAGCTCGTCCGGCTCGTACAGCGATATGCCCGACAACGCGCCCAGCTCGACCGCATGATCCGCCGTGACGGGACGCCCCAGCGCGCGTTTGCTGCCCGATCCGACGATTTCCAGCCGCTTCGACCCGGACGCCGCCCAGGCAAGCACGTCGCGCAACTGTTCGGCGTTGTCGGGACGGAATGTCTCGCTCACAACGGTCGTCCGGTCAGAAACGCGGGATATCGGGGAACGGCAGCTTGCCGTGGTGGACATGCACGCGGCCGAGCTCCGCGCAGCGATGCAGCACGGGAAACATCTTTCCCGGATTGAGCAGCGATGACGGGTCGAACGCGCACTTCACGCGCTGCTGCTGATCGAGGTCGTCCTTGGAGAACATTTCCGGCATCAGGTCGCGTTTTTCGACACCGACACCGTGTTCTCCGGTCAGAACGCCGCCGACTTCAACGCAAAGTTTCAGGATTTCGGCGCCGAACGCCTCTGCCTTCTCCAGTTCGCCGGGGATGTTCGCATCGTAGAGGATCAACGGATGCATGTTTCCGTCGCCCGCATGGAAGACGTTGGCCACCCTCAGGCCATATGTCTCGGAAAGCTCCCTTATGCGGCGCAGCACGTCCGGCAACCGGTGCCGCGGGATGGTGCCGTCCATGCAATAATAGTCCGGCGAGATACGGCCGACCGCCGGGAACGCGGCCTTGCGTCCGGCCCAGAACGCTTCGCGCTCGGCATCGGTCTCGGAGACGCGGATCGTCGAGGCGCCGGTGTCCGTGGCGATCCTCGCGACCCGGTCGATCAGATCGTCGACTTCCCGCTCGGGGCCGTCGAGCTCGATGATGAGGAGGGCTTCGACGTCGAGCGGGTAACCGGCCTTCGCGAATTCCTCCGCCGCCTTAATGGCGAGCCGGTCCATCATCTCCATACCGCCGGGGATGATCCCTGCGCCGATGATCCTGCCGACGCAATCGCCGGCCTGTTCGTTCGACGGGAACCCCGCCAGCATCGCCCGTACGGTTTCCGGGCTGCGCAGGATGCGTACCGTGACTTCCGTGACCACGCCGAGCAGCCCTTCCGATCCGGTCAGAACGCCGAGCAGGTCGTAGCCGTCAGCATCGAGGTGCTTGCCGCCGATCCGGACGATTTCCCCGTCGATCAGAACCAGCTCCAGGCCGAGTACGTTGTTGGTCGTCAGCCCGTATTTCAGGCAGTGCACACCCCCGGCGTTTTCCGCGATGTTGCCCCCGATGGAGCAGGCGATCTGGCTTGACGGATCCGGCGCATAGTAGAATCCCTCATGCTCGACGGCCTTGGTGATGCCGAGATTGGTCACGCCCGGCTGGGCGATCACGCACCGGTTGTCGTAGTCGATCTCGAGGATCCGGTTGAACCGGCTCATGCCCAGAAGGACACCGTCGGCCAGAGGCAACGCACCGCCGGAAAGCGACGTGCCGGAGCCCCGCGGCACCACCTTGATTCCGTTTTCGTTGCAGTACCGCAGTACGTCACGGACCTGTTCGGTGGTCTCGGGCAGGACCGCCAGCATGGGCGGCTGCCGGTAGGCGGTAAGGCCATCAGATTCGTACGGCCGCAGTTCATCCGGGTCGACGATGACGCCACCGTCGCCGGGGACGATCCTGGCCAGCGCCTTTGCAATTTCTTCCCGGCGAGCAAGGACGGCTTTATCTGGCTCCGGCATCTTCATCGGTCACATGTCCGCCCGCTGTTCCGAGGTCCGGTGATAGCAGCAATCGGGCAAAACGAAAACCGTCTGTCGCAACAAACGACAAAACCGCGCCATCCGGCGCGGTTCATCAAGGTCGACAACGTCAGGGACGCGGTCGTATCGAATTCACCCCTGGCGGGCCTTGAATCTCGGATTCCGTTTGTTGATGACATAGAGACGCCCCTTGCGGCGCACGATGCGGCACTCCTTGTGCCGATCCTTCATCGACTTGAGCGAATTGACGACTTTCATGACTCTCCATTACCCCAGGCGGGGCAACCCCCGATACGTTGGCGCGGAACATAAGGTCGGCCGCCCACCGCGTCAAGTGCCGAAGCGCCGCATCGGGCAGGACGGCGGAACACCCGGCGATCACGGGTCGATGTTTCCCGATGTGATCATGCGGCGGCCCGGCGCCTGGATCGTTAATCGTTCATTCATGTGGATAAGGGAATGTAACCTTGCCCGGCTCACGGGATCTTCCTGCGTGTGGAGCACCGAACAACCGGGCCTGTGCCAGTGACATCCGCAGGACACAAATATTCGCGCCGGGATTGAAATTACTGCAGAATCCGACACCATGGGCCGGCGGCCCGCGGGAAACCGGGGCTGTGCCGCCGCGCGACGGGCCGCCCGCTGACGGCGCGCGCCGCAATTGGCTGGAACCATTGCCGCTGTCGGACTACAGTAATGGCACGTACAAGAAGGGGTCGGTTCACTGTTGTGTTCGGGCAGCGGCCATATGACTCGACCGGGATTGTGCATCCGGGGCGAACCGCCACTGTGGAGAATATACCCGGGAGCCGATTACACAGGGTTGCAAACAAGGGCTGGCGACGGGCGAAAGACGATCGACCGGCCCGACATAACGTGAAATGAAACTGAGCAAGCTTTTTAGCGTTTACACTCTTCTGGGTCTGGTCATGCTGGCATTCTCGATCAGCATGATTTTCAGTTTCAACAATCTTCGGAAGTATGAACAGCTGGCGCGGGCGGAAACCACCGACGCCACCTGGGTCATCTATCAGGCCGAGATCGAGCTGACCCGGTTTCTCTATTCGCTCGACATCTACATGTACGGGGACGAAGACCTGATCAGCCGCGAGGATGTCATCGAGCGCATGGAGATCTTCTGGAGCCGGCTCCCGCTATTCCTCGAAGGCCGCGAAGGTCGGCGGCTGTCGAAGATCGGCGACACGCAGGAGGCGGCCAGGGCGGCCATCGATGTCCTGGAGCGGATGGAGCCGGAGGTCCAGGCGCTGGAGCACGGCGATCGCGAGCGCTACCTGAAGATCCGAACGGAACTGCATGGACTTCTCGCCCCGCTGCATCGGACACTGATGGACGCCAGGCAGTGGCAGGAAGGTGCGGCCACCATCCGCAGCGAACGCCTCGACCGCGGCTATGTCGAACTGCTGCTGGCGTCACTGGGCATCCTGATGAGCGGCGGTTGCCTGATGTTGCTGCTGTTTCACGAAATTCGCGAAGTCCGGCGGGCGCAGGTGGCCGAAAAAAGCGCGCTGGCGCGTCTGTCGGAGGCGGTCGAAAGCTTCTCGGACGGATTCAGCCTGTTTGACGGCGACGACCTTCTGGTTCAATGCAATCAGCAGTTCCGCGACATGCATGCGCCGATCGCGGATATGCTGGTTCCCGGCGTGCCGTTCGAGTCGATTGTCCGGGCGCGTGTATCCGGCGGCCTCGTCGTCGATGCGATCGGCAACGAAGAGGAATGGATCAGGCGGCGCATGCGGATGCATCGCCATCCGACGGAGGATCTGGAGGTCAAACACAAGGACGGCCGCTGGCTCCGGGTCAGCGAGCGCCGCACCGGAGACGGCGGTTGCGTGAGCATCCGCACCGACATAACGGCGCTGAAGGAACGCCAGGAAGACCTTGCCTCGCGACAGCAGCGCGCGGATTCGGCGAACCGGGCCAAGACGGATTTCCTGCTGACCATGAGTCACGAGTTGAGAACCCCCCTCAACGCGATCATAGGGTTCTCCGAAGTGATGAAACAGCAGCTACGAGGACCCCTCGGCGATGAGCGTTACGTCGATTATGCGAGCGACATATACGACAGTGCCAGGAGCCTGCTCGCGGTCATCAACAATATCCTCGATATTTCACGGATCGAGGCGGGGCGCCTTGAACTGGACGAGCAGGCCGTGGTGATCGGCGACGAGATCGAAAAGGCCCTCCGGTTCGTCGAGGAGGAGGCCAAGACCGCAAACATCGTGCTGTCGCGGGACATCGAAGACGATCTGCCGCTTCTCCTTGGCGACCCGCACAAGATCCAGCAGATCGTGATCAACCTTGCCGGCAACGCGGTCCGGTACATGCAGGATAGCGGTCAGGTCACGGTCAGCGCACGGCAGGACGATGAAGGCGGCATCATCCTGACCGTGTCCGACGATGGGCAGGGCATGCCCCCCGAAGACGTGGAGCGGGTCATCTCGCCGTTCGTAAGACTCAGCAACCCGATGGTCCGGCAGCATGACGGAACCGGGCTGGGTCTGCCCCTGGTCAAGGCCCTGGTGGAACTGCACGGCGGGCGGTTCAGCCTCAGCAGCGAAATCGGAAAGGGCACCACGGGGATCGCGGTCTTTCCGAAGACCCGCGTTATCCAGCCGGAATCCACAACGGCGTAGCGCGACCGCGAAGACGTTCCTCTGGCGTCACCGGTCGGGATCGCCTGGCCGTGCTCAGACCTCGACCGACTCCAGCCCCACGGCTTTCAGCCCCTTTGGTTCGTCCATGACTTCGAACGATATTCGCTGTCCTTCGGCGAGGCCCGGCAGTCCGGAGTTCTGCACCTCGGTGATGTGAACGAATACGTCCTTGTCTCCCCCGTCGGGAGCGATGAAGCCATAACCCTTTCTGGCGTTGAACCACTTGACCGTCCCAATGGCCATCTTCTGCATCCCTGCTTGCCGGCAGACACCGGGCGGCCCCGCAGCCCGGCGGATGGTTGCAGCACGGGAATCGGCGGGCGCCAGCACGCCGCCTCCCGCGGCAACCGGGTAGGAAAGGCTACACCACATCTCGATTCCGGCCAATGAGTTTGATCACAGGGACGGTCGATCGCAGTCCGCTCTATCGGTCAGTGCGGCCTGGTCCGGATGCCGTTGGCCTCCTGCAATTCGCGCACGTAGCGGATGATCATGCGCGTCTGCTGTTCGGAGACGTGGGATTGCGGCGGCATATTGCCGAAGTTCCAGTGATGCTGGCGCACGCCCCGGGCCACCGCGACATGAAACGCCCCGTCCGCATGGTGGCCGGGATTGTAGTAATCGTGGACCAGTGGCGGCCCGTTTCCGCTTCCCGCGGCGTTCTCGCCATGGCACCGGGCGCAGTTGCCGTCGTAGGCCTCCTTGCCGAGGCTCGCGGCGGCCGACAGTTGCGGCACCACGACATCGCGCCGCGCGCCGTCGGAGCCGGTCGGCGACGGCGCCAGCAGCCGCCAGCCGACCACGCCCAGGCCCAGCGCCAATACCGCCAGAACAACGTATTTCATGATCCCGCCGCCCCTATCCTGCATGAACGATCCCCCGCAACCCGGCATCAGGAGCGCCTGTCCATAAACCTTGCGGCAAGGGGAAGGTCAACCATGGCGACGCAGCGGCAGCGCCGCCGGTGCCGGGGGCCATGGTACGGATTGCCGGTATCACCTTGAAGCCCCTCCGGCGCAAGCCGGCATCCGGCCTGCGTCACCCGATGCGCGACGCCCGATGCCCGATGCGATGGAACAACCCCATGCACCGGCGTTTTCCGCGGGTTTCAGGAGGGGATATCTGGCCGATGCCGGTGCTTCCGCCGGGCCGCGCCGCCCGGGTCCCGGCCGCTATCCCCGGGCCACAAGCGCCAGGGTCCAGGCCACGGCGAAGAGGAGGACCGCGGCGAGACCCAGGGCGTGCCTGTGCCACGGCGCGAGCAGCGCGCGGGTCTCCAGCACCCCGAAGACGAGGCCGAACAGGCACCCCGACCCGAAGCCCGTGACGTGGGCGAAGATATCGGTCCTCTCGCCGCTCATCCCGAGGAAGGCGAGAAGCGCCACGCCGCCGCCCAGGGGCACCCAGCGATTGATCAGGGTCCGCCGCCGTTTCCAGGTGTAGGCCGCGAGGATGCCCACGGTCGCGAAGACCGCCGTGGACGCCCCGATCGACATGTGGTCCGGGGCCTGAACGAAGGCATTGACGGCGTTGCCGAGCGCGCCCGCGAGCAGCATTCCGGACCACGCGAGCCCCCAGCCCAGGAGCCCGCCCGCAAGAAAACCGAAGACGAGGCCGAACACCAGGTTGCCGGCCAGGTGGAGCGTGTCGGTGTGAAGCGCGAGGGACGTCACGGCGCGCCACCACTCGCCCTCGCGGATCAGGCCGGCGTGGCTCATGCCCGCGCCCAGCCAGTCGAGGGCGAAGGCCTGGTTCCCCTGCAGGATGTCGAAGAGCAGTATGGTCACGCCATAGAGGCACGCGGAGACCAGCCCGTCATGAACCCGGAGGCGGGCATCGAAGCGGGGCGGCACGGCCCGGTGCTCGTGCCCATAGAGCCGGAGCTGCTCGCGGGCGCGGTCGGCGTCCCGCTCATGAACCACCAGGGCGAACTTGCCGTCGCGGGGCAGCACCGCGCACCGGATGCCCACGGCGTCGAGCACGAGAGCGAACTCCATGCAGCGCTTCTTCGAACGCGACCCGTAAAGCGGGACGGTCTCGGACCGGGGATCCTCCATGCGGCCCCGGGCGCCTCAGGGCGCGGAACCGGGCGCCGGGCCGGATCTCGCCGCGATAGGAAGGATGCGCTGCATGGTCACCTGGATTCGTCCCCGGGGATCGCCGTCCGGGCACAGGCTAGCACATCGGCGCGCGGGAGGAGGGGGGATGTCGTCCGCCTTGCGGCGCCAGGCGGCCGTCCGGCGCTCCGGTTTCCGCTGTGAGCCGCAAAGCGGCTGTGTCGTGCGGCGGCGTTCGACTGCCGGGTGTCAGCCGGTGCCGACATCACCGACCTGCAAATCCCTTCATTGAAATTCGTTATCCGAGGACCACCAGGACGCGGTGCTCCGAACCGTCGTCGGACAATGGGACGAGCGCTTCTCCCGAGAGCGGGGTTCCGTCGAGGCTGACCTGCGATACTCCGCGGCAGACTCCCTTCGGATTCTCGACGGTGATCCGGTAGAGGGTGCCGCCATGACGGTAGGTGATCTCGAAGCGCTTCCACTCCCCGGGAATGCAGGGATCGATAAAGAGGGCGGAACCTTGCTTGTGGAACCCGAGAATCCACTCCAGGCCCGCGCGGTAGAGCCAGCCCGCAGCCCCGGTGTACCACGTCCACCCCCCCCGCCCCACGTGGGGAGGTCCGGAATAGACATCGGCGGCTACGGCGTAAGGCTCCACCTTGTAGCGGTGAATGTTCGCGCGACGGCTCGCATGATGGATGGGGCTCAGCAGGTTGAAGAGCTCGACGGCCTTGCCTCCCTCGCCGAGCATGGCGAAAGCCACAACCGACCAGGCCGCTGCGTGCGTATACTGCCCGCCGTTTTCCCGAATGCCGGGGAGGTATCCCTTGATGTATCCGGGGTCCAGGGTTGTTCGGTCGAATGGCGGGGAGAGGAGCAGCATCAGGCGGTCTTCCCGCCGGATGAGCCGTTGCTCCACGGATTCCATGGCCTGGCGTGCCCGTTGCTTGTCGCCCGCGCCGGAAATGACCGCCCAGGACTGGGGAATGGAGTCGATCTGGCATTCGTCGTTTTGCGCCGATCCAAGCGGCATCCCGTCGTCGAAGAAAGCGCGCTTGTACCACTCCCCGTCCCATGCCTCCGCGTCCAGTGACGCCTCGAGAGAAGCGGCAGTGCTCCGCCAGCCTGCCGCACGCTCCTCTTCCCCCCGGAAGTCTGCGATCCGCGCGAACTCCCGCAGGTTCCCGAGGAGGAACCAGCCCAACCAGACGCTTTCGCCCCGGCCCTCGTGGCCGACGCGGTTCATGCCATCGTTCCAATCGCCGGCTCCGATCAAGGGGAGACCGTGGCTGCCGACGTCGAGGCTCCGGTCCAGGGCCCGCGCGCAGTGTTCGTACAACGTCGCCCGGTCTTCCGACTCCGTGGGCTCGAAGTAAGCCTCTTGTTGGCCCTCCATCAGGGTCGGCCCCTCGATCCACGCAACCTCTTCGTCGAGCACCGCCTCGTCCCCGGTCGTCAGGAGATAACGGACCACCGCATACGGCAGCCAGAGGCGGTCGTCGGAGATGCGGGTCCGAACCCCTCGGCCCGTCGGGGGATGCCACCAGTGCTGGACGTCCCCTTCCCGGAACTGCCGCGCAGCGGCTCGCAGTATCTGCTCGCGCACGAGATCGGGCCGCGCCACCGCCAGCGCCAGGACATCCTGGAGCTGATCGCGGAATCCGTAAGCCCCGCCCGACTGGTAGAACGCGGAGCGGGCCCAGACGCGGCAGGAGAGGGTTTGATAGAGAAGCCAGCGGTTGAGGAGGAGGTTCATCGAGGGATCGGGCGTCTCGACCTGGACCGTGCCCAGGACCTGGTTCCAGTGCTCCTGAACCTCGCGCAGAACCGCGTCGCAGTTCAGCGCGCGGTAGCGTTCGACCAGGGATCGGGCCTCCTCGGGGCCAGTCCCCTGGCCCAGCAAGAACAGCACCTCGGTGCGTTCTCCGGGCTTGAGCTCCACAATCGTCTGGAGAACGGCGCAAGGGTCCAGTCCCGCTCCGGTCTTCCCCGATAGCTTCATCCCCCGCTCCAGTGACGCGGGACGGTCGAGGCTTGCGTTTCGGCCCAGGAACTCGAGGCGGTCACCGGTCCAGGAGGTCTGGCGGCCGGCCAGATCGGCGAACGCGATCCGGTCCGCGAACTCCCCGTTCCAGGCGTTTCGCGCAAATATGGCTCCAGTCGCGGGTTCAATCTCGGTGATCACGTGGGGCGCGGACCCGCTCCGCGAAACTCCCAGCACCCACTCCGCATAGGCGGTGACCGCAAGCCGCCGCTTGCGGCCGGACCGATTCTCCAGGGTGAGGCGGGAGATCTTGACGGAGTCCCGGAGTGGCACGAACTGCAGGAGATCCATGGCGATGCCGTGGGATGTGTGCTCGAAGCGACTGTACCCCTGGCCGTGCCGGATGACATAGGGCCAGGGCTCTTCGCGGATGGGAAGGCTGGTCGGCCCCCAGACCAGACCGCTGTCCTCGTCCCTCACATAGAAAATCTCACCCGGCGTGTCGCTGACGGGATCGTCCGACCAAGGTGTGAGCTTGTTCTCGCGGCTGTTCACGGACCAGGTGTAGCCCGAGCCCGACTCGGAGACCTGGAATCCGAACTCCGGGTTCGCCACCACATTGATCCAGGGAGCCGGGGTCCACTGCCCCTTGCCCAGAACCGTGACGTATTCATGACCGCCCGGTGCGAATCCGCCGAGGCCGTTGAAGAACTCCAGTTCCAGTGCCGGAGGAGAAACGGCTTCGGCCGTCTCGCGCGGCGAGTGGAGGCGCGGCGGGGCCGGTCCGGGCCGGGGCCGCTCCAGCCGGACCGCCTGCTCGGACAGCGTACCCCGGTGCGCGGGAATCACGAGTCGCGCCGCCGCGCCCAGGAGGATCTGGTCGCGCGGAGACACAAGGTCGGCGCGGAGCAAATACACGCCTCCACGTTCCCTACCCAGCTCTTCCCCCGCCGCCTGGCTTGCTCGCACCATGTCCTCGACGGATTCCTGGAGAGCCTGTACGTAGGAGGCACCCGTGGCGTTGAGAATCACCAGGTCGGCGGCAATCCCCTTCAGGCGCCAATACTCCTGCGCCCGCAGGAGCTGTCGCACGACGTCCCGCTCCTCGTCCCGCTCGATGCTTACCAGGGCGATGGGTAGATCGCCGGAGATGCCGTAGGGCCAGAGCCCCGGCGCGCCATCACGGTTCGTAGCCAGTACCTGAGGCGCTGCGCGCAACGTGGGATCGGTGTAGAGTAGACGGTTGGCCAGACGCTGGAAGAGATGCGCCTCGTCCTGGGTGATCCGGAGGTGGTGCAACTGGACCTGTGCCTGCGTCCAGGCCAGCGAGCTCTCTCGCTCGAACGTTGCCGGCTGGCGGTATTTTTCAGCGATCTGGAGCGCCTCGTCCGCGGACGGCGCCACGAGCGTGGTGAACACGAGACGAACCGTCCCACCTTGCGGAATCGCCAGCCGCTGCCGGAGACTCACGATGGGATCCAGAACCGTTCCGGTCGTGTCCGAAAGGGGTCCCCCGTCGTTCACAGATAGCGGAGACCGAACCCCGCGGCCCCGGCCCAGAAAGCGCGCGCGATCGCTCTCGTACTGCAACGGCGATGCCGGTTCCCCCTCGACCGCGACCAGGTGAGCGAGCCAGACCTGAAGCTCATCTGCTGAACGCGGGCGCCGTGTAGCCAGCAGGGTCCCAAGCTCGGGAACGAACTCCGTCTCCACGAAGAGGTTCGAGAAGGCGGGGTGGGCCTCGTCCGCGTCCTGGGGAGCCAGCACGACCTCCGCATAGGACGTGAAGTCGATCTGAAGGTCCCGGTTCCCGACATTGGTCACCGTCAGCTGGCGGAGCTCGGCATCGTCCTCGGGGGAAACCACGATCTCGAGGGTGATTGCCAGGGACCGGTCTCGCTGCATGATCTTGGCCCGGTCCTCGGAATAGACGACGTCGTAGTGGTCCACTTCCGTTCCGCTCGGCTGGAAGCCAGCGGACCAGACGTCACCGGTGTCCGTGTCGCGCAGGTAGATGAACGTGCCCCAGCAGTCACGCGTCGTGTCCTCCCGCCAGCGAGTGACGGCGAGGTCGCCCCACCGGCTGAACCCGGAGCCCGCCGTCGTGATCATGACCGTGTAGCGGCCGTTGGAAAGGAGATGGGTGCGCGGCGTGATGTCGTGCGGCGATCCGAACCGCCGCAGCGTGGGGAGAACGAGGTCGCGGACGAGCGGCGCCACCCGCACCTCCTCGCCTCGCGGCCGGCGTCCGTTCCTGGAGTAGGAGTTCCGTCGCCTGGACCATGGGATGGGAGTGAAAGCGGCTCCGGGTCAGGCCACCGTGAACTACGTTCCCCAGGGAAACGAGCGTCATCCCCAGGTGATGCGCCATGTAGCTCCGGACCACGGCCACCTGGGCGTTCTCCGGCAGTTTCGACGGTGTGTAATCGAGTGCTTCATAGAACCCGTAGGCGCCTCGGGCCCCGGCCTCCTCAAGGCGGGCGAAGTTGTAGAGCGCCGCTCTGGGCTCCAGCATGGCGGCGAGCGCGGTCGCGTAGGGAGCCACCACCACGTCCTCGAACAGCCCTCGCTTGAGTCCCAGGCCGGGCACGCCGAAATTCGAATACTGATAGGTGAGCTCCACGTCTCGAAGATTGTGGCCCGATTCGGACACCCCCCACGGGACCGTCCGCTCTGCGCCGTACTGGATCTGGCGCGCCACCACGAGACGGCAGGTGATATCCAGAAGGCTGCGGGCCGGCTGCCGCATCACGAGGAGCGGCATCAGGTATTCGAACATGGAACCCGACCAGGAGACGAGCGCGGCGCCGCGCCCCACCGGCGTGAGAGCCCGGCCCAGGAGGAACCAGTGCCGGGGCGAAACGTCGCCCTTGGCGATGGCCACGAAGCTTCCCAGCCTCGCCTCGGATGCCAGCAGGTCGTAGCAACTCGGATCGAGCGTGCCGTCGGCGACGCGATAGCCGATGGAGAACAGCTTGCGCGAGGAGTCGAATAGGAACCGGAAGTCCATGGCCTGGACCATCCGTTCGGCGCGGAGTGCGAGGGCGGAGAGGCGATGCCCGAGGGCGGTCTCGGCCTTCTGGGATGCGTCCAGACCCTCGAAAATCTGGGCCGTTTCGACGTCGCAGGCGTGGCTCCGCGCGCAGTCCCTCACGCTCCTCGCCCAGGCCAGGACTTCGGATCTGGAATCCTCCTCTACGTCGTTCGCGAGCGTGCGGGCGATGTCGAGCAGGGTCTCCGCGTGGACCTCCAGCTCCTGGAGCCGGCCCACCCGATCGGGAAGGGATTTCGGAGGATCCTCCAGAGCGGCCCACATCGCCTCCGCGGCCTCGCGGAGATGCGGCTCCGTGACCGTCTGCGTACGCTGGGGATGCTCGGTCCGCTCGTCCGACTCGAGAAGCAGCTGGAGCGCATCCCGCATTCCCTCCAGGATCTCCGGGCCGAACAGGGGGCGATGTATGAACTCGCGGCAAGCTTGCGCCACGGCGATCAGATGCCCTGCCAGATTGCCGCTGTCGACCGTGGAGACGTAGATCGGATCGAGCGGCCGGAGGTCCCGGGTGTCGTACCAGTTGAAGAAGTGCCCGCGGAAGCGACGCAGGCGGTTCATGGTGTCGAACGTATCCTCGAGCCGCTTCGCCATGTCGAGGATCCCGATCCAGCCGAAATCGCGGGCGACTGTCGTGCTCAGCAGATAGAGGCCCATATTGGTCGGCGAGGTGCGGTGGGCTATGGTCGGCTCGGGGTCCTGCTGGAAGTTGTCCGGCGGGAGGGCATTCTCCTCCCCATTCACGAACGTCTCGAAGAAGCGCCAGGCGCGCCGGGCGAGGAGCCGCAAGGAGCGCGTCTCCTGGGGAGAAAGAACCTGCGCCTCCACGAGCTTTGGCGGGAGGCTCATCCGCCAGGCGATGACGGGCGACAGCGCCCAAAGGAGAACGAGTGGCGTGGCCAGGGGCCAGGCTCCCGGCTTGAGCACGACAAAGAGCAGGCCCGCTCCGATGGCGAGGATGACGCCCCAGCGAAGGTGCCGGTAGGAAGTTCGGAGCCTCAGATCGACCCCGTACCCCGCCTGCGCGGCCGTAACCCACTCGAGGAGGCTCCGCTTCGTTACGTAGAGCCGCCCGAGTGTGCGCACCACGGCGTCTACACTGAGCCAAGCCTGGTAGGCCAGCATAGTGATGGCCAGGAGCGTCAGCCGCAAAGCCACGAAAATGTCGTCGGCCACCGCGCGCAGGTGGCTGCGCCGGGAGATCCCTCGTCGCCAGGGGATGAGGTCTTCGAGAACCGGGATGAAGGCCGGCACCGCGACGGATCCGACGAAGAGGCCGATCCAGAGGAGCGCAGGAACGCTCGGCAGGGTCCAGGCGGCCGCTACCAGCAGAAACGATGAAGGTGCGGCGAGGCTTCGGCGAAGATTGTCGACCATCTTCCATCGGCCCCGGGCGGGGATGCGAGTCTTCGATTTCCGGCCGGCGGCGTCGCGCGCGTGGCCCAGGACCCAGGGGAGGAGCTGCCAGTCGCCCCGTACCCACCGATGCTGGCGACGCGCTGCCACCTCGTAGTTGGTGGGAAACTCCTCGAAGAGATCCACATCGGTCAACAGCCCGACGCGCGCAAACAAGCCCTCGAAGAGATCGTGGCTGAGGAGCGCGTTCTCCGGGACCTTCCCCTCGAGCGCCGCCTCGAAGATATCGACGTCGTAGATCCCTTTTCCTGTGTAGGACCCTTCTCCAAACAGGTCCTGATACACATCGGAGACCGCGGCCGCGTAAGGGTCCACACCGCCGCGGCCCGAGACGATCCGCTGGTAGGTCGTGCTGCCCGGGCCGGTGGGCAAGGACGGCGTGATCCGGGGCTGCATGACCGCGAAACCTTCGACGACGCGGCCCTTCCGAGAGTCGAAACGCGGCCGGTTCAACGGGTGCGCCATCGCCCCGACCAGGCGGTAGGCGGTATCCTTGGGAAGCCGGGTGTCGGCATCCAGGGTAATGACGTAGCGGACGCGCGCGGGCACCGCGGGCGGCCGTCCGCGGATCGGAATAAACGTGGTGTCCGTGGCGCCACGAAGCAGCCGGTTCAGCTCGTGGAGCTTCCCGCGTTTCCTCTCCCAGCCGATCCACTTACCTTCCCGCTCGTTCCAGAGACGCCGACGGTGCAACAGAAGGAACCGCTCCCCGCCTCCGGGGGGACCCTCGTACCGGGTATTGAGACGGTCGATGCCGGCGGCCAGCGCGGCAACGAGTTCCTCGTCGCCGGGCATGCGCTCGCAGGACGCGTCCGGCCAGTCGGTAAGGAGGGCAAAGTGGAGATGGCCTTCCGGATTGGCAAGGTAGTGCACCTCGAGTCGTTCGAGTTGCTCCTCGATGTCGGCGTGGTTCGTGAGCAGCGTAGGCACGGCGACCACGGTTCGAAGCTCCGGAGGCACACCCTGGGCGAGTTCGAGCTTGGGGAGCCTCGTGGGCGGAAGCAGAGCCGCAACCAGGCGATTGACGAGGCACACCGCGACATCCGAGGCAGGAACGAGGCCGAGGACTGCCAGCAGGACGAGGATCCAGGCCCCTGCCCCAGCGGACCAGGAGATGAACAAGAGGCTGCAGAGCTGGAGGGCGGTGAGGGTAGCGATTCCTCCCAGGTATCCCGCAATCGCGTGGGCGCGGTAGGCGCGTTGCAACCGGAGGCGAAGACCAACGCGAAAGCCCAGCAGCCGCTCGAATTGCCTTCTGCCCTTGGAAACGAGGTAGTATCCCGGGTCCTCCTCGGCGCGCTCGGGAACACCGGAAGGCCCGGGCTCGCTCCCCGGGGAATCGCTCTCCACCTCGGGGGAAGGTGAGCACAGCCTCCCCTGGGCTGCGTTCCGGGCCAGCAGCACGGCCTCCCGCGCCACCTCGGTCTCCGATCGGCCCGAACCCCGCGAGAGGAACTCGATCTGCTTCCGGTACTCGTCCCGCGTCGCGAAATCCATGGCTGGATACGTGGGCGCGGCGCATAGCACTTCATCGACCAGGCTGACGCTCTCGAAAAACTCGAGCCAGTCGATCGAGGACATCCATCGCATGCTGGTGATGATGTTCCGGACGGTCGCGTTTGCCGCGCCTTGGGCATGGTGTTCCAGGGCAACCACCTCACCGGGCGACGTCTCTTGGGCATTCAGCTTTCGGTTGAGCCAGACCAGGGCCGGCGTGATCGATTCGTCCTGGTCGCGGAGCCGCTGGACCAGCTGGACCGCGAATGCGCCCGCCAGGGGGGTGTCTTTAAGACGGCGCAGGACGTCCTCGGTGTTCTCAACCGGCCGGCCGCTCAGGCCCAGAAGGCGGTCCGCCATCTCGTCGGCCTTGGCCCGCGCATGGCGGGCGCGGATCACCTGCTCCGACAGCCGCCGCAGATTCTCCACCAGTGCCATGCGGAGATGGATGGGCACGGCCCAGAGTTCGCCGATGCTGAGCGGCTCGATTCTCTGGTAGGCACGGATGAAACGGCCGAGCGTCTCCACATCGAACCGGCTGTCGGTGTGGGCCACATAGGCCCAGGCGAGGCCATAGACGCGGGGGTATCCTGCGAGGTGGCCCGCCGCGATCTTCGGCAGCCGGCGGTAGTAGCTCTTCGGGAGGTGGTCTCGGATCTCCCGGAGCTGCTCGTCGACGACGTGGAAGTTGTCGAGGAACCACTCCTCGGCGAGCGTGATCTCGTGCTTCGCCCCGACCGCCTCGACGATGCTGTGATATGCGTTGAGAAGTACGCGCCCGTTGTAGCTGACCCTCGGTAGAAGATCGCGTCCTCGGATGGGCTTGTCCGTGACGCGATCGGCCGCCGCCAGGCTCTCGGCGTGTTGCTCCAGTCGCTCGGCGCCAAAGAGCTCGGCGCGGATCGGTTCTTCCACGTGTGAAGAAGCGGCGATCGCGTCCTCCGCGTTGCTCACCATGTTTGGCGTTTCGGCCGGCGGCAAGACCCTGTCGTGGCGCGGGTCATGAAGGGCTGCGGGAGCGAAGGAACGCCAGATACTTCAGCAGATATTCTTCCTCCCCGGCGGTCAGATCGTCGATCACACGCGCCCAAGCACATAACGCTCGAGTACGTGTGCACGCCCCCATTCGGGGGGAAAGGCGCGTGGATGTCGCAGAACTTTACGATCCGGATGCCTATCGGCCGGTCATTCGCAGTGTGCGAGGCAAACCCATGTATCTCTATTAGCAGGATATGCCGCGTGGATCGTCCTCTATTTTTGATATCGAACTGCTCCGGCCGAAATTGTGACCAAACTTCAGGCGGCCTCGTTCTACCTTTTTTTTGACCGCCCCAATACTGTATGGGAGTCGATAACACCTTCAAAACCGAAAGCTTGAGGAAAGCTAATCACATACTTCCTGACAACCCGAATGACCGCAAATGGCTGAGGCTGTTGAAGAACTAATTTGAGGGGTCCGAGACGCAACATTGATTCGCCCGCCGGCCGCGTAAAGCAACAATGATTCGCGCCGGTTGTGCCGTCGATTCCTTTGTTGCGCCGACGCTTTCCCGACCGGAGTTCTTCAACAACCTCGGCTAAAGCCGGTCTTCGATGACGCCATCGTTTCGTGTCCGGTTCGTGGCGATCAGCGGGCTCTGGACACCACGCCCCACCCCAACCCCTCAAACCTCCGGCCGCCTCTCCGCCCACGGCCGCGCTGCTTCCAGCGCCGCGCCGATGCGCAGCGCCATCGGATCGTCGAAGCGGTTGGTCACGATCTGCAGGCCGACGGGCAGGCCCTCGGCGGTGAATCCGGCCGGGACCGACAGGGCCGGGCACTGCCCGACATTGTTGAACTGACAGGTCATGTCGAATCCGTGATAGCGTCCCTCGTCGTCGACCCGGCCGAAATCGGCATCGTCGCGGTCCGCGTCCGGCGCCGGACGCGGCATGGTCGGGCACAGCAGCGCATCGTGCTCGCGGAACACGTCCGCCAGCCGCAACCACTGCTCGGTGCGCGCGATCTCGAGCCGCTTGAAGGCCACCGCGTCCATCTTCAGGCCCGCCTCCAGCAGCGCGACGACATTGGGGTCGAGCCGCTCGCGGTGGGTTTCCAGCTTGTCGGCGAAGAACGCCGCGAGGTAGACCTCCCAGTACCGGGTCCAGTCCTCGGTCACCTGTTTGGTCCAGGCGAGCTCGATCTCCTCGACCACGGCGCCGGCTTCGACGAGGGCGGAGGCGGCGTCCCTCACGCAGGCCTCGACCTGCGCGTCGACGGCCATGTAGCCGAGATCGACGGAGAGCGCGAACCGCAGCCCCCTGACGTCGGCGGCGGGCGGGACGTCAAAGGCGATTCCCGGCTTGAGCGACATGATATCCCGGTCCGCCGGCCCGGAGGCCACCGACATGAACAGCGCGGCGTCCGCCATCGTGCGGGTCAGGGGGCCGAAATGCGAGATCGTGTCGAACACCGTGGGCAGGATGTCCATCGGGATCCGCCCCAGGCTCGGCTTGAAGCCGACGGCGCCGCAGAACGACGCCGGAATGCGGACGGACCCGCCCATGTCGGTGCCCTCGGCCAGCGGCACGCAGCCCGCCGCGACCGCGGCCGCCGATCCGCCGGACGAGCCGCCCGGCGTCTTCGCCGGATTCCAGGGATTGCGTGTAATTCCCCATAACGGGCTTCGGGTAAACCCCGAATGTGCGAATTCCGGCGTCGTGGTCTTGCCGACCATGATCGCCCCCGCGTCCCGCAACCGCTCGACGATCAGCGCGTCGTGGTTCGGTATCCAGTCCTCGAACGCATGGGAGCCGAGCGTCGTGCGCTTGCCCCGTGTCGGCGTGAAGTCCTTGATGGCGACCGGGACGCCGTGCAGTGGGCCGAGCGCGTCGCCCCGCATGACCGCGGCCTCGGCGGCGCACGCCAGTTCCATCGCCTCGTCCGGAAAGACGAAGCAGAAACAGTTGAGCCCGGGATTGACCTCTTCGATCCGCGCGAGGCTGTTCGATACGATTTCGACCGGCGAGATGTCTTTCCGCCGGATCCGCGCCGCCAGCCCGGTTGCCGGCGTATACGAAAGCCGAAGGTCCGCCACAACGCACTCCCTTTGAGCCGGGCTCGGAATGCCACGGGCCGATTGTGAGTCGACCGCCGGTCCCCGGTCAAGCCGGCAGTCCGGGACGGGGCCCCGATCAGCCCACGAGGTAGTAAACCTCGCCCAGCGCGCCGAGGCTCATCACACCGCCGACCAGCATCACCTTCTCGAGAATGGGATGGAGGCCTGTCGCGGCGTCCCTGGTCTTTTCCCGGGTCTTGCGGGTGGCGCCGTAAACCGCGCCGAGCAGGGTCAGCGCAACGCCGATCGCCGCGGCCTCCGTGACCTGGAAGGTGAAGCCGCCGATCGCGAGCGCGATACCGAGGTTCTCGCAAACCGCGGGGAGGTCCGGCAGTTCGGGCCGGCGCCGCTCGACGCTCGCCTGGATCAGCGGCAGAATGCACAGGATGGCGACCGCCGTCAGGAACAGTCCCATGCTGGCGGTGACAATCAGAGCCGTTATTTTCGTCGATAGGCTGATACCGATCATGTGCGCTCATCCTTCCCGATAGGCGTGCCGGTCACGGGAACCTGCGCGAACCGGCTTCCCGCCACCTGTTTTTTCTTGCCCGCAGTGGCTTGCCGCCACCTGCCGACGGATTCGATCGCGACGATGGCCCCCGGCACGTGCTGGCCGCCGCGACCGGCCCCACCGTTCGCGCGCACCCAGCCGGCGATGCGCCTCAGCACCGCCTGCGAGGCCATCCGCCGCTCGTTCTCGATCTGCGAGAGGTAGGCGGCGGAGATGCCGAGTTCGCCGGCGAGCCGGCGCTGTGAAATTTCGCGGGCGATCCGTATCGCGCGGATGACCGATCCGCGGCGGAGTTCAAGCTGCCCGGATGCCGTCCCGCCGGCGCCATGCGTCCTGCGGGGGCGCCCGGCGGCTTCGGTGCGGCAATCGTCCGTCATTTCGGGGCGGTTGCGGACGACCCTGCCGGCCAGCCAGGTTTCGGCCCGGCCCCTGCCATGATCGGTGGGTCCCTGCGCATATCCCGCGGGCCACTCGACGACGCCCAACACCCCTGTTTCCTGCAGCTTCAGGATCGCCGCGTCGAGCCGGCCGCGCATGCGGGCGCCCCAGCCGCCGCCGCGCGACTCGCGCCCGGGCAGCTCGCCGATATCCGCCAGCAGGTCGCCGATCCGCCGGTCCAGCGATCGCGGCGGCCGCATACCGCCCCACAGCACCACGGTATTGAGGCCGATCTTCTTGGCCAGAACCGCGCTGCCGCGGTTCGGGCGATGATCGAATTCCAGCACCTGTTGCGGGACTGCGACAAACCGGGCTCCGGTCCGGGCGTTCATCCACCACCTTGACCACTGGCCCGGCCGCATCACCCAGACGGTTTCGGGCTGCGCGGGGCTGCCCTTGCGGGCCGCGCGGACAACCGCCGAATCGACGGCATCGAACAGCCGGTCGCCATCGACGGACACACCTTCGGCGGCCAGCCGGACGTCGAACCGCAGGCCCTGCAGGCGAACGATCTCGTGGTCGACGCGCCGCCGCAGCGCCGCGCCTTCGGCGCCCCACCGCCGCAGGCCCTTGTAGCCGAGGATCGCGCGTGCCGTGACCGGAATCCGCCGCGCGTGTTCCGGCTCGCCGCCGGCCCCGGCGGCGCAGATCTGCGCCAGAACGGCCAACAGGACGTCGATCGTCAACGCGGAGATCCCTGCGACGAACGACCACTGGCCGGCCGGGCCGGTATCGCCCTCGCTGGCCAGTACCGCATCCGGATCGAGGGAAACGACGATTCGGCCGCCATCTTCGTCGATATACGGATATGTCGGCCGGCCTTCGCGGTCCGGCGACCAGCCGCCCGTGAGCGACCGCGCGCCGCACCCCCCCTTGAGGAGCGCCGCGACCGACGCCGCAATGAGCGGATTGTCCGGAATCCTTCCCCAGCCACCGGGAAAGGCGTTCGCTATTGAGGGGAAACGTCGCGTTCCCTGATTTCCACCCTTCACAACAGTCTCCCCCTGTCGGACGTCCCGAAGCGCGCGTCAATCTTCGGCGTCAACCGCCTCGCTTCGGTCTACCCTTCGGCTGATCGCCCCCACCCGGCGCGTCACCCGGTAAACACTCCATCTATCCAGTGACCGACCTTAGAGCATAAACGCATTTTTCTCAATCATTTATAAAATACGACAGGCATTTTGGGCATCCGTACGGACCCCGTTCACAACGCGCGGCGAGCGTTCACAATGTGCCGTGACGATGCGTTCTGCGGGCGCCGAATCGGGCTCGCAGCCGGTGCCCTTGCGGCCCGAACAAAAAGCTCCTTCGGCTTTTTGTCCCCGCCGAGAGGGACGGCTTGTCGGTTCCGCCGCCGCGTTCGGCCCGGATCCCTGCATACAGTGCGGGTTCACGGCAACCATTCCGCCGCAACACGACCGGATATTCCCCGAAATGGGTAATTTTCTTAGCGAAAAACTTTATATAGCGCCTTGGAATAAAACGATCTTAAGACCGTTTTAACTCTACTGAGAACGTGATATAAAGACTGCATGTAAAGAGGTCGGCGCTTGTATGTCAGCGGTAAGGATCGCCGTCGACAGGGTGCAGGTCGACCCGGCAGTGGCAGCTGCAACCGAAGGGGAGGTATCGGACTTGATGAAGCTTATTGCCGTTCTGAAGGCCTTTGGCGCCGATGAGTCCGGTGCGACAATGGTCGAGTATGCGATCATGGGCGGGCTGACCGCATCGCTCCTGGTCCTCGCAATCCTGGGCGCCTCGGAACTTCTGGCGGATGCCTGGACGTATCTGGCCGGCACGCTGCTGGGTGAAACCCCGTTTGCGACCTGACCGTTGCCCGGGCGCCTCGTGGCGCCGGCCGTCGGCGCGGCGGCCGGCGGGTTCGGGCGGTGGTCGATAGATTTTCGGTCCGTTACGATTTCCGACGCTAGCGCATCGCGCCGGGTCGAAGCGGACTTCCGGGACAGGGCGGCGAAGCCATAGGCTTCCCGCCCTGTCTCGTTCCCGCGGCGCGTGACGGAACCGCATTGTTCCACGAGGCGGCAGCGGACGGTCGACCGGGGCCGTTTGCCGCGTTGACTCGACCGCATAACGGTGATCGACTCGGTGTCAGCCTGTATCGAGTCACGATCACGGACCGACACTGCGGAGGGCCCGAAATGACCGAGTTTGAAGACGTGCGTGCGGCCTGCGAAGGCCTGTCGACGGAAGCGCTGCTGCGCTATCTGATCAAGGAGCGCTTTCCAGGGGAAACGGTCGTCACCGCCTCGCTGCGGGCGCCCAGCATCGTCGCCCTCAAGCTGGTCGCCGATATCGACCCGTCGACGCCGGTCGTGTTCTGCCGCCCGGGCGAGCTGTTCGAGGAGAGCGAGACGTTCCGCAAAGAGGTCGTCGCGCATCTGGGGCTGACCAACATCAGTCAAACCGAGGGCGCGAAGTCCGGGGTCCTGCCCGATGCGACCGATCATTACGAGCGCATGTGGGCCGAGTACAAAGGCGGCCTCGGCCATGTCCACGAACTCGTTCATCTGAACGACATCATGGTGCATTACGAATGCTGGATCAGCGCGGTCTATCATCTGCCGACGCGGCAGACGGCGCTGCGGGTGGATGTCGAGGGGCGGCTGATCCGGGTCAACCCGTTGCTCGACTGGACGCCGCAGGACGTTCGCGCCTTCATGCGCGAGCACGACCTGCCGTTCCATCCCCGGGCCGGCAAACGCGTCGACGCGCGGCTGCCCGAGGATACCCCGTGCCCGCCCAGCTATCATTTTTGAGGCGAAGGGGCCGGCGCGGGGCCGAAGCACGGCGATCGTTGGCGGGCGTCACCCGGCGCCGAATTCCTCCCGGCTGGCGGCGATGGCCTCTTTGAGCACCGTTTCCTTCATGCTGATCGTCGGCTCGCCGAAGATGACGTTTTTCAGCCAGTCGAAACCGAGCGTCAGCAGGACGGCATCGTTGGCCTTCAGGACTTCGACCGTCTCCTTCTCGATCTCGTAGGTCTCGAGGAACCGGGTTTCGAAGACGAACCGGCGGAAGGCGTCGATGTCGGTCGAGACCATGTAGAACATGCCCTGCGTCTTCGGCGCGATCTCGCGGCCCTGCGGCCCGCCGATCGAGGCCCAGGACGAGGCCTTCATCAGGATGTCGATCCAGCCGGCGTTCACCTGGTCGTATTCGTCCGTGCCCTGCTCCTTGCCGAACTGCGCGACCGACTGCAGCTTGCTTTCGTCGTGGCCCTTGCAGTGGCTCTCCTTGACCAGGAAACTGAAGCTCTCCTTGCCCTCCTGGCCCTTCATCTTGATTGCGGCGAGGCCCAGCGGATAGTAGCGGCAGGTCACCGGACGGTTCTCGTAGACCGTGCAGCCCTTCTCGTCGTCGACGAACTGGCAGGGGCCGGAGCCGTCCTCGCCGGTCATGCGCAGCTTGGCGACCGGCAGGCCGGCCTTCTCCCATTGCGCCTGGTAGCAGTAGCGGTCGAGGAACTCGATGGGGCGGATGCCGAAATGGCGGCTGAGCCGCAGCATGTCCATCGGGGTGACGATGACATCCGCGCCATAGCAGCACTTGTTCCAGCAGGAAATCCCCTTGTGGCAGGAGAACGCGAACATGTCGCCCTGCTTCAGCTGCACCGGCAGCACCGGATTGCCGTCCTGGCCGCGCACCCCTTCGAAAATGTCGAGCCGCTCTTCGCTCTCGCCGCGGCGTCCCGCCTGCTCGACGGAGGCGCTGGGCTCGTGCTCCGGGGCCGCCGGCCCGTCGAAATCGTCCTGACCGTTGGTCTGGTCGGTCATATTCGTATCTCCATTTTGCAGGCTGCTTTGACGCCTAAACCGGCACCCAGCGACCTCATACTTCGAGGGGCGGCTTCGCCGCTCCTCAGCATGAGGCTCGATCGTTGGTGTCCTCATCCTGAGGAGGGCCTTCAGGCCCGTCTCGAAGGGTGAGGTCGCACCACTGACCAAACCTCATCTAAACAATAAGCGGAACGGGGCGCCGTTCAAGACGGCGCCCCGAAACCAAACCGGTAATTGTCGGTCGGTCTAGTGGCCGTGATCGACCAGGCCGACCCAGTCCTTCTTCATCATCGTCCACTCGCCGGATTCGGGATCCATGCGCGAGTTGACGAAGCAGTGCCAGTTCGCCTCGTCCAGATCCGGGAAGTCCGACCGGTAGAAGAAGCCCGGATAGCGGGTTTCCTCACGGAACATGATGTGCCGCAGATGGACCTCGGCGGTGCGGACGCGGTGGTAGTTTTCCCACGCGCGCAACAGTTCGTGCAGGTCCTTGGCGCGCATATGCACCGCGTCTTCCTTGACCATTTCCAGCAGGTGCAGACCCGTTTCGAGCATCACCTTGTTGGTCTGGTAGAAGGTCGAGGTGCCCGCCACATATTCGTCCATCAGCTTCTGCAGCCGCATCTGCAGCATGCGCGGCAGGATGTAGTGCGGGTTGATGTCCTCGGCCGTGGTCTTGTCCTTGTGCTCGAGATAATTGCGGACGGGCTTGTAGATCTCGTCCGTAATGTCCTTGATATCCGCCTTGAAGGCCGCGCTGTAGCCGCTGTTGTCCTGCACGAAGCGGACCATGTTCTTGGCGGCGATGCGGCCCTCGGCATGCGAGCCGGACGAGAACTTGTGGCCCGAGGCGCCGACGCCGTCACCCGCGGTGAACAGGCCCTTGACCGTGGTCATGCGGTTGTAGCCCCATTTCCACTCGTCCGGGGAGCTCAGGTCCTCGGGTCCCGACACCCAGATACCGCAGCAGCCGGAATGGCTGCCCAGCAGGTAGGGCTCGGTCGGCATCAGTTCGGACACGGTTTCCTCCGGCCGGATGTTCATGCCGGCCCAGACCGCGGCCTGGCCGATGCACATGTCGAGGAAATCCTCCCATGCCTCGGCCTCCAGATGCTTGACCTCCTGCGGGGTCATGGTCTCGGACAATTTCTTCATTGCCGTCGGCGTATCCATGAAGATCGGCCCGCGGCCTTCCTTCATTTCTTTCAGCATCAGGTGGTTACGCAGGCACGTCGGGACCACGGCCGCGGTATCGTATGGCGCGAAATCCTTCAGCATGTCGGCATTCTTGGTCGCGTAATCCTCGCCAAATGCGTTGGTCGCCTTCGACTTGAACAGCAGGAACCAGGCGCCGACCGGTCCGTAGCCGTCCTTGAAGCGGGCGGGCACGAAGCGGTTTTCCATCATCGTCATCTCGGCCCCGGCCTCGACCGCCATGGCGTAGGTCGAGCCCGCATTCCACACCGGATACCAGGTGCGGCCCTGGCCTTCGCCGGTGGAGCGCGGCCGGAATACGTTCACCGCACCGCCGGCAACCAGAAGCGCCGTATTGCATTTGAAAACGTAGAGCTTGTTCTCACGCACCGACAGGCCGACGGCACCGGCAATCCGGTTGTCCTCGTTGGCGTCGAGCAACAGTTTGACGATAAACACACGCTCATAGATGTTCTCGATACCGATGGCCTTCTTCGCGGCTTCGGCGACGATCGGCTTGTAGCCCTCGCCGTTGATCATGATCTGCCAGCGGCCGGAGCGGACCGGCTTGCCGCCGTCTTTCAGGGACACGCCTTCCGTCTCCTTGGTCTTCCAGATCGGCAGGCCCCATTCCTCGAACAAGTCGACGCTGTCGTCCACATGGCGGCCGACATCGAACACCAGGTCGTCGCGGGTAATGCCCATGAGGTCCGCGTGCACCATGCGCACGTAATCCTCGGGCTTGTTGTCGCCGATATAGGTGTTGATCGCCGACAGCCCCTGCGCAACCGCGCCGGAGCGGTCCAGCGCCGCCTTGTCGACCAGTGTGACCTTGACATCGTCGCCGCCCCAGCGCTTGGCCTCGTAAGCCGCGCCACAGGCCGCCATGCCGCCACCGATAATCAGCATATCGGTTTCGATCTCGACGATCTCGGGATTACCGAATGTACCTTCACTCATGGGTTCTATATCCCCCTAAAAACTACGGTTTCTCAGCCGAAGAGCCGCGCACGGCGCGCCGCTCCGAGCGAACCGTCGATCAGATCGTCGGCAGCTGTTTGTTCGCCTCGGTGAACAGAAGCGCGCTGTTGATGTCGCCTGCCGGCGGCTTGTCCTTGTACGGATCGATGCTGCCCACCGGCGTCGTACGGACCGGGAACTTGAAGCGCTTGATCTCACCGTCGCGGAACCTGATGGTCCACATGATGTGGGTGTCGGTGCGCAGCGGGATCGCCGCCCCGCCCATCGGCACGAAGTCGGCATAGGCGCGGACCTCGATGGCCTGGCGCGGGCAGGCCTTGACACAGCACATGCACTCCCAGCACTGGTCCGGCTCCTGGTTGAAGGCCTTCATCCGCTCGGTATCGAGCTTCATCAGGTCGTGCGGACAGATATACATGCAGGCGGTCACGTCACCGCCCTTGCAGCCGTCGCATTTGTCGGTATGGACGAAAGTAGGCATATGGACTGTTCTCCCTCGTGGCTTCGAGGTGGATGCACCGCCTTGCCCACCCCATGCCGCCGGCCCGAAAGTCGATCGGCGCTCAACGCTTCCGCCCGGGCAAAAGGGTCAGCCCAGGCAACCCAATTTCTTATATTTGAAAATAATAATATTCATGAAAGCGAAATCATGTAAAGTGATATTCGGTCGCACCCGTGAAGGGGGGCGCCGAAGTGCAAGGGCGCCGGCACGGATAGCTCACGACCGGCGTTGTGGAATCGGTGGCAAATCGTCGTCAGGTCAGTTCGGAGACGGACGGAACAGGAGAAATGTTGTTTCATGCCGCCGAAGGCTGGCGCGACGTCGTTTCGGAAACGGGAGGAAGAAGATTATGGTTTTTAATGAATCACCAAATTGCGATATAAGTCGCAGCGACACACGTTCGTCATGATTTTGAATGTCAATCGGGAAGAGGCAGCTTGATGTTCTCCACCAATCCGTTTGCCGAGTTATCGGCAGTCGTACCGCCCGGGGTCATGCAGACATTCGTCGCGGTCATGATCTTTCTCGTCGCAGCAGGCACGCTGTTCGACGTCTGGCACAAAAAGAGCGCGAAATACTTCTTCGCAAATATGCGCAATTCCAAGAGCAAGGCGGAGAAGCCTGTCGGCGGAGGCAAGAAGGTATCGATCGCCGTTCAGACTGCCGTGGTCGACGTCATGGCCTCTGGCGAATTCTGCAACCCGCGCCGCAGGCTCGCACATCTTCTGACGATGTACGGCTTCACCCTTTACGCGGCCATGGCGGCCATCATGGTCTTCGCTTACCCGACCCCGGACATCGCTACACCGGGCATTCTGCCGGTGCTCTGGTATGTCGGCGCGCTGATGGTCTGCGTTGGTGGCTACTGGTTCTGGTTCTTCATTCGCGTAGACGTTGCCGCCGAGGGCAATTCGCCGTTTCGCCTGGTGCGCGCCGACCTGTTCATCGTCTCGATGGTCCTGAGCACGACTTTCGGCATCATATGGGGGATCCTGCAGGCGACCGGCGGCGGAATCTGGACGACGGTATTCCTGGCGCTGTTTCTCGTGGCCACCACGGTGCTCTTCGCATCCATCCCGTGGTCCAAGTTCCCCCACATGTTCTTCAAGCCCGCGGCGGCCTTCGAGAAAAGAGTATCCAAGGCCAGTGGTGCAGCCGAGAACCTGCCGACGCAGACGCGTGACGATCCCGACCAACAGAAAAGACACTCCATGGAACTGTTGCTGGACGCCCCGATGAAAATGGGGCTTGGCATCAAGCGCGATCAGCCCCGCCACTATTGATCAGCATCACGCAAGTTCTGTTGGATACAGATTAAGGAGCCCGAATAATGCCTACCTTCGTCTATATGACAAGGTGCGACGGATGCGGACATTGCGTCGACATCTGTCCCTCGGACATCATGCACATCGATAAGACCTATCGTCGTGCCTACAACATCGAGCCCAACATGTGCTGGGAGTGCTACTCCTGCGTCAAGGCCTGCCCGCAACACGCGATCGATGTGCGCGGATATGCCGACTTTGCCCCGCTGGGCCACAGCGTTCGCGTCGACCGCGACGAAGAGAAGGGCACGATCGCCTGGAGGATCAAGTTCCGGAACGGTACGGAAAAGAACTTCCTGTCGCCCATTACCACCAAGCCGTGGGGTACAGCGATCCCCCAGCTTGCGGATGTTCCCGGTCCCAGCCAGGAAATGCGCGACAGTGAGCTGTTGTACAACGAGCCGAAATATATCCGCATGGATGAGGGCGGTCTGCCTACGCTTGAGTCCGCCGGCCTCAAGATGAAGAAAGGCGTGTATTACTGATGGCTTACAAAACGATCGTCGAAGACGGCATCGATATTCTGGTCGTCGGCGCGGGCCTTGGCGGCACCGGCGCCGCCTGGGAGGCGCGCTTCTGGGGCAAGGACAAGAACATCGTCATCGCCGAGAAAGCCAATATGGATCGCTCGGGCGCGGTCGCCCAGGGTCTGTACGCTATCAACTGCTACATGGGCACCCGCTGGGGCGAAAATAACCCGGAGGACCACGTCCGCTACGCCCGCATCGACCTGATGGGGCTGGTGCGGGAAGACCTGCTGTTCGATATGGCCCGTCACGTCGACTCGACGGTTCATCAGTTCGAGGATTGGGGCCTGCCCATCATGAAGGACCCGAAGACCGGGCAATATCTGCGTGAAGGGCGATGGCAGATCATGATCCACGGCGAGTCCTACAAGCCCATCGTGTCCGAGGCGGCCAAGAAGTCGGCGGACAAGGTGTTCAACCGCATCTGCGTCACCCACCTGCTGATGGACGAAAGCAAGGAGAACCGCGTTGCCGGCGCCGTCGGCTTCAACGTCCGCACGGGCAACTACCACGTCTTCAAGTCCAAGACCGTGATCTGCGGCGCCGGCGGCGCGTCGAACATTTTCAAACCGCGTTCGGTGGGCGAAGGTTCCGGCCGCACCTGGTATGCGCCCTGGTCGTCCGCGTCTGCCTATGGCCTCATGATCGACGCCGGCGCCAAGATGACGCAGATGGAAAATCGCATCGTGCTGGCGCGCTTCAAGGACGGATATGGCCCGGTCGGCGCCTACTTCCTGCATCTGAAGACCTATACGCAGAACTGTCTGGGCGAAGAGTACGAGTCCAAATGGTTCCCCGAACTGCAGAAAATGGTCGGCAAGGAATATCTCGATCCGGAAGCCGCGCACCTGACCCATCGGCCAATCCCGACCTGTTTGCGTAACCATGCGCTGATCAACGAAGTGAATGCCGGCCGCGGCCCGATTCACATGGTGACCATGCAGGCCTTCCAGGACCCTCATCTGGAAGAGGTCGGCTGGGAGAACTTCCTCGGCATGACCGTCGGCCAGGCGGTTCTGTGGGCCGCCACCGATGTGGACCCGAAGAACGAGAATCCCGAACTGACCACCTCCGAGCCCTACGTGATGGGTTCCCACGCGACCGGATCGGGCGCCTGGTGCTCGGGCCCGGAGGATCTGTCGCCTCCCGAGTATTTCTGGGGTTACAATCGCATGACGACGGTCGAAGGCCTGTTCGGCGCCGGCGACGCGGTCGGCGGTACGCCGCATGCCTTCTCATCCGGCTCGTTCACCGAAGGTCGTCTTGCCGCGAAGGCCGCCTGCAGATATATCGACGACGGAAAGGCCGAAGGCATTGTCGTCTCCAGCGAGCAGATCAAACGCCGCAAGGAAGAGGTCTACAAGCCGCTGGAGCATTACAAGGTCTACCGCAATGCGATCGTGGCGGGCGATGTCAACCCGCACTACATCAATCCGAAGCAGGGCCTGGACCGTCTGCAGAAGCTGATGGATGAGTATTGCGGCGGAATGAGCGTCAACTACATGACCAACGATAAGCTCCTGCATATCGGTCTCAAGAAGCTCGCGATCATGGAAGAAGACCTTGAGAGCCTGGCCGCGAAGGATATTCACGAGCTGCTGCGTGCGTGGGAACTGAAGCATCGCCATCGCGCTGCCGAGTGCGTCACGCAGCACACGCTGTTCCGCAAGGAGACCCGCTGGCCGGGTTATTACTACCGTGGCGACGCCATGAAGGTGGACGACGAGAACTGGCATGTGCTGACTGTTTCGCGTCGCGATCCGGAATCCGGCGAATACACCATGGAAAAGGCGCCCTGTTATCACCTGGTCGCGCCTGATGAGTAGACAGAACCAGGCGGGAGCTGATGATAGGCTTCCGCCTGGCGCGAACGAGGCCGGCATGCGGGGTGTGAGCCCCGCACAGCCGGTTTCCTCCGGTGGCGGAGAGCCGCAGGTGAACATTATCGACAAATCCGATGACGAGATTTTCGCCATGGCCGAGCCCCTGTGGCGCGACCTCGTCAAACAGTCGAACGAAGGCAAATACGGGGAATTCGTAAAGAATTTTTCCACCGCCTTCGCGCTTGCCATGAACCAGGTCGTGGTGGGCAACCAGTTCGCAAAAAGTGAACTGGCAAGGAATCTGTCCGAAGAGATCGATTCGATCGGCATTATCCGCCGCGGCGAACATGTGACGGTTCTCTATCGGCAGCGCAGCACGAATAAAGAAGGCGAATGGCTTGGCAGGCTTGTCCTTGGCTATGAAGATGGCGAGGTCAGGATTTTCGGCGCATCCATCTTCTGAGCAATTCGTTCGGATTCGACATGAGTGAAACAATCCAGAACGGCAAGTTCGTCGAACTGACCTACAAGGTGACCGACAAGAAGTCGGGGCACGTTCTGACACGCGTTGAATTCCCGTTGGGTTATATTCACGGATTCAATGAAATCCTGGCCCCTACCGTTCATATGCAGCTGGAGGGCAGGTCCGCCGGCGAGACCATCGAGGTACCAATCGATGGCAATCAGATTTTTGGCCCCCGGGACGAGTCTCTGGTTTTCACCGATCGCATCGAAAACGTTCCCGAGGAATATCGGGAAGTCGGCACTACCATCCTCATGGAAAATGACAAGGGACAGACCCGCAGCTTTATCGTAACGCGGTTTGACGACGAGACCCTGACAGTTGATGGCAACAATCCGCTTTGCGGCAGGGAGGTCGTCTTTACGCTCGAGATCCTGACCGTGCGCGACGCAACCGATGACGAAACGAAAGCGGGCGGCGCGCCCAATAACGGGGCGGATATCGACCCCTCTCTCATGAAACCTGTTTAAGCGGCGATGTCGAACGGCATCGAACGAATTGCGACCTTGATTACCTGTACTTACAATCCCGGCTATACAGAAAAGAGGGTGACTTATGAGCGAACAAAAACCCATCACCGACGTTCCTGACGGCCATACGCGTTTCGTGACGACGCGTCAGATGAAGCCGAACGAGAAGGGGTTCGTCGGTTACGAAACCGTCTGGGAATCGTTCCAGAAGGAAGCCGAGTACGAGACGCCGAAGAAACCGTAAACGTTAAGGCGTAGCCTGAATGCGCCGAATCGCGCGGCCAGGCTCTTTCAAGTTCGGTTTTGCTCCGAAGGTGTTCTTCACCTCCGGAGCAGTTTCTTTTCGGGGACGTTGCGGTTTTGCGGAAGGTCATGTCCAATGGTGTTATGGCCTGAAACCCCGAGCGCGAGCCAAGCATGAATCCCGACCTTGAAGAGCTGACCCGCCGCCTGATCGCGTTCCGCGACGCGCGCGACTGGCGGCAGTTCCACTCGATGAAGAACCTGATCCTCTCGGCAAGTCTGGAGGCCGCCGAGATCATGGAGCTGGTGCAGTGGAAGGACGACGAGGCGGTGGAGCACGCCGCACAGGGAGACACCGATTTCCGCGCCCGCCTGGCCGAGGAATGCGCCGACGTGCTGCTTTACCTGCTGCTGATCTGCGAGCGCGCCGGCATCGACCTCACCGAGGCCGCCGTCGCCAAGATCGAACTCAACGAAAAGAAATACCCAGTCGAGAAGGCCAGGGGCAACGCGAAGAAATACACGGAACTGTAGGAAAAAAATGGGGCGAGCCGAATGGCTCGCCCCTGGCAGGATGGGGTTCGGAAAACAGAAATTCAGTTGCTGTCTCTGTCGTCGCCGTCGCGATGGTGGCGCCGCATGTCCTCTGCGTCGAGCACGCCATCGCCGTTGCTTTCCGTGGACCTCGCCATATTCACGAAACGCCCGCCGAATTCCTCCACGGTGTTGCGTTTCATATTCGGCCGCTCCTGCGTTAAGACTGCTTCGGTTGTCGTATATATAGGCCCTGTTTGTCGCAGAAGTTCGCCAGCGCCGGCCCTGTTTTGTCGCAAGCGATGGCAATCCGCGCGTCTGGCACACTTTGTTACAACTTTCGCGCCACCCCCGGGATTGCGGGCTTAGCGGCAGCGGGAAAATGGCATAGATTTGCGCCATGGAGACCTCGCCCCACATCCTGGTCATCGATGACGAGCGCGAAATCCGCGAGCCGCTGGTCAAGTATCTCGCGAAGAACGGCTTGCGCGCCAGCATGGCCGCAAGCGCCGCCGAGGCGCGCAAGGACCTGAAGACAAGCGCAATCGACCTGGTGGTGCTCGACATCATGATGCCGGGCGAGGACGGGCTGTCGCTGTGCCGGCACCTGCGCGAGACATCCGAGATCCCCGTCATCCTGCTGACCGCCATGGCGGAGGATACCGACAGGGTGGTGGGGCTGGAGATCGGCGCCGACGATTATGTCACCAAGCCGTTCAACCCCCGCGAACTGCTGGCGCGCATCCGGGCGGTGCTGCGCCGCGCCGGCGCCGTGCCGCGGCCGCGCGAAGACATGGAAACCAAGCGCCTGCGGTTCGTCGGCTGGACCCTGGATGTGGACCGGCGCGAGTTGGCCGGCGCGGACGGTGTGGCCGTTCCTTTGAGCACCGCTGAGTTCCGGCTGCTGACCGCCTTCCTGCAGCGCCCCCATATCGTGCTGTCCCGCGAGCAGCTGCTGGACCTGACCAGCGGCCGCGCCGCGCAGGTCTTCGACCGCTCGATCGACAACCAGGTCAGCCGCCTGCGCCGCAAGATCGAGGCGGACCACAGGAACCCGGAGCTGATCAAGACCGTCTGGGGCGGCGGCTACATGTTCACCGCCGACGTCGAGGAGGAAACGGTTTGAGCCGCCTGCTTCCGAAAAGCCTCGGCGCCCAGCTGGTCCTCCTCCTGCTGGCGGCGCTGGCGCTGTCCCACCTGCTGGCGTTCTTCGTGTTCTCCGACGAGCGCCAGCAGGCGATGCGCAGCGTTCACTATCTGGAACTGCTGGAGCGTACGGCCTCGATGGTCCGGGTGCTCGAGTCTACACCAGCGGACACGCGCGAGGAAATCCTGCTGGCCGTGGGTTCGCCGCGCCTGCGTTACTGGATCACCAAAGACAGCGCCCTGCCGTCCGGCGCGGGCGTGGACGGCCAGATCTGGCTGGTCTCGATGCTTGAATCCCTGCTGCCCGAAGGGCGCCCGGCGCCGGCCCGTGTGCTGGTGGCGGACCCGGACGGGCAGGACATCGTGTGGGGCCACCATGGCGCCGAGCATCGCAGCCGGACGCCGGCGCGCGAGGCGGATGGCGGTGAGTCCAGCGAACGAGGTGACGATGACAGCAGGGGTGTGTTCGGCTTCCTGTCCGGCGAAAACGGGCGCCAGGCAACGCCGACGGGGCTGACGCTTTCGGTGCCGCTCATGGACGGACCGTGGCTGAACGTGACGACCCGCTATGCCGCTCCGCCGGTCGGATGGGCTTGGCCGTCGATCCTCTCGCTGCTCATGGCGGCGCTGGCGATCATGCTCGTCGCCGCCCTCACCGTACGGCGCATCGCCCGGCCGCTGACGGCCCTCGCCGCCGCAGCGGAAAAGCTGGGGCGCGGCGAGGCGGTCGAGGCGCTGGACGAAACCGGGCCCAGGGAGGTGCGCCGGACGACCGCCGCCTTCAACGCCATGCAGGAAAGGCTGACCCGTTTCGTCCGCGACCGGACCACGATGCTGGCCGCGATCAGCCACGATCTGCGCACGCCGTTGACCTCGCTCCGGCTGCATGCGGAGCTGGTGGAGGACGGAGAGACGCGGGACAAGCTGCTCGCGATTCTGGAGGAAATGCAGCGCATGACCGAGGCCACGCTGGCCTTCGCCCGCGAGGAGGCGGCGCGCGAGGAGACGCGGCCCGTGGACCTGTCGGCGCTGGTGGAAAGCCTCTGCGACGATCTCGCCGAACTGGGTATGGAGACGAGCTTCACGGGAAACGGGAAGGCGCCGCTGGCCTGCCGTCCGGTCAGCCTGAAACGCGCGGTGCGGAACCTGATCGAGAACGCCGTGGCCTACGGCCGGCGGGCGCGCGTCGCCCTGGAGGAGTCGGCGGGCGAACTGCGGATCGTCATCGACGACGACGGGCCGGGCATTCCGGAACAGGAGCTGGAACGCGTCTTCGGCGCCTTCGTGCGGCTCGAGGGATCGCGCAGCCGCGATACCGGCGGCATCGGCCTCGGCATGGCCATCGCACGGTCCATCGTCCGTGCCCATGGCGGCGACATCACCCTGGCGAACCGCCCGCAAGGCGGCCTGCGCGCGACGGTGCGTTTGCCGAGGAACGGTTCCTGAGAATCGCGGCGCCGGCCTTCGCCGGCCGATTTTGCCTTATTCACCCCCTCCCCAAGCCCTCCCCCGCCAGCGGGAGAGGGGCAGGGTTGGGAGGGGGTGGATAGCATTAGACATATGCCGGCGTCAGCCGGCACCGGCTTTACCCGGACGCGGTTCCGCCCAGCATCTCCACCAGCTTTGCCTTGCCCTTCTTCGCGGCGATCTCGTGCGGCGTCATGCCCTCGCCGTCCGTCGCCGACGGGTCGGCGCCCGCATCCAGCAGCAGCCGGGCGATCTCCGCACTGCCGCGCGACGCCGCCCAGTGGAGCGCCGTGCCGCCATTGGCGTCCCGCGAATTCGGATCGGAGCCCTTGGCCAGAAACGCATGCACCACCGCCGGCTGTCCCTTGCGGATCGCCTCGATCAGGTCCTTCGCGGGGTTCTGCTTTCCGGCGTTCCAGCCGCCAACGCCGGCGTGCAGCAATTCGCCGCCGATCACCTCCTCGGCGACCGGATAGTAGGCCTGGGCCAGCGTATCGACCACGACCGCGCCCTCGCCGTACTCGAGCGCCACCGCCTTGGCGGCGTCCGGCCGGTCGTAGCCGGTGATCATGCGCCCATCCGGCGATCGGACGTAGTAGCGGTGCGGGTCATCGGTCATGGCTTAAAGATTGGGCCCGGATCGCCGGACGGCAAGCAGCGCGGCATGCAAAAGAACCACAGAGACACATACTTATTCCCTCCCCCTTGATGGGGGAGGGCTTTCAGTGCGTATTCCCCGCGTTCTCCTACTTCAGCGTGTCGTAGTAGGCCTGCAGGACCTTCAGCACTTCGGGGCGGCTGAATTTGGTCGAGACCGCGTCGTGGTTCGCGAACATTTCGCGCAGTTTCGTGCCGGAGATGTTCATCCGGTGCTCCTCGCCATGCGGGCAGGTCTTGGAGGTCGCCATCCCATCGCATTTGTCGCAATAGAAGGTGATGTCGATTTTCAGCGGCCTGGTCTCCAGCGCACCCTCCCATAGCGTATCGAAAATATGCTGCGCATCGAACGGGCCGTAATAGTCGCCGACACCGGCATGGTCGCGGCCGATCACCAGGTCGGAACAGCCGAAATTCTGCCGGAACAGTGCATGCAGCAGCGCCTCGCGCGGGCCGGCGTAGCGCATCTCGATCGGATAGCCGGACTGGATGGCGGTGCCGGGCACGAAGTAGTGCTCGACCAGCGCATCGATCGCGTCCACGCGCACCTCCGCCGGGATATCGCCCGGCTTCAGCTTGCCGAGAACCTGATGGATCAGCACGCCGTCGCAGATCTCGACGCCGATCTTGGCGAGGTACTCGTGGCTGCGGTGCATCGGGTTGCGGGTCTGGAAGGCGGCGACCCGCGACCAGCCCTTCTCGGCGAACAGGGCGCGGGTCTCGGCGGGGCGCATATAGAGGCCCTTGTACTGCTTCGGATAGACGCCTTCGGACAACGCCGTCACCCGTCCGCCGAGATTGACCGGTCCCTGCTCGAGGACCTTCTGCACGCCCGGATGCTTCCCGTCGGTCGTCCGGTAGACATGCTCGCATTCGAGGTCGCGGTCGATGACATATTTTTCCGTCACCTCCATGACACCCATGATCTCGCCGGACTCGCCGTCGACCAGTGCGACCTCTTCCTCTATGCCGATCGAGTCCGCGAGATCCTGCTCGGCCGACAGGGTGATCGGAATCGGCCAGAATAGCCCGTCGGCCATTTTCATGTCGGTGCAGACGCCGCGCCAGTCGGCTTCGCCCATGAACCCGTCGAGCGGCGTGTAGGCCCCCATCGCCATCATCACCAGGTCGGAGGTTTCGCGGCTGGACATCGGCACCTGCTTCAGCGTCGCCGCCCGTTTCATCTCGTCGGCCCGTTCGGCCTCGGGGGCCAGCAACGGCTTTAGCGTTCCGCCCCCATGCGGTGGCACCAGATTCGACATGACGTCATCTCCCTTCCTGGCTCAGACTTCGGTCAACCAGCGCCGCAACGGTCCGAAACCGTCGGTGCGCAATGTCCCCTATAAAAATACGAGTTTTCATTCGCACACAAGAATGTTCTAATATAATAATGTGATTGGCGGCGTACTTTCAAATGCGGCGCCAAAAGTGTAACAACTTACCCTTTCGGGCAATCAGGACAGGCGATTCGACATGGCGAATCAAGGGCCAACAAGCCAGACAATCCTGGTGGTCGGCGGTGGAATCGCCGGCGTCACCGCGGCGGTCGAGGCGGCGGAGACCGGCTATGACGTGATCCTGCTGGAGCGCGGACCCGCGCTGGGCGGGCGCGTCGCACAGCTGAACCGCTATTTCCCCAAACTCTGCCATCCGACATGCGGGCTGGAGATCAATTTCCAGCGCATCCGCAAGCTGAAAAACCTGCGCGTCGTCACCATGGCGAGCGTCGCGGACGTCAAGGGAGACAAGGGAAACTACACGGTTTCGGTCAATGTGGCGGCGCGTTACGTCAACGCCAATTGCACCGCCTGCGGCGCCTGCGCGGAGGCGACCGACATGGAGGTCGACAGCGCCTTCAACTACGGTTTGTCGAAGACCAAGGCCGCCTATCTGCCGCACGAGCACGCGTTCCCCATGCGATACGTTGTCGCACCCGAGGCGATCGGCACCCCGGAGGCCGACAAGATCAAGGCCGCCTGCAAGTACGATGCGGTCAATCTCGACGATCAGGGCGAGACCTTCGACGTCGCCTGCGGCGCCATCGTCTGGGCCACCGGCTGGGAGCCGTACGATCCGGTGAAACTGGAATCGTACAACTACAACCTCTCGCCGGACATCATCACCAATGTGCAGATGGAGCGGCTGGCCAACCATGACGGGCCGACCGAAGGCCGGATCGTCCGCCCGTCGAACGGCGAGCCGGTCAGGACGGTGGCGATGATCCAGTGCGCCGGCTCGCGCGATCACAATCACCTGCCCTACTGTTCGCGAATCTGCTGCCTCGGCTCGCTGAAGCATGCGGCGTACGTACGCGAGCAGTACGCGGACGTACAGGTCGATATCTACTACATCGACCTGCGCGCGCACGACAAGCTGGAGGCCTTCTACCAGCGCGTCGCCGCCGACCCGCAGGTCAATTTCATAAAGTCGAAGCCGGCCTCGGTCTCGGTGGACGGCGACGGCAACCCGGTGCTCCACGGTGAGGATACGATCACCCGGGAGCTGTACGAACGGCCGTACGACCTGGTCGTTCTGGCGACCGGCATGAAGCCCGCCGCGTCCAATGGCTACGCGCCGCCGATGTCGGTCGAGCGGGACGAGTACGGCTTCCTCGTGCCGTCGCTGGAGGGCGATGGCGGCATCATCCCGGCGGGCGTGGCCGCAGGGCCGCTGGACGTATCCATGTCGGTGCAATCGGCGACGGCGGCGGCCCTCAAGGCCATCCAGGCCGTCGGACAGAAGAGTTAGGGGACGGGCAATGGCTGACAGGAAACCCGGCGTCTATGTCTGCAAGGGCTGCGGTATCGGCGAGGCGGTCGACTGCGGCGCCCTGGAATCGCTGGCCTCCGGCGACCTGAAGGTGCCGGTCAGCCGGCAGCATGAGTTCCTGTGCAGCGAGGACGGCGTCGCGACGATCGAGAAGGACATTGCCGACGGCACGGTCAACCAGCCGGTCATCGCCGCCTGTTCGCAGCGCGTGATGGCGGACCGGTTTGAATTCGACGGCGCCACCACGGTGCGCGCGAACCTGCGCGAGTGGGTCGCCTGGGCCCGGCCCGCCGGCGAGGAAGACACCCAGATGGCGGCGGCCGACCAGATCCGCATGGGCGTGGCGCAGGCCTCCAGGATGGCGCCGCCGGAAGTCCGGATCGAGGAAGGGCTGAGCACCAGGATCATGGTGGTCGGCGGTGGATCGACCGGCCTGAACGCGGCGCTCGAAGCGTCCGCCGCCGGCCATGAGGTGCTCCTGGTCGAGAAAACCAGGGACCTCGGCGGATGGAGCGCCAAATGGTCGAAGCGGATGCCGCACCGCCCGCCCTATCGCGACCCGCAGGACAACGACGTCGCGGCGCTGATCGACAGGGTCCAGGGCGACAAGGCGATCGTCGTGCAGACCGAGACCACGGTCGCGGAAACCAGCGGCATGCCGGGCAAGTTCGAGGTGAGCCTCGTCAACGGCGCGGCGGCGACGAAGGAAACCGTCGGCGCCATCGTGGTCGCCACCGGCTGGCGGCCATATGACGCGACGAAGCTGGGCCACCTCGGCTACGGCGCTTCGCCCGACGTGGTGACCGGCATCGAGCTGGAAGGCATGCTCGCCAATGGCGGCGTCAAGCGGAAGTCCGACGGGGCCGCGCCGAACAATATCGCCTTCGTACTGTGCGCGGGTTCGCGCGATCCCGACCACCTGCCCTATTGCTCGTCGGTCTGCTGCGGCGCCTCGATCAAGCAGGCGCTGCAGATCCGCGCGGCCAACCCGGACGCGATGGTCTACATCATCTTCCAGGAGCTCCGCACCCCGGGAACCGCCGAGGAATTCTACCGCCAGGCCCAGGAAGAGGGCATCGTCTTCATGAAGGGCAAGGTGAATTCGGTCGGATCGGACCTGACGGTCACGGTGGACGACGCGCTACTGGGCCAGGAAGTCCCGATGGCGGGGCTGGACATGGTGGTGCTGGCGACCGGCATGGTGCCGAACGCCACCGACCCGGACAAGACAGCGTCCGAGAACGGCGCGGAGCAGCTGGCCAACGACATCAACCCGGTCGCGCCGATCGCGCGCGCCGGAGACGCCGAAGCGGAGAACGCGGCGTGGTCGGCGGCGACGCCCGAAGGCGGGTCGATCCTCAACCTGCAATACCGCCAGGGCCCGCATCTGCCGATGCTGGCCGACGGGTTCGCGGATTCGCACTTCATCTGCTTCCCCTACGAGACGCGCCGCACCGGCATCTATACCTGCGGCCCGGTGCGCCGCCCGATGGATATCGCCGAGAGCGCCGAGGACGCCGCCGGTGCGGTGCTGAAGGCGATCCAGGCGATCCGCGGCGCACAGGCCGGCATGGCCGTTCATCCGCGCGTCGGCGACCTCTCCTTCCCGAAATTCGGGCTCGACATCTGCACCAGATGCCGGCGCTGCACGGTGGAATGCCCGTTCGGCGCGATCGACGAGGACGAGGACGGCTGGCCGGTGCTCAGCGCCTCGCGCTGCCGCCGCTGCGGCACCTGCATGGGGGCCTGTCCGGTCCGCACGATCAGTTTCGACAACTACAATGTCCAGATGGTCAGCGACATGATCGGCGCGGTCGAAATCCCGGACGAGTTCTCGGAGAAATACCGCATCCTGATCCTCGCCTGCGAGAATGACGCGGCGCCGGCGCTCGACATGGCCGGCATCAACCGCCACACGCTGAACGCCGAGGTGCGCGTCATCCCGGTGCGCTGTTTGGGCTCGGTCAGCATGCTGTGGATTTCCGATGCCTTCCAGCGCGGCTACGACGGCGCGATGCTGATGGGTTGCCGTTCGGGCGACGACTACCAATGTCATTTCATAAAGGGCAGCCTCATCGGCCAGGAACGCATGAAGAACATCGGCGAGACGCTGCAGAGCCTGATGCTGGAGGACGGGCGCGCCAGGGCGGTCGAGGTCTCGATCGCCGATTCGGCCAAGGTCGGCAAGGTGATCGACGAGTTCGTCGAGGAAATCCGCGGCTATGGCATGAACCCCTTCAAGGGATTTTAGGATGTTTACCGGGTTGAAATTCGCTGGCGATCAGCGGCGCGACCTCATACTTCGAGACGGGCCTTCGGCCCTCCTCAGCATGAGGCTCCATCGCTTGTGCCCTCATGCTGAGGAGCCCCGCAGGGGCGTCTCGAAGTATGAGGTCGCTCGGTCTTCGTTAAGCGTGATCGCCAGTGCGGGAGTGAAAGACAGATGACCCTAGCGCCACCGGAACAAGCGGCCCGCAAATACGATCTGAACTTCGCCCGCTGGGTCCGCGACAACGTCAATGGCGGCGAGAAGATGAGCATGTGCATGCAGTGCGGCATGTGCTCGGGCTCCTGCCCGATCGGAACGGAAATGGACCACGGTCCGCGCAAGCTGTTCATGATGATCCGCGCCGGCATGAAGGACGAGGTCTTCAACTCGTCGACGATCTGGAACTGCACCTCGTGCTACAACTGCACGGTGCGCTGCCCGCGCGGCATCCCGGTCACCTACATCATCCAGGACCTGGCCGCCAAGTCGGTGGAGCTGGGCTATGTGAAGAAAGTGCAGAACGCCCGCTTCGCCAAGGCCTTCTGGTGGAGCGCCAGGACGTTCGGGCGCACCGACGAGCGGCTGATGACCGCGAAATACTATTGGTCCGGCGGCCTCGTGGACTTCGTCAAGCGGAGCCTGGGGAACCTGACGATTGCACTGAGCATGGTGCGGACCAAACGCATGCATATCGGGGCGCCGCACAAGATCAAGGACGTCAAGGGCCTGCGGGCGATCCTCGCCAAGGCGGCCGAAATCGACGTACGCGAAAGCAAAGGCGGCGCGTCATGAGCGAGAGCAAGAAATTCACCTACTATCCGGGCTGCAGCTCGCTGGGCAGCGGCGCACATCTGGACCGCAGCCTGCGCGCCATCGCGCCGAAGCTCGGCATCGAGCTCGAAGAGCTGGAGGACTGGAACTGCTGCGGCGCCTCGGTCGGCCATATCGAGGGCGGGCAGCTCGCCAACACCGCGCTGTCGGGCCGCAACCTCGCGCACGCACAGGAGCAGGGGCCGCAGGACATCGTCACCGGCTGCGCCGCCTGCTACCTGAACACCCACGGCGCGGCCGAGAAGATCAAATCGGACGTGAAGCTGCGCGAGAATATCAACGAGGCGCTGGGCGCCGCCGACATGAAATACGACGAGGACCGGCGCGTGCGCCACGCCTGCGAGGTGATCGTCAACGAGGTCGGGCTCGACAAGGTCAGGGAGACCGTCAGCAACCCGCTCACCGGCATCAAGGTCGCCGGCTATGTCGGCTGCCAGACGGTGCGCCCGTTCGCCGAGACCGAGGGCGGCGGCGAGTACGACACCTTCGACGACCCGGAATTCCTCGACGATTTCATCGAGGCCTGCGGCGCCGAGGCGGTGGAGTACGACGTGAAGACCGCGTGCTGCGGCGGCTCCGTCTCGGTGATGAAGCCGGAAAAGACGCTGCACCTGATCAAGAAGATCCTGGAGAAGGCGGTCGAGGCCGGGGCCGACGTGATCGCCACGCCCTGCCCGCTGTGCCAGACCAACGTCGAGATGTACCAGCCCGCCATCAACAAGCAGTTCGGCACCGACTTCAACATCCCGGTGGTGTTCTACAGCCAGCTCATGGCCGTCGCCTTCGGCATGGACGGCAAGAAGGACGCGGCGCTCGACCAGAACATCATCAAGGCGAAGAAGCTGGAGGAGAAGGCGAAGTAGGGCGCCTTCCCGGTCGGCGAAACGCCGGCGACCGCAATCCGCTCTAACTTATAGAGATCAAGCCGATTCACCGGGTCGGCGGATCGCCGGAGGCGATGCCACTCAACCCCGATCCGCGCTACTCCGCGGCCGCGGTGTGCCGGAGCGGGAGTTCGGCCACTTCGGCCGGCAGGTCCGGCCCGGCGGCCCCGGCGCCCGCGTCCACCAGCCGTGGCTCCCGGCGGGCCAGGGCGGCGGACAGGACCATGCGGCCGAGCCAGTCGGCCTGGCGTTTCGGCAGGTTGTCGAATGCGATTTCGGTGCGGTCGGAGGCGAGCAGCAGGACCGCGTCGCGCCGCCGCGGCGACTCGCCGTTCGTCCAGGTCACCGTGTGCAGCTCGGAGAGCGGTATGGCGCGGCGGCGGAAATCGCCGATCGGCGTCATCCAGCAGCACGCCACCTCGTCGGGCGAGACCTCGATGCCCTCGCGCGCGTAAATCCCCAGCGCAAGCAGCAGGACCCCGGCGGCGCTGAGGCTGATGCCAAGGCCCGAGCCGAGGAACAGGAACAACAGGCCGAGGGTCAGCAGCAGCAGCGCCGGCACGATCTCCAGCCCGTTCAGGCGCAGGATCGCCCTGGTGACCGCGCCGCGCCGGCAGCAATTGATGGAAGACGGCGCGCGGAACGGGTTGGCGAGCCGCCCGGACAGCCGCGCCCCGTCGAGGCTGCTGTAAGGCTTCTCGAGTTCACCGGCGTCGCGGGCGATGTAGCCGATCGGAGTGCGCTCGAGCGCCGGCAGGCCAAACGCGACGGCGGCGGCCTTCCACACCCGCCGCACATCGGCGAGTCGCTGCGACCCGCAGAGCGGGATGGTCTTCAGCGGGTCGCGGTGGCGCAGGACGGCCTCGTGCCAGCGGCGCATACCCAGCACCGAGCCCGGCCGGACGACCGAACTGAGCTGGACGCCGGCATAGGCGGACATCGGCTCGGTCCAGCGTCTGGTTTTCCGGAACATGCGCTCGGTCACGTGGACCCAGCCTTCGGCGATTTCGATATTGATGCAGCCGCGGCGCGCTGACCATCGGGTCATCCGCACCGGACGCTCGGCGAAATTCGGTCCTTGATCGGACATTGTTCTGGGTTCCGCAAGCCTGCCCCAAACAAACGTTAATTATCGATGCGTTCTTACAAATATGCAAGGGGGAATCTCAAGTCCCGGGAGAAGGTGTATATTTGTCGACCCCCCGGTTTGTTTGCCCTTTAATCGGGCCGTATATTTCAGAATTTCCGAATCTCCCAGTGAAGCCCATGGAGATGCCCATTCAATACTGACATCTCGGCGCGACGCCGCGGCTGCCGTAGCCTGCCGGCCGATTCGTCACCGGGAAGACAGCCGCGTGCGCAAACGGGATCGAGCCCAGCCGGCGGCGATGCCGGCCATAAACACCGCGCACAGGAGGGCCTGCGTCTGCGGCATAGCGTGCGGCCCGGCGGCCTCCATCGCGGCGCCGGTCAGCGGCGGGCCGGCCACGCCGCCCAGGCAATAGGCGATCACCATCATCGCATTGGCGGCGGGCAGCGCATCGGCGCGAAACCGCTCCCCCAGCAGGGCGAGGGCCAGGGTGTAGAGGCTGACGGTGGTGCCGCCCCACAGGAACAGGACCGGCCACAGCAGCGCTTTTGTATGCAGGATCGCCGGCAGCAGCAGGGCGCAGGCGGCTCCGATCAGCACGCAGACGACCAGCAGGCGGAGCCGGCCGATCCGGTCGGCGGCCCATCCTATCGGCAGCTGCATGATCATGGTGCCCAAGATCAGCACCGTGAGCATCAGCAGCGACGTATCCTGGGCGAACCCGGTGCGCAGCCCGTAGACCGGCAGCAGCGAGAGGATCGACATGTCGATGAAGCCGCAGACGAAGACCGCGGCCATGATCAGCGGCGCCTGGAACAGGGTCTTCCAGGCCGTATGGTCGCCGCTGCCGATGCGGCGCGGGGCCAGCCGGCGGGCGGCGATCAGCGGCAATGCCGAGATCACGATCAGGCCCGCGCTGACGATGAAGGGCAGGTAGCCTGCGATGCCCACCGCCGCGATCACCATCGGTCCGGCGGCGAACCCGAGGCCGAGGATCGTCGAATAGAGTCCGGCCACCAGCCCGCGGTTGGCATCGCCCGCCACCATGTTCAGCCAGGTCTCGCTGACCACCCAAATCAACCCCATGCCGACGCCGATCAGGAATCGGAACAGGAACCACAGGCTGATGCCGCCGGTGGCGGGGATGACCAGGATCGCCGCCGCGGTCAGCACGATGCCGGCGTAAATCACCGGCAGGGCCCCGAACCGGCGCACCAGGCGCGGCACGAACGGGCTGACGAAAACGACCGCGAGGACGCCGATCGAACTGTTGAGGCCGGCCAGCGCCGCGCTGCCCTGATTGCGTTCGATCAGCAATGACAGCAAGGGGGCGGTGATGCCGATCGTCATGCCGGCCGCCAGGATGCTCGTCAGGATCGCGGCAAGGCTGCGGGTCCGCGCCGCCGGCGTGGCTTCAGCCGCAACCTCTTCCGCCGTTGCGGAAGACGTCTGACCGTCCCGCATTCAAGGATCTCCGATTCGCGCCGGCCGCCCGCGCCCGTCTACCACGCGGCGCCGCGCGGCTCCATAAAGTCAGCGCTTGCGACCAAGGCCGGCAGCATCGGCCTGCATTCCCAATACCTTGTGCGCCGCCATGATTGCGGCCGCGATGTCGGCTGGCGCGATGCCCGGCATCTGCATGCCGATCTCTTCCATCGTCTGCGCCACTTCCTCGGCGAGCGCCGCCTCGTTCAGGTGTTGGCCGACCATCCGTTGCGACAGGGCTTCCAGACCTTCGGACGGGATGCACGAGAACTCGCCCGACAACACGAGGTCGGCAATGACGCCGTCGCGTTCCACAAGATGGACGCTGATCAGACCGCCGGCCGTCACATGGGCGACATCGACCGGAACAGCCTCGGCGGTAACTGCGGCATCCGTCTCCGCCACCGTCCGGTCCGGGCCGAAGGTCCATTCGTGCTCTACCAGCCGTTCTGCCCATTCGTCGATCGCCGCCTGTTCAATTTTCGTCGGATCGGCCCTGAAGGTCTCTGCGCCCAGGCACTCCGCACATTCCTTGACCAGCAAGCGTTTGAACTCGTCGCGCTGTGGCATCATGTGCAGTTCGTGAAGCACGCTCGTCGTGCTGCCTTCCAGCATCGTGCGCAGCCTGTCGCGAAAGGCGTCCGAGGGCGCATTGAGGCAGTTGGCCAATGCCGCGAGGTCGACATCGAACATGAGATTGCAGGCCACCACGATGGCCTCGCCGATCTGGGCGCTATCGGCGCTGCCGATCTTGCGGTCGGAGACGAATATTTCGTTGATCGGGATGAATTCCGCCGCCATTCCCAGTTCACGGCAGGTCAGGACCACCGGCTCGATGAACTTTGGATAAAGGTCGACCACGGGCTCCGTAATCTCGCTGCGCGGCTGGATGAAGTGCATGAGCATCTGGCTGCGGTCGTTGAGCGCGACGCTGCCGCCGGTATGCCGGCGAATCACTTGCAGTTCCTGCGCGACGCAATGCTCCTGATCGATCGCCTGCTTGGCCACCTGGAAATGGGGGACGCTGACATATAGTTTGTCCGGATTGACCAGGCAGAGGATCGCATCGTCTTCCGGCTCCATGGCCGAGGCGAGCCCGTGGCATGCCGCTTCACACTTCAGCGGCGAAACGTATTCGAAATCAATCACCCGCATACGCATCGCGTCGTTCCCCGCGGTTGTAATCAGGGGCCTTCCTAGATAGCACTTTTGATCGCTCGTTGGCTATGGTGAGGTAATCGTTGTGCGATCAGTCGAGCAACTCTGCGACCTCGACGATGCGGCCCTCGCGGGCCGACTTGACTCCGGCGAGGATCACCGCGAGCGATTCCGTCGCCTTCTCGCCGCCGACTTCCGGCTCTTCGCCATTGCGGACGCAGTTCGCGAATTCGTCCAGCTCCTCGGCGATCGTGTCGTTCTTCGCGCACGGCACCGGGTAGGCGGCGTTGGTATGCCGCTTCAGGTGGCGCAGGCCGCCGAACAGGTCGTAAAAGGCCGTCGCCTCGCGGCCGTAGATGTTCATCATGTAGTACTCTGACGCCGAGGCGTAGCAGGCGGACAGGATCGAGATCGCCTCGTTCTCGTGCTGCAGCATCACGTTGGCGACATCCGGATTCTCGCCCGGCAGCGCCAGCTGCGTCGACATGCCGGCGACCCGTTTCACCGGCCCCATGAGCATTTCCAGCACGTCCGTGTAGTGGATGCCGATCTGCAGCATCACGCCGCCGGGCATGCCTTCCTCCTGGAAGCGCCAGGAATCCGCCTCGAACTTGCCCTCGCGGTCGCGGCTGATATTCGCCTCGGCCTGCACCATGTCGCCGAATTCGCCGGCGGCGATGCGGTCGCGGATCCAGCGGAAATGGCTCTCCCGCCGGCGCTGGTAGCCGACCGACAGCACGACCCCGGCATCCCTGCAGATTTCGGTGATCGCGCGCCCGTCGGCCACGTTCGTTGCGATCGGCTTGTCCAGGAAGACGTGCTTGCCGGCCTCCGCGGCGGCGCGCGTGGTCTCAAGATGGACGTGGTTCGGCGTCGTGTTGATGATCGCCTCGATCGAGTCGTCGGCGAGGATGTCCTCATAGCTGGAAGCGGCCCTGCAGCCGTATTTCCCCGCAAAGGACTCGCGTTTGTCCTCCGACCGCGTATAGCAGGCCGCGATCTCCACCGCGCCGCTGCGCTGGGCGGCGTCCGCGAGGACGTTGGACCACCAGCCGATTCCGATCGATGCGACACGCACGGGGGTCGAGTTCATGGGGTGTTACTCCTTTTCTAGTCCGGATTGCGCGCGCCTCCGCCTGTGCGCGGAGACGAACGGCCAGACGATCGATACCGCCGACAGACACAGGAACAGGAGGCTGAAGGGGGAGGTGAAAAACACCGAGATATCGCCCTTTGAGGCGGTCAGCGCGACGCGCAGGTGCTCTTCCAGCTGACCGCCGAGGACCAGCGCCAGCAGCAACGGCACCACCGGCATGCCGATCCAGCGCATGGCGAGGCCCAGCAGGCCGAAGGCGAACATCACCTGGACGTCGAAGAACGAGTTGCGCAGCGCATAGCTGCCGATCACGCAGAAGATGGCGATCGCCGGCATCAGCGCCGCCTTGGGCAGGGCCAGCAGCTTGACCAGCAGGCGCAGGCCGGCCAGCGCGATGATCAGGTTGAAGACATTGGCCCAGAAGAACGAGAAGATCACCGTATAGGCGAAATCCGCCCGCTCCATGAACAACAGCGGGCCCGGCGCGAGCCCGTGCACCAGCAGCGCCCCGATCAGGATCGCCGTCACCGGATCGCCCGGGATTCCCAGCGTCATCATCGGGATCAGCGCGCCGCCGGTCACCGCGTTGTTCGCCGATTCCGGCGCCGCCACCCCTTCCAGCGCGCCCTTGCCGTAGTCTTCAGGATTACGGCTGGTCTTGCGCGTGTAGTCGTAAGAGATGAAGGCGGCGATCGGCCCGCCGACGCCGGGCAGGATGCCAAGGAAGGCGCCGGTCAGGGAGCCGATCGAAACCGGCCGCACCATCCGCTTGAGTTCGGCAAGGCGCGGCAGCAGGCTGCCGAACCGGGCCTGCGGCTGCGCGGAACCGCGGCCCGTCAAACCCGGCCTCAGATTGTCGATCAGCTGCGGGATCGCGAACAGGCCGATCAGCGCAGTCAGGAAGTGGATGCCGCCCAGCATGTCGGTATTGCCGAAGGTAAAGCGCGCCGTGCCCATCATCGGATCCTGGCCGACGGTCACGATCAGGAGCCCGATCGCCGCGGACAGCAGGCCCTTGACCACCGATCTCGCGGCGAACCCGCAGATCACGGTGAGCCCGAAGAACACCAGGCTGAACAGATCCGGCGCCCGGAACCGGAGCGCGATTTCGGCCAGGCTCGGCGCGATCAGGTAGAGGCAGAGAAAGCTGAACATGCCCCCCGCGAAACCGGCGGTGATGGACACGCCCAGCGCCTTGCCGGCCTCGCCCCGCGCCGCCATCGGATGGCCGTCGACCAGCGTGGCCGACGCCGACGGCGTGCCCGGAATGTTGAGCAGGATCGCCGAGAAGCTGCCGCCCATCATCCCGCCCACATAGAGGCCGAGCAGCAGCGCGATCGAGATCGTCGGATCCAGCACGAAGGTCAGCGGCAGCACGATGATGATGCCCGAGCTGATGGTCATGCCGGGGATCATGCCGACGACCAGGCCGAGCAGCGCTCCGACCGCCGTCGACAGCAGGCTCGTCGGCAGGCTCGCCTGCGCCAGCCCGTGGAGAATGTCCGGGTTCATCCGCCGAGCACCGACCAGCTGCCGTGCGGCAGCGGAATCCGCAGCACCTCGCGGAACAGCAGCGAGAGGAACAGCGGCAGCCCGACCGCGGCGGCTACCAGGAACAGCTTGTTGCGGCCGCCGTACAGCCAGATCATGCCGCCGGCGAACGGGATGCTGGCGAGCAGAAACCCGAGACGCGGCAGCGCCGCTAGATACGCCGCGAACAGCAGCAGGGCCACGATCGCGGGCGCGCGTTCGGACAGGTTCAGGTCGAGCGGCCCGCGGCGATATCCGCGGACGCCCTGGACCAGCAGGCCGAGGGAAAGGGCCACAACGACAATGGCGATCAGATAGGGAAAGAAGGCCGGGCCCGGTAGGTTGGGCAGGCTCCGCACCGGCAGCTGCGTCGCGAGGTAGCCGTAGACGATGCCGAGCGCGAGCAGGGCCGCCGCCGCAACGATGTTCCTCAGGGCCATGCCGTCACCTCATGGAGCCGCGCGCCCGGCGCGCAGGGGCCGGCACCCGCGATGCGGGGCCGGCCATGTGGTCTCTCCCCGTCGCTAGTTGGCCTTCTTGGACTTGTAGAGGCCGGCCTGCTGCATGATGCCCTTGACCAGCTGGTTTTCCGCCGCGAGCAGCGTTTCGAACTCGGCATGCCCGAGCGGCGCGACCGTGAAGCCCTTGGTCGCCGCCAGCGCCATGAAGGCGTCCGACTTCGCCGCCGCAATCATCGCGTCCGAGAGTTTGGCCTTGACCGCATCCGGCGTGCCCCTGGGCACGGAAAGCCCGCGGAACAGGTCGAGATGGGCGTCGTAGCCGAGCTCGGCCGCCGTCGGGACGTCCTGGATGACCGCGTTGCGCCCGGCGCTGGGAATCGCCAGCAGGCGGATCTTGCCGGCCTTGGCCAGGTTCAGCGCCCCGGTCAGCGGCGCCACCATGGCGTCGGCCTCGCCGCTCAGCACCGATGCGTTGCGCCGCTTGACCCCGACCGGCAGATGGATCACCTCGCAATCGATCGCGTTCATGATGGCGATGGCGGCAAGGTGCGTCGCGCTGCCGGAGCTCGAGTTGGCGACCTTGTACTTGCCGGGATTGGCCTTGCAGTCGTCCGCGAAGTCCTTCAGCGTCTGCCACGGCGCGTCGGCGCGCACCGCGAACGGCATCGGCTGGTATTCCACCCGGCCGATATGCTCGAGCGCCGAGTATTCGTAATCGACGTTGCCGATATTGGTGCTGGTCAGGATCGAGGTCGAATTCCAGGCCACCGTGTAGCCGTCGGGCTTGGCGTTCTTCACATGGGAATAGGTGATGGCGCCGCCGGCGCCCGGCTTGTTGACCGGAACGACGGTCACGCCGAGGATCTTGCCCATCTCGTCGGCCAGCAGCCGGCCTTCGATATCGGCGCCGCCGCCGGCCCCGAAGGGAATCACGAACTGGATCGGCTTTTCCGGGAACTCGGCCCGGGCCGGCAGCGCGGCCAGCAGGGCGGCGGCGGCAGCGGCCGCCAGAACGGTCTTGAGTGTCTTCATTTCATCCTCCCAGATGTTCGTTGGTCTTGTTTTCGTTCGCTGTCGCGGCAGCGGGCACATGCGGTTGGGAAATGTCCTCCTCAATCCGGCGGCGCCGCGCCGACGGCCGCGACCGCGGCCCTGGCGATCTCCTCGTCCTGTTTCCAGTCGCCGCCGGAAACGCCGATTCCGCCGACGCACTCGCCGTCGACCATGATCGGGAAGCCGCCCTCCATGGCGGTCCAGCGCGCCGGCCCGGCGGCGAGCGCGAGGCCGAGCGCGTGCAGCGTGTCCAGCTCCTGCGCCTGGGCGCCCTTGGTGGTGGTCGGCCGACGGTTTGAGGCGGCGGTGACGGCCTTGGTGGTCGCCGAATGCACGGTGTGGAAGCGGCTGCCGTCCATGCGCTCGAGCATCTGCAGATGGCCGCCGGAATCGACGATCGCCACGGTGGCGCCGATGCGAAGCTCCGCGGCCTGCGCCCCTGGCGGTCAGGCGCTTGGTGTCCGCGAACGGCATAACGGTCTGTCCTTCCTGATTTTTGGCCGCCTGGCGGCTCTGATTGGCCATATGCTAGCGCCGGTTCGAACGCCGCGCCACCGGTTTGTCATGCGAAAATATCATTTCCCCATCGTGTTTCCCAATACCCGGCGCCGTTAACCATGCAGTGTCCTGATTTCGGCGGCGAATCGGCCAAAACCGCGGTTTTCCCGCCCGCACATTGGGAAAAATCCCCGACGATTTTCCTGGGGCGGCCCGCAACCGCTCCCCACATACGGATAAAGGCGGACAACGCCGCAACCAGGGGGAGATGCATGGCGGAAACGCGGGTTTGCAAATGCGGATTCGGGCGCCGCGCGGCGGCGGCGGGGTACGGCAGGATGCTGCTGGCGTCCGTGATGGCGGTGACGGCGATAGCAGCCGCACGCGACATATTCCCGGCCAGGTACGAATTCGGAGTGGCGGCCACCCTCTGCACTTTGCTGGCGTTGTCCGTAGTGGCCGATTTCACAGCGCTATGGGACAGTGGCCGGCTCGAGCAGTGCACCGGCCGGCCGCATCGCCTGGCGACGGGCGCCTGGCCCTGGTTGTTCCCGCTCATCGTCTTCATGGCAGTGCCGGCGTTGTTCGCGGCGAACCGACCGGCTCTGGCGATCGTCGTCGAGTCCTATGTCCTGGCCCGCGTCGCGGTCGGCGGCATCGTCGCGGCCGGAGCCATGGGCCTGCACGCCGACGCCGAGGGCGCGGTTCTGGATCCGGACGCGGTGCGGAGATTCCTGGAAGCGGGCCTCCGATACGCCGCATTCGGACTGGTGGCCTTGCTCTCCGCCACGACCTGGCTGGCGACCGGGACGGCGCCCACCTGGATCGAAAACACGATCCTGGCCGCGCTCTGGATCATCGTTTCCGCACTGCTATTTGGTGAGGCCGGCCTGATCTGGCGCGATATGGTGGGCGACTATCTGCCTGCAGAGCGGGACAATGCCGGTTCATCCTTCACGAAGGAGCCGCGGCCGGGGCTCGAAGACCTCCCGCTGATATCTCCGGGTCGGGCCGGCTGGTGGCTGGGCAATACCGGGATGATCCTGCTGATATACGAACTCAGTCTTGCCGGCCAGACCGCCTTGGCGGCCCTTTGGGTCCTGCAAGTTCTCATGGCTTGGGCACTAAACACCGAGCGCCAGCTGCGCGTCCCGGAGGACCGGCGCGGCGAAATCGGCCAGCCTTACCTCGCGCTCCACGCCGCTGTGCGCGACATCGCCCGCGCCCTCCACCTTGCGGTGGCAACGCCCGTCCGGGCCGTGCGGCACGTGTTGGGGAGGAAGCGGTGACGAGCCGTAAGGCGCGCGCCAGGACCTGGGAATATGTCCGCGTTTGGCTTTGTGCAGCCGATGCCAGTGCCGGACTGTTGTTTGGCGGCGTGGCGCTGTGGCTGGCGGTTGCGGACGCATCGCCGCCCGCTCTAGCGGTCTTCGGCATCGGTGTCTGGTTGTGGCTGGCCGCAACCATCACGGCGGGTTTTGGCCTGCACTTGCTGTCGTCCGCACAGCGCAAATCGCGCCGGACGCCAGCGTTTCCTGAACCCCTTGGATGGGTCTGCACGTCTTTCGCGCTTGCCGCCCTCGCGGCGGTATGCGGCGTTCTCTTCGAACACGGGATGACGGCGACAGCGACGGCCACCGAAATCCTTTTCCTGAAGCGCCTGATTCTAGCGCGGAGCGAATCCGGCGCGTCGCGCCCCGATTGCCGGCGCAGGCCAGGGGCGGACAAGTGGTGGTCCTTCGGCTTCGAATATCCGCTCCTGCTCGGCGGCGGGGTCTGGGTGGCGCTGGGGGCACCGCCCGGATGGGTGGAGGCGGCTATCGTGACCGGCCTCTGGATCCTGGCCATCTTGTTTCTCATCGGCGCGGCAATAAGCCACGCGTCAACCGTACTTGTCGACTACATGCAGCCTGATCTCGACCGCCGGTTCAGCGCCCGGTTTCCGGGCGATGCAGCGTCGCAGCAGCAGCGGAAATATCCGCCGGAGCCGAAGCCGCATTGGCTGCATCGTGCGATGAAGTGGCCGATGCGGGCCGGCGTCCTTGTCGCCGCCTGGGCGCTATGGACCGCAGCGCTCAAGCCACTGGCCATCGTGCTCGTCGCTGCCGCCCTCGCCATCATCGCCTGGAAAGTCCGGGAGCGCCGAACAAGATACGGCCCGGCGGTCAGCGTCGACCCGGT
>CAMYKU010000047.1 GCA_947259105.1 uncultured Alphaproteobacteria bacterium
GCGGCGCGCAGCACCACCAGTTCGCGGTCGGCGATCAGTCTGCTGTATACGTACACCACGGCCACGACGCACGCGACCGGCAGGATACCGGCCAGCCACCGCGGCAGAATCAGCATTGCGAGCCACAGGAACTCGGTAACCGGCAGGCCGCGGTTCACCACCAGATCGACGAACCGCAGCGATTGCGTCAGCCAGATGACGAAGCTGAGGACAACCGTCACGAACAACATGACAACCGCCGTCTGCCCGAAAATATACTTCGAGATTCTGTTCATCCGCTCAAAAAAAGCTCCAAGACATCTATAAGACGAAACGATTGAAGACAAAAGTGTTTTCAGGGTTGGCGCCGTATCGGCGGGGTTTTGGAGCCGCGCCCCGCGGCTCGCAACATTAACCATACCTAAGAGATTTATGGTTATGTGATGTCGAGGCCGGCGCGCATGCGGCGCGGCGGCCGTTCGACCAATTGTTGGAAAGGCGCGGACCGGACATGGCGCTGCCAGCCATCCTGAAGCTCCTGCGGCCGAAGCAGTGGGTCAAGAACACGTTTGTCGCGGCGCCGTTGTTCTTCACACCCGAAAAGATCTCGACAGACAGTATCGTGACTGTCCTGACCGGCTTCGCCTGCTTCTGCATGGTCGCCAGCGCGGTCTACTGCCTGAATGATTTCCGGGACCGCGAAGCGGACCGCAGCCATCCGGTAAAATGCGCGCGTCCGCTGGCGTCCGGCGCGGTAACGCCGGCCGCCGCTCTGGTGCTGATGGCGTGCCTGCTGGCCGGCGGCGTGGCGCTGGCCGCGTGGCGTGTTCCGGTCATACTGCCCATCCTTGCCGCCTACTTCACGATCAATATCGCCTATTCACTGTATCTGAAGTCGATCGCCGTCATCGACGTGCTGGTCGTGGCCTTCGGATTCGTGCTCCGGGTCCAGGCCGGCGCGATGCTGATCGACGTCGAGCCGAGCGCCTGGATCCTGATCGTCACCGGCCTCCTGGCCTTGTTCATCGCGCTTGCCAAGCGGCGCGACGATATCATCCGGGACATGGATTCCGGCCACCGCAAGAGCCTCGAGGGATACTCGCGGCAATTCCTCGACGGCAGCCTCATGGCGGTGCTCTCCACCCTGCTGGTCTCCTATCTGATCTTTACCACCGACCAGGCGGTCATGGCCCGGCTGGGCAGCGAGAAACTGTATTTCACGGGTCCGTTCGTGATCGCCGGATTGCTGCGGTACCTGCAGCTTACCATCGTCTACGAGCGGTCGGGCTCGCCGACCGATCTGATATACAACGACAAGGGGCTGCTGCTCAGTATCGTGGGCTGGCTCCTTGCCTTCGGCTTGATCCTCTATCGGTAGGCGGGAACCGTGCGCGCGCGAAACATGGAGCTTTGCGGCTGGGGCCGCGCCCTGGCGGCAACGGTTCGCGCCTGGCGCCCGGAACGTGTGCCGGCTGTGCAACAGGCCCTGCGCGCCGGGCGCGACGACGGCGTGATCGCCTATGCCGGCGGCCGCTCCTACGGCGATGCGCCGCTCAATGGCGGCGGCGACGTCATCCTGACCGGGCGGCTGAACCGCATCCTTGCGGCCGACTGGAAGGCGGGGCACGTCGTCTGCGAGCCCGGCGTGACGATCGGCGACCTGATGCGCGCCGCCCTGCGGCACGGCCATGCGGTGTCGGTCACCCCGGGCACCGGGTTCGCCACCGTCGGCGGCTGCATCGCCAACGACGTGCACGGCAAGAACCACGACCGCCACGGCAGTTTCGGCGACCATGTCGACTGGATCGACCTCATGCTGCCGGGCGGCGAAATCCGGCGCGTCACCCCGGACGGCGAGCCGGACCTGTTCGCCGCCACGGTGGGCGGCATCGGGCTGACCGGAATCATGGTGGCGGCAGGCCTGAAGCTGCGCCCGGTGAAGTCGAACGCCGTCCTCATGAAGGAAACGCGAGCGCGGAACCTGGATGAGTTTCTTGCCATGCAGGAGGACGCCCGAAACCGGAACACCTATGTCGTCGGCTGGATCGATGCCACCGCCCGCGGGCGCTCGCTCGGTCGCGGCATTCTGGAGACGGCCGACGATTCGCCGGACACGGTGGACGCGCCGATGCGGCGGCGCAAGCGGATGCCGGTCGAGATGCCGGGCTTTGCGATGAACCGGTTGAGCGTCGGCGTCTTCAATGCGCTGTATTACCACCGCGTGCCCCGCGGCGGGCGTGAGCGGCACGCGCCGCTGACGCAGTTCCTCTATCCGCTCGACGCCATCGAGGACTGGAACCTGTTGTATGGGAAACGCGGCTTCTATCAGTTCCAGTGCGCGCTGCCGGACGCCGAATCGCCGGTCGGCCTGCGCAAGCTGATGGAGGCGATCTCGCAGGCCGGCACCGGATCGTTCCTTGCCGTGCTCAAGACGCTGGGCAGCGAAGGCAAGGGCCATCTCTCGTTCCCGATGCGCGGCTATACGCTGGCGCTGGACTTCCCGGCCAAACCGGGCGTGGCCGAACTGCTCGGCCGGCTGGAGCACATCACGCTCGATCATGGCGGGCGCATCTACCTCGCCAAGGACGGCGCGATGAAGGCGGAATCGTTTGCCGCGATGTATCCGAAGCTCGGCGATTTCCGCCGTGTCCTGGATGGCATCGACCCGGACCGCGTCATGCAGTCCGACATGGCGCGGCGGTTGAAGATCAGGGGATAGCGGGATGGCCGGACGCGGCGAACAACGGCAGACCTGGCTGGTGCTCGGGGCCTCCTCGTCGGTGGCGCGGGCCTTCGCGCGCGTCGTCGCCGAAGACGGCGCCGACGTGATCCTGGCTGGCCGCGACATGGACGACATGCGGGGCACGGCCGGCGACGTCTCGATCCGCACCGGCCGCAAGGTCGACGTGCTGTCTTTCGATGCCGAGGATCCGGCGGGCCATGAGGCCTTCGCTGCGGACGCCGGCAAGCGCGCGGAGTTCCTCAACGTCTTCCTCGCCTTCGGGGCGATGCCCGAGCAGGAGGAGATCGACGCGGATTTCGCCCTGGCCGAACGCGCGATCGCGGTCAACTATACCGGCGCGGTCTCGGTGCTGCACCGGCTGGCGCCGCACCTGGAGGCGCAGGGCGACGGCCATGTGGTGGTGCTCAGCTCCGTCGCCGGCGACCGCGGGCGGCTCAAGAACTACGTCTACGGCTCGGCCAAGGCCGGGCTGAACACCTATCTGCAGGGCCTGCGCGCGCGGCTGTTCCGCAAGGGCGTCTCGGTCACCACGGTGAAACCCGGCTTCATGGACACCGACATGACCTGGGGGCTCGACGGCATGTTCCTCGTCGCCAGCCCCGAGCAGGCCGCCCGCGCCTGCCTCAAGGCCGCCAGAAAGCGCCGGCACGTGGTCTACGTGCCGTTCTTCTGGTGGGGCATCATGACCATCATCCGCCACATCCCGGAGTTCATCTTCAAGAAGATGAACATCTAGCGGTGTGAATCAGACGGGCGGTGCCCCGGTCAGAAACTTGCGCGCAGACCCAGTGCGAGCGAACCCATAAAATACTCGTGCTCGAACGGTACCCCGAAATTGTCCGCGAACTCGGGTACCGCGCCGAAGCCTCGCAGCTCCGCCGTCATCGACAGGGTCTCCGAGATCGGAAACGACATGCCCACCATCATTTGGAATGCGAACGCGATTTCGCTGTCATTTGCTATGCTTTCGAACTTGACGTTAGCCACGCCCGCCCCGATACCCAGATAAGGAGTGATGCCTGAGCCATCACCGAAATCGTAATAAGCGTTTCCCATGAACGCCACCGAGCTCATTTCGCCGAGCACGGCAATCCCGCCGACGTTGTCCATATCGTTCTGGCGATAGGCGATCTCGCCTTCCAATCGAACATTGCCCAGATCCTTGCCCACGAAACCGTTGAGGAAGAGGCCCGTATCGAGCTCAAGATCGAACCCGGAATTATCGATTTCTCCGCCGCCGCCGCCAATTCCGACCTGGCCGCCGGCATAAACGCCCTCGGCGCCAACCGCCGCGCCGCTGGCCGCAAGCGCAATCCCGGCGACGAATGAAATAGTGAGTGCACGCATTTTGATTTCCCTTCGCTAGCCATTTACGTGTAGCTTGTGTTATGTCCGCGATACCCAACAACGACAGTAGATCGTGAGTCAATGCAATTGTAGAGGGTTTAAGTCAGGGGCACACCGCGTTCTGTCGGCACGTGGTCTACGTGCCGTTCTTCTGGTGGGGCATCATGATGATCATCCGCCACATCCCGGAGTTCATCTTCAAGAAGATGAACATCTGAAAGACGGCCCTATTCCGGGTACTCGTAGAGAACGATCTCCGATCTGTGGAGGTCTTCCAGAACCATGTATTCGGTTCCCTGGATGGGAATGATTTTGAACAATAAGAGGATTTGCTCGACGTTGTTTCGAATGCGTTCCTTCACCGCTTCGATGATCAAAGCCTTTTCTTCCGGCGAATAGCTTTGTAAGCCGCCATTTTTCCAATCTATTCCCGACAAGTACTGCAGGCTTGCCTGCTGGTATCTCCCGTGACGCATGACCTCCGCGGTTGTGGTATCGATAAGTATGACGTCATCAAACCCAGCATACGCAATAAACTGCGAACGGCTGTAAATTCCCTTTGCACCCGGAGTTATATCGTCGAAATACTTGTCGCGCAGTGGGCCTTCCCGGATCAGGAGAATGGCGTCGACACCCTTCTCTCGCAGGTCGTCGATCAGCCGTTTCGCGCTGTCGGCAAACGTATATTTTCCGGTCCATTTTGATTGCGTCATGTCATCAACAATCGTGCGGTGCGTCCGGGTGTAACTTTGCATGTCTATAACGGATTTTTCCTCAGCAAGACGGAGGAGCACGATTTCCCGAAGGACGGCTCAATCCAGGGATCGGAGGGAATCTGCAAGTGTTCACGACTGGGAAAGAAGCCCTCAATATGCTCGAAGTGCAGTACATTCTCAGCGTAGTATATCAGGGCGAGCTTCTTGATTCCCCGTTCGTGCAAAGGGGGTTGCGTGGCCAGTTCGGTTTCCCAACCGATGCCCCGCAAATGCAGCCGCTTCTCCGACAGCGGTGTTTCACCGGCCTTTTCTCCGGTGCACGCGGCAAGCGCGACGGTTAAGGCGACGACCATCAAATTTCGGAACGATAAACCCTTCATGCCACGTCCAGTACTCGTTTGACCTTTGCACGGCGACAGCACATCAGATCCTTATTTTGGATAGGTATCAACCCAAGGCTCTTTCTATCTTAGGGACTCGATTCTCGCAAGAATGCGCAGTCGAGAGACAAGCAAAGTTCTTAGATGATGGCGACGCTCGGTCCTTCTGCGCGCTCCGCTGCGTGGAGTCCGCGGCTCGCATGAAGCCTGCGCCGCTGGGTGGCGCGCCGCATGGAAAAACGGCGCGCCCGACTGCACTGGCTCACGCGGGCTCCGATGCCTGACGGACAAAGTCGCCGGTTTCGGGGTCCATGACCGACAGTTCGCCACTGGAGATGTCGAACCATGCGCCGTGAAGGGTCAGCCGCCCCTTGCCCTCGAGGATGGACACACAGGGAAAGGTGCGCAGGTTCGCGATCGAATGGCGAATGGAAATATGCTCGAGCGCCGTCTGACGCTCCGCATCCGTCGCCCATCGGTTGGCGGTGATCGCCTCGGCCGCGGGCGCCAGCAATTCCATCCATTTGCCGATGAAATCGCCCGGCGACAGGGGCACGGCAGCGGGATTCAGTGCCGCCTGTATGCCGCCGCACCGGCCATGGCCCAGCACCACGATGTGCTTCACCTTGAGACCCTGGATCGCGAATTCGAGGGCCGCCGAGGTCCCGTGGTATTGGCCGTCCGGCGTATGCGGCGGCACGAGATTGGCGACATTGCGCACGACGAAGATTTCGCCCGGCACGGTATTGAAGATGATTTCCGGCGCGGCCCGCGAGTCGCAGCAGGCGATCATCAGGGTCTCGGGGGTCTGGCCGTGCTCGGCGAGCTTCCGGTAGCGTTCGCTTTCATACGCGAACTTTTGCTTTCTGAATTCGCGGTAGCCTTCGAGAAGGGCGGGGGGAAACGCGTTCATGACGCCTGTAAGCTGTTGCGCTGGACTGCATTGTCATTACTGGAAAACCGTTTGGCGCGATACCCCGCAACTTGCGAATTCGCCGATTTTCCGAGTCGCGCGCCGAATCCCGGGCTGTCCCCGGCTCCCGGTTTCCGGCGGTGGAAAGGGCCGTAACCGGTCACCGCTCCTCTTCCCTTTTTCGCGCCAATCGGTAAAGTCGGGGCAAGCGGCGGGCCGGTCGGTCCGCTTCATCCAGTAATCGAGAGGACTCCATGAAAATCTCCTTTGCCGAGCCTGCCCTGCCCGACAAGGGCGCCGTTGTCGTCCTGGTCGCGGAAGGCAGGAAACTGTCGCCTGCCGCGAAAGACCTGGACGGCAAGGCCAAGGGCGCCGTGACGCGGGCCATCAAGGCAAGCCGTTTCGAAGGCGAGAAAGGGCAATCCCTGGAAATCGTGGCGCCCGCGGGCACGGCCCTGGACCGCGCGATCCTGGCCGGTATCGGCAAGGATTTCGGCGAGCTGGAGCAACAGGCGCTGGGCGGCAATGCGGTCGGCAAGCTGATCAGCTCCGGTTCGGCGGCCGCGACCGTGATCGTCGATACGGGCGCCAGGGATCTTGCCGCGGCGGCGGCGAATGTCGCGCTGGGCGCGCAGCTGGCGAGCTACCGCTTCGACCGCTATCGCACGAAGGAGGAAAAGAAGGACAAGCCGACCCTGAAATCCGTCACCGTCTGCGTCGCGGGCGCCGCAAAGGCGCGGCGGGCCTGGGGGCCGATGGGCAAGGTCGCGGACGGCGTGTTCTTCACCCGCGACCTCGTCTCCGAGCCGGGCAACGTCATCTACCCGGAGAGCCTGGCCGCCGAGGCCAGGACGCTGACCAAGCTGGGCGTCGGGGTCGAGGTCTTCGACGTCAAGAAGATGGAGAAGCTTGGCATGGGCGCGCTGCTTGGCGTCGGTCAGGGTTCGGCCCACGACTCCCGGATGGTGGTCATGCGCTGGGACGGCGCGGCAAAGGCGAAGAAGGCGGTGGCCTTCGTCGGCAAGGGCGTGACCTTCGATTCCGGCGGCATCTCGATCAAGCCGGGGCCGGGCATGGAGGAGATGAAGTGGGACATGGGCGGCGCCGGCACCGTGATCGGGCTGATGAAGGCGCTGGCCGGGCGCAAGGCCAGGGTCAATGCCGTCGGCCTCGTCGGGCTGGTCGAGAACATGCCCGACGGCAAGGCGCAGCGGCCCGGCGACATCGTCAAGTCGATGTCGGGCCAGACCATCGAGATTCACAACACCGATGCCGAAGGAAGGCTCGTGCTGGCCGACGTGCTGTGGTACTGTCAGGACCGCTTCAAACCGCAATTTATCGTCGACCTTGCGACGCTGACCGGGGCCATTGTCGTCAGCCTCGGCAACGAACATGCCGGGCTGTTTTCCAACGACGACAAGCTGGCGGAGAAGCTCACCGCTGCGGGCCTTGCGACCGGAGAGAAGGTCTGGCGCATGCCGCTGGACGAGGCCTACGACAAGCTGATCAAGACCGACGCGGCGGACATGAAAAATATCGGTGGCCGCGGCGCGGGGTCGATTACCGCGGCGCAGTTCCTGCAGCGCTTCGTCAACAAGACGCCCTGGGCGCATCTCGACATCGCCGGCGTCGCGTGGTCGAAGGATGCCAAGCCGACAGCGCCCAAGGGCGCGACCGGTTTCGGCGTGCGCCTCCTCGACAGGTTCGCCGCCGACAATTACGAGAAATAGGGCGCTGCCGCGTCGGGCGGCCTGGAATTGAAATTGAACCACAGAGACACAGAGACACAGAGAAACTGGAGATTCTCGGCGCGCCCTTTGCGGCCCTCTGCGTCCTCTGCGGTTAAATTTCCTATCGCAGAGAGCGCAAAGGGCCGCGGGGGCACGTCGGGAAACTATCCTCTGTGCCTCTGTGTCTTGGTGGTGCAATCTTCTTCCGGCCGATGACCGAGATCCGCTTTTACCACCTCGAGCGCAGCCCGCTGGAGCGGGTGCTGCCGAAGATGCTGGAGACCGCGCTGCAGCGGGACTGGCGCGCGGTGGTGATCGCGCGGTCCGACGACCGGGTCGAGGCGCTGAACGCGCTGCTGTGGGTTTATGACAAGGACGGCTTCCTGCCGCACGGCAGCAAGGCCGAAGGACACGCCGCACGGCAGCCGGTCTGGCTGACCACGGAAGAGGTAAACCCGAACGCGGCCCATGTGGCGTTCCTGGTGGACGGGGCGACGCTGGCCGATCCGTCGGCGTTCGCACTGTGCTGCGAGCTGTTCGACGGCGCCGACGCGGAGGCGGTGGCCCGCGCCCGCGAGCACTGGAAGGCCGCAAGCGCCGCCGGCCACACGGTCACCTACTGGCAGCAGACCGGCGGCGGCTGGGAACAGAAGGGCGGCGGCTGACGCGGATGGGCACGATCCTTTTGCTCGGCGTGTTGATGGGCATGCAGCATGCGCTGGAAGCCGACCATATCGCGGCGGTCTCCAGCATTGTCTGCCGCGCCCGTTCGGCCGGCCGCATCGTGCGCCATGGCATGGTGTGGGGGCTCGGCCACACGGTTACGCTGGCCGTGGTGGCGGGGCTGGCGCTGGCGGCGGGGTTGACGCTGGACGGCCGGCTGGCGGCCTGGCTGGAAGGCGCGGTCGGGGTCATGCTGGTGCTGTTGGGCCTGCACGTCCTGTATCGGCTGATCCGCGACCGGGTGCATTTCCACATGCACGGCCATGACGGCGGGACGGTCCATCTGCACGCCCATTCGCACGCCGGGCAGGCCGCGCGCAGCCATGGCTTCGATCACGATCACGATCATCCCGGGGGCCTGCCGGTCCGCACGCTGGCGGTCGGGATGGTGCACGGGCTCGCGGGCTCGGCGGCGCTCGTGGTGCTGACCGCCTCGACTATCCGGGACCCGCTTACCGGGCTGCTTTACGTGTTGCTGTTCGGTCTCGGGTCGATCGGCGGCATGGCGGCCCTGTCGGCGCTGATCGCCATCCCCCTGACCTGGACGGCACGGACGCTGACCGCGGCCAACCGCCTGCTGCAGGGCGCGGTCGGGACGGCCACCGCGGGGCTCGGTGTCCTGGTGCTGTACCGGGCCGCCGTGGCGGCCATGTCGTGACGACTCGGGACGGCCAATAGCGCGGAGGGCGGGGAAAGCCGATCGCTTCAGCCGTCCTTGCCGTCGCGCGGCGGCGCGCTGGAGCCCCCGGTTTGCCCCGAAGGCGCGGTTTCGTCGGCCAGGCGCGCCAGGCCCGTCCAGTCGTGCTCGACCGCCGGTGAGTCTTCGCGCTCGCAGATCCTTCGGTCGTCGCGCGCCAGACCCTCTACGATGCGGCAGTCACGACCGGTCGCAACGTCCATGGCGTGCTCGCCAAGGCCTTTGCCGGTGGCGGCCGCGCTAAACAGCGAGGCGGCGAGACTGAGTTCGCCGAGCGTCAGGCCCGCAAACAGGGGCGTTGCGCAGCCGGACAAAGCGCCGGCAAGAACGATCGATAAGGCAGCGGGTATCTTCATTCGGTGCATATAGCGGCTCCTTGCTGCCAGTTAACATGGTTATCGAGCGATCATTTGTCCACTCTGCAACCTGTGGTGTCTAGGAATATTCTTCAGCGCCGCCATAATGGGACCGGACCGGGATTGCGCCGCGGTACCGGACAGGGGTTGCGCCGCGGGACCGTCCCGCGACTCCGAAGCCAACCAACCAGAAAAAAGGCAGGAACGGCATGGGCAGCAAACTGAAATTCGGACTGCGCCTGAACATCCAGGGCGAGATGGGGGCGGCCTCTTCGGCGTATGACTTCACGCTGGAGATGGCGCGGATGGCCGAGGATCTGGGATTCGACTCGGTGTGGATCCCCGACCACGTGGAGAACGCCCATCTCGACCGCAGCAAGCCGGTCCTGGAGTTCTGGACCACGCTGACCGCGCTGGGCGCGCAGACCAGCCGCGTGAAGCTGGGCGGCCACTCGGTCAACAACACCTTCCGCCACCCTGGACTGACCGCCAAGATCCTCTGCACGCTGGACCAGATCACCGGTGGCCGGGTGATCTATGCGCCAGGCTCCGGCTGGTTCGCCGATGAAGCCGTATCCTATGGTTTCCCGCAATGGAGCGGCGAGGGACTCACGCGGATTGCGCGTCTCGACGAGACGCTGCATATCGTGCGCGGCCTGATGACGGAGGAGGTCTTCAGTTTCGAGGGCGAACACTTCACCCTCAAGGACGCCTACTGCAACCCCAAACCGGTGCAGAAACCGTACCCGCCGATCTGGATCGCCGGCGATTCCGGGCCGACGCGGGAGCTGATGGCGGAGCATGGCGACGTCTGGTTCATGTATGCCAAGCCGCCGGATGTGGTGGCCGGCCTGGTCAAGGGCATGCGCCTGAAATGCGAGCGCCCGTTCGGCGTCGCGATCTCCGCCGTCGGTTTCGCCGGCGCGGGCGCGGACGAGACCATGAAATGGGCCGAAATGTATGCGGCGGAACGCCGGCACCGGTTTCCCGTTCCCCCGACCGCCAAGGATGTGCTGGAGGCGAACCTAACCGGCGATGCGAGGGCCGTGCGCGCGCGCATCGACCAGTGGGAAGCGGCCGGCGTCGACTGTGTCGTCATCCAGCCGATGCCGCCGATCGAGGGAACCCGCTTCTTCGGCGAGAAGATCATCCATCATTATATGTGAGTGCGCCGGTTCCGCTTGCCTCGGGCCGCGGTCCGCGGCAGCATGGCGGACATGCGCATTCCGAGTCTGATAACCGCAATCGCCCTGCTGCTGCTCTCGGCGCCGGCCTCGGCGCAATCCTACAGGGGCACGGCGCTCGCTATCGACGGCGACACGATCCTGCTTTCGGCGATGGGGCACCGGGACATCGCCGCGCGAATCCTCGGCATCGATGCGCCGGAGATGGACGCGGCGGACGGCGACGGCTGGTTCGCGCGTGCCGCGCTGGACGACATCCTGGCCGGCGGCGGCGGAACGCTGACCTGCCAGCAATACGGGGAAGAAGAGGGACAGCCGCTGGTCCATTGCATGCTGGACGGCGGCGGACAGCGCGATGTCGGCCTTGCCATGATCGGTTCGGGCTGGGCGGTGCCGCTCAGGCTCTATCTGCGCGCCAACGCCGAGAGGATCCGCGGCGACCTCGCCGCATCCTATGACGGGGCCGAGCGGGCCGCGCGCCGCGCGCGAAAGGGCCGCTGGGCGCGGATGCCGGGGAAGTAAGAGGGTCGCGGGGCGGAAAATGGCGACCCCAACGGGATTCGAACCCGTGTTGCCGGCGTGAAAGGCCGGTGTCCTAGGCCTCTAGACGATGGGGTCGTCGAGGGCGATCATTTACTGTCCCCCCCGGCAAAGGTCAAGGGATACGATTTTCCCGGCCAACGCCGGATCGCACCGGCCCGCGCGCCCACCCGGCCGGCGCCGGGACGGCTGAAAGACCGTCAGAACAGCTTTTCCTCGTAGCGCACGACGCCATCGATCAGCACCGCCTTGATCGCAGCCGCGCCGCCGCCGTCGACCGCCACCAGGATCGCGACCTTGCCCTCGTTGCGCGGCAGTTCGATCTCGCGGCCCTCGCCCTCGGGCACGAAGTAGCTTTCGATGCCGTAGCGCACGTTGATGCCGTCGCGGTTCTCGCCGCCGATCCACACGCCTGAATACTGGACCTCGCCGCGAAGCACGACCGATTCGGGCTCGTGCGCGGGCATGTCGTGATGGATCGAAACCGGCTCCCAGTAGGTTTCGCCCCGGCGCAGCACCACGTAGACCTCGTCGCGCCGCTCGAAGGCGTTGTCGCCGTCGAGGGCGCCGTAGTCCAGGCTGCCGATCGCATAGTTCAGCACCACGTAGTCGCCGCGGAACAGCGAGCGCGGGTCGACCGGTTCGGTCTTGAGCAGGACCGGCGTGCCGGTCAGCAGCGTGCGGTGCTTGACCGCCACCATGGCGACCAGCGCCGCGGTCTGCAGCACGACGACGAGGGCGAGCAGGAGAACCCGGTATTTCTTCATCATGACGCGTCTCCCGCCTTCGCTGCGGCGGCCTTGCGGCGCTGGTGTTCCAGCAAATAGACGCCGGCGATCAGCACCGCCCCGCCGCCCATCACGAACAGCGAACGGTTCATCAGCGTAAAGAACTCCATGAAATAGACCGGGATCATCCCGGCCCCGTAGGCGACGAAGGCGATGTAGACCTGGAAGCGCTCGCCGCTGCGGTAGCCATCGACAACCATCCAGATCAATAGCGCAAAGATGGTCGCGTTGATCGCGACATACATGAAGACGGCGTCGGCGTACCTACCGGGCATGAAAGGATTGGCCAGCACAACCGCCGCGGCCAGCGCGGCCAGCGCGATCCCTGCCATGTCGCGCTTGCTGCGGGCTGCGGCGACCCGGCGGTAACGGTCGAGCGCAAGGGCGAGGGCGGCCAGCGCGAACACGGCGATGAAGGCGATCATGCCCGGACCCGCGTCCGCGCCGCGCGTCCAGGTTTCCGCATCGAAGTTACGGCCGGTCCAGCTGTACCAGGGCAGCCCGTGCACGCCGACATAGATGAAGAAATGGGCGGCGAACAGGGTGCCGATCAGGGCCGTCCTGCGCACCACCGCGGACAGGGCGGCCAGGCGCGGAATGTCCTGCATCGCCACGCCGGCAAGATGAATGGCCACACCCAGCAGCGTGAAGATCTGCAGCAGGTAGAGGCTCGCGCCGCGGCCGGAATATGGCCAGTCGATGAGGATCATGAAGCACCAGACGCCGAGCGAGACCAGCGCCGCGCATGTCGCCCATTTCCAGCTCCTGTAGAGGGCCGGTCCCACGAGCAGCCCCCAGACCGCCAGAAACGGCCAGTGGGCACGTTGACCGAAATCCAGGATTTCCATGCCGCTCCACAATGTGGCGAGCGCCAGCCCCGCCACCGCGGCGGGCTGCGACGGCACGAGCCAGACCAGCGCCAGCGCCCCCAGCGACCACATCAGGACGCCGTTCGGGTAATGGGCGTCGATATGGTAGATCTGTGCGATCAGCTGGATGTTGGCGCCGAACAGGATGACGCCCAGCAGCAGCATCGCATGGCCGATCACCCGGCTTGCCCCCGCCGCGCCGGAAAGGCCGCGCCCGGCGATCGCGTAGGCGCCCCACATGGCGCCGAACAGCACCGCCAGCTTGGCGATCTTGCTCATCTCCGACCAGTTCGCGGCAAAGAACAGGATGATCCCGGCGCTCAGCGTCAGCGCGCCGATCACCGCCAGCGCCATCGGGATGACGTTCAACCCCTGGGCCAGCCGTGCCTCGGTATGAGCCATGATGGCGGTTTCGCCGGCCGGCACGACCCAGCCCTTTTCGACCCACTCCGGCAATTCCTTGCGCAGCCGGCCGACGAATGCGCGGTCCCACATGGTTGTGATCCTTTGTCGTTGCCGCTAGAGCAGCATCCGAACACGTGGAATCGCTTTTCGCGGTTCCACGTGTTCGGATAAAGCTGCTCGCCCTTTGAAACAGCGGGCAATTTCATCCCATCGTGCCCTAGCCTGCCACCTTCGGCGTGCAATGCGAAGCGCTTGGCATTTCCGCTCCGCGCGGTTATCGGCCAGAATGCGCACAATCCCTTTCGGAATCATTACCGGCGCCTGATTCCGGGCCCGCCGGCCGAGGATCCGCCATGATTCACCGCATCTATGTCCTGATTTCGCCCGCGCCGCTCCTGCTTTTTGCCTTGGTTCTCAATTATATGAGCGGCCTGGAAGGATGGGGCGCGTGGGCGGCCGGCCCGATGATTCTGCCGGTCGTCGCGCTCAGCGCCGGGCAGGGCCTGTACGGTCTGAATCTGGCCGTCCGGGCCACCAGCGTCCGGTGGCGCACCGTGCTCACGATTGCGGCGGTCCTGGCCGGCTCGGTCGCCATCTGGCTCCCGGTGCAGGGGCTCGCGCATATGTTCGGTTAGGTGGCCGCCCCGGTCCTTCCAACCGGTTTTACGGGGAAGGGAGGCAGGCCATGCGCCGCATTTACAGGATTTACGGACCCATCCATGCGTCGGCCTGCTGGCTGGTGGCGCATCGCCGGCAGATCCGGCTGGCCGTGTTCGGCGCCACCGCGGGGCTCCTGCTGCTCCTGATCGACGCGGCCGAGGGCGGGTTGATGCGCGAAATCGGATGCCTGGCGCAGAACATCTATTTCGAGGCGCGATTCGAGCCCGAGGACGGCCGCCGCGCCGTCGCCCATGTGGTGCTGAACCGGGCCGCCGACCCGCGCTGGCCCGATTCACCCTGCGCGGTGGTCGCACAGGGCTACCCGGAGGCCGGCGCGCTGTGCCAGTTCAGCTGGTATTGCGACGACAAGTCGAACCGGCCACGGCGCGGCGAGATCTGGCGCGACGCCAAACGCCTTGCGCAGCGCGTCTACTGGGGCCGCTCGCAGGATCCGACCGCCGGCGCCCTGTGGTATCACGCAGACTATGTGCGGCCCGAATGGCGGCACGCGCTGCGCCGCGGCCCGAAGATCGGCCGGCACATCTTCTACTACGACCCGCTGCCGCCCGAAGCCCCGGGGAAACGGTCGATCTGACCCGTAAGTTATAGATATACATCATTTTTTCATATTTTGGGTGCAGGCTGGGATGCGAAGAACAGGAACGAGGCCGACAACAGAAGCGAAACATGCGACTGCCGATCCTGCCAGGTTTGATGTTGCTGCTGCGACGCTCGCCGGAAACGGAATTCGAGCGCGTCATGCTGCGCCAGAAGCTCTGGGGCATGCGCTACCGGTTTGCCCTGGGGGCGGCCGCCTTCGCCGCGGTGTTGGTGGCCGCGGGCGCCATCAAGATTCGTGTCGATCAGTCGCTCGAATGCCTGGCGCTGAACGTCTATTTCGAGGCGCGCGGCGAGCCCCATGTGGGCCAGGTGGCGGTCGCGCAGGTGGTGATGAACCGGGCCGCCGATCCGCGCTTCCCCGATGGCGTCTGCGCCGTGGTGCGGCAGGGCGGCAAGCGGACCAGGAACTGCCAGTTCAGCTGGTGGTGCGACAGGCTCTCCGACAAGCCGGTTCATATGGCCGACTGGGACGCGGCGCAGGAGGTCGCGCGCGACGTCTACTGGGGCTTCGCGGACGATCCGACCGCCGGCGCGCTGTGGTACCACGCGACCCGTGTGCGGGCCTACTGGCGCGGCCAGTACGCCAAGGGTCCGCGGATCGGCAGGCATATCTTCTACCACGACAAGCCGGGACGCTCGGAATCCGGCGCGTAACGGCGCGGCGCGGGGACTTCCGACAGCCATGCCGGTATGGTTAAATCAGAGTTAAAAACTGCCTGGAATTCCAGCGACCCGGCTGGTTGCCCAAAAGAATCGCGGTTATTCGCCTCTGTCTGAATGCCTCCCGAAGGTGACGGCCGCCGCGCGCTTCACGGAGACTTCAATCCAGAGCGAAACGTTCCGGGCTTGACGAAGTGTCGTGAACTGCGATCATGGGGTGCGGCGATCGCACGCGCGCGGGCCTGCGGTGCAGGCGAACCGGCGAGAAGAAGAATCCGGCGGCGGTCGGTCGGCCGAGGAACAACGCCGCTTCGATGCGGAATGGGAGGAAAGACCATGCGAGGACTAACTTTCGCGCTGGCGGCGCTGGCCGCCGGCGTTGCGTATGCCGCGGCCGGACCGGCGGCGGCCCAGAACGTCAAGGTCACCCCGCTGGGCAGCCACGACGGCGAGTTCTGCCGGCTCGACCGGGCGATGGTGTTCGAGGACCCGGACGGCACGCGGATCCTCTACGACGCAGGGCGCACCGTCGCCGGCGCCGGCGACCCGCGCCTCGGCAGGATCGACGCGGTGTTGCTGAGTCATGCCCATGGCGACCATCTCGGCGACCGCCATATCGGGTCAGTCAATGCCGGCGAATGCGGCAGTCCGGACTTCTCGGTCGCCGATGCGCCGGTCTCCAATTCGGTCAAAATCGTGGTCGCAAAGAAGGCGAAATTCATCGTCGGCGCCGAGATGGCCAGCTTCTTCGCCGCCAAAGTGACGAATGCCGGCGGCGACCCGAAGCTGGTGGAACTTGCCCGCTACGGCGCGTCACGCAAGGTCGGCGGCGTCACCGTCGCCACTGTGCCCGCGGTCCACAGCAACGGCCTCAACCCCGCCTTCATCGACGACAAGGCGCATGCCGCGGCGCTCAAGGCCAGCGGGCTGACCGCCTATCTCGGCCCGCCCAGCGGCTATGTGCTGATTTTCTCCAACGGGCTGGTCGCCTATCTGTCGGGCGACACCGGCATCACCGCCGAGCAGGACCTGGTGGTCCGCCAGTATTACGGGGCGAAGCTTGCCGTCATCAATATCGGCGACGTCTTTACCACCGGCCCGACCGAGGCCGCGCATGTCATCAACAAGATGGTCAAGCCCCGGTCGGTGATCCCGTCCCACGCCAACGAGGTGGCGACCGAGGGCGGCGAGGTCGTGGCGGGCACGCGGACCGACATCTTCATCAAGGCGGTCAAGGCGTCCGCCCACCTGCCGCTGAGCGGCAGGACGATGGAGTTCGACGGCAAGGGGAAATGCGTGAGCGGCTGCTGACGGCGGGAGGCCGTGCGGGTCAATTTGGCGCGTTCCACGGGGCAGCCGACATGTCATAATGCGGCTCCGAGTTTCAGTGTGTGCTAGGGAGACCGCCGATGGCGAAGCGCAATCCGACGGCCAGGAAGAACCCGCAGGCCGCGAAATATACCGAGCCGGGCTGTGCCTACTGCCCGCCGGCGGTGCGCGCCTGCCGCGACGGCGAGGAAGACCGGCGGGGCCCGGGCTACTGCCCGACCAAGACCGATGCCGACGGCATCGCCGAAGGGCTGGCCCACTACGAGGACCCGTTCTGGCGCCGCGTCGCCGTGGAATCGGCGCGCGTCGAATCGGAAGGCTACTGCAAGTGGACCCGGGTCGAGGAGATCGTCGAATTCGCCAAGAAGATGGGTTTTTCGAAGCTCGGCATCGCCACCTGCATCAGCTTCGTCGACCACGCCAATACGCTCAGCCGGATCTTCGAGAGCCACGGCCTCGAAGTGGTATCCGCGGCCTGCAAGACGGGCGGGGTGGCCAAGGAGGAGATCGGCCTTGCGGACGATGAGAAGATCCGCCCCGGCGGACACGAATCGTTGTGCAATTCGGTCGGCCAGGCGGAACTGCTCAACCGCGCCGGCTGCCAGCTCAACGTCGTGCTCGGCCTGTGCGTCGGGCACGACAGCCAGTTCTTCAAGTTCTCGGACGGCCTGGCGACGACGCTGATCGCCAAGGACCGGGTGCTGGCCCACAATCCGATCGGCGCGCTGGCGCTGGCCGACAGCTACTACAGCCGGGTCTGGGGCCCCGAACGCCCGGAGAAGCCGCCGAAGCTTCCGCGCCAGGGCCGCAAGGGCTGACGGCGGGCCGGGCCGGCAAAGGGCAACCGAAGAGGATGGTACCGATGGATGCAGGGCAACCACGCGCGAAAGTGCATTTGCCGCGACGGCGCATACTCGCCGGCGTCGCTGCCGGCGCAGCGGTTCTGGCGGCCGGGACGGCGGCGCGGGCCGCGTGCGCGCTGACGCCGCGCCAGCCCGAGGGGCCGTTCTATCCCGTTGCCATTGGAGAGGCCGACTGGGATCTGACCCGGGTGGCCGGCGCGGCCGGGCGGGCCGAGGGCACGGTCATCGAAGTGACCGGCCGGATCTTCGGCGCCGGCTGCCGGCCGCTGCCCGGCTGCGTGATCGAGCTGTGGCAGGCCAACCGGCACGGCCGCTACGACCATCCGGGCGACCGGCAGCGGGACCGCAGGCTGGACCCCAACTTCCAGGGCTACGCCCGCCTCGCCGCCGCTGCGGACGGCGCCTACCGGTTCGTCACCATCATGCCGGGCGCCTATCCGGCGTCCTACGTCTGGATGCGGCCGCCGCACATCCACTTCCGGCTGCACGCCCCGGGCCACCGGCCGCTGACCACCCAGATGTACTTTGCCGGCGAACCGCTCAACGAGCGTGACCGGCTGCTGGCGCGGGTGCCGCCGGACCGGCGGGCGGCGCTCCAGGTCGCGTTCGACCGCCGCACCGCCGACGGGGTCCCGGCTGGAACCTTCGATATGACCCTCGCCGGGTCATAGCGCGGCCGGGGCCGGGACGGTCCAGGTGGACGCCGTCGTTGGGGCACGGGCAACCCGGATTCGCCGATGCTACAGCATACACCGACCCCGCCGGGTCAGGACTCGACCTCTTCGAACCGGCCGCGGAAGAAGCGCAGATATTCGGGCTCGAAGACGAACCGCAGTCCCTTGATCCGGTCGGCCTCCGTCATGACCCGGGCGACGCTGTCGACGACCACGTCCATATGGGCCTGGGTATAGACGCGCCGGGGCAGCGCAAGGCGCACCAGCTCCAGCTTCGGCATGTAATTCTCGCCGCTGTCCTTGTCGCGGCCGGCCGAGACGGCTCCGCGCTCCATGGCCCTGACACCGGTGTCGAGGTACAGCGCCGCGGTCAGCGCCTGGGCCGGGAACTGCTCCTGCGGAATATCGGGCAGGATCGCCCTTGCGTCGAGGAAGATGGCGTGGCCGCCGGTCGGGACCACGATCGGTACGCCTCTGTCCTGCAGGTTGCGGCCGAGATACTCGACCTGCCCGACACGCGCCTGAATGTGATCGTCCTGCACGCTCTCGGTAATGCCGATCGCCAGCGCCTCCATGTCGCGGCCGGCCATGCCGCCATAGGTGTGGAGGCCCTCGTAGACCACGACCAGGTTGCAGGCCCGCTCGTACAGCTCCTCGTCGTTGACCGCAAGGAAGCCGCCGATATTGACGATCGCATCCTTCTTCGCCGACATCGTCGCCGCATCCGTCAGCGCGCAGATTTCGTGGACGATTTCCTGGATCGTCCGCTCCGCATAACCGTCCTCGCGCTGCTGGATGAAGTATGCGTTCTCGGCGACGCGGGTCATGTCGTGGACGAGCAGGATCCCGTGCGTATCGCACCACCGGCGCAGTTCCTTCAGATTTTTCAGAGAGATCGGCTGACCGCCCGCCATGTTCACGCAGGTGGCGATACAGACATAGGGAATCTTCTCCGCCCCGACCTCCTCGACCAGCGCATTCAGCTTGTCGAAATCGACATCGCCCTTGAAGGGATGGGTCGAGGCCGGATCATGGGCGTCGTCGACGATGACGTCGACGAATGTACCGCCCGCAAGCTCCTGATGCAGCCGCGTGGTCGTGAAATACATATTGCCGGGAACATAATCCCCTTCCGAGATCAGGCATTGGGAGAGAATGTTCTCGGCCCCGCGTCCCTGGTGGGTCGGCACGGTGAATTTGTAGGAATAATAGGCTTCGACCGTATCGCGCAGATGATAGAAATTCCGGCTGCCGGCATAGGCCTCGTCGCCCATCATCAGGCCGGCCCACTGCCGGTCCGACATGGCGCCGGTTCCGGAATCGGTCAACAAGTCGATATAAACGTCCTCCGATTTCAGCAGGAACGTATTGTACCCCGCCTCCCGGATTGCGCTCCGGCGCTCCTCTTGCGTCGTCATCTTGAGGAGCTCGACCATCTTGACCTTGTAGGGCTCGGCCCAGGGTTTGGTGCGCATCGTCATGTCTTGCCCTCCACTAATACCAGGGAGCGCTGATATCCACGGAACGGGGTCGGCGGCGATCTCTCAGGCCGAGCGATCCTGCGGGATTCACACCACTAACGCCTGGGCGGCGGGACGACCAAGACGGGACAGGGCGCGTGGTTCAGAACGCTCTTGGTCACGTCGCCCGCGAGCAGATGATGCAGCCGGCTCCGGTGAAAACCGACGACAATGAGATCGATGTCGAGCTTGGTCGCCTCGGAAATGATCTTCTGGACCGTCTGGCCCTGGATCTGCAGGGCCTCGGCTTCCACCCCCGGGGGAGTCATCTTGTCCCGAAGTTCCTGCAGTTCCTGGTGCGAGGTTCTCACCTGGCTCGCCACCGCGTCACGCTCGTCTGGAACGTCCGGATCGCCGAATATCTTTGGATTGGCGCGCTCCACGTGGAGAAAATACAGTTTCGCCGAAAATGTCTCGGCAAATCCGGCCGCCACGCCGGCCACTTCTTCGGAACCCGCGTACAAATCGACGGCGACAAGGATGTTCTTGATCTTATCCACGACGGTATCCTCCTGAGCGACAACCCCAAAAGCCATACCCGCCAGCGACCTTCAGAACCATGGCCATCGCACCGACATGGCGCATCCGGCAACAGCCGCGTTTCTCTCGCGGCCGTTCGATGGCCTGACCCTGCCGGATCGGTCAGATTCAGAAGACCAACCTGTTAAATCCGGAGGTCCCGGATAGTACCCGCGGCTGTGCGAAAACGATAGCGGTTTTACCTGCTGGCGGCGATGGCCAGGAATACCGCGGCCGCAACGACAAGGGTGACGATCATCCAGAATATCACGGTCCGTTCCCCTGTTTCGCCTCGACTCTATCATACGTTGTAGTCGGTTTTCCTGCCGCCGGGAACATGGCTACATGCATTGCCGCTGCGGCAGTGCAAGCGTCTTTTCAGGCAATCGCCCTGTGATTCCCCCACTCCCCCCTCGACGACCGCCCCCGTCCTGCGCTAAACACACAACAACCGCGTGGCCCCTTTCCGGCCCGTGCACAGGCACTGGGACATGATCGACGAATTCCACCGCATCAAGCGGCTTCCACCCTATGTTTTCGCTGAGGTCAACGCGATGAAGGCGGCGGCGCGGGCGGCCGGCGACGACATCATCGACTTCGGCATGGGCAACCCGGATTCGCCGACGCCCAAACATATCGTCGACAAGCTGTGCGAGACGGTACGCGACCCCAAGACCCACCGCTATTCGCAGAGCCGTGGCATCCCTGGGCTGCGCAAGGCCCTGGCCGGCTACTACGGGCAGCGCTTCGGTGTCGATCTCGACCCGGAGCGCGAGGTCGTCGTGACGCTCGGCTCCAAGGAGGGGCTGGCGAACCTTGCCATGGCGATCACCAGCCCCGGCGACGTGGTGCTGGTGCCCAACCCGAGCTATCCGATCCATCATTTCGGCTTCATCATCGCCGGCGCGGCGATCCGCTCGCTGCCCGCGATGGTCTCGACGGAGGACGAGCGCGCCGGGTTCATGGCGGCGCTGGAGCGCGCGGTGCACCATTCGATCCCGAAGCCCGTGGCGTTGGTGCTCAACTTTCCGTCGAACCCGACGGCGCAGGTGGTCGACCTCGCCTTCCTTACCCGGATCGCCGATTTCTGCCGCGCGCACGACATCTTCATCATGTCCGACATCGCCTATGCGGAGATCTATTTCGACGGCAGCCCGCCGCCCTCCATCCTCGAGGTCCCCGGCGCGAAGGACATCGCGGTGGAGTTCTCGTCGCTCTCGAAGACCTATTCGATGCCGGGCTGGCGGATCGGCTTCGCGGCCGGCAATGCGCGGCTCATCGCGGCGCTGGCGCGCATCAAATCGTACCTCGACTATGGCGCCTTCACGCCGGTCCAGGTGGCCGCGACGGCGGCGCTGAACGGCCCGCAGGACTGCGTCGATGAGATCCGCGACGTGTACCGGGTGCGCCGCGACGTGCTGGTCGACGGGCTCGCCGCCGCCGGCTGGGCCATCCCCTCGCCGCCGGCCACGATGTTCGCCTGGGCGCCGATCCCGCCCGCCTTCCGGCATCTCGGGTCACTGAAATTCTCCAAGCTGCTGCTGCGCGAGGCCAAGGTCGCTGTCGCCCCCGGGCTCGGCTTCGGCGAGTACGGCGACGACCATGTGCGCATCGCGCTGGTCGAGAATCTGCACCGCACGCGGCAGGCGTTGCGCAACATCAAGGCCTTCATGAAGGACGCCGCCCGTCATGGCGGGCAGGCGCCCGGAAGGACCGCAACCGGATGAGCGATCCCCTGAAAATCGCTGTCGCCGGCCTCGGCACGGTCGGCGCGGGCACCGTGAAGCTGCTCGAGCAACAGGCGGACCTGCTGTCCTTGCGCGCCGGGCGGCCGCTGCAGGTCACCGCCGTCTCGGCCCGCAGCCGCGGGCGCGACCGCGGCGTCGAGCTGTCGTCCTTCGCCTGGCACGACGATGCGGCGGCGATGGCGCGCGAGGCCGACGCGGACGTGGTGGTCGAGCTGATCGGCGGCAGCGACGGCGCCGCCAGGGCGGTGTGCGAGGCGGCCTTCGCGGCCGGCCGGCATGTCGTGACCGCCAACAAGGCGCTGCTGGCCATGCACGGCGCCGCGCTGGCCCGCGCGGCCGAGGCCGCCGGGGTAACGCTGGCCTGGGAGGCTGCCGTCGCGGGCGGCATCCCGGTGATCCGGACCCTCCGCGAGGGTCTCGCCGGCAACCGCATCGGCCGCCTCCAGGGCATCCTGAACGGCACCTGCAACTACATCCTGACCACCATGCGCGAGACCGGCCGCGAGTTCGGCGACGTGCTGGACGAGGCGCAGCACCTGGGCTACGCCGAGGCCGACCCCGGCTTCGATATCGACGGCGTGGACGCCGCCCACAAGCTGGCCCTGCTGTCGGCGCTCGCCTTCGGCGCCGAGGTCGATTTCGACGGCGTCTATGTCGAGGGCATCCGCAACATCGCCGCCATGGACATCGAATATGCCGGCGAGCTTGGTTACCGGATCAAGCTGCTCGGCATCGCCGAGATGAACCATGACGGCATCCATCAGCGCGTCCACCCGGCGATGGTCCCGGCCGATGCGCCGATCGCGGCGGTCGAGGGCGTGTTCAACGGTATCGTCACGGAAGGCGATTACGTCGGCACCACGGTGCTGGAAGGGCGCGGCGCCGGGGCCGGGCCGACGGCGTCGGCGGTGGCCGGGGACCTCGTGGACATCGCCTGCGGGCGCCGTGCGCCGACCTTCGGCGTTCCGGCCACGGCATTGAAGGCGATCCCGTCGCTGCCGATGGACCGCCACGTCGGCCCCTATTACGTGCGCCTGATGGTGATCGACAAGCCGGGCGTCTTCGCCGATGTCGCCGCGACCCTGCGCGACTGCGAGATCTCGTTCGAATCGGTGCTGCAGCGCAGCCGCGCGCCGGGCGACGTGGTGCCGGTGGTGCTGACCACCCATGAGGCGAGCGAGGCGTCGATGCAGCGCGCGATCGCCGAGATCGAACGCATCGAGGCGGTGCGCGAGAAGCCGAACATGATCCGCATCGAGCGCGGCGCGATGGAGTGATACCAATGCTCGTTGATAATGACTCATTTGACCGGGCTCCCTTGACCGCTCGCCAGGCGCGGTTCGCGCAGCGGTGCTGGTGCACCGTAAGCGGACCGCAACGCAGCGGACGGTCAAGGGAACCCGGCCTTCGGTGGCGCAGGACGGCCCACCGGATGCGTTGCGACCCTTGCCCGATGCGCCGCATCGCGCTGCGGGCCGCGGCTGCCCGGCGGGCCGTCCTGCGCCATCAAATGGGTCATTATCAACGAGCATTGGTATGAACCCGCGACGTTCAAGACAAAGTTTTCCGGAGGAGGCGATGGCCGAAGATTACAGCAGTATGGACCGCAACCTGGCGCTGGAGGTGGTGCGGGTGACCGAGGCCGCGGCCCTGGCGGCATCGCGCTGGATGGGACGCGGCGACGAGAAGGCCGCCGACCAGGCCGCCGTCGACGCCATGCGGAACGCGCTGAACAGCCTGAATATCGAGGGCAAGGTGGTGATCGGCGAGGGCGAGCGCGACGAGGCGCCGATGCTTTATATCGGCGAGGAGGTCGGCGCCGGCAACGGCCCGAAGATCGACATCGCGCTGGACCCGCTGGAGGGCACGACGATCACCGCCAAGGGCGGCGCCAACGCGCTGGCCGTCATCGCCATGGCGGAGCACGGCAACTTCCTGTTCTCGCCCGACGTCTACATGGAGAAGATCGCCGTCGGCGGCGGTCTGCCGGCCGGTGTCGTCGATCTGGACGCGCCGGTGGCGGATAACCTCGCCAATCTCGCCGAGGCCAAGGGCAAGGATATTTCGGACCTCGTCGCCTGCATTCTCGACCGGCCGCGCCACGCGGACCTGATCGAGCAGACCCGCGCCGCCGGCGCGCGCATCATGCTGATTTCCGATGGCGATGTTGCCGGCGTCATCGCCACCGCCACCCCCGACAGCCCGGTCGACATCTATTACGGTACCGGCGGCGCGCCGGAAGGGGTCCTGGCGGCGGCGGCCCTGCGCTGCATCGGCGGCCAGATCGAGGGGCGGCTGGTGTTCCGCAACGACGATGAGCGGGCCCGCGCAGCCCGTTGCGGCATCACCGACCTGAAGCGCAAATACGGCACGACGGAGCTTGCCGCGGGCGACGTGATGTTTGCCGCGACCGGCGTCACCGACGGCCCCATGCTGCGCGGGGTGCGGCGCTTCGGCAAGGGGGCCACGACCCAGTCGATGGTGATGCGCTCCAAGACCGGCACGGTGCGTATTATCGAAACGACCCACGACTTTACCCGCAAATCCGGCTTCCCGCCCATGGATGTCTGACGCGGCAACAGCGATTCTCGGGGTCGAGCGGTCCGCCGGCGGGCGCCGCTGGCGCTCGCGCGAGGGCGATGCCCGACTCGGCCTGGCGCTGGCCCAGCGTTACGGACTGCCGGAAGTGGTCGGCCGCATCATGGCGGCGCGCGGCGTCGGCCTCGAGGATGCGGCGGTATGGCTGGACCCGACGCTGAAGGCGCTGCTGCCGGATCCCTCGCATCTGAAAGACATGGACCGGGCGGCCGAGCGCATCGCCCGCGCGGTGCGATCCGGGGAGGTCATCGCGATTTTCGGCGACTACGACGTGGACGGCGCGACCTCCACGGCGCTGCTGCTTCGCCTCCTCGAATCGGTCGGCGGCCGCGTCGTCACCTATATTCCCGACCGCATGACGGAAGGCTATGGGCCGAACGCGCCGGCGCTCTTGGCGCTCAGGCGGCGCGGCGCGGCCGTCGCGGTGACGGTCGATTGCGGCATCACTGCCTTCGAGCCGCTGGAAGCGGCGGCGGAGGGCGGACTGGACGTGTTGGTGGTCGACCACCATGTGGCCGAGCCGCGCCTGCCCCGCGCCCATGCGGTGGTCAACCCGAACCGGCTGGACGACGACAGCCCGCACGGCCAGATGGCGGCGGTCGGTGTGGCCTTCCTGCTCGCGGTGGCGGTCAACCGGTTGTTGCGGGATGCCGGCTGGTATGCCGGCCGGCCGGAGCCGGATTTGCGCCAGTGGCTGGATCTCGTGGCGCTGGGCACGGTCTGCGACGTGGTGCCGCTGACCGGCGTCAACCGCGCCTTCGTCGCCCAGGGGCTGAAGGTGATGGCGCAACGCGGCAATCCGGGCATCGCGGCGCTGGCGGACGTCGCGCGCATGAGCGAGGCGCCGGAAGCCTGGCACGCCGGCTTCCTGCTGGGCCCGCGGGTCAATGCCGGCGGGCGGGTCGGCGAGGCCCCCCTGGGCGCCGCGCTGCTGAGCGCGCCGGACTACGCAACCGCACTGCCGATCGCCCAGCGTCTCGATGCCTGGAACACCGAGCGCAAGGGGATCGAGGCCGTCTGCCTGGAAGCGGCGATCGCCCAGGTCGAGGCCGGCGAGTTGCATGACGGGCTGGTCTACGCGGCGTCCGAGGGCTGGCATGCCGGCGTCATCGGCATCGTCGCCGGGCGGCTGAAGGAGCGCTACAACCGCCCGGCCTGCGTCGTCGCGCTGGAGGACGGAACCGGCAAGGGCTCCGGCCGGTCGGTGTCCGGGGTCGATCTCGGCAGCGCGGTGATCGCCGCGCGGCAGGAAGGGCTGCTGGTCAATGGCGGCGGCCATGCGATGGCGGCAGGGTTTACTCTGTCGGCGGACCGCCAGGCCGACTTTCGCGCCTTCCTTGCGGAACGTATCATGGTACAGGCTGGCCCAGGCGGGCCGGTGGCCGAACTGGGGCTCGACGGCACGCTGCAGCCGCGCGGCGCCACGGTGGAGCTGGCGGCATCGCTGCAGAGGCTGGCCCCCTTCGGCTCCGGCAATCGAGAGCCGCGGTTCGCCCTGCCGGCCGCGCGTGTCGTGCAGGCCGACATCGTCGGCGAGGATCACGTGCGCTGTATTTTGACGGGCGAGGATGGTGGCCGCCTCAAGGCCATCGCCTTCCGCGCCGGCGGCCGGCCGCTCGGCCAGCTTCTGATGCAGAGGGGTGGCCTGCCCCTCCACATCGCCGGCCAGCTCCGCGTCGACCGCTGGCAGGGCCGCGAATCGGTGCAACTCATCGTCGACGACGCCGCTGCGGTGACGTGAGCGGCACGCGCCGGCACCTCCGCCGGCAGCATGCCATACGATTTGGCCACCTTCGGCGCCGGGATGCGATCAAGACCGGGCAAGGCGTGTTCCGGATAGCCGCTGCCAGGCCGTGGGCGTTCGTGAACAGCCGGCATTTTCGCATGAAACGGGCGCCGCAAAGGTGTATGATGACAGACCGATGCAATCCCGAGTATTTCCCGGACCGACAGGGAGGCGAACCGTGGCGAAAGCAAAAAAGACATCGGGAAAACAGGACCCGGCCGGCAACGGCGTCGTCGGCGTATGTTCCTTGCCGAAGGTGCCCGTGCGGGAACTTCCGGCGGGGCTCAATCCCGACCGGCTGCGGCTCATACGGGTCAACGAGAAGAAATGGGCCAACGGGACGGTCCTGCATTATTATTTCTTCGACCGTCCGGGCGACGGGCCGGGCGGCGCCTGGGTCGGCCCGGCGTCGCAGCAGGAGGTTGTGCGCCGCGCCTTCAAGGCATGGAAGGATCTCGGCATCGGCCTCGAATTCCGCGAGGTCGCGGACCGGCAGCAGGCCGAAATCCGCATCGGGTTCATGGCCGGCGACGGCGCTTGGTCCTATGTCGGGCGCGACGTGATCGACATCGCGCGCAATCCGGACGAACGCACGATGAATTTCGGCTGGGATCTGACCACGCCCTATGGCTGGGACACGGCGCTCCACGAGATCGGCCACACGCTCGGCTTTCCCCACGAGCATCAGAATCCCAATTCCGGCATCGTCTGGAACGAACAGGCGGTGCTGGATATCTTCAGCGGCCCGCCCAACAATTGGGACGAGGCGACGATCCGCTGGAACATCCTGCGCAAGCTCTCGCCGGCGGAAGTGACCGGCTCGCCGTGGGATCCGGATTCGATCATGCATTACCAGCTCCCGGCCGGCGTCATCGAGCAACCGGAGCGATACCGAAACGGCGTGGTCCCGGAACCCGGCCTTTCCGCGCAGGATATCGAATGGGCGGGCAAGTTCTATCCGCCGCTCGCCGAGGAGATGCCGGTGCTGCGGCCGTTCGAGTCGATGCCGGTGGATATCGGTGCCGGCGCGCAGTTGAACTTCCACATCGAGGTCCCGCAGTCGCGAAAATACACGGTCCAGACCTTCGGTGTCTCGGACACGGTCATGGTGCTGTTCGAGGATCGCAACGGCGAGTTCCGCTATATCGAGGGCGACGACGACAGCGGCTCGCAACGCAACTCGCGCATCCGAGCCCGCCTGTTCGCCGGCGACCGCTACTGCCTGCGGTTGCGCCTCTATTACAGCGGCGATGCGGGACAGACGGCGGTGTTCATGTGGTGACGGGCAGCGGCGTTTTCACTGGTTTCGGTCTTAACCCGGACTTCTCACCAGGATGGCGCCGTCGTCGCGCCGGGCGGGCCGCCCGCGGCGTCGCAGGCCTCGACCGTAGCGCAGGCTACGCTCTTCGGCCTTCTCCTGGCGGATCGGACTCCGCCCGGCGCGATGACGACGCCATCCTGGTGAGAAATCCGGGTTAACGCCGCCGCCTGGGCGGCCTGCCGCGGCCACCGGCGCCGTTCCGCCGCGAACCCGGTCCCCGCCGCCCGGCTCCCTTCGGTTTCTCGCCCGGCTTGCCGCCCTCGAGAATCGTGAACACCATGCCGCCGGTCACGGTGTCGGCCTCGACCAGTTCCACCGTGACCGCGTCCGCCAGGGTGAAGGTCAGGCCCGTGGCCTCGCCCACGAGGCAGTGGTGCACCTCGTCATGGATGAAATAGTCGTTGGCGAGCGTCGAGACCGGAATGAGGCCGTCGGCGCCGGTCTCATCCAGGGTGACGAACAGGCCGAAGCGGGTGACGCCGCTGATCTTGCCGGTGAAACTGGCGCCGACACGGTCGGCCATGAAGGCGGTGGTATAGCGGTCCATGGCGTCGCGCTCGGCCATCACGGCGCGGCGCTCGGTCGCCGAGATATGCTCGCCCGTCGTCGCGAATTTTTCCGCCTCGTCGTCGGTGAGAGCGCCCTCGCCGAGGCCGTAGCCCCCGATCAGCGAACGGTGCACCAGCAGGTCCGCATAGCGCCGGATCGGCGAGGTGAAATGGCAATAGCGGCGCAGCGCGAGGCCGAAATGCCCGGGATTGTCCGGGCTGTATTTCGCTTGGCTCTGGCTGCGCAGGATCAGCTCGCTGATCAGCTGTTCGCTCTTTTCGCCGGCGGCCTTCGCGAGGATCCCGGTGAAATGGCCGGGCAGGATTTTCTGTCCCCTGGCGAGGCGGTAGCCGAGACTGTCGAGCGCCTGGCGCAGCGCCTCCAGCTTGTCCATCGGCGGCTCCTCGTGGATGCGGTACATGGCCGGGCGGCGCTTCGCCTCCAGGGCCTCCGCCGCCGCGACATTGGCGGCGATCATGAACTCCTCGATCATCTTGTGGCTGTCGAGCCGGCGGCGCGGCACGATCCGCTCGATATGGCCGTCGTCGCCGAGGATCACCTGGCGCTCGGGAATCTCCAGCTCCAGCGTGCCGCGCGCCGCCCGGCCCCGCAACAGCGCGTCGTACGCCCCGTAGAGCGGCGCGATCACCGGCTCCAGCAGCGGGCCGGTGGTTTCGTCCGGCTGGCCGTCGCGCGCCGCCTGGACCTGCTCGTAGATCAGGCGCGCCGCGGAGCGCATCAGCCCGCGCACGAATTTGTGGCGGATGAGCTTGCCGTTCCGGTCGACCCACATATGGACGGCCATGCAGGCGCGGTCCTCGTCGGGCCGTAGCGAGCAGAGGTCGTTGGAGAGTTGCTCCGGCAGCATCGGCACCACGCGGTCGGGGAAATAAACCGAATTTCCGCGCTCGCGCGCCGACCGGTCCAGCGCGTCGCCCGGCCGCGCGTAGCAGGAAACGTCGGCGATGGCGACCAGCAGGTGCCAGCCGCCCTCGTTCTTCGGATTGTCGTCGGCCTCGGCCCAGACCGCGTCGTCGAAGTCGCGTGCGTCGGCCCCGTCGATGGTGACCAGCGGAATATCGCGCAGATCGGTGCGCCTGCCCAGTTCGGCGGGTTTCGCCCGTTTCGCCTGGTCCAGCGCGTCCTTCGGGAATTCATGCGGGATGCCGTTCTGGTGGATGGCCACGAGGCTGATCGTCGAGGCGTCGCCCATGCGGCCCAGCCGCTCGACGATCTTCACCCGCCGCGCGCCGTAGCCCCTTGTTTCCAGTACCTCGGCGCTCACGAGGTCGCCCGGACGCGCCGTTCCGGTGTCGGCCCGGCCGACGACGTAATCGCCCTTGTGCTTGCGGTCGGTGGGGCGGACGAGGCCGCCGTCGCCGGTCGGCTCAAAGACGCCGATCAGAAGGCGCGGGCCGGTACCGACGACCCGGATGATGCGGGCGTCGTAGATGTCCTCGCCGATGCGGTTGAGCCGGGCGAGGATACGGTCGCCCTCGCCGGGCGCAGCACCGCGATGGCTGCCCGGCCGCAGGTAGATCACCGGCTGCGCGCCTTCGCTTTCCTTGACCGGGCGGCAGATCACCTCGCCGTCGGCGTCGATGCGGGCGACCTGGATCACGGCGACCTCGGGCAGGGCGCCCGGCTTCGTGACGCGGCGCTTGCGGCCGCGTTCGACCTTGCCGTCCTCGGCCAGCTCCTTCAGCACGCCCTTCAGCCAGACGCGGCCGCCCCCCGTCAGATGGAAGGCGCGGGCGATTTCGCGTTTGCCGACGGGTGTCGGGCTCTCCTCGATGAAGGCCACGATCTGTTCGCGCGTCGGCCGCGGAACCTCTTTGGTTTTTGTCTTTTTCTCTTTTTTTGGCAATGTATTAACTCGTTCATTCGGAATAACGGATTATCGAAGGCGATGCGGCCTCGCGGCCGTCGTCCTCGTGCTTCTTCAGGCTCGCGATGAGGGCGGTGTGGCCGGAAGAGGTGGTTTTCTCACCCCGAGCCTGAAGAAGAGCAAGGAAATTCGCTCTCTCTGTGGGTTCATCGATGGCCGACAGCACAACGACCCGCACAGGGATGCGCGCTTGCGTGGCGACGACTTTCGATGAATGCAGATTAGCCGCTGGCGGCTTTTTTTGCCGTGGTTTTCTTTTTGCCTGATGTCTTCTTCGTCGTTTTTTTCTTCGCGGCAGCCTTTTCGCCGGCCTTGCCGTTGTTTGCCTTGGCAAGCTTGGCGCCGATCAACTCGATCGCCTGTTCCAGCGTGACCGCGTCCATTTCCATGCCCTTGGGCAGCGACGCGAAGGTCTTGCCGTGCCTTACATAGGGACCGAAGCGTCCCTTGCCAACCGAAATCGCCTTGCCGTCCTTGGGATAGGGGCCCAGCTCCTTCGCCGGCGGCCGCTTCTCGGCCGCGGTCTCGACCAGCTCGACCGCGCGGTTGAGGCCGATCGTCAGCACATCGTCCTCGCCCTTCAGCGACACATAGGCGCTGCCGTGTTTGACGTAGGGGCCGAATCGTCCCATGCCCGCGGTGATCATCTCGCCGCTGTTGGGATTGATGCCGACGTCGCGCGGCAGGGCCAGCAACGCCAGCGCCTTCTCGAGGTCGACATGGACGGCCGGCATGCCGCGGGGCAGGGAGGCGCGCGGCGGTTTGGGTCCTTTTTTCTTGCGCGTCTTTTTCTTGCCGTCGCCGTTGGCCTCTTCAGGCGGCGGCAGCTCTTCCTCGCCGAGTTGAACGTACAGCCCGTAAGGACCCTTGCGCAGGCTGACGTCCTTGCCGGTTTCCGGGTCGACTCCCAGGACGCGCGGCAGGTCTGCGCTTTCCGCCGCCTCGCCCGCCGTCTCGGCATCGCCGTTCTCGAGGCCGAGTTGGCGGGTGTATCGGCATTCGGGATAGCCGGAACAGCCGATGAAGGCCCCGAATCGGCCGACCTTGATGTTCAGCCTGCCGTCGGCGCAGGACGGGCAGCGCCGGGCGGCCTCTGCGTCCTCGCCCTCCCTGGGCGGAAAGAAATGCGGGCCGAGCGTGTCGTCCAGCACATCCACGACCTGGCTGAACGTCACCTCCTTGGCGCCGTCCACGGCGTGCGAGAAGTCGCGCCAGAATTCGCGCAGCACCGACTTCCAGTCGACCTGCCCGCCGGAGATGTCGTCGAGCCTCTCTTCCATCCGGGCGGTGAAATCGTACTCCACGTAGCGCGGGAAGAAGGAGGACAGGAAGGCGACGACCAGCCGCCCCTTGTCGTCCGGCACGAAGCGGCGCTTGTCCAGCGCCACATATTCGCGGTCCTGCAGAACTTTGAGGATGCTGGCGTAGGTCGAGGGCCGGCCGATGCCCAGCTCCTCCATCTTCTTGACCAGGCTGGCCTCGCTATAGCGCGGCGGCGGCTGGGTGAAATGCTGTTCGGGCGTAACGCCGGTCAGCGCCGGGCTCTCGCCCTCCTTCATCGGCGGCAGGCGGCGGTCGCCGTTCTCGCCGTTGCCGTTCACCTCGTCGTCCCTGTCCTCGCGGTAGAGTTTCAGGAAGCCGTCGAAGGCTATGACCGAGCCGTTGGCGCGCAGCGTGACCTGTTCGTCCGGGCTGGCGACGTCGACCGCCACCTGGTCCAGCAGCGCGTTCTCCATGGAGGCGGCGACGGTGCGCTTCCAGATCAGCTCGTAGAGGCGGAACTGGTCCTCGTCGAGGACGTGGCGCACCTGGTCCGGGCGGTGGAACAGGTCGGTCGGGCGAATCGCCTCATGGGCCTCCTGCGCATTCTTGGCCTTGGTCTTGTAAATGCGCGGGCTGTCGGGCAGGTACGGTTTCCCGAAATCCTTTTCGATCAGCCGGCGGCTGGCCTGGACCGCCTCCTGGCTCAGCGTCACGCTGTCGGTCCGCATATAGGTGATCAGGCCCACCGTCTCACCGTTGATCGATGCGCCCTCGTAAAGCCGCTGCGCCAGCTGCATGGTGCGCGATGTCCCGAACCGCAGCTTGCGGCTGGCTTCCTGCTGCAGGGTCGAGGTGGTGAAAGGCGGCGGCGGGCTGCGGCGCACTTTCTTGGCCTCGATCCGGGCAATACTGTAGTCGCGTGCCTCGATCGCCTGGACCGCGGCGGTCGCCGTGGCCTCGTCGGCGATGCCCATGCGCTCCAGCTTCTCGCCGCCCACATGGGTCAGCCGGGCGGTAAAGGGCTCGCCGGCCGGCGTCGTGAAGCCGGCATCGACGGTCCAGTACTCCTGCGCACGGAACACCTCGATCTCGGACTCGCGCTCGCAGATCAGCCGCAGCGCCACCGACTGCACGCGGCCCGCCGAGCGTGCCCCCGGCAGCTTGCGCCACAGCACCGGCGAGAGCGTAAAGCCGACAAGGTAGTCCAGCGCCCGGCGCGCGAGATAGGCGTTGACCAGTTCCGTGTTGATCGTGCGCGGATGCGCCATGGCATCCGTCACCGCCCGCTTGGTGATCTCGTGGAACACCACGCGCTTCACGTCCAGGTCGCGCAGCGCGCCGTTTTCGCCCAGCACCTCCAGCACGTGCCAGGAAATCGCTTCGCCCTCGCGGTCGGGGTCGGTGGCGAGGTACAGCGTGTCCGCGCCCTTCAGGGCCTTGCGGATCTCTGATATCTGTTTCTTCGAACGGTCGCCGACTTCCCACACCATCGCGAAGTCGTTGTCGGGATCGACCGCACCGTCCTTCGCCAGCAGATCGCGGACATGGCCGAAGCTGGCCAGGACCTTGTAGTCCCGACCGAGATACTTGTTGATTGTCTTGGCCTTTGCCGGTGATTCGACGATGACGACGTTCATCAGACTTACCCGAAATTCCCCGAATTGTTGTTGTGTTCCGCGCGACGGGCGCCGCGCGACGCGGCCCAAGAGACTTGGTGTCCGAAGCCCTCTTGTCAACCGAAAGCGTAATGGGCATTTGGTAACAGCAGGTTAAAGCGCGGATCGCAATCGCGCCGCCGCCATGCTGCGCGCGCCGGCGCTCAATCGACGTACATCGGCCCCGGCTTGCTGTGCAGGTCTTCGTAATGGACGAGGGCGGGTGCGCCTTCGAGCGGGCATGGCCGGCCGTCGCGAAAGGCCCACTCGCCGCGGTCGCAATTGTCCGCGAGCACATAGCCGTTGATGTAGAGCCGCCGGTCGATCTGCGAGCGGTTGGGGCCGGAGCCGTGCAGCATGTGCACATGCCACAGCGCCACGTCGCCGGGCGCCATGTCCACGGTTACCGCATCTTCCGGGTTCACGCCCAAGCGGCGCAGATCGTCGGGGTCCATGTTCACGTTCATCGAATGCCGGTCGCGATCGTAAGGCAGTTCGCCGAGAAGGTGGCTGCGCGGGCACAGCACCACCGCGCCGTTCTCCTCACTGTGCGGGTCGATGGCGATACCCGTCTGGACGTAGGAGCCCGCGAGGTCGCGATAGGCCGCGCGCGGCTGGCGCGAGCGTGAATCCTGGTGGAAGCCGAAATCGGTCATCGCCGCGCCCGGCGGCTTCCAGTGCAGCTGGTTGATGATCTGCTTGATGTCGCCGCCGATCAGCGGCTCGAGAATTTCCAGGAGCCGCTCGTCGCGCCGCGTGCGCTCCAGCGTCTCGTCGATCCAGGCGGCCCATTGCGCATAGCGCACGATGCGCCCGAGCGCCGCGTCGTCGGCCAGCCGGTAGAATGTGTTGCGGTGACGCCAGCTGCGCCCATGCGCCATGGCCTCGGCGTAGATCCGGTCGAACGCGGCGGCCAGCGCCGTGACCTCCGAATTATCGAAGACGCCGCGGATAACGGCATAGCCTTCGCTGTGGAACTGCGAAACATGATCGTGACTCATCGGACCCCGCTGTTTCAAAAGGCGAGCAGCTTTATCCGCATAAACGGAATCGCGGGAAGCGATGCCGTTTGTGCGGATGCTGCTCTTGGCTTCAGCATGGATCAGCATGACAGGAACCGGTTAAGACGGCGTGAAACCGTCCAGGGCGCGCGCTCAATCGCTCTTAGCTGTTTTCTGTCTGGCGAAGCGTATGAACACCGGCCGCAAAGCAGGCCAGGCCGAACGCTGCGAGCAATAATGGAAGCAGCCAGATCGTCCAGAACGAATTGATGTCCGCCCGTGACGGATCGGCGGGATCGTATGCCACCTCGACCGCGTCTCCGACCGTGAACGGAGAGGGCCAGATCCCGAATCGGCTCTTGAATTCGACCGCCTCGCCGGTTTCCGGCGGGACGAAACGAACCACCGGGTGATCCTCGGTCATGCCCTTTGCACCGCGTTCGCGTTTCAGCGCGACGACCGTTCCGTCCGTGCGTGCGGTCGTATCGAGAAAATCCACGGCCTCGCCGATGAACCAGATGCCGGCCGCCAGCATGGCGATCCCGCCGACGACAAGGAAGTATCCCGCCAGCCGACTCTTGCGAAAATTACCTTTCAGCAAATGATTTTACCTCCCGGCCAGACAGCTCCGTTCGGGGACAGGGCTTTCATTCGACTTCGCCGACCAGCGCCGCCATGTTGCCGGGCTGGCGCTCGATGCGGCCGGCGAGTTCCAGCTCCAGCAGCACCGTCAGCACCGTCTGCGCCGGCAAGCCGAGGTCGCGGATGATCGCGTCGACCTGGGCCGGCGTGTGGCCCAGCGCATCGAGGATCCGCGCGCGTACATCGTCGGATACCGGCTCGCCCGCCGACGCGCCGGCGTCCCCGAATCGTCCCGATTCGGGCTGGCTCAACCCGTCGCCGCGCATCGCCTCCAGGGTGCCGAGAACATCCCCGGCTTCCTCCACCATCGTCGCGCCCTTGCGGATCAGGTCGTTGGTGCCGCGGCAACGCGGGTCGAGCGGCGAGCCGGGGACGGCCATGACTTCGCGGCCCTGCTCGTTGGCCAGCCGCGCGGTGATCAGCGAGCCGGACCGGACCGCGGCCTCGACCACGACGACGCCCAGCGACAGGCCCGAGATGATCCGGTTGCGGCGGGGAAAGTGGCGCGCTTGCGGCACCAGGCCCGGCGGCGATTCGGCGAGGATCGCGCCGCGCTCGCGAATCGATTCGTACAGGCCGCGGTTCTCCTCCGGATAGACGACGTCGGGCCCGCCGGCAAGCACGGCGACGGTGCCGCCGTCGAGCGCGCCCTCATGCGCCGCGGCGTCGATGCCGCGCGCCATGCCCGAGGCCACCACCAGCCCCTCCGCCGCGACGCCGGCGGCGATCGCGCGGGCGATCCGCCGTCCGTTCGTTGAAGCGTTTCGCGCACCGACGATGGCGACGGTGGGGTGATTCAGAAGTTCGCTCCTTCCCATCACCAGCAGCACCGGCGGCGAGTCCTCCGCCGCGGCCAGGGCCGTCGGGTAGTCCGGCTCGCCCTGGTACAGGTGGCGCGCGCCGGCCGCCTCGGCCGCTTCCAGTTCGGCCACGGCCTTCGATTTCGGGCAGATCTTGATCTTGCGCCGCCCGCCGCGCGCGGCCAGCGAGGGCAGGGCGTCGAGCGCCTCGGCGGCGCTCGCGAAATACTTCATCAGTTCGCGGAAGGTGATCGGCCCGACATTCTCGCTGCGGATCAGCCGCAGCCGCGCCAGGCGGTCCGCATCGTTGGCGGGCGGCCTCATTCCCTGTTATCACGCCCGATCCGCGGCTCCTCACCACGCAGCAGGCGGCCGATGTTCTGGTGGTGGCGGGACCAGATCAGCGCACAGACGATCGCCACCGCCAGGGCGGTCCACAGGTCGGTGAAATACCAGACGTGGAGCGGGACGAGCAGCGTGGTCACCAGTGCCGCCAGCGACGAGATGCGGAAAACCAGGACGACCGCCAGCCAGACCGCGACGGCGATGAGGCCGGATGGCCAGGCCAGCGCGGTCAGCGCGCCGAATCCGGTGGCGACGCCCTTGCCGCCCCGGAACCCCAGCCAGACCGGGAACATGTGCCCGACGACCACCGCGACGGCGCCGATCAGTGCGCCTTCCGGGGCGAACAGGCCGCCGGCCAGTGCACCCGCCGCACCCTTGCCGGCATCCAGCGCCAGCGTCGCCGCCGCCAGCCGCTTGTTTCCGGTGCGCAACACGTTGGTCGCGCCGATATTGCCGGAGCCGATGCTGCGGATGTCGCCAAGCCCGGCGAGCCGCGTGAGCAGCAGGCCGAACGGGATCGAGCCGATCAGGTAGCAGAGCGCCGCGACGGCGGCCGCCCCGGACAGGCCGATGGTCCAGTGTCCCGGATCCGGCATCTAACCCGCCTTCTTCTTCTGTTTTTCCTGTCCAACGCTGAATATGGCCCGTCCGTCGACGACGGTGCGCAGCGCGTGGCCCTGCACCGGCCGCCCGTCGAAGGGCGAATTCTTCGACTTGCTGCGGAACGCCTCCTCGTCGATCTTCCACGGCCGGTCGGTGTCGATCAGCACCAGGTCCGCCGGCGCGCCCTTCGCCAGCCGCCCGGCCGTCAGCCCCAGCCGCTCGGCCGGCCTGCAGGTCAGCAGCGCCAGCGCCTCCGGCAGTTTGAGGTGCTTGTTGTGATACAGCTCAAGCGTCAGCGGCAGCAGCGTCTCCAGCCCGATGATGCCGAACGCCGCCTGGGCGAAGGGCAGGCGTTTCGAATCCTGGTCGTGCGGCGAATGATCGCTGGCGATGGCGTCGATGGTGCCGTCCTTCAGCCCCTCGACGACGGCCTCGCGGTCGGTCTCGTCGCGCAGCGGCGGGCGGACCTTGGCGAAGGTCCGGTAATCGCCCACCGCGATTTCGTTGAGCGCGAAATAATGGGGCGCGGTGTCGCAGGTCACGTCCAGCCCGCGCCGCTTGGCCTGGCGAATCGCTTCCACCGAGGCGGCCGTCGAGACATGCGCGGCGTGATACCTGCTGCCGGTTTTTTCGACCAGCCGCAGATCCCGCTCGATCATGATCACCTCGGCCACCGGGGGGATGCCGGCCAGGCCCAGCCGGCTCGCGATCTCGCCGGAGTTCATCTGGCCGTCGGCCGCCAGCGACGGCTCTTCCGGATGCTGCGCGATCAGGTGCCCGAATGTCGAGGCGTAGCTGAGCGCCCGCTGCAGGGTCTTGGCGTCGGCCACCGTCACCTCGGCGTCGGTGAACGCCACCGCGCCGGCTTCGCCCAGCAGGCCGAACTCGGTCAGCTCGCGTCCCGCGAAGCCCCTTGTGATCGCCGCGTAGCAGTGGATCTTGGCGAGCTTGACCTCGCGCGCCCGGCGGGCGACGAACTCCAGCACCGCGACGTTGTCGATCACCGGGTCGGTGTTGGGCAGGCAGACGATCGTCGTCACGCCGCCGGCGCCGGCGGCATGGCCGGCACTCTCGATGTCCTCCATATGCTCCTGGCCGGGGTCGCGCAGCTGCACCCGCATGTCGACCAGGCCGGGCGCCAGCACGTGGCCGCCGCAGTCGACGGTCTCGGCGTCGCCGGGCGCGCCGTCGGCGAACAGCCTGGTCCCGAAATCGGCGATCTTGCCGTCCTCGGCCAGCAGCCCGCCGGGCGCGTCGAGGCCGCTCGCCGGATCGACCAGCCGGGCATTGACATAGGCTGTGCGGTACTTGCTCATGGCGCGTTCCCGAGCAGGTCCCGGGTCAAGAGGTCGAGGCAGGCCATGCGCACGGCGACGCCCATCTCCACCTGCTCGCGGATCACCGAGCGGTCGATGTCGTCCGCGAGTTCCGAGTCGATCTCGATGCCGCGGTTCATCGGTCCCGGATGCATGACCAGCGCATCGTCCCTGGCCGCCGCCAGTTTCTCGCGGTCGAGGCCGAAGTAATGGAAATACTCGCGCGGCGACGGCACGAACCGGCCCTGCATGCGTTCGGTCTGCAGCCGCAGCATCATCACGATATCGCAGTCCTTCAGGCCCGCGCGCATGTCGTGGAACACCTCGACGCCGAAGCGCTCTATGGCCGACGGCAGCAGCGTCGGCGGGCCGATCACGCGGACCCGCGCGCCCATTGTGTGCAGCAGCAGGATGTTGGAGCGCGCCACCCGGCTGTGCAGCACGTCGCCGCAGATCGCCACGGTCAGCCCCTGCAGGCGGCCCTTGCGGCGGCGGATCGTCAGCGCGTCCAGCAGCGCCTGGGTCGGGTGTTCGTGGCTGCCGTCGCCGGCGTTCATGACGGCGCAGTTGACCTTCTCGGACAGCAGCTTGACCGCGCCCGAATCGCTGTGGCGGACGACCAGCACGTCGGTGTGCATGGCGTTCAGCGTCATCGCCGTGTCGATCACGGTTTCGCCCTTCTTGATGGCGCTGGTCGACACCGACATGTTGATCACGTCGGCGCCGAGCCGCTTGCCGGCCAGCTCGAAGGAGGTGCGGGTGCGGGTCGAGCTCTCGAAGAACAGGTTGATGACCGTGCGGCCGCGCAGCAGCGAGAGCTTCTTGTCCGGCTTGCGGCTCTGCTCGACGTACGAGTCGGCGAGGTCGAGCACCATGGTGATGGCGTCCGCCGAAAGCCCCTCGATTCCCAGAAGATGCCGGTGCGGGAAACGAAGCGAGGAGTCGGCGGTGGTGCTCATGAACCGGCACTATATTTCCGCAGGCGCGCGGCGACAAGCGGTTGGTGGAATCCGGGTCCGTCTGGCTGGTGATACCGAGCGACCTCATACTTCGAGACGGGCCTGGAGGCCCTCCTCAGCATGAGGACACTGACGTTTGAGCCTCATGCTGAGGAGGCGCGAAGCGCCGTCTCGAAGTATGAGGTCGCGCGGTGCTAAACGATGCCGGCTTCGCGCAGCTTCGCGATCTCCCCCACATCCATCTCCAGCAACTCTCCCAACACCTCGTCGGTGTGCTGGCCCAGGGTCGGCGGGGCGTGGCGGTATTCGGGAGGCGTCCCGGACATCCGGATCGGGCTGGCGACCAGCGGCACCGTGCCGGCGCCGGCAAGCGGGTAGGGCATATCGATGCGCATGCCGCGTGCCTTGACCTGGGGGTCTTCGAACACCTGGTCGACGGTGTTGACGGGCGAGCAGGGGACGTGGCGCGCGCGCAGCCCTTCGAGCCATTCGGCCATGGTCTTCCGGCGCATCAGCTCGGCGACCAGCGGGATCGAATCCTCGCGGTTGCGGCAGCGTTCGCTGTTGGTGGAAAAGCGCGGGTCGTCGGCGAGATGCAGCGCCCCCGCCATGTCGCAGAATTCCCGGAACTGCCGGTCGTTGCCGCAGGCCAGCACCATGTGGCCGTCGGAGGTCTCGAACACCTGGTAGGGCACGATGTTGGGGTGGCCGTTGCCGCGCCGCGGCGGTTGGCGTCCCGAGATCAGGTAGTTCTCCGCCTCGTAGACCAGCCATGCGACCTGCGTGTCCAGCAGCGCCATGTCGACCTGCTGGCCCGTGCCGGTGGCGTCGCGGTGGCGCAGCGCCGCCAGCATCGCGGTGGCGGCGTACATGCCGCACATCAGATCGGCGATGCCGACGCCCACCTTCATGGGCTCGCCGTCGACCTCGCCGGTCAGGCTCATGATGCCGCCCATCGCCTGTGCGAGATAGTCGTAGCCGGCGTGCGCGGCGTAGGGTCCGGTCTGGCCGAAGCCGGTGATCGAGCAATAGATCAGGCCCGGAAACGCGTCCTTCAGGTCGTCGTATGACAGGCCGTAGCGCGCAAGGTCTCCGGTCTTGAAGTTCTCCACCAGGATGTCGCAATGCGCCAGCAGGCGCTTCGCCAGCGCCTGGCCTTCCGGCTTGGCGATGTCGATGGCGACCGAACGCTTGTTGCGGTTGGCCGAAAGGAAGTAGGCGCTTTCGGTCGTCTCGTTGCCGTCGGCGTCCGCCACATAGGGCGGGCCCCATTTGCGGGTATCGTCGCCGCGCCCCGGCTGCTCGATCTTGATCACGTCCGCGCCGAGGTCGCCGAGCGCCTGGGTGCAGCTCGGACCCGCCAGAATCCGTGTCAGATCGAAGATGCGAACGCCGTCGAGTGCGCCGGCCATGGTGCTGCTCCGTATATCGAGGGACGGCCGATGGTTTGCCCCGTGGCGGCGCGTGGGTCAAGAACGGATGCCAACGCCCGGACCGCGCCCGCTGATTGATCCAAATCAACGATTCACACGGGAAAACATGGTAAATAAATCCTTTCCATTATCGACGCCTGGGTCTCCACACGCGGCTTTGCCGCTATTTCACCTGGAGGGACTGCAATGGCTTACGAAACGAAACTCTCGCGAGAGTCGCGGGGGGGTGAACCGACTCCATCGGCAACCAGACGAACCTTCCTCAAAGCCGTCGCAGGCGCGGGCGCGGCGGTATCGCTGAGCAGCCAGTTTTCCTGGGCAAACGGGGAAATCGGCTACTGGGCCAAGGATCTTTCGGACGACAAGCTGAAGGAGATGTACGCAACCATGCTCCGCATCCGCTGGCACGAGCGGACGCAGGCGGACAAGATGCTGACCGAGCCCGGCTACCGCGGCTACAACCACTTCTACGCCGGCCAGGAGGCGGTCGCCACCGGCGTGTGCGCCGCCCTGCGCAACAAGGGGGCCTTCGAGGAGGTGGACCTGGTGTACAGCACGCACCGGCCAAGCGGACACGCCCTCGCCAAGGGCGTCGACCTGAAGAAGATGTGCGCGGAGAACGATTTCCGGGCGACCGGCCTGAACAAGGGCTACGCCGCCGAGATGCACATCTCCGACAAGTCGGTCGGCTTCATGGGCGCCGACGGCATGATCGGGCCCGGCCTGGTGATGGCGGCCGGTTCGGCCTTCGGCATCCGGGCACGGGGCAGCAAGCAGGTGTCCGTGGTGTTCGGCGGCGACGGCACCTACGCCACGCCGGCCTTCCACGGCACGCTGAACAACGCGGCCCTGCTCGACCTGCCGTTCGTCTACGTGCTGGAGAACAACCTGTACCACCAGTACGCCCATTACTCCTACTCCTGCCCGATGAAGGACATTGCCGACGCGGCCAGGACCTACCGTATTCCGGGCGTCGTGGTGGACGGCCAGGACGTGCTGCAGGTCTACAATGCGGCCAAGGAGGCGGTGGAGCGCGCACGGGCCGGGGAGGGGCCGACGCTGATCGAAGCCAAGACCTACCGTTACTACAACCACTGGGGTGCGCCTGGAGCCAAACCCGGCGAGCTGGGCGCCTTCGGCTACGATCCGCTGGCGATTTCGTCGTTCCGTCCGGAGCGCGAGGTGCGGGCCTGGATGGCGCGCGACCCCATCGACATCTTCCGCAAGACCCTGATCAACTGGGGCACGCTGGACCAGGCCAAGGCCGACGCCGCGGAAGCCGCGGTGAAGAAGGAGGTCAAGGAAGCCTTCGAATGGGCCGACAAGCAGCCGCTCTGCAAGCCCGAAGACGGCCTCAAGAACGTCTTCGTTACGGGCAGCGTCCGGGCCGCCCAGTTCGGTTAGCCGCCATGGCGGCGATCCGTCCGGAAGGCCCGGCGCCGGCCCGGCGTCCGCCTCCGTACGGAGGATAAGGAGACAGTATCATGGCACGCAAGAGTTGGATGTACTCCGTCCTCGAGGCTGTGCAGTATGAAATGCGCCAGCGCAAGGACATGGTATGGCTGTTCGAATTGACTCCCCCGGTGGCCTCCAATCCGGGCAAGCCGGTGATCAACCTGGAGAAGGAGTTCGGCCGTACCCGCGTCAACAACACGGGCATCGACGAGATGTGGATGGCGGGCGCCACGCTGGGGGCGGGGCTCGCCGGCGTGACCGCGGTCACCTACATCCCCTATCAGGGCAACGGTATGTGCTTCCAGATGATCCAGAACCATGCCGGCAAGCTGCGCCACATGACCGGCGGGGATGCCGAAATGCCGATCGTGTTCATCCTCGAGATGACCGGGCAGACGCCTGGATTCGCGGGTCAGCATTCCGACTATGAGATCGACACCTATTATGCCCACATCCCCGGCGTGAAGACGGTGATCCCGTCGACCCCGAGGGACGCCAAGGGCATGATGGCCTCGGCGATCCGCGACCGGAACCCGGTGGTCTATCTCTATCCCGCGGGGCTCCGCAATCTGGTCGAGGAGGTTCCCGACGACCAGTACGAAACCCCGCTGGACAAGGCGGCCCTGCGCAGCACCGGCGGCGACCTGACCATCGTCAGCTCCGGGGCCGGCATGCCCGAGGTGCTCGAGGCCACCAAGCGCCTGCAGGAGAGCGGCGTGGGCGTCGAGGCGATCGACCTGCGTTCGCTGAAGCCGATGGACACGGAAACCCTGGTCAAATCGGTGCAGAAGACCAAACGCCTGCTGACTTTCGACCAGTCCTACTACACGCTGTGTCCGGGCGCCGAGGTCATCGCGCGGGTCGCCGAGAACGTCGACGGCGCGCGCTACAAACGCATCGCCTTCCCCGATGCGCCGCCGCCGGCCTCACCCGAGATGTTCCTGTGGATGCGGCCGAACGCGGAGCACATCATGGGAGCGGCCAAACAGCTGCTCGGCTGAGGCGACGACAGGCAGACGGCCGGACGGCCGAGGGCGGGCTGCGGCCCGCGCTCGCCGCCCGGCTGCGCCGGCAACCCCGGCAGTATGCCACCCCCGATCTGAACAAGAGGCACGGAGCACGGCCGGCGATGAACGAAGAACAGCAGCAGACACACCAGACCTGCGAACAGTGTGGCGGCGCCGACCTGCGCGCCGACCAGGTGCGGTCCGCCTTCTGGCATGACGACCGCCTGGTCGTGATCGAGGACGTTCCGGCGCTGATCTGCGGCACCTGCCACGAGCAGTTTTTCGAGGACTCCACGGTGATGCTGATCGATCTGCTTCGCGGCGAAGGCTTTCCGACCGAAAAGGCCCGAAGCGAGTTGCGGGTGCCCGTGTTCTCCCTGCAGGACCGGATCCGCCGGGACAATGGGTCATGAGGAGTATCGGCAACCTTGCGCTGGCCGTGCTGTGCGCCGGGTTGTCCGGCATGCTGCCGGCGCACGGCCAGGAGACGTCCGATTTCATGCCGAAGGGCGGCAAGACCCTGTTGATCGAGATGCTGGGCCTGCCCGTGGACGCCGCCGCGCTGCGTCCGGTCGCCACGGCCCGGCGCACCGAAGAGGAATGGCATGCGTTTCTCGCCGCGCGGGAGGGCCCGATGAGCGAGCCCGAGCTGCGCACCCTTGCCGGCTATCTTGCCGTCAACATGCCGGTGCCTGCGGGCGCGCTGGAATCGGCGGAGAAGAAGGGCGATCCCGGTGCGGCGCTGCCGCCGGACGGCCGCGAGCTGGCCTGGAACCAGTGCCAGTTCTGCCACTCGCTGTTCGCCAGCCACCTGACCCAGGACCGCGACGTGCAGGGCTGGCTCGGCATGTTCGAGTCGCCGTTCCACCGCGAGATCGGGATGAACCAGCGCGAGCGCGAGACCTTCGCCCGTTATTCCGCCGTCAACATGCCGATGAAGATAGAAGATGTGCCGGAAGACCTGCGGTTCTGAGACGCGCCCGGAAACTGTGCAGCGCCACGCGCGCAAAAGGATGAGCAAGCCATGACGATCAACCGCCTTTTCCCGTGCTTCGGCGTTCTTGCGCTCGCTCTGCTGCTTGCGGGATCCGCGCGGGCGCAGACCGACGATGTGTTCGCCTTCATCCCGCCCGGCGGCAAGACGCTGCTGACCGATATCATGCGCAGTGATCCGCCTGCCGCTGAAGTACAGGCGCTGCTGACCGGCAAACGGGGCCGCGAGGACTGGCTGGCCTATCTGCGGGACCGCAGCGCGGCGATCTCCGGCCTCAAGGGCCTCGGCGACTACGAGCTGGCGACGCTGGCCGACTATCTGGCGTTCAACATGCCGCTGCCGGCGGGCGCGCAGCCTGCGGATCCGGGCAAGGCGGACTGGGGCCGGCTGCTGCCGCCGGACGGGCGCGACCTTGTCATGGAGAACTGCCAGTTCTGCCACATCATCACCGTCGTCATAACCCAGGACAAGACCCGGGACGCCTGGCTGGGCACGCTGAACAAGCCGAGCCACGTGGAAATCGAGCTCACCGCCGAACAGCGCGAGGCCCTGGCCGGCTACCTGGTGGTCAACGGCGCGATCCCGATCGACCTGGTGCCGGAAGACCTGCGCGCCGGCGGCGCAACCTACTAGGCCGGCACTGGCCCGGTTCGCGTGGATGTACTCCTGAGACGGCGGCGCGACCTCATACTTCGAGACGCCCTTCCAGGGCTCCTCAGCATGAGGCTTCAATGCTTGTGCCCTCATGCTGAGGAGGGCCGGAGGCCCGTCTCGAAGTATGAGGTCGCTCGGCGCCGGTCGAACATGAGCGAATAACGCGCGGACCGATGCTGTTCACATCCTTCACGTTCCTGGTTTTCCTGCCGCTCGTGCTGGCGCTGCACGCGGCGCTGCCGGCGCGCTGGCGCTGGGCCTGGCTGCTGCTGGCGAGCTACGTCTTCTACGCGGCCTGGGAGCCGTTCAACCTCTTCCATCTCGGCGCGGTTACGCTGGTGGTATACGGCTGCGGCCTGGGCATGGCGATGACCGGCCGCAGGGCCCTGCGGGTAGCGCTGCTGTCGTTCGGCCTCGCGGTCGTGCTCGGACTGCTGGTCGCCTTCAAGTTCTACGATTTTTTCGCCGGCGAGCTGGAACCGCTGGCCGCCGTCGTGCTGCCGCGGCTCGGCATGGCGACGCCGGTCGGCTACTCGTTCTATGCCTTTGCCGCGGTCAGCTACCTCGTCGACGCCTATGCCGGGCGCCTGCCGCCGCAGCGCCATGCCGGGCACGTGGCGCTGTACGTGGCCTGGTTCCCGAAGATCTTCGCCGGCCCGATCGAGCGCGCCACGACCTTCCTGCCGCAGCTGCAC